>VGBW01000025.1 GCA_016870365.1 Actinomycetota bacterium | reverse complement strand
CAGGGATAGCATCAAAGGTCTCTACTTTCTTAAGTAGGGATTAACCCTTCTCCTTAAATGCCTCAGCAATCTTTTGGGCAGCTCCAGAGAACTCTGCTGGAATAACCCAAATCTTGCTGGCTTGCCCATTGGCAATCTCCCTTAATTGTTGAATATATTGATAGGCCAATACGCGGTCATCAGCATCTGCATCATGAATTGCCTTGAAGACTTTTTCAATCGCTTCAGCCTCACCTTTAGCGCGCAGGACTGCGGCTTGAGCATCACCTTCTGCTCGAAGAATCTCTGCCTGCCTAGCTCCTTCAGCGGTGAGAATCTGACTCTGCTTCTCGCCCTCGGCAGTAAGAATTGTTGCGCGCTTATCTCGCTCTGCACGCATCTGCTTCTCCATAGACTCCTGAACGCTTGCAGGCGGATCGATAGCTTTGAGCTCAACTCGATTGACTCGAACCCCCCACTTTCCTGTGGCATCATCTAGAACCCCACGGAGGGCTGCATTAATCGAGTCACGAGAAGTTAATACCGCCTCAAGGTCAAGACCACCGACAACATTACGCAGGGTAGTTACCGTTAACTGCTCAATACCCTGAATGAAGTTCTCTATCTCATAGGTTGCTGACTTTGGGTCGGTCACTTGGAAATAGATCACCGTATCAATTGAAACCACGAGGTTATCTTCAGTAATTACAGGCTGTGGGGGGAAAGAGACAACTCTCTCGCGCATATCAATGAGCGGTCGCAAGCGATCAATAAAAGGGATGATGATCGCAAGACCAGCTCCTAGCACCCGGTTAAACCTGCCTAATCGCTCAACAATTCCGGCATTTGCCTGGGGAACTATTCGAATAGATCTAGCTAATATCACTCCGAAGATAAGAACTAGAAGCGTTACGCTGATATATGAATACCACATCGCTATCTCTCCTCGATTTTCCTTACTCGGGCTGTTGCACCATCGATAGCAACAACTAGGACCCTTTCACCACTTGAGATCTTCTCGCCCAAGGTATGAGCGCTCCAGATCTCGCCGCTTAGTTTCACCTGACCGCCTAATTGATCTACGTCAGTAGTAGTCAAGGCAGTTGCACCAACTAAGGCATCAACATTTGTTGAAGCATTGGAGCTCTGCTTCTTCATGTGTCTTAAGGCGATAGGGCGAATTCCTACCAAAGAAATAAGAGCGAATAGAGCAAAGGCCACTCCTTGGATAGCAAGAGATGCTCCGAGTAAGTTGCCGATTCCGGCAGCAAGGGCGGCAAGTGCTAGGGATGCAAATAGGAGATGGACAACTAACATCTCGGCAACCAAGAGCAATCCAGCCACCACAAACCAGACCCAGGAATCCATAGCTACCTACCTAACTAATCTATGGCTAGGACCCTATCAGAGTAGCTATCTCCAAGGCAGATGAAGTTTTGGCTAGAAGAGTTTTCCCTTAATTGCTAGATAGGGGAATTCCCGAGAATCTTGCCAGCTTTTGGTCGCTTCCATGTCACCATTGCTAGATGAGAGTAATCGCGGCATATGCCAGGGCTGCTCACCTTGGCCCAACGATGCTAATTACTGCCATCTCATTTGTTCTGGCTGCAATGCTCTGGTGGGAAGGGCCGGCGTATGCAATTGCCTTTACCGTCTTTCTTGGCCAGCTATTAATCGGCTGGAGCAATGACATCTATGACTACCAAGATGATTTAAAGCATAATCGGATGAGCAAGCCTTTAGTCAGCGGGAAAGTAAGAATTGAAAGCCTTAAGCGAGCAACATTTATCCTGCTTCCCTTCGCAGTAATAGCAAACTTACTTGGGCCACTCGGGTTAAAGGGCGGAGCGGTTTACCTACTCGGAGTGGGCTGCGGTATTGCCTATAACTTCTATCTCAAGTTCAAGATCATCTCACCTCTTGCCTATTTCATCGCCTGCGCAGCCCTTCCTGCCAGTATTTTCCATGCTGTTGATAGGGACCCACCGCTATGGGTACTAGCAACCGGATCACTTCTTGGGGTGGCATTTCACTTCGCCAATGTCTTGAAAGACTTAAGCGCTGATCGAGATAGTCAAATAGGGGGACTTCCTCAGAGAGTGGGTAAGAGGTCCTCGATAGTCGTAATTCTAATTATCCTAATCATCGTCATAGCGATCCTAATTAATAGCCCAGTCGCAAGTGACCTAAGCAGTTCAACGATCTGAAGTTTTTCAAAATACCAAAGAAGAGAAGCGGCAGCATCTTTCATCCATGGCTCTTAGCTTGCTCATCTCTGCAAGACTGCTAATCGCGATATCTCTTGGGGTCACCAGGTGTTCGACTAATCCAGAGCCAGATGATGAAACTCGCCTTGAGGCAACTGGATGTAGCCAGGAAGAAATCTCTGCTGGCAGCGCTTGGATTACTGGCCAATTCAATGCCTTTGGTAACTCTGAGATCAAGGCTACTTATGGCTTTGCCTCTGAGCAGTTTCGCTCTGGAGCTTCTTTAGAGGAGTTTGCCTCAGTCGTCTCTGGCCAATACAGCGCTCTATTGAACCTAGGGAGTTATGAGATAGGACGATGTGATCTCATCGAAGGTGGGTTTGTCTTCCAAGTAGATCTAGTCGATGACCAAAGACAGAACTTCACTATGCAGTATGTGCTATCCAGTATCGCAGGTCAGCGGGGCGTTGATGACGCAACCATCGCTGAAAAGGCAAAGGACCTGCGCTTTGACTCTGCGACACGTAATTCATAGGATTGCGACGCTGCTTTCATTAAGGAGCGCCTTTGAAAATTCTAGAAATGGGCAGATAGCGCGCTGATGGGTGAAGAGATAGATAAGAATAAGCGAGCCCTGATATCGGCCTGTGACAAGAGTGGGATAGTAGATGTTGCCCATAAATTGATTGCCAGTGGCTATCAAATCATCTCAATTTGATATGTCATTTGTCATGTATTCAACCCCTTGGTGTGGCTATTGCAAGAGACTGAAATCGCAATTAGCAGATTTGG
>VGBW01000024.1 GCA_016870365.1 Actinomycetota bacterium | reverse complement strand
AGAGCAATTACCAAGAGAGTCGCTACCAGATGGCGATCATGATCTAACTGCTACCAATGGTCCAAAGGAGTCTTTGATAACAAGTGATGCCGAGTATGTTTTATCAACCATTGATTCTCTAGGTGATAACGATCCAGCACTTATTGCCAATCGTGAACTACCAGCGGTATTTGTCTTCAATCAAAAGGCGCCAGGGAGATTACAGCTAAGTGCCAAGCGGATTGCTTCTTATCTAGAGACCTTGAAGGCTCTAAGTTCAAGGCGCCAGCTTCATATCTATCTTGGAGATTCATATCCATTTGCTAGCGAAAACCCGGTAGCCGTCAGTCATGCCCCAGCTCCATCATTTAAGAAGCTCAACAATCTTGCTGCCATCTATACCCGTTTTATCTATCCTCATAGCCAATCACTTAGAAATTTCTCCACCTAGCGTGAAAAGATCGATCCCAGATCAATCAAGAGTTGAAGTGTCGCTAAGAGCTACTAACGCCCTCTCGCCATAGGATTGGAAGCAAGAAACCCCTCGATGTATTAGATCGAGGGGCTTCTTTTCGTTGTGCTGATGATGAGAGGACTTTTCCCTATACCGTAGGCGTCGCACTGACCGCCCATCGAACTTCGGTCTAGTCAGTTTCCCAACTTACCTCCATCTGCTTTCCAACCCGTCTAGTCATTTCTCGGTCGACCCAGGATGCGATTGGCACTTGTAGCTATTGCTAACTACTAACCGATACTTCCTCTAAACGTCCTACCTCACATTTCCACACAGAAATCGAAGTAGTGAGCGCACTAAACTCCTCCTGAGTAGGTGCGTCAAGAGTTTCCCAAGAATATTTTCTGAACTATTAATTGAGAGTTGAGGATTTGAAGGCGCGGGCCAAACCAGAAAAGAAAAAATGAGGAGCCTTGAATTACATGCAAGTAATTCGCTCATCTAATCAACTACTATTGTGAAAGATATTTGCTAACCGGGAGAGAGATGAGAAGCCTGACTGATTTCAGGAACTTTGATATCAAGAACTTTGATCTCTTGTTGATCAATTACTTGAACAAGATCTCCCTACCAGTGCTTCGAGTATCACTTGGGGTGGTCTTTATCTGGTTCGGCGCCCTAAAACCCTTTGGCGACTCCCCAGCCAATGAGGTGATAACCAAGACCATCTACTGGTTTGATCCAGATCTATTCATCCCAATCCTTGGCATCTGGGAGATGCTAATTGGCCTTTGCCTGCTCTACGCCCCGCTGATCCGCCTTGGCCTATTTCTATTGGCGCTGCAGATGCCCGGGACCTTTCTGCCATTGATTCTCCGCCCCGAGATCTGCTTTATCAGCTTTCCTCTTAATCTCACCCTTGAGGGGCAATACATAGTCAAGAACTTGATATTGATCGGAGCCGCCGCGGTGGTGGGAAGCAAGTTAGTCCCAATCAGAGCCAGCAGGCGATAGATGTATGCCGTCATCTTCCGCTCCATTAGGACTAATGCCCATGAAGAGCTCTATCAGAGCCAGGCTAAGAATATGGAGGCGTTAGTAAAGAGTATTCCTGGCTATATCTCCCACTTCAGCTATAGAGACCCAGCATCTAGATCTGGAGTAACCATCGCCTACTTTGAAAGCCTGGAAGCAATCAAAGCCTGGCGAGAGAACCCCGAACATCTAGAGGCCCAAGAGCTAGGAAGAGGGCTCTTCTATAGCTGGTATGAGATCCAAGTAGTAAAGCTTGAGAGGGGATATGAGTGGTCTTTGGGGGAGTGACTGGGAGCAAGGACACTTCTATGTAGAGAGTAAGAAGAGACCCTAGTAGATCGATAAGGATTCATCGGCTTGTTCTAGGGATTAGCAAGATTGATTCCACTACAATTCACGTGTGGCCAATCAGATTGAAACAAACATTGAGATAAGCCACGAGAATCGCAATAAGGCTACCGTTCTTTTCCGTATATTCTTATCGATACCAGTCGTCATATTTCTATGGCTCTTCACAGAGGCCGCCGAAGAGGCTTCAACCTTGAATTTATTGGTATTTACGCTTCCCGTCGCCGCGGCATTGGTGGTTCGCCATGTTTATCCAAGTTGGTTGTTAAGTTTCAACCATGCAATCCTTGAATTCGAAACTAGGTTTGTCGCATATCTGCTTCTGTTGACCGATGACTATCCAAGTTTTGAACGGAATCCTAAAGTTTCAGTCATTCTCCCCGATGTTGAGGGTGGTAAGCGACTAGACCGTTGGCTCCCACTTTTTAAGTGGTTGTTGGCGATACCTCTCTACATCGTCGGGGCGATCTATGTCGTTCTAACAATCTTCACCACATTCTTCGCTTGGATCATCACGGCAGTGTCTGGCAGGTATCCAGATTGGGCCGGGAACATCGCATTAGGCACAATCAAGTATTGGAATCGAGTGTTCGGTTATGCCTTTGTATTGGTAACCGATGAATATCCATCATTCAAGCTTGACTGAAGAAAGTTTTTCCGGCTTACGGGGCCGACTCTTCTCTTTTAGCTCGGCTCAGTATCAGGCCTTCTGTCGGGCGACAGTACTTAACCACTTCTGTCGCTCGCGTTTTTGCATCTTTTCGATCGAATACCTGAGCATAGTTCTTGGCATTCGAGCACTGTGCTTAGTCAAGAATTTCCGCAAGTCGCTTAAACTGTTCTTGCCCACTTCCCTCAGCATCCAACCGGAGGCCTTGTGTATGAGATCATGAGGATGGCTCAAGAGGCGCTTGGCCAACAACAGCGTGGGCCTATTATCCCCATTCCGGATGAATGAAAAAGTCATCAATATAGCAACTCTCTGAGTCCAAAGATTTCTTGATTGCACCAACTTGAGCAAGAACTCCCGCGACTTGGGATCCCCGATCAGGTATGCGCCCATATAGGGCGCGGATGCATCAACAAGATCCCAGTTATTGACTACCTTTCCACTCCTCACCATCTGCACGTACGCATCGAAAAGTCTCTTTCGCTCTTCCTCCTTTTTGGCAGTATTGAACTGCAATACCAAAATAACCAGGGCGACAAACCTCTCTTCGTGGAATCGACTCTCTGCTAGTTTACGAAGTTGATCTAGAGGCAAACTCACATTTTCTGCAGCTATCTTTCTTGAAACAGGCACTCGAACACCGAGGAATCGATCCCCTGCGCCATAGCCCCCAGGTTGCGTTCTATAGAAAGTGAGATATTTCTTGGCTAGCCTAGCGTTTGCCATCGAACGCATCTGTCTCCGAATTGTTTGGGCTGTGCCTGACATAACCAAATATTTGCAGACTGCGAGCGCCCTGCCAAGAGCCTATTGCTAGTCATTTCCACCGAACCTCATCAACCAAATCGCAGATCGCTATTTTCCCGCGCAAAATAATGATCCTAAAGTGGGTTGCGTAGGGATTGAAACTACGATCCGGTGATTAAGAGTTAGCAGAAGATCTCTCTCCAGCACAACCAAGCCACTGTTTCGAGCGCACCGTAGCCTGGTCTTATTCGAGAGTACCTCACGATCTTGCTACCGAGAGAACTCCAAGGCACATTTCATCAGAAGACCCCTCACCCCATGTCACATAGCGCGGTGGGAGGTTTTTTAACGAGGGTATGAGCTGACGAACTTTGGGATCGTGGGTGCACTCAATTCGGATTACATCTCCGGCCTTAACTTCAAGTGGGGTTTTCAGTGGAATAGGTGATTGATCATCAAAATCGTACTTTTCGACATCGATGATGGTCTGCTCTCGTGCCGTCCCGGGATTGAGGGTCATCTTGAGCTTGCGGCCCAAGAGATGCATATGAGGAGCAGCGGTCACGATTGTGTAGTTGGATCTGACTCTCTGCTCGCACTTGCTTACGACATCCGGCTGAGGAAAGAAAGGATCCTTTCCACATATTGCCGCAATACCAAGTAACTCTAGTTCTGCGCTGCCTTTTGTTCGTTTAGATAGATCTTTCACCGCTTCGGCGCGATTACAGAGCGGGCCAGTTATCCCCTCGGGGCAGGCTAATTCGACAGGTGCGGCAAAGAGCTCGATGTTCAAAGGTTTGACATTGGCTTCTGCGATCGGCACCGCTTCAATAACGACTTTTGATTGGTCTGCCTCTATTTTCCCGCCGGTAGCTGCGAGCAAGTTGTAATGGACCTGAAGCACAAATTGTTCGTCTTTTTTGAAAGGTATTCCATAGCCGGCAGGTGGTAATTCTTTTCCACGACCTGGCGCCCAAGCACTGATCCATGGAGAGCTAATGAACGAGGTGAACATTCCGCCGAGGCCCGTGCCACCGAAGCAGGGCCATCCAATTCCAGAGCTATCGCGCGACTTTGCCTCAGCAAGATTCACTTCTGAGACTCTAAAGATGATTGCATGATGCACGAAGTTTTTCTGTTGTGGAATGAATTCTATGGATTGGATTATCGAATCTTCAGTCACCTTAGGATCTAGAAGGAAGCATCGGTAATCATCGTAACCATTGGTTGGTGCAACAGGCAGATGAGCTTTTACCATCTGTGCTGAATAGATCTTGCCTTTGGGATTGATCGGTGTTGGAGCAGGCGTTGGCGTGGGTTGAGCTATAGCAACAGCAACGCCTTTGCTCCAAGCTAGTTTCTTGCCTCTCTTGACGCATGTGTACTTCTTGCCCTGGTAGGTCTTGGCGATCCCCGCCTTCGTG
>VGBW01000023.1 GCA_016870365.1 Actinomycetota bacterium | reverse complement strand
CTGATGGTGCTGTAGAACCTCCGCCTCCGCCTGATGGTGCTGTAGAGCCTCCGCCTGATGGTGCTGTAGAACCTCCGCCTCCGCCTGATGGTGGTGCAGAACCTCCGCCTCCGCCTGGTGGAGGTCCAGAGCCGAAATGATTATCAGCTATTGCTTGATTTGGAACTAGAAATCCCGCAAACAGGATAACGATGCTTAGCTTTCGAAGAAGACCCTTGTATTTCGCCATGACACTCCGTTGATCCTTATTCTTGTGATTATCCTCACATATTGACAAAAGTCAAGAGATATGGTCCAACTTCGCTTTTTCTACGCTTGGTTCCAGTCATGGCACGTTGATATCCAGGTGCGCTTTGATTAGATCTCGCATCTCATCGTAGGAGAAAATTCCACCGATTTTGAGGTAAGCAAGCTCTCCAGATGCGCCCACGAAGCGTGTGATGGGGACACCAGGGCCAAAGAAATCGATAGTTCTCCCATCAGGATCGTAAAGCTGTGGATAGGCCATTCCTCTCTTTAGGGCATGCTCATACCCCTTGGCTTTGCTCTGTTCTTCCATATCGACACCAATGACTTGGAGTTGATCGCCCGCTTCTTCGTAGAGACGAAGAAAATTTTCGCGCTGTGCCTCACAATTGCTACACCAGCTCGCCCATGCCGAAATGACCGCAGGGCCTTTGATTGCTTCAAGGGCAATCTCGCCCTCGCCCTCCAAACACTCTACGAAGGTTCCGTTGGCTTTCATCCCCGAGTATTTGATGGAAGAACATGGTGCGAAAGACTCAATACTGGAAGATTCCTGATTGGCAGGTGCGCAGGCTGCCATAAGCAATACCAGAACCGTAACGAAGCATTTCATCGAAAATCCTTATCGCTCTTGACCATGGCCTTTGCTTTGGTGGGATCCAACTCACCAATTCCAGAACTAGGACATAACTTAGCCAGAGCGCATGCCCCGCAGGCTGGTTTTCGCGAGTGACAAACCCTGCGCCCATGCCAGATCAAGCGCTGAGAGAGGTCGGTCCACTCTTTCTCTGGGATTATCTTCATAATGGCAAATTCCACCTTCACCGGATCCATCTCCTCACTCCAGCCAAAACGCCTGACTAGCCGGCCAAAGTGAGTATCAACAGTTAACCCCGGAGTATTTAGAGCATGTCCTAGAACTACATTTGCAGTCTTTCTTCCTACCCCAGGAAGGGTGATCAGGTCTTCTAGGTTATCTGGAACTTGCCCTTGATATTCCTTGACGATCTTGTCTGCCAGACCTTTGATGCTTCTCGCTTTTGTGCGAAAGAATCCTGTTGATTTGATGATTCTTTCTAGCTCACTTAAGTTTGCTCCAGCAAGAGCTTCTACCGATCTATATCTCCTAAAAAGAGCTGGGGTAACTAAGTTGACTCGCTTATCGGTGCATTGAGCTGAGAGAACTGTTGCAACCAATAGTTGCAGAGGGTTTCTAAAATCTAATTCACACTTAACATCTGGATAACTCTTAGACAAAATTCTATACATCGCCCTGGCTCGCTTCTTCTTTCCCGCCAAGCTCTCAGCCATAGCGATTAAAATAGCCCCAACTGGTGTCTTTTTCACCAGAAGGTAAAGTAGCGCTATGGCTCCGCGCTTAAATGATCAGGTTGATGAGGCAATCGTCCGTAGAACACCGCTCTTTTCAGGCCTTGACGAGGCTGCTGCCGCATCCCTTCGCGCCTCTATGAATCTAGTGAAGCTGCGCAAAGGACAGGTTCTATTTAGAGAGGGTGATGATGGAGATCATCTTTACATCGTCGCTAGCGGAAAGGTAAAGCTTGGCACCAAGGCAAGTGATGGACGAGAAAACCTCCTGATGATTCTAGGCCCTGGGGATATGTTTGGTGAGTTATCCCTCTTTGATTCAGGCCCAAGGACTGCAAGCGCTATTGCTGTTACTGATTCCAAAGTGTTAGCACTTGGCCAAGAAAGAGTTTTTCCCTGGGTTAGAGAGCATCCTGAGGTGAGCCTGCAACTACTAGCTCGTCTGGCATCAAGGCTCCGCAGAACCAATGAAGTTGTGGGAGATCTAGTCTTCTCGGATGTCCCAGGAAGAGTTGCCAAAGCACTTATTGATCTGAGTGTGAAATTCGGTGCAAAGCGAGAGGAAGGCCTATTTGTTAACCATGATCTAACTCAAGAAGAGCTGGCTCAACTAGTTGGAGCATCGAGGGAGACGGTTAATAAAGCCCTTGCTGACTTTGCCCAAAGAGGTTGGATTCGCCTTGAGGGAAGATCGGTAATGATCTTGGATTATGTACGCCTGCTTAAGCGCGGTCGCTAGCCTTTGATTTCAACGGTTAACTCAACTTCAACCGGTGAATTAAGTGGCAGCTCTGCCACTCCAATAGCACTTCGTGCCGCAACCCCCTCATCGCCCCAGATATGAGCAAATAGCTCGGATGCCCCATTGGCAACAGCTGGATGACTGGTAAAGCCTGGCGCTCCATTTACATAGCAAACAATCCTTACAACTCTGACAATTGAATTAACAGGTACTACTAGCTCCACAGCCGCCAGGGCATTGAGTGCACAAATTTTAGCAAGTTCATATCCGCGCTCAACGCTGATTTCAGCGCCCACTTTCCCGCTCTTTGAAATGGCGCCATCGACCATTGGAAGCTGGCCTGCGGTAAATACCAGGTTTCCGGTGCGAACAGCTGGAACATAGGCCGCAAGTGGCTTGCTTGCTACTGGAAGGGATAAGCCCTTCTCGGCTAGTTTGGCTCGTACATCAATCAAGCGATAGCTCTCTTCATATAAGCCACTAATTGATCCCCGCCGCCTGGCGCTGGAACGACTTGGATTAACTCCCAGCCATCTGCGCCCCAGGTATCAAGGATCTGTTTTGTGGCATGGGTAAGAAGTGGAACTGTGGCATATTCAAACTTCATTTATTTTCCCTCCGATAACGCTGCTCTTACAAGTGATGAAACTAGGCCGCCATCTGCACGCCCAGCAATCTTTGGTTGAATCGATTTCATAACCAGACCCATCTGCTGCGGCCCGTTTGCTCCAGTCTCAGCAATGGTAGCGCTAATTAAATCCTTGATCTCACTCTCGCCTAGCTGCTCTGGTAGATAGGTAGCAATGATCTGACCCTCTGCCTTTTCATTATCAGCTCGATCCCTAGCTCCTGCTTGTTCATATGCCTCGGCTGCTTCTCGTCTCTTCTTAGCCTCTCTTGAAAGAACTCTGATCACTTCAGCCTCACTTAGCTGTCTTGCCTCTTTGCCTGAGACTTCTTCGTTCTTAATCGCAGTTAGAACCATACGGA
This sequence comes from Actinomycetota bacterium, assembly GCA_016870365.1. GTDB lineage: Bacteria > Actinomycetota > Actinomycetes > Nanopelagicales > Nanopelagicaceae > MAG-120802. The sequence continues at coordinate 1,380 of VGBW01000023.1, read as the reverse complement.
TGGTTCCCGCGCGCAGCTCATCCCTATCTCGCATGGATTGGGTCAAATCGCTCTGTAGTTTTTCTTTTAGCGCCATAGAGGTATCTTCTCACGCCTATGGCCTATCAACTACGTCAGGTGAGCCTGCCTCTGCTTCCTGCTGGAGCAAGTGATATCCGAATCCTTCACTTCTCAGATCTTCACTTAACCCCCAGAAGAGGGCGCGAAATTGCAGATATCAAGAGCTGGATCAGGCTAAAGCCGGATTTAGTAATTAGTACTGGTGATTTTCTCGCCCATAGAGAGGCAGTTGTAGTTGCTCTCAATGCTCTTAACGAACTCCTTGATCTCCCAGGGCTATATGTCTTTGGCTCAAATGATTACTACGCACCTAGATTTAGAAATCCACTTTCATACCTCAGAAAAGATACTGGTGAGGGAAGTTTGGGTGAGAAATTGCCAATTGAGGAATTTGATGCAGAACTAAGAAATCGCGGCTGGATAAACCTTAATAACGCGAGAAGTTCCATAACCATCAAAGGGGTAACCATCGATGCTCGAGGCACCGATGATGCTCACCTTGAACTAGATGAGTACGAAAAAGTGGGAGGAAAGAAAATTGGGGATCTATCCATTGGTGTTACCCATGCTCCTTATTCCAGAATCTTAGATGCCATGGCAAGAGATGAGATTGATTTGATCTTTGCCGGCCATACCCATGGGGGGCAGGTGCGACTTCCTTGGTTTGGTGGTGGTCGATCGCTAACCACTAACTGCGACCTACCTAATTGGAGATCAAGAGGATTAACGAAGATAGCCAATCAACCGCACTTAAATGTCTCGGCAGGGATGGGCTATAGCCCTTTTGCTCCCTTTAGAATTTTCTGCCCGAGTGAAGTTTCGGTAATTACCCTAACGGAGCGCTAAGTTCCCTAGCAACTAACTCAGCAATCTGTGCGGTATTTAGAGCTGCACCTTTCCTTAAGTTATCGCCACAGATAAATAAATCTAGAGCCTTTGGGTTATCGAGAGATTTTCTTACCCTTCCCACCCAGGTTGGATCAGTTCCGACAACATCTGCTGGGGTTGGAAATTGATGGCTCTCTGGGTCATCCACTAATCTCACGCCAGCTGCATTAGAAAGAAGATCTTGGGCATCTTTTCTTGAGACCTCTAAATCAAAAACGGCGTGAACCGCTAATGAGTGGGTGGTGAGAACTGGGACTCTTACACAGGTGGCTGAAACTTTCAGATCAGATATCCCAAGAATCTTCCTAGATTCGTCGCGCACCTTTAGCTCCTCTGAAGAGTAGCCATCCTCCTTTGGCGAACCAGCCCAGGGCACAACATTTAGCGCCAATGGCGCAGGAAATGGTCCGTTATCTTTTATTACAGTGCGAA
>VGBW01000022.1 GCA_016870365.1 Actinomycetota bacterium | reverse complement strand
CAAATTATATTGATCTTGACAGGCGATATAGGAGGCCAGGCTAAACTTCTTTGAAATATCGAGGGATTCTTGCAGGCGAGCGGGGGTGAAATTAGAGGCGGCGATATATCTGACTTTTCCTGACTTGACTAATGAATCAAAGGCGGCGAGGGCTTCAGGGATTGGGGTCTCTGGATCGTCTTGATGGGCGTAGTAAATATCGATGCAATCAGTGCCTAGCCTCCGTAGGGAGTCATCACAGGCAGAGATGATGTTTGAAGGTTTCAAGCCAGGCTTGGTATCAAGCTTTCCGACCTTTGTTGCAATAATCATTTGCGCGCGATTGCCACACTTCTTCATCCAATCCCCGATGATGGTCTCCGACTCGCCTCCAGTATGGCCCGGGGCCCATTGGGAGTACATGTCTGCGGTATCGATGAAGTTTCCACCGTTATCGGCATAGTGACTCAATACTGCCTCGGAGTTGACTTTATCTGCGCTATAGCCAAAGACATTTCCGCCTAGACAGAGTGGATAGATGCTTAGATCGGTATTTTCAAGTTTAATCATTGGCCAGATCTGCTAGGTGCTGATCTTTTGGGGCCATATTAAAGCGATATCCCACATTTCTAACGGTTCCAATGATTGCTTCAAACTCTGTTCCAAGTTTTGATCTTAGGCGGCGAATATGAACATCAACAGTTCTCGTTCCACCAAAGTAGTCATATCCCCAGATCTCTTGGAGTAGTTGGGATCTAGCAAAGACCCTACCTGGATGTTGGGCGAGGTATTTTAGGAGCTCAAATTCTTTATAGGTTAGATCAAGCGCTCTCCCCTTTATTCTCGCGGTGTAGCTCCTCTCATCTATTACTACATCACCGCTTCTAATCTCACCAGAGGTGGGATCTGCTTGAACTCTTAAGGCCTCTAGTCTTCCGATGGCAACCCTGATTCTGGCATCAACTTCTGCAGGCCCTGCGCTATCGAGGATGACATCATCAAATCCCCAATCCGCACTCGTTGCAGAGAGCCCACCTTCAGTAGTAATTAGTAGCATGGGGCAGCCAATTCCAGTGGTCTTGACCAACTTGGTAAGTGATTTTGCTGCCCTTAGATCACGTCTGGCATCGACAAAGAGAAGATCTACTTCTGGGATATCTACTAGCACTGAAGCTATTGCTGGCAAGATTTTCACGTTATGTTGCAGAAGGCTCAAAGCAGGCAGGACTTCAGCACTTGCACCCGTGCTATTGGTTAGGAGTAGAAGGCGAGCCATAAGAGTGGAAGAATACTGGGGTGGAGAATTACCTAGCAATTGCGCTCATATTTGCTCTAGCAAGCATCTATGGCCTCTGGTATCAGGCTAGAAGCGGCAGGATCAAAGACTCAAGAGCGAAGGCTCCAGCCTTATCTAGCGCAGATATTGGATCAGAGCTCGGTCAGAGAGTGACTCTGCTCCAATTCTCAACAGCATTCTGCACTCCATGTCGAGCAACAAGGGCGCTTCTAGCAGATATCACTTCAGAGCTTGATGGGGCTAAACATATTGACATTGATGCCGAGGCTAATCTGGGCCTAGCACGCCGTCTTGATATTAGAAGCACTCCAACAACTCTGCTTCTAGATAAGTATGGAATGGAGGTTGGACGAGCTGTCGGTGCACCAAAGCGAGATGAGGTCTTAGCCTCCTTAGCTGAGATCAAATAGGTGAAGTACTGCAAGCTATTTGCAAGTGGCAGAGCCCTAATACCTCCTCTACCATCTACTGGTGGCCTCGATAATCAAAGCGCTCTTGACCAAAAGGCGAGTAATTGATTTCGCGCGCTTTGCCGGCCAGCTCTGTTTGAAGTAGTTGTTGATTTCCCAATCTAGATAATCAACTAACTAACTTCTAGAGGATTGGAATTGAGAATGATGTCATTATTTAGCGTATTGAAGTTTGAAGGAAGTGATACCCCTCAACTCTTGGATGCCAGAGGTCCACGTTTTGGCGCGCTGCTCACTACGGCGGTATTGGCCCTGACCTTATTGAGCGGCTCACCTGCTTTACTCATATTTGCCCTCACCACATTCACGCTAGGTGCTCTTGGCGGACCAGAGCTAACTCCATATGCCTTTATCTATTCCAAGTTGATTAGGCCAAGGCTCAAAGGTGAAGTACCGCGAGAGGATGTGAGGCCACCACACTTTGCTCAGATTGTGGGATTCATATTCATTCTTGTCGCCACTCTTGCCTATCTGCTTGATATCTCAGCGCTCTCTATTGTCGCGATCGGAGGGGCGCTGGCGGCAGCATTTCTTAATGCCGCCTTCAACTACTGCTTGGGGTGCGAGCTATATCTGCTTCTAGTGCGTCTCCGTAGCTGGATCTTAAAGTCTAGGAGCCTGGAGAATTCCTATCACCTGCCCAACCTCTAGAATGGGCGCGTGATTGAGCGCGCAAATGAGTTGAGGCAGAGGGGCCTGCGGCTAACCCCCCAGCGCGAGTTAGTGCTACGTGCGGTGCGCGAATTGGGCCATGCCACGCCGGAGGAGGTTGCCGAAAGCGTTCGAAAGAGCCATCCCGGAATCAATCTTTCGACGATCTATCGAAACCTGGAGACGCTGGAAAATGTTGGCCTAGTCAAGCATGCTCACCTTGGCCATGGCGGGGCGACCTATCACGCTGCCGATGAGGCGGGCCACCTGCATCTAGTCTGTGAAGATTGTGGATCAGTTGGAGATGCTCCCTTAGAAAGCGCGGCAAACTTTGTTGCTAACCTAATTGGTGATTATGGTTTTGAGACAGATGTGACTCATTTTGCGATCTATGGCACCTGCGCTAATTGCAGCAAGAAGTGATGAGCGCTGTCTATCTTGAACAGGGCCTTGATAAGGGAGCGGTCTGGCATTTTGGCCAAGTGGCCCAGGAGGGCAGAGCTCTAGCAAAAGGCCATGCCTGGGCAGATCTCTCTCATAGAGCCATCATTGAAATCTCTGGGAAAGATCGACTTAGCTGGCTCCACTCTCTAACCACTCAACATCTTGAAAAGCTAGAGCCTGGGATCTGGAGAGAGGCGTTAATCCTTGATCCCAAGGGGCATCTTGAGCAACAGTTCTACTTAGTTGATGATGGCGATGCAACGTATCTTCATCTAGATCAGGTAAGTGCGCCATCCCTTATTGAGTATCTAGAGAAGATGAAATTCATGCTTGATGTCAAAGTATCTGATGTTTCAGATCCCTTTGCGATTTTAAAAGCTCCTGGGCTTAGCGATGAAATTGGCGGGCCTTATGCCCTGCTGCCAAGAAATGATCTAGAAGCCACTAAAGAGGCATTTAATAAGGTGGCGATGCAGGTTGGCATCTGGGCCCTTGAAGCAGAGCGAATTGCCATGGGAAGGGCTCGTATTGGTTTTGATAGTGATCATAAATCACTACCGAATGAGCTAGGGCTATTAAATAGAGCAGTCCATATGGCAAAGGGTTGCTATCGAGGGCAGGAGACTGTGGCAAAGGTATTTAATCTGGGCCATCCCCCTCGTCGCCTGGTCTTGCTACATCTTGATGGCAGTAGCGTTGATATTCCAAAGTCCAAAGACCCCATTACCCTAGATGGCAAAGTCATTGGCTATATCGGCTCGGTGGCCCGACATCATGAACTTGGGCCAATTGGCCTTGGAGTGATTAAGAGGCTGACCCCAGCTGATGCGATTTTAGGTGTCAATGGAATATCAGCGAGCCAAGAGATATTGGTGGCGATTGAATAATTAGATGACTAATTTGCTACAAAATGGCAAGATGTCAGCATGGTCAAAAGAAAGAGTAGAAAGAAGACAAGACAGACCAAGAGCGAAACCGTACGTAAAAAACATAAACACGAAACGCTACGAGAGAAATTACAGTCTAAGTTTTCCAAAGTTGCCCCTGATACTCGAATAGCTTCAGCTCGTGAACTAGCGCTAACTTATGGTGTTTCAATCATGACGATACGCCAAGCGCTAGCAGCCTTAGTTGATGACGGCCTTATTTATACGATTCCTGGCTCTGGGACTTTTGTTGCAGGAGAGAAATTATCCAAACGTCTAGTGTTTGTTTCTTTTTCCCAAGAGGTTAGCGATAAAGGGATGAAGCCTTCATCAAAAATAATTAGAGCGGAGAGGGTAAAGATAGAAAAGAGCGATTTGGCCCAGGTACTTCAGATAGCAGTGGGGGAAGATGCCTACAAAGTTACACGTGTTCGCTTGGCCAATAACATTCCCCTTGCTCTAGAGGAATCGCTAATTCCCTGTGAGAACGCCCCAGGTTTACTCGACCAAGATCTAAAGGGATCTCTCTATGAAATCTTTAAAACCACTTATGAAAGACCCGTTATCAGAGCAGATTCTGCGGTTTCGCCAATACTTCTAAGTAAGGAGCAAGCATCACTTTTAAAGGCCGTAGCTAATACGCCATCTCTTAGATTTCAACTAACAGCCTTTGATGCTCGTGGCAGGACTATGGAGCATTGCGTTTCAGTCAGACGCGGGGATAAGTATGATTTCCGGTTTAGTATTCAGGCTTAACTTTCTAGAATTCCACTAACAAAATGTTGAGTAAGTAGAAACGGATTTGTGATTGCAGTTCCCACACAGACTGTCCAAGCCCCGGCTTTCAGCGCTTGCACAACTTGCTCTCGTTGATGATAACCACCTTCAGCAACTACTGGAATTTTTAACTTAGCTACAAGCTTTGCCACAAGATCAATATTTGGCAGTTCGGGCGCAGTAATCTCGGTATAGCTAGAAAGTGTTGTGGCAACAGCATCGCAGAGAAGGGATTCAGCCAAAAGTGCACTTTCCAAAGAGTCAACGTCGGCTAAAATAGCCACATCAGTTTTTTCTCTTATCTGCGCCATGAACTTTTCAAAAGTTAATCCATTAGGTCTAAGTCTTTGCGTTGCATCTATTGCCACAATCTCAGCTCCTGCCTGCTCTAACTCAAGAACATCGCTAAGCAGAGGGGTTATGTAGATAGGAGATGTATCCAAATATCGTTTTACTAGACCAATTACGGGAACATCCACTAGTTTTTTTATAGCTCGAACATTCTCTACACCCTGAGCTCGGATGCCAACGGCTCCAGCTTGAACCACAGTTTGTGCTTGAGCGGAGATAAATGCAGGGGTGTCAATTGCAGTTCCGGTGGGAGCTTGGCAAGAAACAACTAATCCGCCCTTTAAGGCAGTGAACTGATCAAGCCCGAGTGCTTTTGATACTGAAAAGTTATCCAAACTGCCCCCTTTCAACCCTTGACACGTTGGCACCATACTATAGTCTTGTGCCACTGGTCTAGAACGGTGTCCCGCCGTGTTAGACCAATTTTAGAACCTAGTAATCATGAATCGAATAGAGAGAGGGAAGATGCGTTTACGCAAAATTCTTACAGTTGCAGTAGCGACGGGCGCGCTATTTACAGCATTAACTGTTGCTCCAGCCCAAGCCGCCACTGAAGTCAAAATGA
>VGBW01000021.1 GCA_016870365.1 Actinomycetota bacterium | reverse complement strand
AAGGCCACTTCCAATCATCAGCCCAACTAAGGCTGCTCCGATGATTGCTGCGATATTCCAATTCATCGCCATTACTGAGTTATAACGTCCACGTAGTTCCTCTGGAGCAATTCGATTAACGATTGAGGGAGCTTTGGGAGCCCAGATCATTTCGCCAAAGGCAAATGCAACCTGGCTAAGTGATACTAAGACTCCGGCAATTACACCCGATGCTAAAGAGGCGCTTCCAATAATGATCCAAGATAAGCCCCAGAGATAGCCGACTCTTCGAAGTGCGACTAGATCTACAACGCTTTCCAGCCAGCGCAACATAAAGCCTTGTAAGAAGAAAATACTTATTGTGTTAGCGGCAAAAACTAAACCGAGCCATTTTGGCGATAGCTCAAGATATTGAGTTGTGAAGATTGCTAATCCAGCTTGTAAAGAGGCATAACCAAAGGTTATGTAGCCCAATCCGCCCAGAATAATCCGCATAAAAGTTTTATCTTTTATTACTTCTCGATATCCGGCGCCGGTTTTCTTAGATTCGGCTTCACTTGCCTGAAATTTATCTTTGATCGTTGAGACCATTAATAGGTACCCAAAATACGAGAGCGAATCGACAAGATATAGAGTCTGAAAACTTCTTAAGTTTCCTTCTTGAATAATAGTTGCAGCGATTAATCCACCAAACGCAATACCTAGATTTAACATCATGAAATTAACCGCAAATGCACTCTGTCTATCTGATTCATCAGTGGAGCGAGTAATCATTACCGTCTGTGCTGGCCAGATCAATAAAGTGCCAATTGCGCTTAGCGTTCCAACCAAGATTGCTTGTTCTTTACTTTCAACCATTGACCAGGCTGCCACAGCGCTGCCTTCAACGAATAGTCCAAAGATTATTACCGGTTTTGGTCCGATTCGATCAATTAACCAACCTGAGGGGCCAGTTAAAACAATCGCAACAACGGCCATATAAGAGAGTAAGAATCCGCCAAAGGCATTTGTGAAACCACGGATGTCATGTAAATAGACGAGCAATAACCAGAGCGTCATTCCAGTGCCAAAAGCGCTAATAAATGCGCCAGCAAAAAGTCTGCGTAGGGTGCCGGTCTTTGATACCCGGAAGCTGCCAAACATGATTTCAAAGAGATCACTGCTAGACAACGTGCACTCCATTCGACTAATAATTGAATGGCAATGCTATAAGGTTACGCTGTGGTTCATACGATTGACGCGGATTTTCTAGCTCTTCCGCTCTCTAACCTTGCAGATGCGGCAATAAACCAAGCTAAGTCATCGGGCGCATCACATGTCGATGTAAGAATCGAGCGAACTCGCACTGGGTTGCTTTCGCTGCGCGACGCTAAACCAGAATCACAAAGTGATGAAACTGTAATCGGGATGGGCGTGCGAGTAATCGTTGATGGCGCTTGGGGTTTTGCCTCCTCTCCTGAACTCACTAAAGATGTAGTAACCCGGTTAGCTGAAAAAGCGGTTACTATGGCAAAGATTTCCAAACCTCTTTCGACCGAATTCGTTACTTTGGCTAGCGAACCTGTTTATAAGAATCAACAATGGGCATCTGCCTACGAGATTGATCCATTTTCTGTTTCTGAATCTGAAAGAAAAGGTCGCATTGAAGAATTGAGTTTGAAGCTACTTTCTGCAAAATCAGTTAACCATGCAAATGCCCACACCATGTATGTAAAAGAACAGAAGTTCTATGCCGATTCTTATGGCACGAGCACAACCCAACAACGCGTTCGGATGCAGACTCAGATCGAGGCGATATCTATTAGTGATGCCGGTTTTGAATCAATGCGAACTCTGGCGCAACCTGCCGGATACGGCTGGGAATGGATGGATAACCGAAACTGGAATTGGGATGAGGAAGTTTCGAAACTTCCAGATTTGTTGGAAGAGAAAGTAAGGTCACCTTCAGTTACTCCTGGTAAATATGATCTTTTGATTCATCCATCAAATCTCTGGCTTACGATTCACGAATCGATTGGACATGCAACCGAACTTGATCGCGCTATTGGCTATGAAGCCAATTACGCCGGAACCTCATTTGCAACCCCTGATAAGTTGGACAAACTCAAATACGGAACCGAACTCATGAACATAACTGGTGATCGAATCACCGAACATGGCCTAAGCACCGTTGGTTGGGATGATGAAGGCGTCGCAGCCCAGAAATGGGATTTGGTTAAAAATGGCATGCTTGTTGGTTACCAACTTGATCGAAGAATCGCCGCGAGAGTAAATCAAGATCGCAGCAATGGTTGTGCCTTTGCTGATTCACCAGCGCACGTTCCGATTCAGCGAATGCCAAATGTTTCACTGCAACCTAATCCATCTGGGCCAGAACTTGAAGAAATGATCTCCTCCATTGATGATGGAATTTATATTCTGGGCGATAAGTCATGGTCGATCGATATGCAACGTTATAACTTTCAATTCACCGGACAGCAATTCCATAGAATCAAGAACGGCAAAATTGTTGGCCAAGTAAAAGACCTTGCTTATCAAGCGACAACGACAGATTTCTGGGGATCGATGAGAGTAGTAGGCGGTCCATCAACTTATGTCCTTGGTGGAGCCTTCAACTGTGGAAAAGCACAACCTGGACAAGTAGCTGCAGTAAGTCATGGCTCGCCTGCTGCAATCTTTGAAAAAGTAAACATTCTTAATACTGTTGCAGAGGCTGGAAAATGATCGCAGCACAAGATCTGATTGAGAAGGTTCTGCAAAAAGCAAACTGTGATGAATGTATCGTAATTGTCAAAGAGAAATCCCAGGCAAATCTTCGCTGGGCAAATAGCACTCTAACTACCAATGGCGTAATTCAAGAGCGTAATGTCACTGTCCTCGCATTTGTTTCAACTGGCGCAGTTATGTCAACCGGCGGTGTCACACGAACTAATGTCTCTGAGTCAGAGATTGATTCTCTCTTTTCCGAAGCGATATCTGCAGCCAAAGCTGCTGGACCGGCAGATGATTACGCGCCCTTAGCAAAGGATGTAGCTATTGGCGAATGGAGCAATTCTCATAATCCAACTGGCCCAGAGGTATTTTCGAAATTTGCTCCTGATCTTGGCGAAATGCTGAAGAGCTCTGTTAAAGAGAAGATTGAATTATTTGGATATGCAGAACATACAAATCTAACTACCTGGGTTGGCTCTAAAGGTGGCTTACGATTGCGCAACGATTCACCAATTGGTCGAGTTGAAATGACTGGAAAATCACATGAGCGCTCTCGCTCCACTTGGGAAGGTGTTGAAACCCACGATTTCAAAGATGTCTCGATTGAAAAGATCGAGAAGGCAATAAAAGAGCGCCTAAATTGGCAGGCACGAAAGATTGATTTAGCTGCTGAAAAATATGATGCAATTCTTCCGGCGGGCGCGGTTGCAGATCTCTATACCTGGATGATTTGGGTTTCTGGAGCCAGAGATACTTGGGAAGGTCAGAGTGTTTTTTCCAAGAAAGGCGGCGGAACTCGCGTCGGAGAAAAACTTTCAAATCTTCCAGTAAATTTATATAGCGATCCCGCAAGTAAATTATTACCGGGATCCCCCTTTGTTACTCATTCAGTTTCAAGCTCCCTTGGTTCAATTTTTGATAATGGACAATTAACATCACGAGTGGATTGGCTAAAAGACGGCGTCCTGCAAAATCTGATTCAAACCAGAGCATCTGCGCAATTGACTTCACTTCCCTTTACTCCAATCGGCGATAACTTCTTTATGGAGATTCCGGGAGCTAGCGGAGACCTAAATAGTCAGATTGAGCAAATGAACGAGGGTTTGCTGCTAACTACCCTCTGGTACATACGTATGGTCGATCCAAATACTTTGCTTCTTACTGGTTTAACTCGCGATGGCGTTTACTATGTTAAAAATGGTGAAGTGCAAGGCGCAACAAATAACTTCCGTTGGAACGATTCACCGGTAAACGCTCTATCGCGTATCAAGGCGGCGGGAGCGAGTGAGTGGACCCAACCTAGAGAATGGGCCGAGTACGCAACTCATTTGCATGTTCCACCGATGGTCATCGGTGAGTTCAATATGTCGACCGTTAGCCCTGGAAGCTAAAGGCTACAGAGTATCCAGTGCTAGGTTAACCAGGCTATCTGCTCTGTAATTCTCTTCCCTCGGAATCCAGGTGAAGGTAATTAGCTGCGCTGGGTGAATTGTCTTCGCCTGCATTGCCAGCCTGGCTATTGGAACGCTTTTTATCTTCCATCGCCCGCTCATCTGTTCGACTATCAATTTACTATCTAGGCGGGCTTCGATGTGGGCCTGCGGATCTATCCTATGAGCCGCTTTGATGCCAGCAATCAGGCCTTGATACTCTGCGACATTATTGGTGGCTATGCCAATTCTCTCCGATATTTCAACCAGAACTTCATCTCCCTGGCAGACCAGGGCTCCATAGGCAGCTTGCCCAGGATTTCCCCTTGAGCCACCATCGGCATAGATAACTAGCTTTCGCGACACTTAAGAGAGCCTAATTAGAATTCTGCGACAATCTTCGCAGCGTACTAATTCATCTACAGGTAGAGAGTTAATCCTGGTTAGTTCAGCAGCGCTCATAGCTAAGTGGCAGCCCTGGCACTTGCCATCAGAGAGTCGAACGGCTCCAATCCCATCAGCTGTCGCTCTGATCCTTTCGTAGAGGTCTAGTAGCTCACCCTTTATCTCTTGAGCCAATACCTCTCTATCTGACTTTGTAGCGCTCCTTGCTTGCTCAATCTGGGCAAGTGCAAGATCGCGCTCTCTAATAGTTGCTTCAACTTCTATTGCTAACTCATCTCGCCTCTTTGATAGCTCGGCAATTCTGCTATCAAGTCCCTCTAGGCGCACCATCACTTCAAGTTCAACATCTTCGAGCTCTGAGCGCCTCTTATTGAGAGACTCTAATTCATGTTGAATCTGCTCAAGTTCCTTAGGTGTGCCTGTCCCAGATGCCAGGAGCTTCTCATCTTTTTCAATGCGAGATAGAACTTGCTCCACATCAACCTCTGACTTCAAGAGCTCATGCTTGATATCACTTCGCTCAGTACTGGCCGCCACTGCTAGATCTCTGGCGCTGGCATATTCCAAGCGTTTTTCGTCAAGAAACTTTGAATGTGGCAGATTATTCGCCCTATGTTCAAGCTGCATTAAGGATGAATCAAGATCTTGGAGCGCAAGGAGGCGCTCTTGGGATAGTTTCTCAGACTTCATCACCGCCCCACTTTAGGCTAAGAGGGGAAAGTGTCTATAAATCGCGCACTTTTCGTATCTGATTTAGGCTTGCGGCCTCATGAGAAGGAATCTTGCAGCCCTTATCTCCCTAACTCTCACCCTCTGGCTTTTTCCTTCCACTACCGCCACTGCAGTCAATCCAAAAAGTGGATCAAAGTGCACCAAAGTAAAGCAAGTGAAGATCTATAAAGGATTGCGTTACACCTGCCTTAAGTCAGGAAGGAAACTGGTTTGGAGCAAGGGAGAAAAGGTTGTTCCCGTTACAGCCATGCCCACTCCTACTCCGACCCCGACCCCGACCCCGACTCCGACCCCGACCCCGACCCCGACCCCTACTCCTACTCCTACTCCTACTCCGACGAAGGTTGGATACACCATGGATCAAGTGCGAGCCAATAACAGCAACGCTAGCTGTTGGACCGTTATAGATAACAATGTCTATAACTTAACGAGTTGGATTTCCTCTCACCCAGGAGGAGCTGGAGCGATTCGCTCCCTTTGCGGCGTTGATGGAACTGCTTCATTCAGAGGAAAGCATGGAACTGGAGGATCACCCTCAGCCACTCTGGCAACTTATCTTCTAGGTCCGCTCTCTAGGTAACTCTCATTACCTCTTTAGGCTCTGGATATTTAGCTTTATCATCTTGATTAGCACTCCTTCATCTACCTTCCAATCGATGGGAACTTGAATCGTCTTCTTATTTACCTTATAGCCCTCAAGATCCTCCTTCATCGCCAATAAGATGCTAGCGTTCCAGGGAGCGATGAGAATGTGGTTTTTAAGTATTGATGCGCCAAATAAGTACTCATCACCCAGCTTAAACATAGGTTGATTCCAAGCAATGACCAGTTCTAGTTTCGGATATTTCTTCTGGATTACTCCAAAGATCTTCTTCATAGTCTCACTCTTTACGCCATCATGGCCTCTTAGATAACCATCTAGGTCATCAAAGCGCCTAGAACTCTTAGAACCTCTGGAATACATCACCAGGGCATTGGCGTGGGCCTGGCTAAATCCATGCTCCTGCTTTAGAAATGCAATCTGCTGCGGGTATTTAAGATCTGCGATTTCCTTCATGACCAAAAACCAATAGCTCATTGGCTGGCCATATTTGGCCTCTATCTTGGGAAAGTAGGCCGAACGCTCCTTTCCTGTCGAGGTCAGACTCAACTAATCCCGATCAATTAGCGATGAGAAGCCCCAGCCCCAAGCAAGGCAGAATAGGAAAACACCTAGCACATACAAGAGATCGCCCATGATTTAGACCCTCCTTTCTATCTTAACAAACTTGATGCAGACAATCTTGTACCCGATACCAACATTACAATCCTTTGGCTTTGCTTGAGTGGCAACCTACTTAGCCTAGGCAGAAGTAATAAAACTAACACCGAAGCCTATGGTGCTTGCTGAAAGCAAAGGGAGAAGAACCACAGCCCCGTGGACTATGAGTGGATGAAGCGGCAAACCACCCAGCGATACCCGCGTTCCATAGGGAAGGAAACAGACACCAGCGATGACCACTTCGCCAATCAGGGCAATTGCAACAAAACGCTCCGCAAAGGCGATTTCAATGGAACTTTCTTGCACCCGAGTTGATGGTGAGAGTCTGGGTGTGCGTATAGAAATCAAGGGCAGCTTTGCCTTGTTCGCGCATTCCGTACGAGGAGTCCTTATCGCCGCCAAATGGCGCATGGAAATCCACGCCGGCCGTGGGGCCATTCACTTTGACCATACCCGTGGCAAGTCGACGTGAGATTCGAAGCGATGCTTCAAGATCCCCAGTATGAATCGATGCAGTGAGTCCGTATCGGACAGCGTTAGCAAGTGTGACTGCTTCATCAGTCGTTGCAACTGTCGCGATGTGGGTTATCGGCGCGAAGACTTCCTCGCACATGAGCTGGTGTTCTGGCGGAATGGAATCTGTGAGCGTTGCACTGGGGAGATTGCCTCCAGTGGAATCAATCTTTCCACCAGAGATGACTTCTCCGATTTCCTTTGCTGAAGCAATTGCATTGGAGTAGTTCTTGTAGGAATCGGAGTGAATCAGCGGACCGAGGAATGTCTTCTCATCTCGTGGGTCTCCGGCGACAAGTGTTTCTGCGCTTGCAACGAGTGCTTCGACGACTGCAGTCTTACGTTTCTCATCGCCGACGATGATGATCCTTCTTGTGGCAGTGCATTTCTGTCCTGAGTAACTAAATGCGCCAATCTGAATGTGGGTCGCTAGCAAATCCAGATCGGCATCAGGGAGAACAATCGCCGGGCTATGTCCGCCCATCTCTGCCTGAACTGGCTTTCCGAGGGTTGCAGCGCGAGCGACAACACTCCTACCCACCTTGGCTGAACCAGTAAATGAGATGACATCGGCTAAGTCGACCAACTCAGCACCTATCTCTGCACCTCCGGGAACGAGATTGAAGATTCCCTCTGGCAGAGCCTTCTTCATCAGCTCTGCAACGAGTTGTGCGATCTTGGTAGCAAACTCACTCGGCTTGATGATCACTGCATTACCCGTGGCGAGAGCGGGAGCCGCCTTCCAGAGTGGAATAGCAACCGGGAAATTCCACGGTGTAATCAATCCTGCGACACCGTAAGGGCGTCGAAGCGAGAGAATTAGGTTCGGATCCATCGTAGGAATAGATGTGCCATCAGGATCAAGGACTGCCTGGCTAAAGTACTCGAGTATCGCAACGGCCCGCCCGAATTCTCCTCGCGCCTCTGTGATTGGCTTATGCACCTCATCGACCATCAGATCAACAAGTTGATCGCGATGAGCCGTGAATGTCCTAGCCGCTGATGAGAGAGCGGCGCTACGGGCGATGGGGTTTGCTGACCAGGATATCTGCGCTTTACGTGCGCCAAGAATGACCTCTTGAATACTCATCAACTAGACCAAGAATCCTTCCGGAAATGGATCACTTGCATCAAGTGTCCATGTGGATTCGCCCATTACCCATGCTCTGCCTCTTATCGTAGGAACTATCGCATCGAGAGTTCCGACTTTGGTCCGTTCCTTGATTCTTCCTTCAAAGATCGAACCTATCCATGACTCGTTGATCAAGACTTCGTCATCGCTCATCTCGCCCTTTGCAACTAACTGCGCAAGGCGAGCGCTCGTTCCAGTTCCACAAGGCGAGCGATCAAACCATCCTGGGTGAATTGCCATCGCATTTCGCCAATGAAGCCGGGAATCTCCAGGTGCGATGAAATCGACATGATGACAGACCGCTATCTCTGGATTCTCTGGATGGACGGGACGATTCTGCTCGTTGATCGCGTCGCTGATGCGAAGGCCGAGATCGAGAAACTTATTTCCATTTTCCCGTTTGAACTCGATGCCGACACGTTCGATGGGGACGATGGCATAGAAATTTCCACCATAGGCGATGTCATACCTCAGTTTTCCAAATCCTGAAACCTCGACATTTTGGTCGGTCGCCAAGAGAAAAGAGGGAACATTAGTGAGAGTCACGTGAAGTGCTTTTCCATCTTTGACCGCCGCATCAACGACAACCAACCCTGCAGGCGTATCGAGTCTGATTGTCGTAACGGGCTCAGTGACCTCCACCAAGCCCTTCTCCACTAAGACCGTGGCCACGCCGACGGTTCCGTGTCCACACATAGGAAGACA
>VGBW01000020.1 GCA_016870365.1 Actinomycetota bacterium | reverse complement strand
GTTGGAAGCGTTACCGGATGATCTAGAAAAGCGTGGAGCGGGCGACGGTAATCGAAACCGCATGGCTAGCTTGGAAGGCTAGGGCTCTACCATTGAGCTACGCCCGCACTTCTTATCTTCCTAAGGGGGGTGCTGATGCTCCTCCTTAGGGGCGCAAGGGTATCGCTTGGGGTAATTACTTGGTAATTTTTCATCTAGACTCTGCTATCTGCGCCGCGGGGCGTAGCGTAGTGGCTAGCGCGCCTGCTTTGGGAGCAGGAGACCGTGGGTTCGAATCCCTCCGCCCCGACCAGATACATCTCACTTCTTTAGTCAGGAGCCAAGTGAAGAGCGCTGTTGAGACAATCTCAAAGACTCGAGTTCGTATTTTGATTGACGTTGATTTCAAAGATCTCGAGCCGCATATCAAGACGGCATATCAGAGTATCTCTGAGCGTATTGTTATTCCAGGATTTCGCAAAGGAAAAGTTCCTAGAGCAATGATTGATCAGCGAGTGGGCCGGGGAGCTGTCCTTGATGAGGCTATCAATAATGGCCTTCCAGAGTTCTATAGTCAGGCGGCCAGAGAAAATGATCTCTTAGTTCTTGGTCGTCCCAATGTCGATATCAAAGAGCTTAAGGATAATGAGGCCGTTAAGTTTGAAGTAGAAGTTGATATTAGACCTGAAGTGGTATTGCCTGACTTTTCCAAGATCGAGATTAGCGTAGATGATGTTTTAGTAAGCGATGAAGATGTCAAAGAGCAGATCCAAGCTTTGAGAATTCGTTTTGGAACTTTAACTACCGTTGAAAAAGACGTTGAAAAGGGGGATTTTGTCACCATTGATCTGTGCGCCAGGGTTAATGGAGTAGAAATTGATGGAGGAAGTGATAATGGCATCTCCTATGAAGTCGGCTCAAACCGTATGGTTGATGGGCTAGATGAAGCTTTGATTGGGATGAAGCTTGAGGAGTCAAGGGCATTTGATTCTCAATTAATGGGCCTGGATGAGGGCCAGAGCGGTGAGGTTGAAGTAACCCTTAAGGCGGTTAAGAAGCGCGAGCTCCCAGAGCTGAATGATGAATTTGCCAAGTTAGCCAGTGAATTTGAAACACTTAAGGAACTTGAGGCAGATGTTAGAGAGCGCTTGACTCGCCTCAAAGCTATGGAGCAGGGGGCTCAGGCAAGAGATAATCTCTTGAAACTGCTCCTAGGTACTCTAGAAATCGCAGTGCCTGAGAATCTGGTCAAAGAAGAGGTCGATGCTTATCTCAAGAAGGAAAATCGCTTAGAAGAGAGCGAGCATCGAAGCCAAGTCAACCTTGAAATTACTAATTCTCTTAAAGCAGACTTCTTGCTTGATGCCATCGTTAAGCAAGAGGCTGTGCAAGTTTCAGAAGCTGAATTAACTGAGTACTTGATTAGAAGCGCTGCTAGATTTCAGATGAGTCCTGATCAATTTGCCCAGCAGATATCCCAAGCTGGCCGGATCCATGCCCTCATGGCCGAGGTGGCCAGGAGTAAGGCCTTAGCAGTTGTCCTGGAGAGAGTGGGCGTAATAGATGCTTCTGGCCGAAGAGTTGATCTAGCCTCCCTTACTCCAAAGCAAGATAGCGCAGCAGCGCAGTAGCCTCTCTGCTCTAAGCGAACAAGTCACTTTCTTGGATAGCCCAGGAAGCATTTTTGCACCTATGGCGTTAGCCTAACGGGCATAGATTTATAAATCAGGAGGAATTAGTGGAACTTATTACCCCTCGCATGGCCAGTTCCAATGGCGGCGGATTAGACGATCAGGTCTATAACCGATTACTAAAAGAGAGAATAATCTTTCTAGGTTCTATGGTTGAAGACACCACGGCAAACGCGATTGCCGCCCAGATGCTATTGCTGGCAGCAGAAGATCCTGATAAAGATATCTACCTTTACATCAACTCACCAGGTGGCTCCATCTCTGCTGGTATGGCCATTTATGACACGATGCAATACATCAAGAATGATGTAGCAACCGTGGGTATGGGGCTTGCAGCCTCAATGGGTCAATTCCTTCTCTGTGCTGGGGCCGCTGGAAAGCGTTATGCCTTGCCACATGCTCGCATCATGATGCATCAACCATCAGGCGGTATTGGTGGAACGGCATCTGATATCAAGATTCAAGCAGAGCAGATGTCTTTTACCAAGAAGAAGATGGCAGAGCTAATCGCCGCTCACACTGGTCAGAAGATAGAGACTATAACTGCAGATTCAGATCGTGATCGTTGGTTTACAGCCCAGGAAGCCAAGGAATATGGCTTTGTTGATCATGTTGTCAAATCTGCAGGCCAAGTCTCAGGAAGTGGTGGTACAGCGCGATGAAAACTAACGACATTCAGAACCGCTACGTTCTTCCAACCATAGAGGAGAGGACTTCTTATGGCTATAAGCGCCTTGATCCTTACACCAAGTTATTTGAAGAAAGAATTATCTTTCTAGGCCAAGGAATAGATGACACTGTGGCTAATGATGTCATGGCCCAGTTATTGACCTTGGAATCCATGGACCCAGATCGTGACATCATGATGTATATCAACTCACCTGGTGGTTCATTTACTGCGTTGACTGCCATCTATGACACGATGCAATTTGTCAGACCAGATGTTATGACTATCTGTCTGGGACAAGCGGCCTCCGCCGCTGCAGTCTTACTTGCCGGAGGAACTGCTGGAAAGCGTTATGCCCTCGAGCATTCCAGGATCTTGATTCACCAGCCATATAGCGAAGGCGGTGGTCAGGGATCTGACATTGAGATTCAAGCAAGAGAGGTCTTGCGGATGCGCGAATTACTAGAGCAGATTCTGGCTAGGCATTCCAGGAAGAGTAAAGAAGATATTGGCAAAGACATTGAGCGCGACAAGATTCTTACCGCAGCAGAAGCTGTTGAGTATGGCCTGGTTGATCAGATTCTTGCCTCAAGGAAGGCCTCCGTAAAGAAGTAGCGATAATTACTCTCAGGGCGAACACGTTTGGCCATCTTCAGCCCGGACCGAGGATTTATTCTTAGGCTTCTTCCCTTGAGAAAGTAGGCTCATCTTGACTCGCATCGGTGAAAGCGGCGATCTACTTAAGTGTTCTTTCTGCGGCAAGACTCAGAAACAAGTTAAGAAGTTAATCGCTGGCCCTGGCGTCTATATCTGCGATGAATGTATCGATCTCTGTAATGAGATTATCGAAGATGAATTAAGTGAGGCCAGCTCGGCTGGTATTCAAGAGCTGCCAAAGCCCCAAGAGATATACGAGTTCCTGGACTCCTATGTGATTGGCCAAGAGCGAGCCAAGAAATCTCTCTCAGTTGCCGTCTATAACCACTACAAGAGAATCAAAGGACCAAATCGCCGAATTGAAGATGGCGTGGAATTGTCCAAGAGCAATATCTTGCTTCTAGGTCCTACTGGATGTGGCAAGACTCTTCTAGCTCAGACGCTAGCGCGAATGCTTAATGTTCCATTCTCGATCGCAGATGCCACAGCACTTACGGAGGCTGGATATGTAGGTGAAGATGTTGAGAACATCTTACTTAAGCTGATTCAAGCAGCTGACTTTGATGTGAAAAAGGCTGAAACTGGAATTATCTATATCGATGAAATCGACAAGGTGGCAAGAAAGAGTGAGAATCCATCAATTACCAGGGATGTTTCAGGCGAAGGTGTCCAGCAAGCGCTACTGAAGATCTTAGAGGGAACTACCGCCTCTGTTCCGCCGCAAGGGGGAAGAAAGCATCCGCATCAAGAATTCATTCAGATCGATACTAGCAATGTGCTGTTTATTGTCGGTGGCGCTTTTGCAGGACTTGAAAAGATCATTGAAAATCGCAAAGGCAAAGCTGGCGTTGGCTTTAATGCCACCCTGCAGAGTGAGAAAGATAAGAGGGCTCAAGATCTATTTGCTGATGTTATGCCTGAGGATCTGCTTAAGTTCGGCATGATTCCGGAGTTCGTTGGTCGACTTCCGATTGTGACCTCAGTTGAACCACTTGATCGCCCAGCACTTCTTAGAATTCTCACCGAGCCGAGGAATGCACTCGTCAAGCAATATCAGCATCTATTTGAGATGGATGATGTGGAGTTTGAAATCACTGAGCAGGCCCTTGAAGTGGTGGCAGATCAAGCAATCGCTCGGGGGACGGGAGCAAGAGGGCTTCGTGCAATCATGGAAGATGTTCTACTTCCTGTGATGTATGAGGTGCCAAGTCGCAAAGAAGTTGGCAAAGTTCTTATTACTCCAGAGGTAATAAATGAGAATGCAGCGCCAAAGTATCTCGAGCGGGGACCAAGTAACCCAAAGCGTTCGGCTAAACGAGGCGAAGAAAAGACAGCGTAGTAATCGGTAGTATCTAGGTCTTATGTCTGAGCTGCCTGCGCAATTTAATCCTGGCCAGATTGAGTCTGAGCTCTATCAGAAATGGCTCAGTGCTGGATATTTCACAGCCAATTCAACTTCAGATAAAGAACCTTTCTCAATAGTTATCCCACCCCCGAATGTCACCGGCAGTCTTCACATAGGGCATGCGCTAGATCACTCGATACAAGACCTTCTAAGCCGAATGAAGCGGATGAAGGGTTATGAAGTTCTCTGGCTACCAGGAATGGATCACGCCGGAATCGCCACCCAAAATGTAGTTGAGAAGCAACTAGCAGCATCAGGGGTTAGCCGACATGGCTTAGGGCGAGATGAGTTTGTCAAGAGAGTCTGGAAGTGGAAAGAGGAATCCGGCGGGGCGATATTAGGACAGATGAAACGCTTGGGAGATAGCGTTGACTGGTCGCGTGAGCGCTTCACGATGGATCAGGGTCTCTCTGATGCGGTATTAACAATATTCAAGCAGCTATATGAGGCAGGGCTAATTTATCGAGCAGAGAAGATTATCAATTGGTGTCCGCGTTGTTTGACCGCGCTATCTGATATTGAAGTTGAATATAGCGATGACGCTGGAGAGTTTGTGCAAGTGCGCTATGGCGATGATGAGGTAAGCATCTCTGTTGCCACCACGCGCCCGGAGACGATGCTAGGCGATGGGGCTGTAGCGGTTAATCCCAAAGATGAGCGCTATAAGCACTTGATTGGCAAATCAGTGCTACTTCCCCTGGTTAATCGCATGATTCCAATTATTGCCGATGAATTAGTGGAGCCTGATTTTGGAACTGGAGCAGTTAAAGTCACAGCCGCCCATGACCCTAATGACTTTGAGATGGGAATGCGCCATAACGTTCCACTGATTGTGATTATGAACGAGGTCGGGGTCATAGAGGGAACTGGTACTGAATTTGATGGGATGGATCGCTTTGATGCCAGAGGTGCTGTGGTGGAAGAACTTCGCCAGATGGGAAGAATTGTCGCTGAGAAGCGTCCCTACATTCACGCTGTTGGCCATTGTTCACGCTGTGAAACCACAGTGGAGCCTCGCTTATCAAAGCAATGGTTTGTGAAAGTGGCCCCTCTTGCTAAAGCTGCAGCAGATGCGGTTCATGACGGAAGGGTAAGAATGGATCCAGAATCAATGGCGCCAAGATATTTTGAATGGGTCGATAACATGCATGATTGGTGTATCTCACGCCAGCTATGGTGGGGCCATCGCATCCCGGTTTGGTATGGACCAGATGGTGACGTCGTTGTCGTGGGCCCCAATCAGAGCCCTCCTAAGGGATATGAACAAGACCCAGATGTTCTAGATACTTGGTTCTCATCTGCGCTCTGGCCATTTTCAACTCTTGGATGGCCAAATAGCAGCGATGACCTAAAGAAGTTCTATCCCACTAGCGTTTTGGTCACTGGTTATGACATTCTCTTTTTCTGGGTTGTAAGGATGATGCTGTTTGGACTCTTTGTTATGGATGGAGTTGCACCCTTTAAAGTAATTGCCTTGCATGGACTAGTTCGCGACAAGCACGGAAAGAAGATGAGTAAGTCTCGAGGCAATGCTGTGGATCCTTTGGAGTTTATGGATAAGTACGGCTCTGATGCGCTGCGCTTTACTTTGGTGCGCGGTGCCAATCCCGGAACTGATCAAGCACTTGCTGAGGAGTGGATAGCAGGGTCAAGAAACTTTGCTACTAAAGTTTGGAATGCTGCGCGCTTTGCCATGCTCAATGGCGCCCATGTAAATGGTGATCTACCAGATAGATCTGAGTTGAACCATATTGATCGTTGGATTCTAGATCGGCTTGATACCACTATTGCTAACGTCGATAAAGGCTATGAAGCCTTTGAATTCGCTAGGGCGAGTGAGGGGATTTATCACTTTGCCTGGGATGATCTCTGCGATTGGTATGTAGAGCTAGTTAAAGAAAGCTTTGCCAAGGGCGGAGAAGAGGCTGATAAGAGTCGCAGGGTTTTAGGCCATGTTCTTGATCAACTTCTTCGCCTAATGCATCCGGCCATGCCATTCATTACTGAGGCAGTATGGTGTGAATTAACAGGGGGAGAATCATTAGTAATTGCTAAGTGGCCCACGGTCAATAGAAGCTCTGGTGATCCTGCGGCTAACAAAGTAGTAGCTGATATGCAGAGCTTGATTACTGAGATTAGAAGGTTTAGAAGCGAGCAGGGGATCAAGACTTCAGCGCGAATAAGTGCTCGAATATCAGGCTTGAGTGGCGATCTGGCTGATTACGAAGATGCCATTAGATTCTTAGTTCGTCTAGATAAGCCTAGCAGTGACTTTAAAGAGAGCGCTCGAATTGAAATTGGACAATTTGGTATCGCCTTTGACCTAAGAGGTGCGATTGATGTTAAGGCCGAAAGAGCCAGATTAAGCAAAGATCTAGAGAGCGTGGAGAAGGATTTTCAGAGCGCGGCAGTTAAGTTGGAGAACGAAAACTTCATGGCGAAGGCTCCCATGGAAGTAGTAAAAGAAATCAGGGAGCGTATGGAATTCTGTGAGGGTGAAATTGTTCGGATCAAGGCTCTCCTGGCCGCCCTGCCAAGAGAATAAGGATGAGCTCGGCTAAGGATCTGGCACGCCTTGATGCCATCGAAAGGGCGCTCTTGAATAGATGGCCTGAGACCCGAAGCGCTCCGACACTTGAGCGAATTGCAACTTTAGCTGATTATTTAGGATCTCCTGAGCTTTCATATCCGACAATTCATATCGCGGGAACTAATGGCAAGACCACAACCACCAGATTAATTGACTCACTCTGTTTCGAACTGGGAATGCGAACGGGAAGGTTTACTAGCCCTCATCTGGAGAGTTTCTTAGAGCGAATCGCCATTAATGGCCAATCAATAACACCAGAATTCATGATCGCTACCTATAACGATATAGCGCCATACCTAGATCTTGTTGATTCCAAGATGGCTAGTAAACTCTCATTCTTTGAATCAATGTGCGCGCTAGCCTTTGTAGCCTTCGCAGAATTTCCCGTAGACATTGGGCTATTTGAATGCGGCATGGGGGGAGAGTGGGACTCCACCAACGTGATTAGGGGTGCAGTAAGCGTAATTACTCCGATCGGTTTTGATCATATGGAGTATCTGGGAGATACGCTGGAAAAGATCGCCCAAACTAAATCGGGAATAATTGAAGATGATTCCTTGGTAGTTCTAGCAGAGCAAGAAAGTGAAGTAGCTTCTGTCTTAATGCGAGCATGTGCTAGAGCTGATGCCACTCCCATTAGGGCAGGAATTGAATTTGGCATCAAATCCAGGGCCTTGGCTCTGGGGGGTCAAATGCTGACCATCTCTGGAGTTTATGGTCAGTATGAAGATCTCTACCTTCCTTTGTACGGCCAGCATCAAGCAAGTAACGCAGCCACCGCCCTCGCTGCCGTTGAAGTTTTTGCTGGTGAATCTAAGTTGGATGAAGAAGTGGTGCGTCAGGCATTTGCCAAGGCCACCTCCCCTGGAAGATGTGAAATTGTTGGTCGGAATCCCACCATCATCGTTGATGCTGCTCATAATCCCCATGGGGCCGAGTCTTTGAGAAAGACAATCAGCGAGGAATTTGATTTCTCAGCTGTAATAGGAGTTATTGCTCCTATGGGATATAAGGATGTCAATGGAATTCTTGAGGCTCTTGAGCCAGCCTTGGATCGAGTGATTGTTAGTAGAAACACCTCACATCGCGCAGCTGATGTAGACGAACTAAGATCTCAGGCTATGGAGATCTTTGGAAGCGCTCGGGTTTATGCCTCGCAAGATTTGGAGCAAGGTATTACTCAAGCAATAGATATGGCAAAGACTAGCAATGCGCTCAATGATTCAAATACGGCAGTCTTGATTGCCGGGTCGGTTGTCAGTGCCGGCGAGGCAAGAGCTATGATTCGAGCCAAGGGATTCTAAGGCGATGAAGATGCTGGCTAGAAGTGTTCTGGTTATGGAGTTCTTTGTTATTGGTTTCGCCCTCTTAGTTGCTAAGGATCTTTCCACTACCAATAGCCTTTACGTTGGCACATTTATTGCGCTTTTGGCACTCATCTCATCGGGGCTTTTGAGATATAAGTTTGGCTGGGCTCTAGGATGGTTAACCCAGATTCTGCTGACTGCCTACGGTTTCTTTATCCCCACGATGTTTATTCTGGGATCCCTATTTCTCGGGCTCTGGGTGGCGGCAATTATCTTGGGTCGCAAGGGTGAGGCAGCCAAAGTGGCTCAGATGGCCCAGGCAGATGGGACAGGTTCGGGGAGTTGGAAGAGCCCATAGACTTACCCCGTGAGTAACACATCATCTCCAATAGAGCGCACCCTGATCTTGGTCAAACCAGATGGAGTGCGTCGTGGCTTAGTTGGCGAAGTAATCAGTCGTATTGAGAGCAAGGGGTATAATGTCGCAGCTCTTAGATTGCTAACTGCAGATAAGGATCTCCTAGCCACTCATTACGCTGAACACCGAGGCGAAGCTTTCTATGAGCCACTAATAGAGTTCATGTCTTCAGGACCAATTGTTGCGATGATTGCTGAAGGACAGAGAGTCATTGAGGGCTTTAGATCTCTTGCGGGGGCAACTGATCCCACACTTGCCTTACCTGGCTCAATCCGGGGGGATTTAGCCCGTAATCAAGGAACAAAAGTTGTGCAAAATATCGTGCATGGCTCTGATTCAGTTGAATCAGCGCAGCGTGAGATAAAGATTTTCTTCCCTAACTTGTAAGGAGCGATTAAATGGCAAAG
>VGBW01000019.1 GCA_016870365.1 Actinomycetota bacterium | reverse complement strand
CTGACACAGCAACAAGCGCAATGCGCTTGATTGATGTCTTTGTAGACATTTGTTTCCTTTCATTAAGAGTCGAATTAGAGGCTTTCTCCAACTCGGCTTGGCTCAGAAGGACGCACTCATCAGATATGAGCCTTTGCTCATCCTGAATAAGGGCTACTTTCTGCGCCGCGTGATGCAATGCACGTGCTACTGCACCACATCCCCCGCCGCGTATCGGTACGCGGCGGAGAAAACTAAAGCGGGAGCGGCTCATGCCCTTGCTCCCTTTTCAACTACATAGATGGCTTGCGCCAAAACTTGGATTTTACTCGGGTCGAGCACGAGGCGGGTGATGACCTGCCTTGGTGCCGCAGCAAGATCGCGGCCATTAGCGGTCGCGGCGATCTTTAACGAAGTCTCTACGACAGATTCTACGGCAATGTAGGCGGTAAAGAGGTAATTACCGCTCATCTGGCGCGTGATATCAGTCGATGAGACCCTAGTTAGGAGGGGGGCCCAGCTCCCGGCCTGGCCGAAGGAGACGACTGGGCGGTATGAGAGCCCATTTTCGTCTATGGTCAGGGTCTGGGAAATGAGGATGTTTGCTGCCCCCGAGTCGGTCTTGATGATCTGTCCGATGATCAATTCCGTCTCAGTCGATACGGGGGTGCGCTCGGTGAAGTAGGCACTTCCGAGCGCCCCGGTCGTATCTGCAACCGTGAACCCAGTTGGTACCCCGGCCTTATCTAGGCCTGGGAACTTAAGTCCGGTGCTCTTTGCATTCTCAACGGAGGCACGTGCTTTCGTCGTAGCAGGAGCTGGAGTGGTTGCTTCTTCTTCTACAGCAGCTTCGGTAGCTTCGACAGAAGTCGAGGGGGCTACCTCAGGCGCTGATTCCGAGCCCTCAGTTACGAGGGCCGGAATTCCAGTGTTGGTGGGCATCGAGTTGAAGCCGAGGAAGGCGAAGAGGACGAGGATGAGCGATAGGGCCACCTTCGAGGACTTCTTGGCAAGTTGGGATGCCTTCTTATAGGTAGTGGAGAGCATATCTAAGGCGGTTAGGCCACGAGCCTCATCGATGATGAGCTCGGATAGGACCTTGCGGAGTGAGGCGCGGGCGCGAGAGACGGTGTGGCGGACGGCGGACTTCTTAATGCCGAGCTCACGAGCGATCTCCTCGGTCGAGCGACCCTCCATCTCCCACATAACAAGGGCGGCGCGCTCGGCTGGGGAGAGCATTGCTAGGGCCTGGCGGACTATCGCAGCATCATCGGCAGCGGCGATCACATCGGAGTGATCAAGGTTCTCCTGCCAGGTTGATTCGACCTCAGTCTTGGCATCATCTAGAACGACGAGGTTCGGGCGGCGACCCTCGAGGCGGAAGATGTCGATGCAGAGGTTTTCGATCGTGCGGTGCATGTAAGAGAGAGCATGACCTGCGGACTCAAGCTCAGGGGCGGCGAGCATGACCTTGATCAACGCGTCTTGGATTACTTCCTCCGCACGAGCGGAGTCCTTCAGGATTCGAGAGGCGTGGGCGTGAAGTTCGCTCCGGTGCTCGGTGTAGAAAGCACCCAACTCCGCGACGGTCCATACCTTCAGACCTGCGGAGGCAGTTTTCCCACGTAACGCCACTTAATAGAGCCCCTATTTGTATACCGGTTTAATGCTTATTTTTACTGCAGAGTCGACCGTCGCCGCCTCTATCCCCCTCTACGAATTCGCCGTGAATTTGTTGTGGAGAGTGGACATATCGGACAATTCTACCGATGGTGGGCCCTGTCGGGATCGAACCGACGACCCACGGATTAAAAGTCCGTTGCTCTACCGACTGAGCTAAAGGCCCTGGATTTTCACTACTTGTGCTCATAGTAAGTCATCAAATGAAAATAGATTAATTGGAAATGAGCCTTGATCACATGAAGTGAAAAACCCTTAATTTTCGCTAACTTTGCTCGCGTCACTTGGAACTGAATTCGGGCTATAGACTTCTTCCTCCTCTAGTCCCCATCGTCTAGGGGCCTAGGACATCGCCCTTTCACGGCGGTAACACGGGTTCAAATCCCGTTGGGGACGCAAGATAGGGATTCCTCTCTATCTGCGGTTGGCCCAGTAGCGCAGTTGGTTAGCGCGCCGCCCTGTCACGGCGGAGGTCGCGGGTTCAAGTCCCGTCTGGGTCGCTAGTAACTTTGTCCTATTGGCTTTTGATCTCGGCTGGGTAGCTCAGTTGGTACGAGCGTGCGACTGAAAATCGTGAGGTCGACGGTTCGATCCCGTCCCCAGCCACTTCAATTTATGGCGTGTTCATAGATGGTTTCTAAGCAGACCCAGATTTGCGCCGGAACATCTTTGGCCCGCCACCATCGGTCTGACCGCCATGAATCTTTGAGTTTCCAGCAATGTTGTTATTTCTGATTCCGCCGCCCTTTTTCTTTCTCTCTAGAGCTTCACGAAACTTTGCTTTTGAATCGCTTCCTTCCCCAGGTGTGCTCTTATTTTCTTCGCTCATGCTCGTATTGCTCCTCTGCTTGAGGCCTGCAGGAGAGCATTGACTTCTGAGGCGCGATAGCGACGATGTCCACCAAGGGTGCGGATTGCAGTTAGCTTGCCGGCCTTGGCCCAGCGGGTTACGGTCTTTGGATCAACGCGAAACATTGAGGCGACTTCGGCCGGGGTCAGTAAGACTTCTGCCTCGCTTGATCGGTTCAAACTCAAACTAATCCTCGTCTCGATTGGAAGTTCGAGAAATGTCCATTTCGCGAACTTTGAGCAGAGGGTAGTAGCCGGGGAAGGTGATTTTCAAGTGGCTGAATTACATGGCCTGTTCTAGAGATGAAACCCTCCGCCATCTAGAAACCAACCGTTCATAGCCTTCTCCGGCCATTACGCCATCTCCTGCAGAAAGTCCTGCGATTGAGTGATGGACATCCTCGATTGAGGAATCGGCATTGAGACCATCCTCCCCAGATTCTCGAAGCAACTTATCTAGATAAACCGCGAGCCCGCCGTAATCGAGTTCGACTTTCGATCTTGGATCGAAAACATTGAGCCAATTGAGTAATTGAATTATCTCTTCTTCAGCTGGACCGGGACCGAAGGCTTTTCGAACTGCCATATGTGCATTAATGCATCGCTTCTTTGCAAGCTCTAATTCGGTACGAGCAATCGTGAAAGGAACTCCGTTGTTGGCGCCGCGGAGCCGTTCCTCGGGATCAAAGAGTGAGAACCATCGCGGAGGAATCATCCAAGTCTCAGTAAGGATGTGTGGGACTTTGTTCTCTGGCACTTCGCCCTTCTCGCGAATTGCTTCTTCCATTGATGGCGGAATAAAGAAAGGAATCACGCTAATTGGAAGTGATGATTTGAAATCCTCGAGCGCGGCCCAAACTCTTCGTGCCGTCGACCAAGGCGCTACATAGCGTTTCCCATCATGATCAATGATGTGGGCGCCATCGCCGCGCACCATAAGCGAGTCAGAAATTATCGTTCGCTTTAACGCTCGGAGTTGTTCTTCATAACCGGTTGATTCAGTTATCTTGATCTCTTTCCAACGAGCTTGATCGTTCAATTCAAAAGAATCGATTGGTTCATAGACCCGAAGCGATGCAACATATGGAGTAGGGCGCATTTAGTTTTTAGCCAGTTACTTACGAGGTATGTAGTTGCCCTCGGCGAATGGGTCGTAATCATCCTCGTTTGAGTTTCTATCGACCTCTCCGTGAAGTTCTTTTGCAAGGCTTTCAATATCGATATCTTGAGAGTGATATTTGAGATCCCTTGCGACTTTTGTCTGCTTAGCTTTTGAACGGCCACGCCCCATAGCGAGCCTCCCAACCTCAGGTCATCTGTGATGTCCTAACCCTACCTCGGGCCCAAAGCAAGCGCAAAAAGTAAGGAGAAGCTAGCGGATCTGCCCAGCTTCATAGCTAGAGGCCTTTGGCTCTTGGGCAAGTAGAGGCGAAATCTTGGCCAGCACTGCTTCACATTGGGCTACGGAATTTCCTGCAAAGCTAAGTGGGTCGGCAATTAGCGCCTCAAGTTCCACCTTACTCAATGGCATTTTCCCATCTTCAACAAGGAGGGCAATTAGATCTTCGCCTCTCCCCTCACGCATTGAGCTGGTGAAAGTCAGTAAGACCCTTTGAATAATCTTATGAGCATCCTCGCGCCCCATCCCTTTTTTCACCGCGGCTAGGAGAATCTTTGTTGATGCAAGAAGAGGAAGATAGGTATCCACTTCTCTCTCAATCATTGCAGGATAGATGCCAAATTCATCCAGAATTGTCAGGCAGGTCTCAAGCAGGCCATCTATGCAATAGAAAGACTCGGCGATAGCAACTCTTCTCACCACGCTATCTGAGACATCGCCCTCGTTCCATTGTTCCCCTGATATCTCACCAAGCATGGTGGCATATCCCTTGAGGATAACTGCAAGGCCATTTATTCTCTCGCAGGACCTAGTGTTCATCTTATTCGGCATGGCAGATGAGCCGACTTGACCTGATTTAAAGCCTTCACTGACTAAATCATGCCCAGCCATCAATCTAATCGCTGTGGCCATATTGGAGGGAGCGGCAGAAAGGGCCACAAGCGAGGTAACGACTTGATAGTCAATAGATCTTGGATAAATCTGGCCAGTTGAATCTAGGGTTTTCTCAAAGCCAAGGGAGTTGGTGATCGCCCTTTCTAGCTTATGAAAGTGGCCCCCCATCAAATCTAGGATATCTTGCGATGTTCCCACCGGCCCTTTTAGACCTCGGATGGGAAAATGCTCGATGAGATTTGCAAGGCGCATCTGAGCGAAGACCAATTCTTCGGCAATTGTGGCAAAACGCTTGCCAAGAGTGGTTATCTGAGCTGGGACATTATGGGAGCGACCAACGATAGCAAGTGATTTGTATTCTTCAATTTTCTTGGCTAGGCGAGATAGAAGGGCTAGGGTCTTAGAGTTCGTTAATCTCAGAGCAGAGATAATCTGGAAAGCCTCGATATTTTCAGTTAGATCCCTACTAGTCATCCCAATGTGGATGTATTGATGTCCGGCAACGCTATTGAATTCGTCGATTCTGGCCTTTACATCATGGCGCAACTCTCTCTCGCGCTTATCAATGCTCTCTAGATCAATTCTCTCTATGACTTTCTCATAATCACTTATGGCAGATGCTGGAATATCAAAGCCAAGCTCGCTCTGACTCTTCATCACAGTAATCCAGAGTTTTCGCTCTGCAATAATCTTTGACTCAAGTGACCAGATGTTTTTCATCTCACTTGATGCATATCGATCAGCCAGAACACTCATGTTGTATTTGCCTCTGCTTGC
This sequence comes from Actinomycetota bacterium, assembly GCA_016870365.1. Classification (GTDB taxonomy): domain Bacteria; phylum Actinomycetota; class Actinomycetes; order Nanopelagicales; family Nanopelagicaceae; genus MAG-120802. Next base: position 5,633 of record VGBW01000019.1, on the reverse strand, counting down.
CAAGCCGAATCAACCATCTCCGCCAGGCTTGCCTCAGGCCTCCATCCAAGCTCTTCTTCAATCCTCTTAATAGAGGCAATTAGCTTTGGAGAATCTCCGGCTCGAGCCCTAGATACCTCAGGATTAATGTCTTTGCCAAGACTCTTGGAGATCTGATACATCATCTCTTTAACCGAGTAGCCCTTGCCAGAGCCGACGTTGTAGATCTGGCTGACATAGCCTGATTCCACTTTCTTTAAGGCGACAATGTGGGCTCTGGCTAGGTCTCTTACATGGATGTAATCGCGGATACAGGTGCCATCTGGGGTTGGATAATCTGCGCCATAGATCTGTGGGCGTTTGCCACTCTTTAAAGCGAGAAAGACCTTGGGGATAAGATTGTCTCTTGAGTTATCGCCAAATTCAACCTCCGTAGATCCCACTACATTGAAGTAGCGAAGGCTGATATTTGATATCTGCTCTGCTGCGCCGACGCTTGAAATTAGCCGCTCGGCCAGGAGTTTACTTGCTCCATAGGGTGAAAGCGGGAAGGTGGGATCACTTTCCACGACAGCCTCTTTATCATTTGGTGAATAGACAGCAGCACTTGATGAATAGACTAGTCGCCTTACGCCCTTTGCAGCCATAGCGCCCAGAAGATTGAGACTTCCGCCAACATTATTTTCGTAATACTTCAATGGATCTCTTACTGACTCTTCGACGGCCTTCTTAGCAGCAAGATGGATTACCGCATCAATTCCATCGAGTGCTGCAAAAAGCTTTGCCCTGTCGAGCATATCGCCTTCGACGACATCTCCAAACTTGCCATCTACTCGTCTTTGTAAGCCATTTGAAAAATCATCATAGATTCTGATGCCATAGCCGCTCTTCGATAGCTCTGATGCCACATGAGAGCCGATATATCCAGCTCCGCCAGTTACCAAGACCTTGCTCATGAGATTAGATCCCTGACGACAATTGTTTCATCTCTGCCAGGGCCTACTCCGATAGCGCTCATAGGGGCACCTGATATCTCCTCTAGGAACTTAATATAGGCCTGGGCATTCTTAGGTAAGTCTGTAAGTCTTCTTGCCTCAGAGATTTCCTCACTCCAGCCTGGTAGATGCTCATATACTGGCTTGGCATGATGAAAATCGCTCTGCGATGCGGGGAGCTCTTCAACCCTTTTGCCATCAATTTCATAGGCCACACACACGGAAATCTTCTCCCAGCCGGTCAACACATCAAGCTTGGTTAAGAAGAGATCGGTAAGGCCATTGATTCTTACCGCATACCTTGCGATCGGGGCGTCATACCAACCACATCTTCGTGAGCGGCCAGTGGTGGTGCCAATTTCTCCCCCGAGTGATCGTAGTTTCTCCCCGTCTTCATCAAAGAGCTCTGTTGGAAAAGGGCCAGAGCCCACACGGGTGGTGTAGGCCTTGACAATTCCAATCACTCTTGAGATCCGTGTTGGTCCAATCCCAGAGCCAGTTGATGCCCCACCAGCAGTTGGATTAGAGGAGGTCACAAAAGGATAGGTTCCATGATCCACATCAAGTAGTGTTCCTTGAGAGCCTTCAAGCAAAACGCTCTCCCCTCTATCAAGTGCTTGATTTAATAGAAGTGAAGTATCAACAACATAAGGGCGCAAGGCTTCGGCAAATTCCAAATACTCTCTTAATACCTCATCTACTTCTAAGCCTTTGCGATTAAAGACCTTTATCAATACCTGATTCTTATCCCTTAGCGCTCCCTCGACCTTCTGTCTTAAGATAGAGGGATCAAAAAGATCCTGGACTCTGATTCCGATGCGATTGATCTTGTCAGCATAGGCAGGGCCAATTCCTCGACCAGTTGTTCCAATCTTGGCCTTTCCTAAGAAGCGCTCTGAGACCTTATCGATGGTGCGGTGATAGGGAGCGATCAGATGAGCATTGGTAGAAATCTTTAGGTTAGAGGTATCAACTCCGCGCTCATTTAGCCCTGCTATCTCTTCAAGTAATACTGCCGGATCGATAACAACGCCATTGCCAATAACAGGGATGCAATTTGGGGTGAGAATCCCCGAAGGAAGTAGGTGAAGTGCATATTTCTGACCACCGATAACGACTGTATGCCCTGCGTTATTGCCGCCTTGATAGCGGACTACATACTTGACTCTATCTCCAAGAAGATCTGTGGCCTTCCCCTTGCCCTCATCGCCCCATTGAGCACCAAGTAAGACAATGGCTGGCACGCGAATTTCTCCTACCTACAAGGATTGCGGGCTATTTTCACACACTTGGGCAGATAGGAGAAATCGCAAGGGCCTAGACCCGCTATAGCCCGATGCGGGTTAGAGCGCTTCTAATCAGGAAGGAGACTATCGTCCTTAATATCTCAGAGCCCATCACTCTAAGCAGGAAGTCATAGATATTGGTGCCAAAGAAGCCTATTGCTGGTGTTAGTAGATGCATACTCGCCATACTTTCTAGTCTGTTCTCATTCTCGCTTCTGCGAAGGTGGGCAATATGCCCAATATTTCCCAAGATTTTCTCTACTCAAGGCCATAGTGGGGAAAACTCAAGGCTGGTAATCTGACAATATGAATGAGGCCCTATCAAACCTGGGAAATGAGAATAGAAGCTTTCCGCCCTCGAAAGAATTTGCAGCTCAAGCAAATGCCAAACCAGATATCTATGAGATGGCAGATAAAGATTATCTGGCGTTCTGGGGGCGACAGGCTAGTAATCTCTACTGGCATAGGAAGTGGGACCAGGTTTTAGATTGGCAGAGCCCTTTTGCAAAGTGGTTTGTTGGTGGAAAACTAAACGCTTCGTATAACGCAGTTGATCGCCATGTTTTAGAAGGACGAGGAGATCGCGTTGCCTTTCTCTTTGAAGGAGAACCTGGAGATAGTAGGCAGATCACCTATAGCCAACTTCTTATTGAGGTGAAAAAGTGTGCCAATGCTCTAGCTCAGCTTGGAATTAGAAGCGGTGATCGAGTCGCTATCTACATGCCGATGATTCCAGAGGCAGCAATTGCAATGCTTGCCTGTGCCAGAGTTGGAGCTGCTCATAGCGTGGTCTTTGGCGGATTCTCTGCAGATTCACTCCTGGCAAGAATCCAAGATGCTGATGCCAGCTTGGTAATTACCGCAGATGGTGGGTTTAGGAAAGGTGGAGCGCTTGCCCTAAAGGCTATCGTTGATGAGGCTTTGAAAGGAAAGACGCATGTTAAGAACGTATTGGTAGTAAGGAGAACCGGGCAGGAAGTCGCTTTCTCAGATAGGGATATCTGGTGGCATGACTTAGTTGATAAACAAAGCAGCGATCATGAAGCGCAGGCTTTTGATAGCGAGCATCCTCTATTCATTCTCTACACCTCAGGGACTACGGCAAAACCTAAAGGTATTTCCCATACCACCGGGGGTTATCTCACCCAAGCCTCGTTCACCCATAGAGTCGTCTTTGATCTAAAGCCCGAAAAAGATATCTATTGGTGCACCGCAGACGTTGGCTGGATTACTGGCCACTCCTATGTGGTCTATGGACCGCTAATCAATGGCGCTACACAGGTGATCTATGAAGGAACCCCAGATACTCCCCATAAGGGGCGGATATTTGAAATTATCGAAAAATATGGAGTGACAATTCTCTATACCGCACCGACTTTGATTAGGACCTGGATGAAGTGGGGAGATGAGCATCCAAATAGATTTAACCTAAAGTCTTTGCGGCTTCTAGGATCTGTTGGTGAACCAATAAATCCAGAGGCCTGGATCTGGTATCGCAAAGTCATTGGCTCAGATAATTGCCCAATTGTCGATACCTGGTGGCAGACCGAGACTGGCGCAATCATGATCTCGCCTCTTCCTGGGATCACTGCCACAAAACCTGGATCTGCCATGAGAGCGCTGCCTGGGATTAGTGTGAAAGTAGTCGATAATGAGGCAAGAGAGGTGGGAAATGGCGGTGGTGGATATTTAGTAATTGATAGACCATGGCCATCAATGCTTCGTGGCATCTGGGGCGAGCCTGAGAGATACAAACAGACCTACTGGTCAAGATTTGATGGGCTTTATTTTGCAGGTGATGGCGCAAAGCTTGATAACGATGGAGCACTTTGGTTGCTGGGAAGAGTTGATGATGTCATGAATGTTTCAGGACACCGGATCTCAACTACTGAAGTTGAATCAGCCCTTGTTTCTCATGCCTCTATTGCTGAAGCAGCAGTAGTCGGCGCAAAAGATGAGATAACCGGCCAAGCGATTGTTGCCTTTGTAATCCTAAGGGGCGGAGTTGCAGCTGATAAAGACCTCGAGCAGAGCTTAAAGAGCCATGTGACAAAGGAGATTGGCGCGATTGCAAGGCCGCGTCAGATAATGGTTGTCTCTGAACTGCCAAAGACTAGAAGTGGCAAGATCATGCGCCGACTTCTTCGAGATGTAGCTGAAAATAGAGCAGTTGGAGATGCTACGACCTTAGCTGATCCCAACGTAATGAAGCTGATCTCAGAAGGTCTGAAATCTGAAAAGAGAGAAGATTGAACTCTGAAATCTCCTGATAGGCCTTACTGCCTTCAATGATGGAATGTGGAAGCTGCCAGGGCAAGTAGGCAATCAGAGTGATGATGACAAAGACTGCCAATGCCGCGTGAGCTAAGGAGAGCGTTGCTCCCCCAATAGCACTTAAGAACTTTAAGGGACCAGAAAGGATCCTCTTGTGGATGCCGATTCCAGTCCTTTCCAGGATCCATCTTCCCGTGCTGGCACCTAGAAGTATTGCAAATAAGTGAAGCAAGATGATAGAGGTAAGGCCTTTCCACTGGCTGGTGTACCAATTAGTGACAGCAAATCCGGCAACTCCGCCACCCACATATCCAATGATTGAAAAAATGCTGGCAAAGGCGCCCCGGTTGTAGCCGGTTGCAACGGCAATGATTCCAAGAATCAACAACGCGAGATCAAGGGCCATGACCCTGAGAGCCTACTGCCAACTTCAGTAGAGGCCGTAGTTGACTCTAATTATTAGGGTAACGCAGCTTTCTGAGCCGAAGTCATCTGCGCAATCACTTCTTGGGGAATTGCAGAGGCTTTCTCCGGCGAGAGGGATTTGAGTTGTTCAACACTCAGACTTTTTGCCTGTGTTGGCTTCAATGCACCTAGTTGATCTCCAGTCATGTTTGCAAAAGTTTCAGGCTTCATAGACTTCAACTGTGGAGCCGTCATGCCGGAAATTGCCTGAGGGACTATCTGTGCCATTTGTTCTCCACTCATGCCGGTAATGGCCTTGGCATCAAGGTTTTTGACTTGCTGCGAAGTCATGCCCGCAAATGCTTGGGGCGCCATGGCAGCAAGGTCTTTAGCATCAAAGCTCTTCATCGCCGTAGGTGGCAATGCTTTTGCTTGATCTGCAGTCATGCCCGCAAATGCTTGGGGCGGAAGGTTCTGCAACTGCTGAGTGCCCATCGCTTTGAAAGCATCGGGTGGAAGCTGATTGAGTTGTTGCGCACCCATCCCTGATACTGCCTTGGCATCAAAGTTTTTGACTTGCTGCGAAGTCATGCCCGCAAATGCTTGGGGCGCCATGGCAGCAAGGTCTTTAGCATCAAAGCTCTTCATCGCCGTAGGTGGCAATGCTTTTGCTTGATCTGCAGTCATGCCCGCA
>VGBW01000018.1 GCA_016870365.1 Actinomycetota bacterium | reverse complement strand
GCAATTGCAGTTAGTGATAAGAAGTCTCTCGATGAGGCGATTTTCTTGGTGAGCGCTGTTGGATCTTTGACCTTACCCATATCAAGAAGTAAGGCTTCAGCCTCACGAATAGCGGCATACTGTGAAACGACCGCTAGAAATCCAGTAACTGCTGCTACTGCGATTGTTAGATAACCGGCAGCATCGCTAGCGGTCGCAAAGGTTCCTTGGGAGGTTAATACAAATACTGCAATTAAGACTAGGGCTGGTGCGATCTGAGCAATAATGATCTGCGTCCGTTTAACGTTCCAGAGCTCCAAAAGGGCTTTCTCATCCATCTTGTCAATCTCTCCTTATTCAGGCTGGTACCTGTTGATGCCAAAGCATAAGGCGCGAGGGTGGCTAACGCTTTCCCAATGGGTTCATCTGCCACTTACTCACTCTTTACCCTGCCTTATGCCAAGCTGAACCATACTTAATGCGCTTTTCTAGCGCCTTAGCTTGAGTTAAGCAGTTGGGGCTTCTGCTAGATCCTCTGGAGTATCAGGAAGAGCTTCGCGAGGCATGCCTTTGAAGGTCAATGTCTCTTTCCCATCTTTTTCTTCAGCATCAATAATGATTATCTGGCCGCTCTTTATCTCACCAAAGAGAATCTTCTCCGAGAGAACATCTTCAATCTCCCTTTGAATGGTTCTGCGAAGCGGACGAGCGCCTAATACTGGGTCATAACCGCGATGAGCAAGGACTGTCTTTGCTTTCGAGGTCAATTCGATTCCCATATCTTTTGCCTTGAGGCGAGTCTCAAGATTTGTAATCATCAAATCAACAATCTGAACTATTTCATCTTCAGATAACTGGTGGAAGATGATTACATCATCTATGCGATTGAGAAACTCAGGTCGGAAGCTATTCTTTAACTCATCCTGAACTCTATTCTTCATACGCTCGTAATTTCCTAGTGCATCATTGACGTTGGCAAAGCCAAGAGAGAGAGACTTTGAGATGTCGCGGGTTCCAAGGTTGGTGGTCATGATGATCACTGTGTTCTTGAAATCAACTTGGCGGCCCTGGGCGTCAGTTAGGCGACCCTCTTCTAATACTTGGAGGAGTGAATTGAAAATATCTGGGTGAGCCTTTTCAATCTCATCAAATAGAACTACTGAGAATGGACGGCGACGAACTTTCTCGGTTAATTGACCACCCTCATCATAGCCAACATAACCGGGAGGCGCGCCGAAAAGGCGAGAGGTGGTGTGCTTCTCTGAATACTCTGACATATCAAGAGCGATAAGGGCATCCGCATCTCCAAAGAGGAATTGGGCAAGAGTTCTAGAAAGTTCAGTCTTGCCAACTCCAGAGGGACCAGCAAAGATAAATGAACCACCAGGACGCTTAGGATCTTTAAGCCCTGCTCGAGTGCGGCGAATTGTCTGAGAGAGAGCTTTGATCGCTTGCTCCTGGCCAATAACGCGCTTATGTAGTTCATCTTCCATACGAAGCAGGCGAGAAGTTTCGGCTTCAGTCAACTTGAATACAGGAATGCCGGTTGCAGTTGAGAGCACTTCAGCGATTAACTCCTCACCAACTTCTGCAACTACATCAAGATCTCCTGCTTTCCAGGATTTTTCACGCTCAGATTTTTCAGCCATTAGCTGCTTCTCTTTATCGCGAAGAGATGCAGCTTTCTCAAAATCTTGACCATCAATTGCTGATTCTTTTTCTCTTCTAACATCAGCGATCTTGTCATCGAATGAACGTAGCTCAGGAGGAGCAGTCATGCGACGGATGCGAAGGCGAGATCCCGCCTCATCCAGAAGATCAATGGCCTTATCTGGCAAGAAACGATCTGCGATATAGCGATCTGCCAATGTGGCAGCAGCAACAATTGCATCGTCACTTATCGAAACTTTATGGTGTGATTCATAGCGATCGCGAAGACCCTTTAGGATTTCAATGGTGTGAGTAAGTGATGGCTCAGCAACTTGAATAGGCTGAAAGCGACGCTCAAGAGCTGCATCTTTCTCTAAATGTTTGCGATACTCATCAAGGGTGGTTGCGCCAATTGTCTGGAGCTCACCACGGGCAAGCATCGGCTTCAAGATGCTAGCCGCATCGATAGCACCCTCAGCAGCGCCGGCACCAACCAATGTGTGAATTTCATCGATAAACAAAATGATGTCGCCGCGGGTGCGAATTTCCTTTAACACTTTCTTTAAGCGCTCTTCAAAATCACCACGATAACGAGATCCAGCAACTAGCGCTCCAAGATCTAGCGAGTAGAGCTGCTTATCTTTGAGAGTTTCTGGGATATCGCCTTTAACAATGGCTTGGGCTAAACCTTCAACTACAGCAGTCTTTCCAACTCCAGGTTCACCAATTAGTACTGGATTATTCTTTGTGCGGCGAGAGAGAATCTGCATGACCCGTTCAATTTCTTTTTCGCGGCCAATTACTGGATCGAGTTTCCCCTCGCGAGCAGCCGAGGTTAAATTGCGACCAAACTGATCAAGAACGAGTGATGTTGATGGAGCCCCTTCAGCAGGTCCTGCTGGTACTGCTTCTTTTCCTTGATAGCCAGAGAGCAATTGAATGACTTGTTGGCGAACGCGATTAAGGTCTGCTCCAAGTTTTACTAGCACTTGAGCAGCAACGCCTTCGCCTTCGCGGATAAGTCCAAGAAGAATGTGTTCGGTTCCAATGTAATTGTGTCCAAGCTGGAGCGCTTCACGAAGTGATAGCTCTAAAACCTTCTTAGCCCTTGGAGTAAAAGGAATATGGCCTGATGGAGCTTGCTGTCCCTGGCCAATAATTTCTTCCACCTGTGAACGGACAGCTTCAAGTGAGATCCCTAGGGACTCTAAACCTTTCGCAGCGACGCCCTCCCCTTCATGGATAAGGCCGAGGAGAATGTGTTCGGTGCCGATGTAGTTGTGATTGAGCATGCGAGCTTCCTCTTGCGCCAGAACTACGACGCGACGGGCTCGATCGGTAAAGCGCTCAAACATCAGTTCATCTCCTTAAGTTCTACTCAAAACGGACTGGCTCTAGCGTATAAGAAGGCCCGAATCGATGCGACATCTATTTCTAAGGCCCTAGATAGCGCTAGATATGGGAATCCATAGGGGTTATAACCGCCATATCTAGGCTTTTATGCCCAGAAAGAGTTAGAGAATTTTGAGCATTCTGGTGTTGCCTAGGGTGTTGGGCTTCACGCTCTCAAGGTCAAGAAACTCGGCAATACCCTCATCATATGAACGCAGTAGTTGTTGATAGACCTCTGCTTCCACAGGAGTTCCTTGGATCTCCTCAAACCCATGTTGGGCGAAAAACTCCGTCTCAAATGTTAGACAAAACAATCGCCTTAACCCTAGCGAAATAGCGCGTTTAGTGATGGCCTCCAGGATCTGATTGCCAATCTTCATTCTTCTATATTTCTCGATGACTGCAACAGTTCTAACCTCACCTAAATCTTCCCAGAGAACATGAAGCGCTCCGCAGCCAATGATTTCTCCATCACTTTCTGCGACAAAGAACTCCTGCACATCCTCATAGAGTTTGACCGTGTCTTTTGAAAGCAAGCGGCGCTGCAGAGCGTATTGATCGATAATGCTGCGAATTGATTTCACATCAGAAGCCCTTGCGGGACGAACTATTACAGCCATTTAATTCTCTTCCGGCCTCACTAAAGGAAAAAGGATCGTCTCGCGAATTCCGAGCCCGGTTAAAGCCATAAGAAGTCGATCAATTCCCATTCCAACTCCTCCCATGGGAGGCATTCCGTGTTCCATGGCACGCAGGAAGTCTTCATCAACCTGCATAGCCTCTAAATCACCTTTTGCTCCCAGTTCTGCCTGCTCCACTAAACGCTGCCTTTGAATAACCGGATCTATTAGTTCGCTATACCCGGTGGCCAATTCAAAGCCATCGATATAAAGATCCCACTTCTCGGCGATCCCTGCCTTGCTGCGGTGTTCGCGAACCAAAGGTGAAGTATCGACCGGAAAGCCCATGACAAAAGTTGGAGTACTTAAGTCATCGTTATAGAAGTGTGCAAAGATTTCCTCAGCCAACCTGCCTTTAATCCATGCAGGGTCAACTTTTAGGCCAACTTTTTCGGCGATTCTTACTAACTCTTCTCCTGTAGTAGCTGGGCTAACACTGATACCTGCAGCATCTGAGATAGCGCTGTAGAAATCTAATTCTCTCCAGCTTCCACCTAGATCACTTATGCGACCGTCGTGATGTTCAACCTGATGAGAGCCGAAGATTGCAAGAGCGGCGTTTTGAACTATCTCTTGGGTCAAGGACTTCATGTCCTGCCAATCGGCATAGGCCCAATACATCTCAAGCATGGCAAATTCTGGGGAATGGCTTGAATCTGCTCCTTCATTACGGAAATTCCTATTTATTTCAAAGACTCTTTCAATACCTCCGACCACACATCTTTTTAAGAAGAGCTCTGGGGCAATTCTTAGATAAAGGCCCATATCATAGGCATTACTAAAGGTCTTAAAAGGTCTAGCGACTGCTCCACCATGCATAACCTGAAGCATTGGGGTCTCAACCTCAATAAAGTCATGATTATCGAAAGTCTCTCTCACCGACTTGATTACTTCGGGTCTGATTCTTGCAATCGACCTAGCCTCAGGCCTAACAATTAAATCGATATATCTCTGGCGGACTCTGGTCTCTTCATTCAATGGATTATGTTCATTAGGAAGTGGGCGAAGTGCTTTTGAGGCTAATTGATAAGAATTGGCCAGAATTGATAGCTCCCCACGCTTTGAGGTGATTACCTCGCCTGTGACGCTTACGATATCTCCTAGATCAATATCACTCTTCCAGCTTTCCAGAACTGTTTCCCCTACTTTATCTAGTGAGAACATCGCTTGAAGTTCTGTGCCATCGCCCTCACGAAGGGTGGCGAAACACAACTTTCCGGTATCACGCTTAAAGATTATTCGCCCGGTTACGCTCTCGATTGCTCCAGATGGACTATCTGTTGCTAGATCTTTGAATCTCTCGCGAATTTCTTTTAGGGAAGCGGTTCTATTAACAGAAACTGGATATGGGGCTATGCCACGCCTGAGAAGTGATTCGCGCTTTTCGCGCCTGATTCTTAATTGCTCAGGAAGGTCATTCTCGGCCATAGTGCCGATAAGTCTAACCATTCCTCTCGTGCACAAGACGTAGGCCAATGAGGGTTAGATCAGGTTCGTGATAATCAATAGTCCCTGAAATCCCCAGCACCAATGGCGCTAAACCACCTGTTGCTATCACTGAGATTCTCTCGTTATCAAGATAGAGAGCATCTAGCTCATCACTAATTCGAGCAACTAGGCCATCTACTTGACCAGCAAATCCATAGATAGTGCCGGATTGAAGAGCCTCTACTGTGTTCTTGCCAATGACTGATCTTGGCTTGACTAACTCAACTCTTCGCAATTGCGCCGCTCTTGATGCCAGCGCCTCCACTGAAATCTCAATTCCCGGCGCTAGCGCTCCTCCAAGGAATTCACCCTTTGGGGATACCACATCAAAATTAGTTGAAGTTCCAAAGTCAACAACAATGCAAGCTCCTCGGTCATAAAGGGTGTGAGCGGCAAGGGTGTTAACGATGCGATCTGCTCCAATTTCTTTTGGGTTATCGACCAGTAGTGGGACTCCTGTTTTTACACCAGGTTCGACAATTGTGGTTGGTACGTCTTGGAAGTGGCGACTGATCATCGCCCTTGCCTCACGTAATATCGAAGGCACTGTGGAGCAGATTGAGAGCCCACTTAACTCGTATCCGGCAATCAGAGAGCGATATTGCAGCCATAGCTCATCGGCAGTATCTCTGGCATCAGTCTTTACTCGCCAGGTATGAATCATCTGTTCTTTTGCAAATATTCCAAGGACGGTATTGGTATTGCCGACATCAATAGTTAGTAGCATTTAGAAGTCCAGTCCGATATCCAGTACTGGAGCTGAATGGGTTAAGGCTCCGACTGCCAGGTAATCAACGCCTGTCGCAGCATAAGCCGCAGCGTTCTCTAATTTGAGGCTGCCTGATGATTCAAGTTTGGTCTTTGAGCCTTTGGCTAATTCAACCGCCGCTCTGGTCTGCTCAATACTCATATTGTCTAGAAGGACTATTTCTACATTACTTTCTAGGGCTTCCTTTAGTTGTTCCAAGGTATCAACCTCTACTTCAATAAGCGCACCTGGAGCGGCTTTCTTCACTCGGTTGATCGCTTCACTAACAGAACCTGCGGCAGCAATATGGTTGTCCTTGATAAGCGCTTGACCACCAAGGCCCATTCGATGATTCAAGCCTCCACCCATACGTACCGCATATTTTTCTAACTCTCTTAATCCCGGGGTGGTTTTTCTTGTATCTCGAATTGATGCCTTACTTGATGAAACTTCCTTGACCCAAAGGTTTGTAAGAGTGGCAATGCCGGAGAGATGAGAGAGGAAATTCAGCGCAGTGCGCTCCGCCTTAAGTATCGATCTCGTCTCACCCTTTATTCGAATGATTTCGGTTCTAGCACTGACTTTTTGGCCATCCTTAATCAATAATTCGTATTCGTTTATCCCACATTGCTCAAGAACTACGGCAACCACTAAGGACCCGGCAATTACTCCGCTTTTTCTAGTAACAAAGCTAGCCCTGCTCACTTGAGACTCAGTGATTGTGGCACGGCTGGTTAGGTCATCGGTGAATGAATCTTCAGCTAGGGCCTCGATAACCTTCTGACCAATCGCATCGGGGTTGAGTCCTTGATCACCTAGTAATTTACTTAACGATTGTGAGATCACTACGAACCTCCGAAATCGTTGAGCTCCAAGAACCATCACCTGCCAGCCTCTGGGCTATTCTCTTTATCCAGGTATTTAGACTCTCTGGATGGTCCTGACGATAGTGAGATCCTCTTGATTCACATCGCTCAAGTGAGGAGCGAGCAATGGCTGTGGCTAGAAGATAGAGATTGGTTGTCTCCCAAGCATCAACGCTGGCATATATCGTTGCTGCGCTTTTTAGATTATCTAGAGTTCTTAAAGTTTCCTTTAATGAATACTCACTTCTCACCACACCAGCGCCCTTTGACATCGCTCTCTGTAGCTCACCGCGAATGGAAGGTGAGAGCAGAAAGTCATAGCAATCTTGGGCAACGGGTGGTTCTTGAGGTAGTTGGTTTGCAGCGATATCTTCAGCAATCCGTGCGCCAAATACCAAGCCTTCCAGAAGTGAGTTAGAGGCAAGGCGATTAGCCCCATGAGCGCCGGTGCATGCAGTCTCTCCGACTGCATATAGGCCAGGAACTGAGCTATGCCCATTTAGATTTGTTCTTACTCCCCCTGATGCATAGTGCGAAGCTGGCGACACCGGAATCAAATCAAGTGCTGGATCAATTCCAATCTCTCTACATGATGCATGAATAGTTGGGAAGCGTTCTGAGAAATCTTTGATCCCTCTGGCATCTAGCCAGACATGTTGGCTGTGAGTTAACTCCATTTGACGTGATATTTCTCTAGCAACCACGTCCCGTGGTGCCAGATCTGCAAGAGGATGGATACCGCGCATGAAACGCTCGCCACGATTATTCACTAAGAATGCGCCCTCACCGCGAAGAGCCTCTGAGATTAGTGGCTGCTGACCTTTTGAACCTTCGCCAATGTAGAGAACAGTTGGGTGAAATTGGATAAATTCCACATCAGCAACTTCTGCCCCTGCTCTAAGGGCAAGTGCCACACCATCACCGGTTGAGACTGATGGATTGGTAGTTTGAGAATAAACCTGGCCTAGGCCACCGGTTGCTAACACTACCGCCCTTGCCAGTACTTCACCTACGCCATCTCGACTTCCTTCGCCAATGACATGCAAGGTAACTCCGCAAACTCGGCCAGATCTACTTTTTAGAGCATCTAAAACTAAAGCATGTTCAATTACTTCAATACCTACATCATCAGATACTGCAGCAAGCAGAGCTCTTGATACTTCAGCTCCCGTGGCATCTCCTCCTGCATGAAGAATTCGGTTTCTCAAATGCCCGCCTTCTCTGGTTAGAGCAATCTCCCCGGTCTCTGACTTATCAAAGACAGCTCCCCTTGCAATTAACTTTCTTACTGCCTCTGGGCCTTCGCTTACCAATACTTTTACTGCCGCTAAATCACATAGGCCGTCCCCAGCCACCAGTGTGTCTTGTTCGTGTTGGCTTGGAGAATCCCCAGGGCCAAGTGCCGCTGCAATTCCACCTTGGGCCCACTTTGTTGAGCCAGCATCAATAGATGACTTCGTTACTAGTAATACTGAGAGATCATGTGCGCGAATCTGCAAGGCAGTAGTCAGTCCAGCAACTCCTGACCCAATGACTACAACGTCTGCCTGTGCTCTCCAGCCAGGAAGCGGGGCCCTTAGTCTCATACGCGCACCAGAGATTTCTGCATCGCCATATTATCAATCAATCTAACGCCCTCGATCCACCCCGCAATGATTGCTCGGGTCTTAACACTTGATTCGTCTGCAACTTGAAAGCTTTCTTCATCGATTATCTCGGCATAATCTAAAGTAAATGAAGCTTCGCTTTCCACCTGCATCAAAGCTTGGCGAGCGTCCTTGATACTTGACTCATTACTTGCAGCTCTTAGAGTTCTCGAAATCACTAGAGCGTCCTTTAGGGCCTGCTGGCTTAACCTGATATTTCTAGAAGATAAAGCTAGCCCACTGCTATCGCGAATTGTTGGAGCAGTGATTATATTGATTTCGGAATCAAGCTTGGCTGCCATCTGTTTTATTAAGAAAAGTTGCTGAAAATCCTTCTCACCGAAAATCGCGTACTTTGGTCTGCTCAATTCAAATAGGCGATTAACTACTGTTAACACTCCATCAAAGTGACCTGGACGATGAATGCCCTCAAATCTATTTCCAATCTCTCCCGAGGAAAGAGTCTTGATTTCACCTGGATAAATACTTTCATAGCTTGGTTTCCAAAGAATTGTTGCTCCAGCCTGCATGGCTAATTGGTTGTCTTGCTTTGGAGCGCTTGGATATCTAGCTAGGTCTTCTCTATCTTCAAACTGGAGAGGGTTAACAAATACCGAAACTACAACCTCATCTGCTAATTCACGTGCTCGTCTAATCAATGATTGATGGCCGGCATGAAGCGCTCCCATCGTGGGCACAAGTGCGCACGGGCGACTTAGGTCCGGAAGGACTTCTACTTCTCTCATCTTATCTAAAGCTCCAGTCCGTTAGTGGTACCAGGCCATCACAAGTCTACCCCGCTAAATCAGGCCTGCCAAAAGCTCTCTTACCGATACAAAACGAGCTAACTCTGCCTCTGCATCAATCTCTAACCAGGGCTCTAAAACAAAGCGACGCTCAAAGGCCCTTGGATGGGGAAGCGTTAGATCATCACTCTTGATAACCATCCCTGCGTAATCAATTACGCCTAGAACTGTCGAGCGAGCCGCATTAAGACTGATTCGTTTGACTATGACGCCCTTGTTACTCGCTTTGGAGTATCACGAAGTCCATCACGACCATGGTCTTCCCCAAGGGCTGCAAGGAATTCACTTATTGCTAGCCTGGCTCTACCTTGATTAAGAAGGTTTGCTCAATTAATCAAGTCTATTTCGTAGGTGATTTTTTATTTCGTCTTACACGCTCGTCCCTTTTGCCATTTGCCGTCGTCTTTATTGCAACTGGTGGGATCCGAGAAGGAATGCGATAGGCAGATCCAGTCCATGCTGGTCTCTTGGGTCTTGAGGCAACATGCTTGAAGATTGCGGCAATTTCCTCTTTCTGTAGCGTCTCCTTTTCCAGTAGTTCTTCAACTAGAGCATCGAGGATTGAGCGATTTTCAATCAGTATTTCATAAGCCTCTTGATGAGCTTGCTCAATCAAAGTCTTGATCTCTTGATCCACGCTTGCCGCGATCTCTTCTGAATAATCTCGCTGATGTCCATAATCTCTTCCCAAAAATGGTGCTGCATTACTACTTCCTAGCTTTATGGCACCTAACTTCTCAGTCATGCCGTATTGAGTAACCATGGCACGAGCAAGGGTGGTTGCTTTCTCAATATCATTGGAAGCCCCAGTAGTTGGATCGTGAAAAACCAATTCTTCTGCGGCTCTGCCGCCCATGGTGTAGGCCAATTGATCAAGCATCTGATTTCTTGTCGTGGAGTACTTATCCTCATCAGGTAGAACCATGGTGTACCCCAGTGTGTGCCCTCTTGGCAAGATCGTAATCTTATGTACTGGGTCGGTATGTGGAAGTGCGTGGGCTACAAGTGCATGACCGGATTCATGATAGGCAGTTACCCTGCGCTCCTCCTGGCTCATAAGCCTTGACTTACGCTGTGGACCAGCCATAACACGATCAATTGCTTCATCAACATCAGTTGATGAAATTTCTTTTCGATTCTGCCTCGCAGTCAGAAGCGCTGCTTCATTGAGAACATTTGCCAAATCTGCTCCAGTAAATCCAGGAGTTCGTCGTGCTATTGCTAACAGATCAAGGTCTTTCTCTAGAGGTTTATTCTTGGAGTGAACTTCAATTATTGCCTCACGGCCCTTTACATCAGGGCGATCAATACCAATTTGTCTATCAAAGCGACCGGGGCGAAGTAGCGCCGGATCCAAAATATCTGGGCGGTTAGTTGCTGCAATGAGTATTACCTGCTCATGCGATTCAAAACCATCCATCTCAACTAGTAATTGATTTAGAGTCTGCTCGCGCTCATCATGGCCACCACCCATTCCAGCTCCACGATGACGGCCCACAGCATCAATTTCATCCACAAAGATAATCGCAGGGGCATTTGCTTTTGCTTGAGTAAATAAATCTCTTACTCGAGCAGCCCCAACGCCCACAAACATTTCGACAAAGTCAGAACCTGAGATGGAGTAGAAAGGGACTTTTGCCTCTCCAGCTACGGCCCTTGCAAGGAGAGTCTTCCCGGTTCCAGGAGGGCCGAAGAGGAGAACTCCCTTAGGAATCTTGGCTCCTATTTCCTGGTATTTCTTGGGCTCTGCAAGGAAATCCTTGATCTCTCTAAACTCTTCAATGGCTTCATCGGCTCCTGCAACATCTGCAAAAGTAACTTGTGGGACTTCGCTGTTATGAAGCTTTGCTCTGGAGCGACCAAAGGAGAAAACCCTTGATCCTCCTTGGGACTGGCTCATAAAAAACAGTAAGAGGAATGCCAATAAGATAATCGGCCCCAAAGTAAAGAGGATGGAGACCAGAATATTTGTCTTGGGGACGGTTACATCCCACTGCTTTGTAGGCTGATTTGCGGTGAGTAAATTGATAAGGATTGGCTCTTGCCCTGTGACATAAGAGGCTTCAACCTTGCTAGCGCCTCCTATCGCAACACCAGGTTTTAGAACCAATTGAACTTTTTGATCGCGATCTACGATCTTGGCAGATTCCACATCACCCCTGGTAATTGCTGCCATCGCCTCTGAGGTATCGATCTTGGCGAATTGATTATTGCCGGATGAGATTTGGCCAAAAACTGTTACACCGACGATTGCTACCAGAATCCAAAACAAGGGACGCCTGAAGAGTTGTTGTATTGGAACCTTCTTGCCGGATTTGGCAGGAAGCTTAGGGGGTTTTATCTTGAATCTCTTATCGGTCATGTTCACTCATACATATGCTTAGCTAGCACGGCAATGAAGGGAAGGTTTCGATACTTCTCATTAAAGTCAAGCCCATAGCCAACCACAAAGTCCTTAGGGATATCAAAGCCAACATACTTGACATCAACGCTCACTTGAGCAGATTCTGGTTTTCTAACAACAGTCATAATTTCAACGCTCTTTGCTCCGCGGGATTTTAGGTTGGCACTCAACCAATCAAGGGTCAAGCCAGTGTCAACGATGTCTTCAACGATTAGGACTTTCCTTCCCGTAATGTCTTCGTCTAGATCTTTGATAATTTTTACAACGCCAGATGACTTTGTCCCAGGTCCGTAGGATGAAACGGCCATCCAATCCATATCTAGGTGTCTGTTGATATACCGTGATAGGTCAGCCATCACCATCACGGCGCCTTTTAATACACCAATAAGCAATAGGTCTTGATTCTTGTAATCTGCTTCGATTTGGGCAGCCATTTCTTTCAAGCGGGCTTGTAACTGTTCACCGGTTACGACAACGCGTTCAATATCACCCTTGACTGATTCCAGATCCACTTTCTCCCTCCCGCCTCGTCCTATTCCCCTGCCCATCGCTTTTTGAGAGCGAAAGTCTGCCCGAAATTCGAGCCACGGTCACACCGCCAGGAAGTGAGATAGCCCCCTGCCCCTTCCAGGCTGTGATGAGGGAGTCAACAGGCTCAATGTGCTCGGTCGATAGTGAGCCTTCAGGGGCTCCGGACAGATAGATAGCTCTTCTTAGGATCCGAGTTCTAATGGCCCGAGGCTGTGATTCAAGTTTTGAGATATCTAGTGATACTGGGTCTAACTGCGAAAAGATTTCGCCGCTGAAGTGATCCAGTGCGTCAGCATCATCGCGCAATAGCTTGGCAGATCTTGCAAGGGCTTCACTAATTCCAGGGCCAATCTCTTTTTCCATGGTTGGCAGCACTACTTCACGGACCCGCACTCTTGTAAACTCCATTGACTGATTATGGGGATCTTGCCAGAACTTGATTCCTGCCTCTTCGCATGCTGCTTCCGTTTGCGCTCTTGTAATTGATAAGAGAGGACGACGATAGCGATCAACTCTTGAAGCCATTCCAGATAGTGAACGACTCCCAGATCCGCGAGCAAGTCCTAGAAGCACTGTCTCTGCCTGATCATCTCTTGTATGACCTAGGAAGATTGCCACTGCGTTATGTGAGTTTGCGACTTCATTGAGCGCTTGATAGCGAGCCCTTCGTGCCGATGCTTCTAGGCCATCGGTAATTTCCACGTTAACTCGCCTAATCTCAATATTCTCATAGCCAATTTTTGTCAGTGTCTTCTTGGTTTCATGAGTGACATCTGCTGAATTCTTCTGCAGGCCATGATCGATGATTAAAGCAATTGCTTTAATTGACTTTGCCTTGCACTCCGATAGCAGCCCAGCTGCAAGGGCAGATGAATCTGCTCCCCCTGATGCTGCGACAAGTACTGAATCACCTACAGCAATGTCTTCTAACTCAGATCTGATGGCAAGGCGGATCTGAAAGAGCGGGGTGGCTTCGGCCATGTGGCTAAGGGTAATCGGCCTAGACCCGACCTCCATATGGCATCAAGCCTTTGATGCTATAGATATTGGAGAAGAGTAGGCCCTTACCTTTGGAGTTTGCCTCCCACATCATCCCCTCGCCAGCGTAGATAGTGATGTGATGGATGGTGTTGACCGTTCCTTTATAGGAATAGAAGAGTAGATCGCCGGGCTCCAACTGACCCAAAGGAACATGTTTGGTGTAACTGAAATAAAGTGAGGAGTTGAGGCGATCCCAATTTGGCCAACTAAGACCTGCATCGCGATATGCAGCATAGACTAGACCTGAGCAATCAAAAGAATCTGGTCCCTCATCGCCCCAGATATATGGCTTCCGGGCTAGAACTTGTTTCTTGGCAAATGCCACAGCTGCTGCACGCATCTCTGGATTTGAGCGAGAGGTACTACGTCCTTTGAAACCGATATCAGGCCAGACTTTGGTGTAAACCGCAGTATTGGTAGCGATATTTGCATTTGCTTCTTCCAATAGAGCAAGTTGTCTCTGTTGCTCAAGAGTCACACGAGTTTTCTTTGCGGCATTCAGCTCTTTTAATACTTGATCTTGAATCCTTTGAAGCTTATCAACCTCTCTTTGTTGGGCATTCTTGGCGGCATCGGCTTCAATCTTGGCCTCTTCGACTTTCTTGGTTGCCACTTCTTGAGCAGCCCTGGCGTAATCAGCTGCCTTCTTTGCTTTAGCAGCTGCCGCCTCTGCGGCCTGGAATCTAAATAGTGCTCGAGTGTTCTGAGTTCCTAAAGTATCAAGAGTTGAGAGTCGATCTACTAAATCCTGTGGCCCATCTGAATGAAGCACAGAGTTCAGGTCAGTAAATCCGCCACCCATGATGTAGGCATTGGTAGCAAGACGCCCGATGGAGTCATGAGTTGCCTTTACTTCACTAACTGCTGCGCCATACGCGGCAGCGGCTGTTTCAGCCTCCTTGGTTGCAATTGCTAACTCTCGTTTCGCTGCTTCATATCTGGCCCTAGCAGCACTTGCCAAGGCAGTTAGTTGCTTGAGGGTTAAATTCGCTTTGCTTAGTTTGGCAGTGGCTGCATCAACTAACTTCTTCTTCTCTGCTTCAGTCTTCTTGGCAGCTTCGATCTGAGCAAGGGTTGGTTTAGGGGTCTTGCCATAAGCAGGGCTGTGAGCAATAAGAAGTAAGAAGGAAGTGGAAAGCGCTATCAGGCTGGCGCGATTAGATCTCAATTCGTGGCTCCCTGGGGATTGGGGGTCAGATACTTGG
>VGBW01000017.1 GCA_016870365.1 Actinomycetota bacterium | reverse complement strand
TCTCTATCAGAGCCACCCGAAAACCCTACTCGGGCAGGCGCCATTTGTAAGGGGTTTAAGATAGCGAAATGGTCGAGCGCCTGACCCTTTCAGTAGATTGTGGGGGGCTATATCTGAAGAGTTGCGTTCTAGATGACTCGGGAACGATGCACTCAAAACCAAACCGGATCGAGACTCCATACCCCCTCCTACCACAGCGACTTGTCGAGACGATTTCCGAGATCGCATCGAATCTTCCAGCCAGTTATCGCGCCACCATCGGAATGCCGGGGATGATTCGAAACGGCGTTGTTGTAGCTACTCCGCATTACGTAACGACAAAGGGTCCACGCACTCGTATCGATCCAGAATTACAAGAACTCTGGAGTGGTTTTGATGCCCAGAGCGCGATTGCATCAAGATTAGGAATCCCAACTTTGGTTTTAAACGATGCTGAAGTTCATGGCGCCGGAATAATTACGGGCACTGGCTACGAAGTAGTGATCACACTTGGTACTGGGCTTGGTTTTGCAATCTTTTATGGTGGAAAGCTTGCGCCACACTTTGAGCTATCGCATGCAACGGTTCGTCGTGGGACAACTTACGACAATTGGATTGGCGAACAAGAGCGGCGCCGACTTGGAAATGTATTCTGGTCGCGCAGAATTAGGCTATTAGTAGAAGAACTTCGCCCAGTATTCAGATGGGATCGGCTATATATAGGTGGAGGAAATGCGCGACTTGTTCGGCCGATTGATTTGGAGCGCATTGGCGATGATGTCGTTATTGTGCCAAACACTGCTGGTGTTGCCGGTGGTGTTCGAGCCTGGAGCTTGGAACACTATTAAGCGAGCTAAGCCCTTAGAGCCTTGGCGAAATCTAGGAAATCGCCGACGATGATGTCGATTTCGCGCTGGCCATGGGCGAGTGAGATCAACCATTGCTCATCAAGTCCTGGCGGTGTCATTACATTTCTATTTTGGGACCAGAAGAAGGAGAGCTCGGCTAGATCAAAGTCAGTCGCCTTGTAATCGCGGTAGTTACGGACTGGGGAGCTTGACCAAGTAATACAGCCTTTAACTCCGAAACCAACCGTGTGGGCTGGGAGTTCATACTCGCTGATGATCTCAGCGACGCGAGTGAGAGCTTGGCGATTGAAATCTTCAGAGCGCTGTAGCGCTTCTGGGGTGCAGAGGCGATCGACAGCGCGAAGTCCGGCCATCGCCAGGAAGTGGCCGTTGAAAGTTCCTAGATGTGCATGAGTCCCAGTAACAACGGTTTGCATATGTTCGCGCTTACCACCGAAGGCTGCGACGGGGATTCCGCCACCGATTGATTTAGCAAGTGAGATTAAGTCTGGCTTAACTCCAAGACGTTGCGCTGCTCCTTGTGGGCCAGCGGTAAGACCAGTCTTTACTTCATCAAATACCAGAAGTACTCCATATTTGTCGCAGAGCGCGCGAACTCGCTCTAGATATCCCATATCCGGAAGGACGATTCCGATGTTCTCAAGGACCGGTTCCATCATCAGACATGCGATCGAATCAGCATGCGCTTTGAATACTCGCTCGATTGCATCAGCATCGTTGTAAGGAACTACATGAACCTCGCCAGGAACGGTTGCAGGAAGTGGGACTGAATTCGGATTATCTGGTGGGCCGGCTCTATCAATCGCAGGTTTTGCAGAGACCATCAATGGGTCGTATGAGCCGTGGAAACCGCCTTCGATCTTTACGATTCCGAGTTTTCCTGTCGCAGCGCGAGCGGTGCGAATCGCATACATCGTCGCTTCAGTTCCAGAATTTGCGAAGCGGACCATGTCGAGTCCGAAGCGACGGCAGAGAATCTCAGCGCCATCGCGCGTAATTGGTGAAGGGGTAGCGAAGAGAGTTCCGACCTCTAGTGTCTCCCTCGCCTCTTTGACGACCTCATCATTTAGGTGGCCGACAAGGAGTGCGCCAAAACCCATCGATAGATCGAGCAGGTCGCGACCATCGACATCCTTCATCCAGGCGCCCTTAGCCGAGACGATGGAGATCGGGTATGGATCCCAGTACTGGAAACTTGAGGCGACGCCGAGCGGAGTTGCCCTGCCGGCGCGGATGTTCTCTTTGCCTGATTTAGGCGCGCGAGCAGTGAACTTTGCTCGCTCAATTTCCAGCAGCTCTTGGATTCGTGCCGGGGAGACCGGGGTAGATGAAATCGCAACCTGTCTAAAGGTCTGCGCATGATGGGTTTGGTTAAACATGGGAGTTTGGGACTTCCCAAATACGGTTCAGAAGAACCGATTCGTTGGTACCACTCTCCTTAAGAACTCAATGAAATCGTGCCGGATTCTACTCCTTGGTAATGGGGGCGGTCAACCGTGTGCCTTATGCGTAAGTATGCGTGAATTCAACGCATAAAGAGGTCGCGTAAGCGTCGCGTTGTAAAGAATAGTCCTAATACGATCATCACTAGAAAGTAACTTAAATGAGAGAGACTTGAGAAATCAATAATGCCAAACCAGATATCTCTAGTTAATTCAATACCATGCCAAGTCGGAAGTAATTTGATTGTGAGCTCTAACCAGTCAGGATAGACCGAGATCGGATATAGCGAACCAGAGAATAGGAACATCGGAAGAAGCGCAATGTTAATCAATCCCATCTGTTGGTAAGTCTTGAAGTAAGAAGTTATCGCCATTCCAAATGAGGCAAAGCCGAATGCGATTAAGACCGCCGCAGGGATTGCAAGTAGCGCGCCCCAACTTGGGACAAGTCCAAGTGGTGCAGTGATCAACATGAAAGCGATCGAGTAAGAGAGTCCTCTAAAGAGCGCCCAGACAATCTCACCGAGAGCCACATCAAGTGGACCAAGTGGCGTAGCCAGCATTCCTTGGTAGAGCTTGCTCTCGTTTAATTTGAAGAAGACATTCCAAGTCGAGTCATAGATCGCCCCATTCATAGCACTGGCTGCAAGCAAGCCTGGGGCAATGAACACTGTGTAATCGACAGCCCTATCTCCCAAAGTCACATTTCCAATTAGCTCGCCCATCCCATAGCCAAAAGCAAGCAAATAGAGCACTGGCTCAACAAAGCCAGTAGCAACAGGGACCCAAGTTGAGGAGCGAAGGGCAATCAGAGATCTTTCAATGATAGCTCTTGCGCGTCCGGCATAGATCTGATGACCAGTGCGGTTAGCTCTGGCATCTGCAATTGCCACCGCATTGCTCATCTAGTCAACCTTGTGGTGAAAGTTCTATTGGCTAGAGCAAATCCACCAATAAGTAAGGCAAGAAGAAAAGCAAAGTGGATGGCTAACATCATTGCACTTAGTGAGTATCCATAGGAGAAATGGCGACCGAGTTCTGTGGCATGCCAAAGTGGTGAGATCCAACCAATTGGCTGCAGGAAAGTTGGCATGGTATTTAGTGGGAAGAACGTGCCTGAAAAGAGGAACATCGGCATCACTATTAGGCGTCCTAGGATGGTCATGAAGTAGTCGTCATTTTTCACCTTAGCGGTAATTGCCATGATTATTGCGGCAAACGCTCCAGCTGCAAATATTGTCACTGGTATTACATCCCAGGATTGCGCAACGCTGATTACCCCAAATGCAATTAGCACCGCCCAGTAACAGATCACGGTGAAGACCACGCGCATTAAGGCTGCAATGAATACCCCAAGTGCGATCTGTGGCCCAGTAATTGGCGTGGCATTCATGGCATAGAAAAGCTTCCTCCACTTGAAGCCCTCTATCACAGGAAACATCGCCTCATCAAGGGCTGCTGTAATTGCCGCACTCGCAAGCAGTGCTGGGGCAATAAAGGTTATGTATTCAACCCCACCGGTGCCAGAAGTCCCAGAATTCTCATCTACCAAGACTCCAACCCCGATTCCTATGGCTATTAAGTAAAATAGGGGATTGCCAATGGCAACAATGGCAATAATGCCCTTCCATTTAAGCATTGCTGAGATGCGCGACTCTGCGACATATAAGGCGCCAATGCTTCGCACCCTAGCTACGTCAATGCCTGCATTCATTCGATCAGAGTTCTTCCGGTCAGACGAAGAAATACATCTTCAAGTGAGCTGCGGCGGACAAGCGAGGTAGTGGGGTGTAGTTTCCGATTCAGGATCTCTTCAAGTAGCGCCTCCCCATCTTCGACATACATCAAGATGCGATCTGGCAACTCCTCCATCCGGGAGCATATAGCCCGAAGCGATGGAGCGATCTCCTTATTTCTATCAGAGCCGAAGCGAACCTCAAGAACTTCCTTTGTGGAGTGGGTCTTGATCAACTCTAGCGGAGAGCCCTCAGCCATGATCTTTCCCTTATCCATAACCACTAAGCGGTCACAGAGCTGCTCGGCTTCATCCATGAAGTGGGTCGTGATTACCAAAGTCACGCCAATTTCCTTTAGTCGAAACAACCTATCCCAGAGAATGTGGCGAGCCTGAGGGTCAAGGCCAGTAGTTGGCTCGTCAAGCATCAAGATATCCGGTTCGCTAACAAGGGCCCTGGCAATCGTGAGACGGCGCTTCATCCCTCCACTTAGCGTATCGACTTTGACGTCACGCTTTTCTTCAAGCTGTGCGAATTCTAGAAGCTCATAGATTTTGTTGCGGATGAACTTCTTACCTAACCCAAAGTAACGTCCATAAATGAACAAGTTCTCAGAGACAGTTAACTCGGTATCTAGGTTGTCTTGCTGTGGGACGACCCCTAGATGAGCCCTTATTTGTGGGCCATGTTCTTCTGGGTCTCTTCCTAAAATAGTTATCGTCCCTGAAGTGCGCTGAGAGGTAGCAGCGATGATTCGCATGGTCGTTGATTTACCCGCGCCATTTGGGCCAAGTAGACCGAAGGACTCACCTTTGGCTACATCAAAGTCGATGGCATCAACGGCTGTGAAGTCCCCATAGCGCTTAGTTAAGCCACGGGCGGAGATTAGGGTTTCAGACATCCTTTTATCCTATCGCGCTTAAGTAGGTCTATAGTTCTGCTACGTGCGGTTAATTCATCAACCAAATCACGATCTCACCTATGACGATGTATTTATGATTCCATCGCGCTCTGCTGTTAGCAGTCGCATGGATGTTGACTTAAATACTTCAGATAACACCGGCGCCACGATTCCTTTGGTTGTGGCCAATATGACAGCTATTTCTGGCAGGAGGATGGCAGAGACTATTTCAAGGCGTGGTGGATTAAGCGTGATCCCGCAAGATATTGAAATAGATGTAGTTACTGAAGTCATCTCATGGATTAAGTCGAGGCATATCCTCTTTGACACGCCAATAACTCTAAGACCAGAACAAACAGTTGCTGATGCTGCATCGCTAATTCATAAGAGAGCACATGGCGCCATAGTGGTAGTTGAAAACAATAAGCCACTAGGAATTGTAATGGAGGAGGATTGGGAGGGAGCCGATCGCTTCACCCAATTAAGCAGGATTATGTCGAAGGACTTGATGCTTATTCCCGGTTCAGTAAGTGCAAGGAAGGCCTTTGATCTATTAATAGAGAAGAATCGCCGCCTTGCTCCCGTGGTTGATACAAATGGTGAGCTAGTTGGGATCATCACCAAGATCGGCGCTCTACGCGCCACTCTTTATGCGCCAGCAGTTGATTCCAAAGGACGATTGAGAATTGGCGCAGCACTTGGCGTTAACGGTGATGTGAAAGCAAAAGCATCAGAGTTAATAAGAGCGGGGGTAGATCTATTAGTTATTGACACCGCCCATGGCCATCAAGAGAAAATGATCGAAGCGCTAAAGGCGGTTCGCTCACTTAATCCAAATATTCCAATAGTTGCAGGAAATGTGGTTACAGCAGATGGCGTCAGAGACTTAATTGAGGCAGGGGCAGATATCATTAAAGTAGGCGTTGGGCCTGGGGCGATGTGCACCACCCGGATGCAGACTGGAGTTGGCAGACCACAATTTTCGGCAGTGATGGAGTGCGCCCAGGCTGCAAGCAGGTTAGGAAAACATATCTGGGCAGATGGAGGCGTTAGACATCCAAGGGATGTTGCCCTAGCACTGGCCGCTGGTGCATCTTGCGTGATGGTGGGATCTTGGTTCGCTGGAACCTATGAATCACCAAGTGATTTGAGAGTTGATTCTTCAGGTCGTTTATATAAAGAGTCTTTTGGTATGGCATCTGCCAGGGCAGTATCTGCTAGAACGTCCCATGAAGATGCCTTTGAACGGGCGCGAAAGGCGCTATATGAAGAGGGGATTTCAACCTCTCGCATGTACCTAGATCCGATCCGCCCGGGGGTTGAAGATCTAATTGATGAGATTATTTCAGGCCTTAGGTCCTCATGCGCTTATGCAGGGGCTAAGAGCCTAAGTGAGTTTACGCAAAAGGCTGTTATTGGCATTCAATCAGCATCAGGATATGCAGAGGGGCGAGCCCTTAACACCTCTTGGAGTAAGTCTTAAGTTGCCTTGGCAAATCTAGAGGCAAGAACCAGTAAGTAGGAAAGGAGAGCAAGGAGCATTAACGTCCAACGAAGCTCAATGGCATCTGCAATAAATCCAATATGCGGTGGCCGAAAACAGAACCGAAGATAAATAGAGCTATCCAGAACTAGGTAAGCCAGAAGAGAAAACCAAGAGTCAATTAGGAAATTGCTAATGCAATAGTCGAGAAGAATACTATTGGTTGGCTATCGAATTTCGCCGAGTACTTTCCTGCCGGTTGAAGTGCTAGAAAGACCGCTGCTGAGGCAAGAAGAAGAGATAGGCCAAGGGTTCCATTGGAGAGATCAAAGATCTTTTTTTCAAGTAGGGGACTCTGGCCACAAAGCTAGCGGCGCTAAAGCCATTAATGATGCGAGTCACAGTGACCGCAAGACGGGAACGGCTTAGGGCAGAATCCATAAGTTGCGCAGTCTTCACAGTCAAGGTTGAATTCCCTCTAAGGTTTTCTTCAGGGGGAAATGGTTAGGTCTAGCACATGAAGAATCTATCTACATTAAGCAAGGTCATGGTTGGCTTTATGGCGGGTGCATTTGCCGCCGGCAGCCTGGCAGTAGCGGTAGCTCCAGATATGCCACCGACCAAGATATGTGTAGACAATCGAACCAAGGCTCTGTATTCGACAACCAAAGGAGGTTGCAACAAAAACCGCACGTTAATGGAGGTTGCAGGATCTGGGGTTAATGTCGAGACAATTGCAGCCGCGGTCTCTCCATCGGTAGTTTCGATTGCAGTCAGCGCTCCATCTGGAAGCGGCAGTGGATCTGGCGTTATCTATCGCACTGGCGCAAACTCCTCATTCATCATCACCAATAACCATGTTGTTGAATCTGCAGCAATAAGCGGCAGCGTAAGAGTTGAGTTAGATAATGGTGATTATGAAAAGGCAGCAATCGTTGGGAGAGATAGCACCTATGACATCGCAGTTCTAAGAATCGACCGAGGTAATCTAAAAGCAATAACGATCGGCAACTCCAACAGATTAGCCATAGGGGAGCCAGTTGTGGCGTTTGGGTCACCCCTTGGATTAGCAGGAACTGTGACTAGTGGAATTATCTCAGCCTTAAATAGGCCGGTTACTACTGGAAGCTTTGGCGCTGAGTCATTTATCGATGCCATCCAAACAGATGCCGCAATTAACCCTGGAAACTCAGGGGGTCCGTTAGTTGATGGGGCTGGAGCGTTGGTGGGAATTAACTCTGCTATTGCAACTCTGAGCTCTGGAGCTTCGGGATCTATTGGGCTTGGTTTTTCAATTCCTATTAATCAAGCAAGACGCGTGGTTGATGAGATCATCGACACCGGGAAATCCTTCAGGCCATTTCTGGGAGTGAATTTTGATACTTCCTATACCGGAGTTGGCGCCAAGGTGTTGCGTTTGGTTCCAGGGGAAGCGGCCGATAAGGCCGGAATCCCAGCAGGTGCGGTAATTAGGGAGATTGAGGGAAGGAGAATCAATGATCTGGTAACTGCAATAGTGCGAGTTCGCTCCTTCGCCCCAGGCGACGCTGTGAAAATCACTGTGGATATGCCCAGTGGAGGAGCAAGGACCTTCCTAGTAGTGCTGGGTAAGGCCGAATCACAGTAACTTTGAGTACTAAGCGCATGGCTTAGAAGACACCTGATAAGTTAAGGCTTACTGGTAGCGCTGTTAGTGAATGGAGAAATGCATTGGCCGACGAACACAACGACGATGATGTTAATGATGAAATCATTACTGAAGAAATGTTGTGGGAACGAATACCTGATACTCAAGGAGTGGATCGCGCCAGCACTTATTATGAATTGAGCGCTCGGATCTACGCTCGTGGCCAATACGATGAAGCCCTCGCTCTAGCAGAGACAGCTCGCGATATTTACTCAGAACTAGGCAATGCGGCTCCTAGCGAGAGCTTAGCTCAGGCCTATTCAGCGATTGGTTATAACTTAAATCAATTGAAACGTATGAATGAAGCAGCAACTGCTATGAGCAAAGCTGTGGAGTTACTCCGAGAGAATAAGTCACCAATGGCCCTTGAGCTAGCCTGCACCCTAGGCGAGTGGTGGTTTAGTTCCAAGGAGTATCAAAACACCATTGATTGCATGCAAGAGTGTGCCCGAGAACATCTAATTGATGGAAATGAATTGGGAGCAGCAACTGACTTTCATCTCATCGGCTGTGGATATAGAGAGCTAAAGATGTATGAGAAGGCGTTGGAGGCATTCTTTGAGGCAAGAAAGTATTTCAAGGAAGCAAAGGAAGTAATTCATATAGCCAGATGTGATCAGAAGATTGCCCATTGCTTCACCGAACTTGGTGATGCTGAATCAGCGCTCGCTGCAGCCCAGAAGGCAGTTGACGTATTCACAACGGCTCATGATCAACGCCGCCTGACTCATGCCTCATTTGAGCTGGGCAAAGCCCAAGTGCTATCAGGCGAGGTTCGTGAGGGCTTAATCACCCTGGAGCGAGTACTTCATATCGCAGCTGAGGCCGATTCCAAAGACTTTGATTTTATCGTTTCAATTGAGCGCAGAATCGCAGCGATTCTTCACGCCCTCGGCCGCTCTGATCAGGCTATTGAAATAGAGCGGCGAATCAAATCAGTTTCAGAGATCATTGAAGATTAGTGAGCGCTCCGGATCTTTCTCATCTAAAGGGACGCGATCATTTAATTATCACCATGGTCTGTTACGGCAATATCTGCCGCTCCCCAATGGCAACAGCAGTCCTTTTCAATAAGGTTTCGAGGATAGAGAAGCCCAAGATATTTGTTGATTCAGCTGGAACTTCAAATTGGCACGTTGGCCAAGGAGCAAATCCTACTTCTAGGCGAACCTGGGAGAAGGCGGGGTATTTTTTTGATCACATTGCTTCTCAATTTGATTACTCACGGCTGGTAGCAGCTGATCTAGTTCTGGTTATGGATAGAGATAATCATGCTGAAGTTAGTAAGTATGTGACAAATGAGGAAGAGGAGCGCAAGATCTATTACTTGAGACAATTCGATCTAAGTGGCCCTGACTCCCTTGAAGTCCCAGACCCATACTCACTGCCAGATTCGGCCTTTGAGGAGGTTCTAGAGATGGTTGAAAGAGCTACAGATGGGCTGATAAAGAAATTACTTATTTAAGTGCTGGATCGCCCAGGCATACATAGCAATCGCTCCAGCTGCTGAGGCATTCATTGATCTAGTAGAACCATATTGTTTAATGGATAGGACTTGGCTACAGGCTGCAACTGCCTCATCAGACATGCCTGCTCCCTCTTGGCCAAGGAAGAGAACGCATTCTCTAGGTAGTTTGGCGCCCTCTAAGGGCTTTGATATTTCTAGGTTATCTATGCCAATAATTTCTACCTTGTTCTCATCGGCCCAAGATTTGAATTCTGCAACGGTGGCATGGTGAATGACGGATAAATATTTATCAGTGACCATAGCCCCACGTCTATTCCAATCGCGTTTTCCGACGATGTGCACACTTGAAACATTGAACGCATTAGCAGTTCTTACTACCGAGCCGATATTTAGATCGTGCTGCCAATTCTCGATGGCTATTCGGAGGCTATGGCGCTTGGTTTCAAGGTCGGCAACTATTGCTTCAACTCTCCAATATCGGTATTTATCAAGTACATTACGGCGGTCGCCATTCTCAAGTAACTCAGGATCAAAGTGCTCATCATTTGGCCAAGGCTTTGGGTGAGCTCCTACCCCGACTACTGGGTAAAACTCACCAGGGCCAATCTCACCGGGAGGCATGCTCATAAATTACTTACCAACTTCTTAGCCTGATCAATGATTCTCTTCTCATGCTCCTTCAATTCATGGCCTGGATAGTTGTTTCCATGAGCAAATGGGTCAGACAATTTCTTGACCCCGCTTAACTCTTCTAGGACAAAGAGCCCGCAGAATGGGGCGTAAGTTGCGCTATATCCACCTTCGTGGGCCATCATCAATCTTCCTGAACAGACCTGTGCGGCAACATCCATAAGTTTTCTAGTCATCACTCGGTAGCCTTCAGCAGTTAATAACATTCGCCCTAGCGGGTCAAAAACCGATGAATCAAAACCTGAAGCGACCGCAATAATCTCTGGCTCAAATTTCTTGATGGCAGGAATCACAACCTCATCAAAGGCATAGTAATAACCGCCATGACCCGTTCCTGGAGGAAGTGGGATATTTATGTTTGTTCCAACTCCTACGACTTCAACTCCTCCGCTGTCATGAGGATATAACTTGTCTTGATGGAGTGAAATTGTTAGGACATTGGGATCATCTAGAAATATTGATTCAGTCCCATTGCCATGGTGAACATCCCAGTCAACCACAACAACCCTTAAGTCGTTATCGTGAGTCTTTTTTGCTACCGCTATAGCAACTGCAATATTGGAGAAGATGCAATAACCCATTCCTCTTTCAGATACTGCGTGGTGGCCCGGGGGTCTAATAAGGGCGTATCCATTGTCAATGTCGCCATTTAGAACTGCCTCGAATAATTCGATTGCACCACCAGCTGCCATGGCTGCGATCTCATATCCACCCTTGGCAAATGGTGTTGTTAAGTCACCGCCATCACCACCTAGCCTTAAAGCTGATTCCCCCTTGATTCTTGCAATATGTTCTCTGCTATGCACGGTCTCTAGTTCAGCTTCACTGGCAGCCCTTACTGGAATCCGGATCAAGTCTTCAATCAGACCTGAAACTACGATTAGTTCATGGATCCTCTTCTTAGTATCAGGATTTTCATAGTTCATATAAGGCTGCAAGCCTGCACCAGGATCTGATGGCATATATCCAACGAATGTGCCTGTGTCATGCCAACCAAATATCTCGTGATAAAGATATCCGGTGCGCATAGGCTCAAGCCTAAAGCCAAGTGTGATAAATGACTATTACTCTTTCGGCCATGGCTAAGTCAAGAGTGGCTCTACTTCTAGCGCTACTTCTTCTTATGAACCCAATTGAGGCATCAGCACTTCACTCTCTTGATAAATATGTTAATAACAAGCACCTTGCTGCACCAGGTCTACTGATTCTCAATCTCGCAGATGGACAAGTCATTGCGCAAAACTCCCCAGAGTCGCTACGAATTCCGGCATCAGTCTTAAAGCTAGTTTCATCCACCGCCGCTCTTCACTTTGTTGGCGGAGATACTAGATATGTCACAAAGATATTTGGAACAGAGACTAAGAACAGCTATTTGATTAGAGGCTCTCTGGATCCTTGGATGACCAGTAATCTGAGCTTGGCTAAGAAGAATGGGCAAAAATATCTTCCCTCCCTTATCAGCAAAGCAAACCCATCAAAGAAAAGAAAGATCACCGTTTATTACCTTGGCTTATTTGATAAGGACCGATATGACTTAAGCCTTAATCTGAAGCGAAGAGGCATCAAGGCCACATTTAAGAAAGTTGATGCAGCTAAGGCAAATCAATTAGCTACCGAGGAGATCTCTTCTCTTATCTCACTGCCCCTTTCTGAGATGGTCAAGTTTGTAACCCTATATAGCGAAAACACCCTGGCGAACCGATTAGCAATGGCAGCAGCGCGCAAGATTGGCTTCGAAAGAGACAGCAAGGGTCTTACCCGAACACTCAAACTAGCATTGGAGGAGATTGGAGTTAACAGCCAAGGCTTGATAGCAAAAGATGGCAGTGGTCTAGATAAAGACAATCGACTATCAACCCAAACCGTAGTCGAGCTTCTATCTAAGATCAGAGACAACTCAGAGTTTCTGGCGATCTATGAAGGACTACCTGTGGCAGGTGAGAGTGGAACTTTAAAGAAGAGGTTTACTGAAAATGGCCCTGAGGCAGCCGGGCAAGTAAAGGCAAAGACTGGGTGGTTGAGGAACACAGTAACTCTTGCAGGGTATGTGAAATCAGCAGATAAAGAATATGCCTTTGCAATCTTGGCCGATGGGATTACACCCACGCTAAGTGCTCGAAAGAAGGCCAGAGCTGCAATGGATCGTCTACTTGCAGCTATTGTGACGGGGAATCACTAAGGACTTTTATCGCTCCACCATAACAAGCGACCCAAACTCGTTTTTGCAATCTTTCATAAGTCACACCGATTGGCTCCTTACATACCTTGATTCTCTGCAAAACCCTAAAATCACCACTTCTGACCTTTGATAAGGTATTGCTGGCGTAATTCACCACATAGAGGGCACTGCCATCAGCTGAGATATCAAGGCTTCGCGCTGCAGAGCCGGTTTTCACAGATTGAACTACCTTATTAGCGCTCAAATCAAAGGCAATGACTCGTCCTGCAGAATTTAGTGTGGCATAGAGAAAGGAATTATCAGGGGATAGCACTAAAGCCCTGGGATTTGAGCCAACGGCTAGCAACTCTTTTTCAAAGTTTGCCAGATTAATCTTATGAACTACCGATCCTCCCATCTGAGCCACATAGGCAAATTGTGAGTCGCTAGAGACAGTAATCCCTCTGGGATATGCCCCTATTCTTATAGTTCTTACTACTTTTCCAAGCTCTGTGGAAATTATCGAAAGATCATAAGAGCACCAATTGCTTACCAACACATATTTGTTGTCAGGGCTTACTTCAACCACTTTAGGAACCACCCCTACTCTATAAGCGGCATCGATGGCCCATGATGCGGTATCGATGCGATAGAGAAATGAGCGATCATATTTGTCGTTAGGACTGCATTTGTCGGTGCCTTCTCTATTGAAACCTTTTCCATACATCGCATAGTTTGTGACATACAAATGTTTCCCATCAGGTGAGAATGCTCCTTCAACTGGGGAGCCGCGATGAAGCCCAGAGTATCCATTGATACCAAGATCTCCTAGATTCACCTGATCAGATATGGACTTGACCAGATCTAGAGTCTGGGCATCATAGATAGTGATGCTGTGGCGATACATCATGTTGTGAGCAGAGACAAAGCCGGTATTGGACGATCGCACTGATTTTGGTGAGATGTTGCCAGTGATGGTGGCTTCTATTTTCAACCTAGAGCTTTCAGATGGTGGCTCTGCAAAGGTTGAGATGGTGCTAGTGAATGTGAGGCTTAGAGAGATAGCCCACGCCATATGAATACGCACAGGTGCAACTTACAGGGTAATCTCCCGGCATGATTTCACCATATATCGCGTTAATGAAATTGCGCGTAGTGGAACTATTGCTGGTAATCACTCTCCCCGCACTCTTTCTTGCAGCAGGTGGCGTTCCACCAGTTGGTATCTCGCTAGCAACTTTGATTGGTGGGACTCTGGCAGCTGGGGCTGCTAATGCATTTAACATGATCATTGAATCTGATATTGATCAACTAATGGATAGAACTTCTAGGCGCCCCATAGTCAATAAGGAGATAAGTGAAAGCCAAGCATTTGCATTTGCTACTGCGCTAACTGTCGCTTCTCTTGTCATCTTCTGGTTCTTCACTAATCCTTTGGCAACAGGTCTAACTGTTGGTGCAATCACTTTTTATGTCTTTGGCTACACCGTGGGCCTTAAGCGCCGTACTTCCCAGAACATTGTCTGGGGTGGCATCGCTGGTTGCTTGCCAGTCCTAATTGGATGGGCGGCGGTGACAAACTCACTTTCTGCCACAGCTCTCTATTTCTTTATGGTTATCTTCTTTTGGACCCCACCACACTTTTGGGCCCTGGCAATCAAATACAAAGTTGATTACGCAGCAGCAGGGATTCCCATGCTTCCAGTCGTTGCTCCTATCGCCAAAGTTGAGCTACAGATGTGGTTTCACACAATTGCGATGTTTGCTGTCTCATACCTGACTATCTACTCGGCAGATCTGCCAAGCTGGAGCTATATTGCCAACACCGCCCTCACTGTTTTCTTTGCGATACAGATGTTTAGTCTAAGAAGTTCTCAGATTGATAAGTCTGCTGCGAAGATATTCCATGGCTCAATCATCTACTTAAGCCTCTACTCCATTCTCTTGGTTGCCGCAATATTCATCACTTTCTAGCTGACACACCTATCTTTTTTCCCGCAATTTCCAGCCCTGCCCTTTATCCTTTCACCCAAGTATCTGACCCCCAATCCCCAGGGAGCCACGAATTGAGATCTAATCGCGCCAGCCTGATAGCGCTTTCCACTTCCTTCTTACTTCTTATTGCTCACAGCCCTGCTTATGGCAAGACCCCTAAA
>VGBW01000016.1 GCA_016870365.1 Actinomycetota bacterium | reverse complement strand
CAATAGCGTTTCGGCGGTCATAGCGAGAGGGAAACACCCGGTCCCATTCCGAACCCGGAAGTTAAGCCTCTCAGCGTCGATGGTACTGCACGGGTCACCTTGTGGGAGAGTAGAACGCCGCCGGACTCATATTAGAAAAAGGGGTTGCAGTTTACTGCGGCCCCTTTTTCCTAAAATCTCTCGTCCTGAACTTAAATTACTTCGGAGAATAGGGGGGCTGATGGTTGAGCGACCTTCGCGGCCTCCCTACAAGAAGAACTCTGATCGCAGAGCAGCTTCAAGAAAACCAAGCTCTAGAAAGCCGACAGATCGCAGAGCCACAGATCGAGATTTGCCAAGGCCAACACAAGATGGAGTTAGGAGAGACAAGAAGTTAAGTGCACGCGATGAAAATAGGCGGATAAGAAAATTTGCAGAGCCTGAAATTCCTATTGAAGTGACGGGAAAAGAGTTGGAGAAGAGAGATGCATTTGCTCTTGGAACACTGGCTCCTGAAAATTGCGAGGCAGTGGCAAGACATCTTGTTTGCATAAGATTGTTTCTAGAAAGTGATCCAGAGAGAGCCTATTGGCATGGCCAATCAGCTGTCTTTAGAGCTGGGCGCATTGGTATTGTTAGAGAGCGGGCTGGAATCGCGGCGCTAAATTTCGGGAAGTATGAAATGGCCCAGAAAGAGCTTCGAGCTGCAATAAGAATCTCAGGCTCCCAATCCGCTCTGCCATATCTAGCTCACACAGAGCTTGCTCTAGGAAATCCGCGAAAAGCCTTGGAGATTGCTGGCTCAATTGATCCAAAAGAACTTACTCAAAGCGAGCGAGTGGAGCTGCGCTTAGCTGCTGCTGGGGCAAGAAGGGCTTTAGGCCAAGATGAGGCAGCCGTGGTGACCCTAACTTGTCCTGAGCTAACACTTACTGATGCCAGTTGGGCTGCTAAATTGCAGGAGGCTTACATTGAAGCGTTAATCGCTGCCGGGCGCTCAAATGAGGCTGAGGTATTTGCCGCTAAGTATCGAAAGAGTGAATCTAGCCGATAGATAAAGGGCCAAGAGCCTAGCCTTTGGCTATCTTTCTCCTATGGCAAATGATCTCTTATCAGCACTTCGCACCTACCTGAGCAAAATCTCCTCAGGGGAGAAGAGCCCGCAGGAGGTAGCAGCTGCTCTTAATCATTGGGCCAAGGAAAGCGGGGAAGCGATAAAGGCGCGCATTGAGGATGAGCTTAGATCAAGTGCCAAAAGGATGGGATTTGCTAAACAAGAAGATTTAGATCGTCTAGCCCGAGAAGTTGAGCTACTCAAAACTAAACTAGTAACAACCCCAAGATCGACCAAGCCCGTAAGAAGGAGAGCGCCCACTAGGAAGAAGAGCGCTACTAAGCCAAGTGCAAGGAAGAGAACATGAGCGAGAACTCAGCAGGCCTGGAGCAGATAGCAGCGCTAAGGAAACGGATTAATGAAGTTGCCTTTGCTCCATTAAGCGAGCATGGAAGCCTATTTGATCAAGTAAATCAAGATCTCTCAGCAGGTCTATCTCTGGTTGAGGGTGTCACCAACCAGGGCCAATCCTAAGAAGTTTTCCCTTTTCAGTCCTGCCATTTTTGGAAAGCAGAAATGAGAACTCGTCTAGATGCTGAGTTAATCAGACGAGGTCTAGCGCGATCTCGAGAAGATGCCGTTGATCTAATTGAGGCAAGAGCAGTTCTAGTTCGCGGTATTCCTGCATCAAAGCCTTCAACTCAAGTAGATCCTGAGACTTCAATAACTCTTTTAGGCAAAAGAGATGATTATGTTTCAAGAGGGGGCTATAAATTAGCCGGAGCGCTGGATGCTTTTAAAGAGATACAGATTGAAGGAGTCACAGCACTTGATGCCGGTGCATCCACTGGGGGATTTACCGATGTTCTGCTGAAGCGAGGGGCTGCGAAAGTCATCGCAGTGGATGTGGGGTATGGCCAATTAGCCTGGGAGCTTCGCCAAGACAGCCGCGTTGAGGTACACGATCGCACCAATGTTCGCACTCTAAGTCGTGAAGTTATTGAAGAGCTAGTTGATTTAGTAGTGGCAGATCTTTCCTTTATTTCACTATCCCTAGTTATCCCCGCCTTGCTTTCGGTGAGTAGAAGAGAAGCAGATTTTCTCCTTATGGTTAAGCCTCAATTTGAAGTTGGACGAGAGCGACTTGGAGCAGGGGGTGTGGTGAGAGATCCAGAACTTAGAAAGGCAGCGGTGGCAGATATTGCCAGGAGCGCATTTGATGCTGGTTTGGGTACCGTTGGCGTAGTGGCCAGCCCACTTCCAGGACCTTCTGGAAATGTTGAATATTTCCTCTGGCTCAAATCTGGAGCGAAAATGATTTCAGATCAAGAGCTAAGTCAAGCAATCTCGAAAGGACCGCAGTAGATGGCAAAGCGCAAGGTTCTACTGGTCCTTCATCCCAGCCGTCCTGAAGCAAGGGAGGTTGCATCCGCCATTGTTAAAGCGCTTAGGCAAGAGGGCTTTACATTCATTTCAACATTGAATTTGGCCATTGAAGGGGTAAGTCAGATAAGAATTGATGAGGTGAGGCAGAGCTACTCTCAAATTGAATTGGTATTAGTACTTGGCGGCGATGGAACGATACTGCGTGGCGCAGAGCAGATCCATGGCTCAGATATTCCAGTGCTTGGAGTCAACCTAGGGCATGTGGGATTTCTTGCAGAGATTGGTAAGCCGAGCACAGAGCAGATTATTGCGGCCATTAAAGATAGGAAATACAGGACCGAGAAGCGAATGACTCTTGCCTATCACGTACTAAGAGGCGATGAATTGGTCACCAAGGGCTGGGCGTTAAATGAAGTAACAGTTGAGCGAAGCACCGAGGCAATGATTGAGCTCTTCGTTCAAATAGATCACCGCCCTCTTTCTAGATGGGGATGTGATGCTGTAATTTGTTCAACTCCTACTGGATCTACCGCGTATGCCTTTAGCGCAGGGGGCCCAGTCGTTTGGCCAGAAGTTGAAGCTCTTGTGCTTGTGCCACTTGCTGCTCATGCGCTCTTTTCTGATCCTATGGTGATTAGCGCAGATTCCGAGATTGCTATAGATGTTGAAAGCGATGAAGGCGTTCTATCAGCAGATGGCTTGAGAAAATTTGCGCTAAAGGAGAAGGATCGCGTGGTCTTAACCTCTGATAAGAGCTATGTCAATCTGGCCCATACGGATGCTGCTCCCTTTACTGATCGCCTCGTTGCTAAATTCAGATTACCGGTTGATGGCTGGCGTGGCGAGTAAAAGGAGCGAGCGGCTTGGCTCACTTTTGGAAGAAATCAATATTCGCTCACTTGGCCTAATCGATAGCGCAACTATTGAGTTTAAAGATGGGCTCAATGTAATTACGGGCGAAACAGGGGCTGGCAAGACTATGCTACTTAATGCCCTTTCATTGATTTTAGGCCAGAAGGCCGATGCTGATTACATACGACAAGGTCAAGATAGGGCTGTCGTAAGTGGCCGCTTTCGATTACCTCATAGAATTACTGGCGACCTAAAGGAATTAATCGATGAACATGAACCCGAAATTGAGGAAGGCGCGATTCTAGTTGCAAGACATCTAGGTAGAGATGGCAAATCAAAAGCACAACTAGCAGGAGCTACTACAACGGCTAGCACCTTGGCGGCATTTGCAGATCTCTTTGTTGAAATTCACGGCCAGCATACTAATTTAGTGCTCACAAAAGCCAATAAGCAAAGGGAGATTCTTGATCTTTTCGCAGGCCAGCAATTATCGCCCTGGCTTTCTAGTTACCAAAAGGTGCTAAGTAGCTATCAGGAGCGGAAAAAGGAGATAGCAGAGCTTGAGAAAGCATTAAGCGATAGAGATCGTGAGATTAGATCCTTAGAGGAGTTGGTTAGTGAATTTACCAAGATCAAACCCCAAGACGGAGAGTTATCACAGCTCGAGACTCTGATTTCAAGGCTTGAAAGCGTTGAAGATCTAAGGCTGGCATCTCTTGGCGCCGTGCATGCTCTCTCTGATGAAGAGAGTGGGGCAATTGATTCTCTCCATCGCGCTAAACGATCACTATCTAGCGCCAAGGGCCGCGATCCTCAGCTAGATCAAGTCGCTGAGGCAATCTCTGAGAAACTCTTTGAATTAATCGATGCGGCATCAGATCTTGATCGGTACCTAGAATCCCTTTCAGCGGACCCTCAAGGCCTTGAGCTGGCACAGTCAAGAAGGGGTGTATTGAGCACCTTTGCTAAGAGATATGGCCAATCAAGTGATAGAAACCAAGCCCTAGCAGAGGCAATCCAGCGGGGAGAAGGAGCAAAAAAAAGAATAGAGGATTTAGGAGGTGGAGATGAGCGTCTGGCAGAGATGGCTAGAGAGTTAGAAGCGCTAAGAGGCGAACTTCTCAAGGCAGCAAAGCTCTTGACTCAGTTGCGAGGGGAATCTGCAAAAAAACTCTCTTCCTCTGTTACCAAGGAATTAGTAGAACTTGCTATGGCTAAAGCGATCTTCGAAGTTCGTATTGAGAGTAGAGATGGCAATAGTGATGATGATTTCACACCTTTTGGACTTGATGAAGTTTCCCTGTTATTTACCGCTCATCGTGGCGGAGAATTGCTAGCAGTATCGAAGGTAGCAAGCGGTGGAGAGCTCTCACGATTGATGTTGGCACTCGAAGTAGTCCTGGCTGGTTCTTATCCACTAGGCACTTATGTCTTTGACGAGGTTGATTCTGGCGTTGCTGGGAAGGCAGCTCTTGAAGTTGGAAAGAGACTTAGAAGACTCGCCGAAAATTCACAAGTGATTGTGGTAACTCATCTACCACAAGTTGCGCTCTGGGCCGATAATCACATCTTTGTTGAGAAGGACAGCAATGGCCTGCTTTCATCAACTTCGATTAAGTCCTTAAGTGATCAAGAACGTGAATTGGAGATTGCTCGGATGTTATCGGGGATTGAGAAATCAGAACACGCTCAAGAACACGCTCGGGAACTGCTCAATTTACGATTCAGCGATGTTGGATGATAAGTTTGCCTTCCATGACCGCCCCTCATGTGACCAAACATCTCTTTGTCACCGGCGGAGTCGCCTCAAGCCTTGGTAAAGGTCTTACCGCATCTAGTTTAGGTCGCCTCCTGCGTGCCCGCGATCTTCGAGTAACAATGCAAAAGCTTGATCCCTATATCAATGTTGATCCAGGGACTATGAATCCTTTCCAGCATGGAGAGGTATTTGTCACAGATGATGGGACAGAAACTGATTTAGACATCGGCCATTATGAGAGATTTCTTGATACCAACCTTGATGGATCATCCAATGTCACAACAGGTCAAATCTATCAGAGAGTAATTGCCAGAGAGCGTCATGGCGAGTATTTAGGTGAAACAGTTCAAGTAATCCCACATATCACCAATGAAATCAAAGAGCGCATAAGAGCGATGACCGCTCCCGATATTGATTTGGTTATCACTGAAGTTGGCGGAACGGTTGGAGATATCGAATCTCTCCCATTCTTAGAGGCTGCAAGGCAGATCAGGCAGGAAGTTGGCAGAGATAACGTCTTTTATCTTCACATCTCACTAGTTCCCTATATAGGACCATCGGGTGAGCTGAAAACCAAACCTACTCAACACTCAGTTCAAGCTTTGCGCTCTATAGGTATTTCACCCGATGCCATAGTGCTTCGCTCTGATAGGGCAATTCCGCAAGGGGTTAAGAAGAAGATTTCGCTTATGTGCGATGTCGACATAGAGGCAGTGGTGGCAGCAGTTGATGCTCCATCAATCTATGACATCCCTAAGGTGCTGCATAGCGAAGGGCTTGATTCCTATATCGTTAAAAGGCTTGACCTAAGAGCTAAGGATGTTAACTGGGGCGAGTGGGATTCGCTTCTCGAGAGAGTCCATAACCCAGCCCATAGCCTAAAAGTGGCTCTCGTTGGTAAGTATGTAGATTTGCCTGATGCTTATCTCTCGGTTACTGAGGCTTTAAGAGCAGGCGGCTTTGCAAATAATGCAAGAGTTGAGATCAAGTGGGTAGCAAGTGATGAATGTGCAAGTGAAGCTGGAGCAAGAACGAATTTGGGTGAAGTAGATGCTATCTGCGTTCCAGGAGGCTTTGGAGTTAGAGGAATTGAAGGAAAACTGGGAGCCCTTAAATACGCGAGAGAAAACAAGCTTCCAGCCCTTGGCCTCTGTTTAGGTTTGCAATGTATGGTCATTGAAATTGCTCGAAACATTCTCGGACTAGTACGCGCTAATTCTGCTGAATTTGATCCTGATACTGATGCTCCAGTTATTGCCACAATGGCAAGCCAGGTAGAAATTGTTAACGGTGACGCCGATATGGGCGGAACAATGCGTCTTGGGCTCTATAAAGCAATCCTAACCAAAGGCTCAATAGTTGAGAGTTGCTATCAAGCCCCTGAAATTTCAGAACGTCATCGCCATCGCTATGAAGTCAATAATGATTATCGCAAAAAGTTAGTCGACGCTGGCTTGGTATTTAGCGGAACGTCTCCAGATGAGAATTTGGTTGAATTCATTGAGCTTCCTAAATCTGTTCATCCTTTCTATGTTGGAACCCAAGCTCATCCTGAATTTAGATCAAAGCCTACTAGAGCCCATCCACTCTTTGTTGGCCTGATTAAGGCCGCGCTAGAACGTGGATGATAGATCTTTGATTGAATCATTCCTCGATCACTGCGCCATCGAGCGAGGGCTAGCAAAGAACACTGTTTCATCCTATAGAAGAGATCTTGAGAAATTCCTCAATTTCTTGGTTCAGAATCAAAAATCAATCTCAACTGTAACCCCAAGTGATGTGGCAGCTTTTCTTCACACCTTGCGTCAGGCAAAGTTAAATGAATCGAGCATTGCCAGAAATGCGGTGACCTTGAGAAGCCTATTTGCCTTCTTGGCAAAAGAAGTTGGCTTTGAAAGTTTTTCCAAGGAAATTCTGGTGCCAAGAAGCGCTAAACGCTTGCCAAAAGCACTGACTGTTAGTGAAATAGCTGGACTAATTGATAGTTGCGCCGATGATCTATCAGGCATTAGAGATCGAGCTCTATTAGAGCTGCTCTATGCCACAGGGGCTAGAGTTAGTGAGATCGTCTCTCTAAATAGATCTGATATCACAGAAAACAAGCAAGAAGGCGTTAGGACAATCACAATTCGAGTCAGAGGCAAAGGAGGCAAAGAGCGTTTAGTTCCTGTGGGGAGCCATGCCAGATTGGCCCTGGATCAATATCTCATTAGGGCTCGCCCTGTCTTTGCTAGAGGATTGAAGGAGGAGGCTCTTTTTCTCAATGAAAAGAGGGGAACTCGCCTGTCTCGCCAGAGCGCTTGGCAGGTTGTCACAGATGCGGCTAGAAGATCTGGAATGAGTGGAGCGATATCTCCTCATGGGCTGCGCCACTCCTTCGCGACGCATCTTCTAGATGGGGGAGCAGATATCAGGGTGGTTCAGGAATTGTTGGGCCATGCCTCTGTCACAACGACACAGATTTATACCTTAGTAACTATCGATAAATTGCGGGAGAGCTATGCCAGCGCTCACCCAAGGTCAAGATAGAACTATCGGCCTCGAAGCCTTCGGGCAATAATTGATTGATCACCTTTAGATTCTAAATCTGCAATAACGATTACGAGAGCTTCACGAACGATACGGCCACGATCAACTGCAAGTCCAAGGTCTCCTCTCAAGTGAAGCCTTGCCTGCTCTAGGTCAAATAGCTCCTCTGGCGAGAGATAGACCGTTATTTTTTCGTCATGTTTCTCACGTCCTGATGGCCCTTTACCTAGACCGGTTGGTCGACGCCTTGGAGTCTGTCTAACACCTGTTGATTTTTCGGCAGCTTTAGCAACAGAGGCAGTAGTTGGGCGATTGGTATGAGCAACTTCAACTTCTTCAACGCCTTGATCCGGGACTGCGCTCAGAGTCGTCTTTCTAAACAACTCATCTGCTCCAGGTAAACTAATACGACGTGTCATCGAACCCCTCCGTTAGCAATAATTTCTCTAGCAAGCCTGCGATAAGAAGCAGCTCCAACAGAGGAGCTGGCATACGATGTAATCGGCTCTCCAGCAACAGTAGTCTCTGGAAACCTTACAGTTCTAGCAATTATGGTATCAAATACTTTCTTTGGGAAAGCCTCGGTGATTCGCTCTAGCACTTCACGGCTATGGACGGTTTTTCTATCAAACATAGTTGGCAATATTCCGAGAAGCTGAATATCAGGATTGGTATTGGTCTTCACTTTCTTGATGATGTCATCAAGCAGAGCCACACCGCGAAGAGCGAAATACTCACACTCAAGAGGAACTAAGACCCAGTGGGATGCGGTCAGAGCATTTACGGTTAAGAGACCAAGCGAGGGCTGGCAATCAACGAGGATCACATCATAAAAGTCAGTGACGCTCGAGAGTATTCGCTTGAGTATCTTTTCACGGGCGATTACATTTACTAAACCGCCTTCAGCCCCTGATAGGTCTTCATGGGCTGGAATCATGTCCATACCGGGAACGCTGGTCTTCAATAGAAAATCAGAGACTTGCGTGGATTCATCCATAAGCAAGTTATAGACAGATCCTTCAATATCTCTAGTTGAAACATTAAGTCCGATTGATAACGAATGTTGTGGATCAAAATCAATCAATAGAACGCGTCTTCCGAGCTCAGCAAAGGCCGCACCTAGATTAATTGTCGTTGTAGTTTTACCAACTCCACCTTTTTGATTCACAACTGAAATTATCTTGGCATGACCATGCTGAGTGATTGGGGCCGGATAGGGAAAATCTTTGGCC
Source organism: Actinomycetota bacterium (assembly GCA_016870365.1). Taxonomy (GTDB): domain Bacteria; phylum Actinomycetota; class Actinomycetes; order Nanopelagicales; family Nanopelagicaceae; genus MAG-120802. The sequence continues at coordinate 6,150 of VGBW01000016.1, read as the reverse complement.
TTCTTGCCTAACACTGATGATGATGTGATGATTTCTGAATCGCCTTTCGAAAATGTCGATTTAGCGTTCAAGCGAGATATCTCTGAAGCACTTTTTGCCATAGCAAGACTCTAACTACCGGCCTATCGCCATATGGGCTGCGACACGCATAGACTTAGCCGACTATGAATGAAGTTTCCGCGCAACCCTCAAGTAACCCTTTAGGTTCCCCTGGGCAAAATCACGGCGAGGCAAGAGTCGCTGGATTCTCGGTTCATTTAGAGAACTTTGATGGCCCCTTTGATCTCTTGTTGCAGCTCATTTCTCGCCATCATATGGATATTACCGATGTGGCAATCGCTACCGTTACCGATGAATTCGTTACCTACATCCGTGAACTCGAGAAAACTGAAGCGGGCTGGAAATTGGATCACGCTAGTGAATTCGTAGTTGTCGCCGCGACTTTATTGGACCTTAAGGCAGCTCGTCTTCTTCCATCAGGACGGATTGATGATGAAGAGGACCTAGCCCTTCTTGAAGCAAGAGATCTCTTATTTGCCCGACTCTTGCAATACCGAGCCTTCAAGGAAATCGCCTCAATTCTTTCAGAGCGTATCTCAGAGCAAGAGAAGACCTTTGCCAGATCTGTCTCGCTAGATCCAGTTCTTGCTGCCCTCTTACCTGAAGTTCTAATTGGGGTAACCCCTGAGAGGTTTGCCGCTATCGCAAATCGAGTCCTCACCCCTAGGATCGTTCCTACCCTGTCAGTTGAACACCTTCATCTGCCTCTGGTTAGCGTGGCTGCAGAGGCCTTGAGCGTGGTATCGACCTTAAGAAGGCATAAAACCATGAGTTTTAGGGCCCTAGTCAGCGATGCTTCGAATACCTTGGTGGTTGTGGCCAGGTTTCTAGCGCTACTTGAACTCTATAAAGAGGGTTCAGTTAGGTTCGAACAGGTAGTTGCTCTCGGAGAGCTTCAGATAACTTGGATTGGGAGCGTTGAGGGGAAAATCATAGTTAGCGATGAGTTTGATCGACCAGCCCTACTGGATTCGAGTGAGGATGAGGTAGAAGAAAGAGGAAATAGTGTCTAATCGTGAACTTGAACGTTCGATTGAGGCGATTTTGATGGTAGTTGAGGAGCCTGTCTCCGAAGTTGTTCTAGCCCAAATAATTGAGCGTCCCACAGAGCAGGTTCTTGAGGCCCTTCATGCCCTGGCTGGATCATATGAGGAGCAGAGGAGGGGATTCAGCCTCAAGCAGATCTCAGGAGGATGGCGCTTTTATAGCCACCCCGATCTTGCTCCATTGGTCGAGAAATTCGTTTTAGATGGCCAACAGGCAAAACTCACTCAAGCAGCCTTAGAAACGTTAGCGGTGATCGCCTACCGCCAGCCGATCTCACGTGCGAGAGTTTCAGCTATCCGTGGGGTCAATGTTGAAGCGGTCATGAAAACTTTAGTCACTAGAGGTCTAGCGGAGGAGTGCGGGATTGAGTATGAAACTGGTGCGATCCTTTATAGAACAACTAACTATTTCCTGGAAAGAATCGGCCTGAATCGCGTTGAGGATCTTCCAGCCCTTGCGCCATTCTTGCCAAATGTCGATGGCCTTGATGAGGTAATTGCATCCCTTACTGAGTGAGTACGATGAGGTCGCTATGGCCGAGTTGGTAAGACTGCAGAAGTTTATGGCGGATTGCGGTGTAGCTAGTCGAAGAGAGTGCGAAGAGCTGATAGAACAGGGGCGAGTCAAAGTCGATGGCAGGACAATTCGCACCCAAGGAATCAAAGTAGACCCGATAAAGCATAAAGTTCAAGTTGATAATGAAACAATCACTCTAACAAGGACTAAAATTTATCTTGCATTTCATAAACCACAGGGTGTTTTGTCTACCATGTCAGACCCAGATGGCCGCCTTTGCTTAGTCGATTACTTTGCTGAGTGGAGAGAGCGACTATTTCATGTAGGGCGCCTGGACAAAGACAGTGAAGGTCTGATTATTGTGACCAATGATGGCCAATGGGCTCACAAAGCTACACACCCTTCTTTTGAGGTGAAAAAGACATATCTTGTGACAACCGAGGAGCCCTTGCCCAGGGCCTCTTTTGACTTGCTTTCCAGAGGCGTTGAGCTAGATGACGGGTTGGCAAGACCGCTTCAAGTGAATCGCCTTGGCCGCTTCATTGAGATCGTGATTGATGAGGGGCGAAACCATGTGGTGAGGAGAATCTTTGATGAGATTGGATTCCCGGTGAGCCGCCTGATTCGCACCGGCCTCGGATCGATAAAGCTGGGGGAGTTACCAGCCGGTAAATGGCGAGTCCTAAATGCTGTTGAAATTACAAACATTCAAAACAATATATAGTTTTATATATTTATTAATATAATGTTATGCCCAAGAATCTATAAATTAATAAATCGATTTTATACGACCTAGAACAGTCAATCTATCGACAAATTTGCGCGTGTTTTCAGTCTATATATCGATAAATAGCTATTGCTCGAAAAATCTTCTATCGCGCGAAATTGTCGATATTTGCCCGGGCCCGTAAAAGACTACTTACCTATAAGTCGATAAGACACTATAACGGCTTCCGGCGAGAAGCACGGGTGCGCAGTTAAAATCCGACAGTGACTGTACGCGCCATTCGAGGAGCCACTGAGATAGACCGTGATGACCCGGTCTTGATGCACGAGGCTGTGGTGGAACTGGTCTCAAAGGTCTTAGAGGCAAACAAACTCAACAGCGATGATCTAATCTCTTTGCTCTTTACATGCACCCCAGATTTGGTCAGTAGCTTTCCGGCCTCCTCGGCAAGGGCTATGGGGCTTGAGAAAGTTCCCTTGATCTGCGCGGTTGAAATGGCGGTACCTTCAAGCCTTCCTAGAACTATTCGTTTGATGCTTCATTGCCATACCGAGCTAAATCAAGACCAAATTTCGCATATCTATCTTCGGGGCGCGGTAAGCCTTCGCAAAGATATCGCCCAGTGATGACTAACTCCGCCGGTGCCCAACTTCGCTCGGTAAAGATCATCGGGGCCGGCCTGATTGGAACTTCTATCGCCTTAGCTCTTGCTCAACAAGGGATATCTATTGCCGTCGATGACTGCGATAGAAGGGCTTTATCCCTTGCTAACGATCTTCTCGCGCCTTATCTAGAATCAGAGCGTCTTGATAACCAAAACTTTGATCTCATCATCGTTGCAACCCCACCAGGTGGTGTAGTCGAAACGCTGAAACGTGAATTTAGATCAAACTCTCAAGCGATATTTATAGATGTTAGTAGTGTAAAGGGTAATCTTATGCAAGAGATAGAGACATTACCGGCTATATCAGAAGCCTTTGTGGGCACCCACCCGATGGCAGGAAGAGAAGTCTCTGGAGCATCCTCAGCCCAGGCAGATCTCTTCAATGGTCGGGCTTGGATCATCACACCTACAAGCAGAAGCTCAGGTGCGGCAATTGAGGTGGCTAGGCGGCTCATCAGCAGGCTCGGTGCTAGCAGTTATGAGATGAGCGCCAGTGAACATGATTATCTAATGGCCAGAATCTCCCACCTGCCTCAAATCGTATCAACCTTGATTGCCGGTGAGATAGGCGAACTTGGCCCAGGAGTTGAGCTATCAGGCCAAGGACTTAGAGATGTGACCAGGATTGCGGGAAGTGATCCGCTGCTCTGGAGTGAGATTCTTCTGGAAAATAGGCAAGAGGTAATAGAAACACTAGAGCAATTCCTTGCAGGTGCTAAGAGGTTAAAAGATGCAATATCAAGCTCCAGGGCAGATGAGATCCAGAAGGTTTTCTCTAGGGGAAATGATGGTCGCGCCAAAGTATCTGGAAAGCATGGAGGAAAGCCTAGAAACTACCTGCACTTACTGGTAGTTATTAGAGATGAGCCCGGGGCCTTAAGTCGCCTCTTTGCTGAATGCGCTCAAGTCAAGGCCAACATTGAAGATCTCTCTATTGAGCACTCACCAGGGCAAGAGAGCGGCCTAATCACACTAGCCTTCTCGCCTGAAGATGGTGAGCAAGTCGAAGCTCACCTAAGAAAACAAGATTGGAAGGTTCATCGCCGATGACCGTAGTCATTGCGATGGATGGTCCTAGTGGGTCTGGAAAATCATCTACCGCAAGAGCGATAGCAAATCGAGCGGGTTGGTTGTATCTAGATACCGGGGCTCTTTATCGAGCAGCTACATGGCTAGCAATCAAGGAAGCGATCGATAGCGCAGGGGATTTGCTCGAAGCGCTAAAGAAGTCACCAATTGTTTTTAAGACAGAGCCTAGTAATCCGATCACTTTGTGTGGGGGGGTTGATATATCTGATGCGATAAGAAGCTCTGAAGTTACCTCTGCTGTCTCAAGAATTAGCAGTTGGCCTGAGCTAAGAAAAGAACTAGTCTCCTTGCAGAGAAGCATCATTGAAAGTGCCAAGAATGGAATAGTGGTTGAAGGTCGAGATATTGGAACAATAGTTGCGCCTAATGCCCACTTAAAGATCTGGCTTCAAGCAGATATCAACGCTCGTGCTATCAGACGAGATCTAGAGGATAGATCAAGGGGCTTAGAGAGAAGCTCACCAGATAGCGTGGCAGCCTCTCTAGTCAGCAGGGATCAGATAGATAGCTCTCGCACTGTTTCACCTTTAAGAAGAGCAGACGATGCCATCGTTGTCGATTCAACTAACCTAACTCTCGATGAGACCGTTTCCTACATCTGGAATATCTTAAGAACTAGAAGTTTGATTGGCCTGGCCAGAGTGGTAATAGTTGGTAGGCCTAATGTTGGGAAGTCCACACTGGTTAATCGAATCATTGGATCGCGCGAGGCAATAATTGAAGATACTCCAGGGGTAACTAGAGATCGAGTCAGTTATGAGGCTGAGTGGAACGGCAAGACCTTCATGGTTATTGATACCGGGGGATGGGAGCCAACAGCTGAAGGAATTGCTCTAAAGATTTCAGATGCTGTTGAATCTGCAATCTCTGATGCCGATCTAGTTCTCTTTGTGGTTGATGCTCAAGTAGGCCAGCAATCAGATGATGATGCCCTTATCAATGTGCTCCGCAAATCAAAGAAGCCTGTGATGTTGATTGCCAACAAAGTTGATTCTGAAAGAGATGAACTTGGTGCTCACTCGCTCTGGAATCTAGGTTTGGGCGAACCTCACTTCATTTCAGCAGCCCATGGTCGTGGAAGTGGCGATCTACTAGATCTAATAGTTGCACAATTGCCTGAAGTTGGTGCAAGTCGAATCGATGATGGCTATAGACGAATTGCAATTGTGGGAAGACCCAATGTTGGAAAGAGCAGTCTATTAAACTCATTTGCTGGCTCTGCTAGATCTTTAGTAGATGATGCTGAGGGCACAACCAGAGATCCAGTAGACGAGTTAATAGATTTGGGCGAAAAGACCTGGCGCTTTATCGATACCGCTGGAATTAGAAGAAGGGCGCATCAAACATCTGGATCCGAATACTATGCAGCTTTAAGAACTGAGAGAGCTATCGAAAACGCTGAGGTTGTAATCATGCTCATCGATGCCTCAACTCCTATCACCGAGCAGGATTTAAGAATCATTACTATGATCGAAGATTCAGGCAAGGCTTTAGTAATTGGATTGAATAAGTGGGACCTGGTTGATGAAGACAGGCGAATAGTTCTGGATCAAGAGACTGAGCGAAATTTTGATCAAGTTGAGTGGGCAGAACGGGTAAACATCTCAGCTAAGACAGGGTGGCATAAAGATAGACTGCTTCCCGCAATTCAAAGAGCCCTTGATAGTTGGGAAGCTCGCGTCCTCACAGGTAGGCTCAACTCCTTTCTTGGTCAGTTAATTGGTAACAATCCACCACCCATTAGAGGTGGCAAGCAACCAAAGATTCTCTTTGCCACTCAGGCAGGGATTGCCCCACCAACCTTCATCATCTTCACTACCGAGTTTCTTGAAGCCTCCTATCGCCGATTTATTGAAAGGCGCCTCCGTGAGGAGTTTGGCTTCTCAGGCTCTCCAATTAGGGTTTCAGTTCGCATAAGAGAGCGGTAAGAAATTATTAAGTAGTATCTGCCTTGCCTTATCCAAGTGTTTTCCGGGACGTAGCGCAGTTTGGTAGCGCACCAGGCTGGGGGTCTGGTGGTCGGAGGTTCAAATCCTCTCGTCCCGAC
>VGBW01000015.1 GCA_016870365.1 Actinomycetota bacterium | reverse complement strand
TGGTGGGCGCTGAGGGTTTTGAACCCCCGACCTACTCGGTGTAAACGAGCCGCTCTACCGCTGAGCTAAGCGCCCTACATAAATACCTGTGCAGTCTATAACGATGCTAGAGCGCTTCTGTAATCCTCGATTTTTCTCGCCTCGGCCGGGCTATTTACTACGCGCCAGCGCACAATCCCAGCTTTATCGATGATGAATGTGCCACGCAGTGCAAGACCGCGATCTGAATCAAATACTCCATATTTCATAGCAACTGCTCCATGAGGCCAGAAGTCAGAAAGTAGCGGGAAGTTATAGCCCTCTTTCTCCGCAAAAACTTTCTGGGTATACATGGCATCACATGAGATGGCAAGCAGCTCTACATTCTCATTTTGAAACGCTGAGAGATCATCCCCTAGCGCGCATAGCTCTGCCGTGCAAGTGCCAGTGAACGCAAATGGAAAAAACACCAGAACAACGCTCTTCTTACCCTTAAAAGATGAAAGAGTGACTTTCTCTCCAAATTGATTTGCTAATTCAAAACCAGGAGCGCTATCGCCAATATTTATTGCCATTATTTATTTCCTTCCACTCTTTCTAGCAACCAACCTGGTTGCGGTCCAATCCTTTGATGCCGGAATTGTTGAGGTAAGACTTAGGCCTGCAGTCTGTGCCGCATCTTGAATGTCGCTCGGTTCAACGTGTCCCGGCCTGGAAACCTTTGGAGTGAGCAGCCAGATGGGGCCAACTTCTGTTAGATAGGTGAGACAATCAACTAACTCATCGATTAGGTCGCCATCATCCTCGCGCCACCAAGTGATAACTGCATCTACTACTTCTTGAGAGTCTTCATCAAGGAGAGCGCTTCCTGTAGCAGTTGAGATCTCGCTGCGAATTGCCTCATCGCAATCACTTCCAAGGCCCCGCTCTAAAACAAGATGACCGCTCTGGATTCCCATTCGGGATGCCAGTTGCCCTGGCCCCACCGGCGGGGTGCTCAATACCTTCTCCTTAGCTTTCTTCTTTGGCCCAAGAATTGAGCCTTGTTGGCTAAGTCCACACTCTTAAGGCTTAGAAAGCAACTTGGTGGGTGGGACAAACTCATGCTCCTTGGATTTCGCTCTATGCGCCATTTGAGGCAAAGATAGCCCTGTGAGCCCAGACCCAAGTGATAGCGCCAACCTGCAGGACCTGTATATCGACCAGTTGATCGATGCCAACCCTGAAGAGACGGCCGAATGGCATCAGAGCCTGGATGCCCTAATCAAACATGCCGGCCCAGCAAGAGCTCGATATCTCATGCTCTCACTCATTAAGCGAGCCCATGAGGCAAATGTCCAGCTTCCAAATCTGCGACTAACCGATTACATGAACACCATTCCTCCTGAGAGTGAACCAAAGTTTCCTGGTGATGAATTTCTGGAAAGAAGAATCCGGGCATATATCAGGTGGAACGCAGCGATCATGGTCCATCGGGCACAGAGGCCCGGAGTTGGCGTTGGTGGACATATTTCAACATTTGCTTCATCTGCTGCTTTGTATGAAGTTGGCTTTAATCACTTCTTCAAAGGAAAAGACCATCAAGGTGGCGGGGATCAGATATTTTTCCAAGGACATGCCTCACCTGGAATGTATGCCAGAGCATTTCTAGAGGGGCGTTTAAGTGAGCAGCAATTAGATGGATTTAGACAAGAGCTCTCACATTCAGGTGGTGGGCTCTCCTCTTATCCTCACCCAAGACTTATGCCAGAGTTCTGGGAGTTTCCCACAGTATCTATGGGACTTGGTCCGATTAATTCGATCTATCAAGCACGATTTAATCGCTATCTTCATAACCGAGGAATCAAAGATACTTCTTTGCAACATGTCTGGGCATTTCTTGGCGATGGTGAGATGGATGAACCAGAGAGCGTCTCGGCTCTAACTCTTGCCGCAAGAGAGAATTTAGATAATTTGACATTTGTAATCAATTGCAACCTGCAAAGACTTGATGGACCAGTGCGTGGCAATGGCAAGATAATCCAAGAACTAGAGGCCCTATTTGCTGGAGCTGGATGGAATGTCATCAAAGTGGTCTGGGGAAGGGAGTGGGATCCGCTATTTGCCATTGATAAAGAGGGGGCGCTAGTGGAGCTGATGAATAAGACCCCTGATGGAGATTTCCAGACCTATAAGGCCGAGAGCGGAGCCTTTGTAAGAGAGAATTTCTTTAATCGCGATCCAAGAACTGCTGCCATGGTGGCTAATTGGAGCGATGATGATATTTGGAATCTAAAGCGTGGCGGCCATGACTATCAGAAGCTCTATGCCGCCTATCAATCAGCGGTCAATCACAAAGGCCAACCAACTGTGATTCTGGCCAAGACCATCAAGGGCTGGACCCTGGGATCACACTTTGAAGCTCGTAACGCCACCCATCAGATGAAGAAGTTAAAGCTAGAGGACCTAAAGGCGCTAAGAGATCGCCTCTATCTAGAAATTGATGATGAGAAGTTAGATGAGAAACTTCCGCCATATTTCCATCCTGGTAAAGAATCTCCAGAGTTTGCCTACCTGATGCAGAAACGCGCCGAACTTGGCGGATCTCTTCCCAGGCGGCGCGCTAAATCAAGAGCCCTGCCTCAACCCCAAGACTCTGATTTTGCCGTTATGACCAGAGGCTCTGGAGCGCAAGAGATCGCTACCACTATGGCCTTTGTTCGATTATTGAAGGATTTAGCCAAAGTTGAAGGCCTTGGCCATCGAATCGTTCCAATCATCCCTGATGAAGCTAGGACTTTTGGAATGGATTCGCTCTTTCCAACGATGAAGATCTACTCACCACATGGCCAGCAGTATCTTGCGGTTGATCGTGAATTGATGCTCTCTTATAAAGAGTCAACCTCTGGAGTTATCTTGCATGAGGGTATTAATGAGGCCGGATCTACCGCCTCATTTACCGCAGTAGGGACCTCTTACTCCACCCATGATGAACCAATGATCCCGGTCTACATCTTCTACTCCATGTTTGGTTTCCAGAGAACTGGAGATGCCTTCTGGGCAGCAGCTGATCAGATGGCCCGTGGTTTTGTTATGGGAGCGACAGCTGGAAGAACCACGCTAAATGGTGAGGGTTTGCAACATGAGGATGGCCACTCACAACTTCTTGCCTCGACAAACCCAGCAGTGGTTGCCTATGATCCCGCCTTTGCTTTTGAGCTAGGCCATATTGTTAAGGATGGCTTGCAGCGAATGTATGGAGAGAATAGTGAGAACATTTTCTACTACCTAACTGTCTATAACGAGCCGTATGTCCAGCCTGCAGAGCCTGAGAACCTAGATGTCGAGGGTCTATTAAAGGGAATCTATCTATATGCAAGGGCCAAGAAACAGCGTAGGGCAAAGCGCCAGGTCAATCTCTTAGCATCAGGCGTTGCTCTTAATTGGGCCCTAAAAGCTCAAGAGCTACTAGCTAAGGATTGGAAGATAGGTGCCAACGTCTTTAGCGTCACCTCTTGGAATGAGCTAAGACGAGATGGTCTGGAAGTTGATCGTCATAATCTTTTGAATCCTCTAAATAAGAAGGACGCCTATCTCACAAATAGACTTGAAGGCTATAAAGGAAGCGTCCTTGCGGTGAGTGATTACATGAGAACGGTCCAAGATCAGATTGCTCCATGGGTGAGGCAGAACTTTGCATCTCTTGGAACTGATGGCTTTGGTCTATCTGATACTCGAGGTGCGCTGCGTCGCCACTTCAAAGTCGATGCTGAATCAATAACTGTTGCTGCGCTCTCGCAACTAGCAAACCAAGGCAAGCTCTCGGCCAAGGTCGTAAAGAAAGCCATTGAGAAATATCAATTAGATAATATAGCTGCAGCAGATCCTGGAAATACTGAAGGATCTGGATGATCTATCGCTTTGGAATAAGCGATATCTCCCCTGCGACTTTTTTTGGTGGGGAATTCATCGGTGCCAAAGCAGTAGTCGATGAGGCACTTGCAATCTCTGCCACCATCATAAGAGCGGGTCATGAAGGCTTTGAGGCCTTCGCAGTCTTAATAGATGAGAAGGGCAAGATTGCCTCCAGGCAGAAGATGGTTGAAGTTTGGCCCAATAGTTCAAGGTTTGAAGCTCACTTGAGGCCAAACTCTCTAGGCGATTGGAGTTTTTACATTGAAGTGATGGCTGAAAATCCTGGAGAGTTTGCCATGACTTTGACTGCAAAGTCTGAGAGCTATCCGATCAAAGTTGAGCGAGTGCGGGCACTTGTTGGGAATTGGTATGAATTCTTTCCTCGAAGTGAGGGGGCGATCAAGAATAGTGATGGCTCAATAACTTCTGGAAACTTTAGAAGTGCTGCCGATCGAATAGAGGGCGTTGCAAGAATGGGCTTTGATGTCCTATATCTCCCCCCCATCCATCCCATCGGATACTCCCACCGAAAGGGCAAGAACAACTCACTTACCGCAGGCCCGCGAGATCCTGGCGTTCCCTGGGCAATTGGCAATGAATCAGGGGGCCATGATGCGATCAATCCTGATCTTGGTAGCTTCGATGATTTCAAGTATTTCCTAAAAGTTGCCAAGAAAAATAATGTTGAAGTGGCACTTGATCTAGCCCTGCAATGCTCCCCTGATCATCCTTGGGTGAAGACCAACCCCCAGTGGTTTACCAAAAGAGCTGATGGCTCTATTGCCTATGCCGAGAATCCTCCCAAGAAATACCAAGATATCTATCCCCTAAATTTTGAAAACGACTATCCCGGGCTCTTTGCTGAGATCTATCGAGTAGTGACGCTCTGGATAGGGCTGGGGATAGACATATTTAGAGTCGATAATCCTCATACTAAGCCGGTTAATTTCTGGGCAGAGTTCATTGCCAAAATAAATGAGAGATATCCCCAAGTGATATTTCTAGCAGAAGCCTTCACAACTCCAGCAATGATGCACGCTCTAGGAAAGGCTGGTTTCCAACAGTCCTATACCTACTTCACCTGGCGAGTAAGCAAATCCGAGTTAGAAGAATATGCCAAGGAAGTTGCCTATGGAACTAGCGCCTTCTTTCGCCCAAACTTCTGGGTCAATACCCCAGATATCCTCCCCTTCCATCTGCAGAGCGGAAATCCTGCAGCCTTTGCCCTGCGCGCAGTCCTGGCCGCAACTCTTAGCCCATCCTGGGGGATGTATGCCGGATATGAACTATTTGAACATGTCCCAATTGGTGAGGGTAGGGAGGAGTATCGAGATAGCGAGAAATATGAAATCAAGGTGCGCGATTGGCAGGCAGCAAGCAAGAAGTCTCTCACTCTTACGCCTTTCATAACTAAACTAAATGAAATTAAGAACCAAAATATTGCCCTTCAGCGATTAAGAAACATTACGTTCCATCAAAGCGATTCAGAGCAGGTAATTGCCTACTCCAAAAAGGAGGGCGATAATCTAATCCTGGTCGTTGTTAATCTAGATCCATTCCAGGCTGTAGAAACAATGGTCCACTGGAATCTCTCATCACTTGGCCTTGAGGACAAGGGCTTTGAGGTTACAGACCTGCTAGATCAAGCAAAATACAGCTGGGGCAGGGATACTTTCATTCGCCTAGATCCCTCTCGTCCAATGGGAAGAGTTGCCCATGTCACACGTGTTAGGAATTAGGCTAAAGCCCTATGCCCCGCTTTCTTAGGAATATGTTTTCAAAGCGGAGCTCTCTTCAATCACCGCCTACTGGATATCTAAATCCTCATAGCACCTTAGGTGAATTGGATATCTATCTAATCACCGAAGGAAGGCATGAAGCCCTCTGGCAAGTCTTAGGGGCTCATGTAAGAAGAGATGAGGCCGGTGAATTAGTTGGAACTGCCTTTAGCCTCTGGGCGCCAAATGCCAGGCGCGTGAGTCTGATTTGTGACTCTAACTCTTGGGATAAAGAGATTAATCCCATGATTCCACTAGGTCCTAATGGACTATGGGAACTTTTCATTAAGGATGTCGGTCCTGGACTTAAATATAAGTTTGCGGTTCAAGGACGAGATGGCCGATGGGTCGATCATGCAGATCCATTGGCAAGGCAGAGCGAGAGAGCTCCACATACTGCATCCATCGTTAATGAAAGTGCATATCAATGGAGCGATGATAAGTGGATGCAAGAGCGCGGCCCTTATCAACCATGGAAAAGTCCGATCTCAATCTATGAAGTCCATCTAGGTTCATGGAAGGTGGGACTTAGCTATCTTGAATTAGCCCAGGAACTAGGTCAATATTTGGTTGAATATGATTTTACTCACGTAGAGTTCATGCCAGTTAGTGAACATCCCTATGATCCATCTTGGGGCTACCAAGTAACTTCATACTTTGCGCCAACTTCTCGCTTTGGAAGCCCTGATGATTTCCGGTACCTAATCGATCACTTACATAAACTTGGTATTGGGGTCATCTTGGATTGGGTCCCAGCGCACTTTCCCAAAGATGAATGGGCCCTAGCTCGCTTTGATGGCACCTGTCTTTATGAACATGAAGATCCCAGATTAGGTGTGCACCCTGATTGGGGAACGTTGATTTTTAACTACTCAAGAAATGAGGTGCGCAATTTCCTAGTAGCTAGCGCGCTTTATTGGCTGGAGAGCTTTCATATCGATGGATTAAGGGTGGATGCAGTCACATCAATGCTCTATCTAGATTATTCGCGAAAAGAAGGCCAATGGATAGCCAATGAATTTGGAGGACGTGAGAACCTAGCAGCCGTTAGATTCTTGCAAGAAGCCACCGCTACTGCCTATCAGCGCTTTCCAGGGATCATGATGATCGCTGAGGAATCAACGGCATGGGCTGGGGTTACCAAGCCAACTTCTGAAAATGGCTTGGGTTTTGGATTTAAGTGGAATATGGGATGGAAGCATGACAGCCTGCAATATCTCTCCCATGACCCGATTCATCGCCTATATCACCATGATGAGATTACCTTCTCAATTCTCTATGCCTTTAGTGAGAATTTTCTTCTACCCCTATCCCATGATGAAGTAGTCCATGGCAAAGCAGCTCTGGTCAATAAATTCCCGGGAGATCGTTGGCGGAAAGTCGCCACGCTTCGCGCTCTCTATGGCTATATGTGGTCTCATCCCGGAAAGAAATTGCTCTTTATGGGTTCTGAATTTGCTCAAAATGATGAGTGGAGCCATGACAAGTCCTTAGATTGGCACTTAACTCAATACGACGAACATAAAGGGGTTCAAAATCTAGTTAAAGACCTAAATTCCCTTTACAAGGAAAACCCTGCTCTCTGGCAGAAAGATAGTTCGAGTGATGGTTTTGCTTGGTTGGTTGGCGATGATGGAGCAGGAAATACTCTGGCTTATCTTCGAGTTGGAGATGACGGCTCGCAAATCATCTCTGTCACGAATTTCTCACCGGTTCCCCAAGAGCAATATCACCTGCCAATTCCTCAAATAGGTATATGGTCTGAAGTTCTAAACACCGATGATCTCAGATACGGTGGATCTGGTGTAGTAAACAGCCAAGTCACAGTTCTGCAGCGAGAACATAGAGGTTTTGATTCCTCCGCAATGATTCGCCTTGGACCCCTAGCAACCCTCTGGCTAAAGTCTAATTAGGCTCCCTTGGGATGGCTCGCGGCTGCTACAAAGAAAGCTACAAGAATCAACATCACTCCAGGAATCGCCATGGCAATTGGCAGAGTTGCAGCTCCTGCGACAAGTGAAATCACTGCACGGCCGATGAATGTAAGAACTTGATTGACCGCTCCGAGTTCAGCAACGACAACCCCTCCAGGTTTGCCAGAGCGTGCACTGGCATACCCGAAAAATAGTGGCCCAACGAAAGATATCCCGAAGCCTGAAAGTAAGAATCCTAGGCAAAATACTGAGTATCCAAGGGCTAAGTTGCTCTCCTTTATCTGCATGCTAAGAGACAGACAGGCGAGAAATATTGTCCCACCCATCACCACGAAGGGCTGGACCAGTTCCTTAGCACTGCGATCACCCTTAATCCTGCTGTAGGTGAGCCGGCCAATAACCATCGCTCCCATAAATAGGAAGTAGGGAGTGACTGCAACAGATTTACTTACTCCAAATTCTTGACGGGCCATAATGGTTGCCCAGTCACCGATTGAAACCTCAAGCATCAGAGCGCACAAGAATCCCAAGCTGACTACCCAATCAATATGAAAGGAAGTAATCATCTGTCTAAAGGTTACAACCTCATCATCTTCAGTCACCTCATGTCCTTGAAGGAGATAGTTCTTTGAAGCATTAATAGATCTAAGGGTCAATGAATAGACCACTGAGATCAAAGTCAATATGTGCCAATTGAGAGAAACAAAGGAGGAAATCAGTAGAGCAGTAAAGGCGGTAGCAACAGCCCCTGCACTCCAGAGTCCATGGAGCATCGGAATGATTTGCTTGCCACTTTCTTTCTGGCGATGTAGCGCTTGGGCATTAATGGCTATGTGATAGGAAGCCCAAGCAAAACCACAGGCAATGTTCATGACCAAATAAATTGCAGCGCTCTCAAGTTCAATCAAGAACCCAAGGGTTAGATAGGTAAGTGTTGAGCTATAGATCAAAACGCGATAGACGCCAAGTCGATGCACAACATGCCCCATTACCAATTGAGCCGATAGCGCACCGATAGAACCTGTGCTCATCAAGAATCCAAAGTAGGCGGTAGAAACATCAAGATTTGCTTTGATTTCAGGAAGGCGTGGAGCCAAACACATAATCCCTAGCCCGAATAGGAAGAAGAAAGCTTGTAAATGGCGCAACTCACTACCTTCTAGGGGCTTATTCAAAACAAGGCGCTCGCTAACTCATTTCTGGAACGGATTAATTCAGGATCGGCAGGATCTACTAACTGGAATAGTAATAATAGATGTTCCTTAGCCCTCTTCTTTTCATCTCCACTGGAGTTCTTAACAAAATTTATCAATCTTGCAAAAGCGCTCTTCTGTAGCCCTTGAGCGATCTCTACATCAGCAGCCATTAAGGCCTTCTCCAGAGAAGTAGGAGCGCCATCGGCATCCTTGATGGTTAGGGCTGGATTAAGAGCTGAGATGCGTATCATTAATTCGCATTGTGCAAGGCCAATCTTGGCCACTGCCTCATCAGGTTTTCTCATTAGCCAGTTTCGATAAGCCATCGCAGCTCCTGAGTAATCACCCTTCTCTAAGGCGCTAAGAGCGGCTGCCTGCTCTGACTCCATTGGAATTTCCTTCACCTCTGGAACTTCAACATTCAAGCCCTGCTCTTTGGCTAATTCAAATAGCTTAGCAATCACCATAGCAATCTGTTCTCTGGGATAGATGCGATCAAAGAGCGCTACTGGTTGCTCATTGATAAATGCGATGGCAAATGGCACTGCCGTGATCTTAAGGGCTTGGACCAATTGCACTTGCGTATCGGCATTAATTGCTCCAAATATCCAACTGTCGTTATCTTCTTTTGCGATGCTGGCCATCAATTGCCTTAACTCGACCGTTGCTGCACTTCTTGGCGAATAGGCCAGTAAGACCACGGGCTTTTCTTTAGAGCGGCCAAGATAATCAGGCATAAAGTTTTCTACAGTTGCCTCATCAATTGGCATATCACTTGCTTCGACTTTAGGCTTTGTTAGCGAGCTAAGATCAAAGGCTCTGCCAAAACCAGCAGGAGGCATACTCATAGCGTTATTCTCTCAAATACTTGGAGCGCCAGAATCCATTCTCTCTGGCAATACCCTTGAGATGTAATCCTGGGTGGAAAATTCAAGGCCTAGATCTCGCCCCGCTCTCTCTCCCAGATACCAGCGGTGTTCTAAGACTTCATGAAATATCTGGGCATCCTCTACTCTCCCCCGCATCTGCGCCGGCACTGCATTAATTACTTTATAGAAAACTTCATCAAGCCATCGCTTAGCAGCCTCTTGCTTATCGGGAGTTCTTTCAATTTCGCGCGATCGAAATCGATCAAATGAGGCCAGAATCCTCTTGGCTTGAAGTTCTTCAGTCTCAAGTCCCATTAGCTCACTTAGTCGTTGTGAGTGATAGTTAGGGGCAACGAGCTTTGGAATAAAGGTCACTGTTGATCTATCACCAGCTAATTGAATATCAACTTCCTCAACCGCAAAGCCGATATCTTGGAGGGAACGCATGGCTTTCTCAACGGCATGTCTATCCCCTGCTGGTAGCACCTGAGGCTCACTTAGAGACTTCCATATTTTTCGATAGCGAGTGATTACCGATTCACTGGCCCTTATTGGATCCATGGCGGGAAAGAGAACTCCAGCAATCCTTAGATCTTCAAGTTCAGCAGCTACATTGAATCTTGCTAGCTCTAGATCATGCTCTCTTTGCCCATCACTTAACTTCCTCTGGAACTCTCCGGTTTCAGCATCAACTAGGTAGGCTGCAAAGCCCTCGGCATCTCGTCTAAATAGAGTATTTGATAGCGAGCAATCCCCCCACCAAAAACCTAGTAGGTGCAGACGCACCAGTAGATATGCCAGAGCATTAGCCATATTGGTGATCTCATGTTGGGTGATTTGGCCGCTTAAGATGACTCTGTACGGAAGTGAGTAGGGCAGAAACCTGGTGACGATGGCACATGCCAGTTCCTCTCCACCTAAGGAATAGCGATTGGTGACGATGGCCACTTGGGCCACAGCCGGTGCTCCCCGAAGGCTTAATTCCTTAAGAGCTTCATATTCACGCACCGCAAATTCTTCAACGGTTTCTTTGACTGCATAGATCTCACTATCTGGATCAGCGGAGGAGCGAACTAAGCGGACAATATGTCGTGAAATACCACGTTGGGCTGCCAGGGTCTCATCCTCTGGCCACTGTTCTAATGGAACATCCCAGGGCAGGTTATAGAGGGAAGAGATTTCCTCGCCAACACCTTTTATATGTAATTGTCTATCTGTCGCTGCCACTGCTGCATTCTTTCAGGCTCTACACTTAAGATATGGCAAAAATTGGAAGAGTTCTTAGAAAAGTTGGAATAAAGCCATCTAAACATCATGAAATTCAAGATTTTGGAAAAAAAGGTGCCCCACTTAACACCCAACGCCCTTTCTACTTTGGGTTTCTGGCAGCCTCAGGAGCCTTGGTTGCCATCACCCTACTTCGCGCCCTCCAATCAGCGAGCCAAGTATTTGTCCTAATAATTATCGCCCTCTTCCTTGCAATGGGACTTAATCCCACGGTCGAAACTCTCCAAGCAAGAAGGTTGAGTAGATTAGCAGCAGTCTCAGTAGTGGTCTTTCTAGCCATTGCAATAATTGCCCTCTTTGCACTAATAGTCATTCCACCGGTCGCCTCACAAGCAAATGACTTGCTAGAGAGTGCTCCACAGCTTCTAGATTCTTTGCGAAGTAATGCCACCTTAAATCAACTAAATAATGATTATGGCTTTATTGATTCACTAGAGAAGAAATTAGAGGAGTGGATCTCTGATGGAAAGATACTGACGGGAGCATTCGGTGGAGTCCTTGGCGTAGGACGTACCGTTTTATCAGGGGCATTTTCTGTACTTACCGTCTTGGTGCTTACCCTCCACTTCCTAGCCTCACTCCCGTCAGTGACCAAAATCCTTTATCGCCTAGCTCCAGCATCAAGAAGGCAGCGGGTCTCAAGCTTTGGCGATGCCATCATCTCGCGCGTTGGAAGCTTTGTAGGAAGCCAGGTACTAATCGCTGCCCTGGCCGCAGTATTTGTCTTCGCTCTTGCCCTAGGACTTAACCTTCCCTACGCAGCGGCGTTGGCCATGGTGATTCTATTTGTGGCTCTCATTCCACTAATTGGTCACTTCCTTGGAGCAAGCATCGTGATCTTAGTGGCCCTTACCCAATCACCAAGCAAGGCCCTGCTTGCTCTAATTCTCTATACCGCATATGTCCAGATTGAGAATTTCATAATCACACCAAGGATCATGAAGCGATCCCTGGCTATTCCAGGTTTGGTAACAATCGTTGCAGTTCTTCTTGGCACATCACTCCTAGGCCTTGTTGGTGGAGTTCTTGCTGTTCCAATAGCTGCTGCGATACTACTCATTTTGGATGAAGTGGTATTTCCCAAGACCGATGCCTCTTAAATGGCTGCTCACCTGAAAGCAGCAGCTAACCTCCTCTCAATAAACTCTCGAGAGCTAATGGCCATCTTCATATTGTCAGTCCAAAGATTTCTCCAGATAGCTAGGGTATTCGAGAGATCCTTACTTACCACAGTGGAGGAGAAAGATTCGAAGGTTATTGCACCCTTGTAATTAATCTCTTTCAAAGCAGCAAAGAACATATCGAAGTCGATGTTGCCAGTTCCGAGTGAGCCGCGGTGAGAGGCGCCTATATGCACATATCCCAATTTTTCTCCAGCCCTTAGAACAGGAGTTCTCATATCCTCTTCTTCGATGTTCATGTGGTAAACGTCAGCGTGAACTTTTACGTTAGAAGCACCGATTTCCTCTATGACTTCAAGGGCTTGATCTATCGTGTTGATGAAATTCGACTCGTATCTATTTACAGGCTCCAAGCCAAGAGTTATTCCTCTATCAAGGGCGGAGTTGGCCAATCGCTGAAGGGAGCCAATCGCATTTGCCCTCGCTTTTGGAGTTATAGGTGCTTGGTATTTGCCCAGTGCGCTAAAAATGACACCACCTAGATAATCGCCCCCAATCGCTTCGACAACACCTAAAGCGCTGAAGAGGCGCTCCTCGCCACGTTTCACAATGGCCAGATCTTCATTATTGATATCAGCATCAAATGCCAAGAGAGCAAGCTGCCTTGAGCCCGTTTTCAGCCAGAACTTTTCCTGTATCCGCTGTATCTATTGATGATGGATCGAGAGCCGGTATCTCGATCATTTGGAACCCAGCCTGAACCGTCTTGGTTATAGCCTCGCGACACTCAGCCTTCGACCAACCACCGACCCAAACAAGTGCATGCACGCCAAGAGTATGAGTTGATTGTTTCATTTCAGTTGCCTCCTGTTTCAAACGCTCCTTAATATGTTGCTCTTCCTCCGGAAGCATCAAAAGTGAATCCTGTTGTGAAAGAACACTCTCTTGAGACTATGAATGCAAGCAACTGGGCAACCTCGGTCGCCTGACCTAACCTTCCCATTGGAATCCTAGAAACCATGTATTTCAATGTCTCATCACCAGTGTCGGCATTCATCGGAGTCTGGATTACGGCTGGCGCAACAGCGTTTATCGTCACACCTTCAGTTGCGGCCTCTTTCGCAACTCCTTTGACGAAACCGATTAGGGCAGCCTTCGACACGTTATAAGGGGTCATTCCTGGATTGCCTTCTTTTCCCGCAATTGAGGAGACATGGACGATTCGACCGTATTTTGCGCGCTTCATAATGGGCAATACCGCTTGGGTCATCCAAATGGCGCCATAGAGATTGATTCGAAGCGTCTCCTCGATTTGGGCCGTGGATAGTTGTTCGGCCATGATGTTGGTGGGACCGACTATTCCAGCCGTATTTACTAATCCATGAATACCTCCAAATCGAGAGGCAATTTCG
Source organism: Actinomycetota bacterium (assembly GCA_016870365.1). Taxonomy (GTDB): domain Bacteria; phylum Actinomycetota; class Actinomycetes; order Nanopelagicales; family Nanopelagicaceae; genus MAG-120802. The sequence continues at coordinate 1,930 of VGBW01000015.1, read as the reverse complement.
GTGATCACTGTTTTCAATTTCGCCTCATCAGCGATATCGACGATACGGGTATTGAGATTCGGACTACTCACTTGATCTTGGAGGTTCCCCAGACCAGATTCCGATCTATCTATCCCGATAACACTTCCGCCCAAAGATGAGATAAGTCTTGCGGTTTCCATCCCGATACCACTCGCAGCGCCAGCAACGACGATTACTTGATCTTGAAAACTCTTGGATTCAGCCACGCTTAAGCCTACCTAAATTCATTTGATAAATCACCAAATACTCTTGATATTTCGGGGGCCATCAAGGCTAGCGCTGATTCAGGATTGCAATCGCCTCCTCCTGCAGAATGTAATCAATTAGAGCGAATCTTGCCAAAAACCAAGTTCGCTAAGTTCCTTAGCTCCAATGCCAAAGCTTCCCGGCAGGAGGATGGTTGGCACCTCATGGTGATTGGCTAAGTCGAAGACCCTCGTTGGGCCTTTCCCGCTGATTCGATCTCATATCCAAAACATTCAGCTACATCGAGAGTCCATCTTCCCCATCGGCAATTGGGCATTCCAAGCAACTCAAATCACTATTCAAATTCTTCAAAGCCTTTGAGATTGCCTTGGTAAATTCAATTGAATTCGGACTGCCCTTGAGAGAGTTAGGCGCGATGAGGATTTTCACAAATTCAGTCTAGAGATTCCAGGTTAGACTTCCGCCATGCGCTTGGCACGACTTGGTGAAATTGGATCGGAGAGACCTGCAGTCCTAATCGATAACAAGAATGCTGTATTGGTTGATCATCTAATCTCTGACTGGGACCGGAAGAACTTGGAAGGCGGCGGCCTAGAGCGAGTTCGCCAAGCCGACTTAGGCGCACTTCCCACTTTCCCTATTCCAAAGTCGAGCACTGATGGCGAAGCTAGTGCAGGCTCGAGATTGAGAATCTCTTCTCCCATAGCCCGCCCAACTAAGTTGATATGTATTGGTCTCAATTACGCCAAGCATGCAGACGAGTCCGGACTTACCCCACCACCAGAGCCGGTCGTTTTCATGAAAGCTCCTGACTGCTTGATTGGCCCTAATGATCCGATTCATATCCCACCGTACTCAACTTCTACAGATTACGAGGTGGAACTTGCGGTGATTATCGGAAAGCGCGCGCTTTACCTGGATTCTCCAGACCAGGCAAATGATTACATTCTTGGGTATTCCATCAGTCAAGATGTCAGTGAGCGCGATTGGCAATTGAATCGATCCGGTCAGTGGATGAAAGGGAAGTCTTTCCCAAGCTTCAATCCAATAGGTCCCGTAGTCGTAACTAAAGATGAAATCGATCCTGGAAATCTGCGAATTCACTGCTCGGTTGACGGCGAAGTCCGTCAAGACTCTCGAACTAATGATCTGATTTTCGGAGTCAATCACATTGTGTGGTACTTGAGTCAGTTCATGGAGCTGCATCCCGGAGATGTAATAAATACTGGAACACCTCAGGGGGTTGGGATGGGATTCAAGCCCACCAAATACCTAAAAGGTGGAGAGTTAGTTTCCTCAAGCATTGAGGGAATTGGCGAAATCAGATCTAGAGTAGTTAGGGTCTAGTTAGCCTCAAGCCGTAGATTCGAGCTGCATTCTTGCCCCAGAAAAGCTCTAGCTCGGTTTGACTTAAGTTGCTAGTTAGACCTTCTGCTAATTCATAAACCTGTCTGTAGTTCCCAGAGAGATTACAGACTGGCCAATCTGATCCGTACATTAATCGATCTCTTCCAAAGCACTCCAAAGCGACCTCAAAGTAGGGCTCAAAGTCAGCTAGCTTCCACTCATGCCACTTAGCCTCAGTTATCGATCCCGAGACCTTGCAAGCAACATTTTCAAAGCCTGAGAGCTTTCGAATATCTTCTTTCCAAATCCTCAAATTCCCTATCTTGATACCTGGCTTCGACAAGTGGTCTAGAAC
>VGBW01000014.1 GCA_016870365.1 Actinomycetota bacterium | reverse complement strand
ATGACCAGATGCTCGCTCCCAAGTGGGTTCTATCGATGGGAGCTTGCGCCTCATCTGGTGGCATGTTCAATAATTATGCAATCGTCCAAGGCGTTGATCACATAATTCCTGTTGATATTTACCTGCCAGGCTGCCCACCAAGGCCTGAGATGCTGATGGATGCAATTTTGAAGCTGCATGAGCAGATTGGTAATGAAAAACTCGGTGTCAACCGGAAAAAGATAGTTAAGGAAGTTGAAGCTTCAGCAATTGCTGCCACCCCAATTCACCAGGTCCCCGTCTTTGGAAAGCAGGACTGATTGATGAGCGAGCAGAAAGGTTCATTCGGCATCCAAGGAAGTGGAGATACCTCAGGTTATGGTGGGCTAGTTCGCTCAAATTTCTCACCAACTTCAGCACAGAGGCCCTATGGCTCCTATTTTGATGAAGTAGCAGATGAATTAGAGCGCGCATTTCCAGAATTTAGCGATGCTATTGAAAAAGTTGTTGTAGACCGTGGTGAATTAACCCTGCATATAAAGAGACAGCGCCTTTTTGATGTTGCTAAGACCTTGAGAGATAGCGAAGCTCTTCGTTTTGAAGTCTGCCTTGGCTTATCGGGAGTGCATTACCCACAAGACAGCGATCGCGAGCTCCATGCTGTCTATGAACTCTTATCGATGACCCATAACCGCAGAATTAGGTTAGAAGTTAGCGCACCTGATTCAGACCCTCATCTCCCATCTCTGGTTGAAGTTTGGGCCGGAACTAATTGGCATGAGCGCGAGGCCTATGACATGTTTGGAATTATTTTTGATGGACATCCTGCCCTCACTCGAATCTTGATGCCAGATGACTGGCCAGGATATCCACAGCGTAAGGATTATCCACTTGGCGGCATTTCGGTCGAATATGTGGGAGCCACAATTCCATCTCCTGATAGCAGGAGGTCTTATCAATGAGTACTTTTGCATCATCTAGAGAGACAACCGAGGGAACGATCTATTCAGTAACCGGCGGAGACTGGGATCAAGTAGCAAGTGAAATTGGGAGCGCAAAAGAAGAGCGCGTCGTTGTAAATATGGGTCCACAGCACCCCTCAACTCATGGAGTGCTACGTCTAATGCTTGAGCTTGAAGGTGAAACGATCATCGAACTTAGGTGCGGTATTGGGTATCTTCACACAGGAATAGAAAAAAACACTGAGTTTCGCACTTGGACTCAAGGGGTTACTTTCGTTACCCGAATGGATTATTTGAGCCCACTATTTAATGAAAGTGCATATTGCCTGGGAGTAGAAAAACTATTGGGCATTACTAGCGATGTTCCAGAGCGGGCATCAGTTATCCGAGTATTGATGATGGAACTTAATCGCATCTCATCTCACATGGTTGCGCTAGGAACTGGAGCGTTAGAGCTTGGAGCAATTACTCCAATGTTCTTTGCCTTCCGCGAGCGTGAAAAAGTCTTAGATGTATTTGAAAAAGTTTCAGGGCTAAGAATGAATATGGCCTATATCCGCCCAGGAGGGGTTGCCCAAGATTTACCTGAAGGAACAGTTGCTGGCATCAGAGAGTTGATAAAGGATTTAAGGAAGAGCTTTAGAGATAACGCCAAGCTATTGATTGGTAATTCGATCTGGATCAAGAGAACCAAAGGCATTGGCTATCTAGATCTTGCAGGATGTATCACTCTTGGTGTCACTGGCCCAGTGCTTCGCTCAACAGGTATGCCTTGGGATTTGAGAAAGACTCAACCTTATTGTGGATACGAAAACTATGACTTCGATGTCATCACTTCAGATACCTGTGATGTCTATGGTCGCTTCTTGATTCGTATGCAAGAGCTAGAGCAATCCTTGAGAATCATCGAGCAGTGCTGCGACAAGTTAGAAAAACTTGAAGGAGCTCCCGTAATGGTGGCTGACAAGAAAATTGCATGGCCTGCTCAACTATCACTCGGCGGAGATGGACTGGGAAATTCCCTAGATCACATCCGCCAAATCATGGGGACTTCCATGGAAGCGTTAATTCATCACTTCAAGATCGTCACTGAAGGATTTAGAGTTCCAGCAGGACAGGTCTATAGCCCAGTTGAATCACCTAGAGGTGAGCTTGGAGCCCACTTGGTCTCTGATGGTGGCACTCGTCCATATCGAGTCCATTTCCGTGCCCCATCATTTAGCAATCTCCAATCAACTTCGGCAATGTGTGAAGGATCTCTAATTGCTGATGTCGTTGCAGCCGTTGCCTCCATTGACCCGGTGATGGGAGATGTGGACCGCTAATGCCTTTAACAGATTCCGATAATTTAGTAATGGATTCGATAATAAATCGATACCCACGTTCTCGCTCTGCCATCATGCCACTTCTTCACTTTGCGCAATCAAAAGATGGTTATGTAACTTCTGAGAGCATTGAAGTCATCGCCAAGAAACTCAATCTAGAGAGCGCAGAAGTTAGCGCTGTAGCAACCTTCTATACGCAATATAAACGTGGGCCTGTTGGTGAATATCATGTTGGAGTTTGCACTAACACCTTATGTGCGATTATGGGCGGAGATGAAATATTTGAGTCCCTCAAGGAACATCTTGGTGTTGAGAATAATGGGGTCACAGATGATGGAAGAGTTTCAATAGAGCATATTGAATGCAATGCTGCCTGTGATTACGCACCGGTGATCATGGCTAACTGGGAGTTCTACGATAATCAGAGCGTTGAATCAGCTAAAGATCTAGTCGACTCCATGCGCCAAGGAACTCCCCCAGCGCCAACTCGCGGGCCAGATAGATTGCCGACTTGGAAAGAGAACTCAGCTCTTCTTGCAGGGATTAATGATGGGCTGGCGAATCAGGGCGTTCAAGCTGGCGAGCCAACGCTTCTTGGTCTAAAGATTGCCCAGAGTGGAAATAAGAAATTAACCCCAGTGCTAACCCAATATTATGATCAGAAGGATTCATTTACTTTAGAGGGATATCGTCGCGGTGGCGGCTATAAAGCCATCGAAAGAGCTTTAGACATGAGTCCTGATGAAGTAATTCAAACTGTTGAAGATTCCGGGCTTAGGGGCCGCGGTGGCGCAGGCTTTCCCACCGGTATGAAGTGGGGCTTTATCCCACAAGGCGATAATAAAGAGCATTACTTTGTTGTTAATGCCGATGAATCAGAGCCTGGTACTTGTAAAGATACCCCCTTAATGCTTGCCAATCCTCATGTACTAATCGAAGGAACAATTATCGGCTCCTATGCCATTAGAGCAAAGCATGCATTCATATATATTCGCGGTGAAGTCGCCCATGTAATTCGCAGGGTGCAACAAGCCATCGAAGATGCCTATAAAGCAGGTCTATTAGGTAAAAATATATTGGGCAAGGGTTTTGATTTAGATCTTGTGCTTCATGTTGGCGCTGGCGCTTATATCTGTGGTGAGGAGACAGCTCTACTCGACTCACTCGAAGGATTTAGAGGTCAACCAAGGCTTCGCCCACCGTATCCAGCAATTGCAGGCCTTTATGCCCGACCAACTGTCGTTAATAACGTTGAATCTGTAGCTTCAGTCCCGGCAATTATCAATAATGGTGCGCAATGGTTTGCATCTCTTGGAACGGAAAAGAGCAAGGGCTTTACTCTCTACTCGCTCTCAGGGCATGTGAAAAATCCTGGACAATTTGAGGCTCCACTCGGCATAACCCTCCGCGAGTTAATTGACATGGCTGGAGGAATGCGCGATGGAAATAAATTGAAATTCTGGACACCGGGTGGTTCATCAACACCGATATTTACCGATGAACATCTAGATATTCCACTCGACTATGAAGGCGTTGCAGCTGCTGGATCAATGCTTGGGACAAAGGCGCTACAGATATTTGATGAGACCACAAGTGTGGTTAGAGCGGTACTTCGTTGGACTGAGTTCTATGAGCATGAATCATGCGGAAAATGCACCCCATGCCGCGAGGGCACCTGGTGGTTGGTTCAAATCCTTAAAGATCTTGATGCAGGCAAAGGCGAGCAAGCAGATCTTGATAAATTACTTGATCTCTGCGACAACATTGCTGGTCGCTCATTCTGTGCGCTAGCAGATGGAGCAGCTAGTCCAATCATTTCCTCTATTCAATACTTCCGCCAAGAGTATCTAGAGCACTTGAAGATTGGCGGATCACCTTTTAATCCTGCCGCTTCTTCGCTTCTTAGATCAGTTGGGGTTAGGGTATGAGCACTCAAGAACTGGCTATCGACACCACTGTTGAGATGATTACACTAACAATTGATGGTTTTGAAGTTAGCGTGCCAAAGGGAACGTTGGTAATTAGAGCTGCTGAAAAACTAGGAATTCAGATCCCGCGTTTCTGTGATCATCCATTACTAGATCCAGTAGGAGCATGTCGCCAATGCTTAGTTGAGATTGAAGTAAACGGAAGAAAGTTCCCAAAGCCACAAGCCTCCTGCACTATTCCGGTTGAACCAGGGATGATTGTTAATACTCAGCTCACCTCAGCCGTTGCTGATAAGGCGCAGCAAGGTGTCATGGAATTGTTGCTAATTAATCATCCACTTGATTGCGCAGTCTGCGATAAGGGTGGCGAGTGTCCTCTGCAGAACCAAGCTATGAGCAATGGAGGCGAAGAATCTAGATTTGAAGGAACAAAGCGCACATTTGAAAAGCCAATAAGTATCTCCTCGCAGGTACTTCTTGATCGCGAGCGCTGCATTCTCTGTGCTCGCTGTACTAGATTCTCTGAAGAAATCGCGGGAGACCCATTTATTACCCTCAATGAGCGCGGCGCACTCCAGCAGGTTGGTATCTATGAAAAAGAGCCATTCGAATCATATTTTTCAGGAAATACCGTGCAGATCTGCCCAGTTGGAGCCCTCACCGGGGCCTCATATCGCTTCCGCGCTCGCCCCTTTGATTTGATTTCAACTCCCTCTGCTTGTGAGCATTGCGCATCAGGATGCGATATGCGCACCGATGTTCGTCGTGGGAAAACTCTACGTCGCCTGGCAGGAGATGATGCATCAGTAAATGAGGAGTGGAACTGCGATAAGGGTCGTTGGGCATTTAAGTATGTAAACGCTAACGATCGCATTACTACTCCACTCATTAGAGACGAGGGTGGGCGATTAAGAGAGGCTTCATGGCCAGAGGCTCTAGCACTGGCTGCCAAAGGATTGAAAGAAAATCGCTCGGCGGTCTTGGTTGGAGGAAGAGTAACTCTTGAAGATGCCTATGGATACTCCAAGTTTGCTCGTGTAGCGCTAAAGACTAATGATATTGATTTCCGCTCGCGAGTAACGTCGAAGGAGGAGAGAAACTTCCTAGCCTCACATGTTGTAGGAACTCAGATAAATTACAGAGATCTTGATAAAGCAGATCAGATTGTGCTTCTAGGATTTGAAGCCGAGGAAGAATCGCCAATTGTTTTTCTTCGCCTTTATAAGCAAGTTAGAAAGCGCGAATTGAAGATAACCGCAGTTGCTCCCTTTGCATCTAGAGGCAATAAGAAATTGAAGGCAGAGCTAATCGCAACTCAAGCAGGCAGTGAAGCATCAGCGATATCTAAGATCTCAAATCTTTCCAACAAATCAGTAATCCTCATTGGCGAGCGCTTGTCTGAGAGCACTGGAGCAATTTCAGCGGCGGTCACTCTCGCTACAAGTAGTGGGGCAAAACTTGCTTGGATTCCAAGAAGAGCAGGAGAGCGAGGAGCCCTTGAGGCTGGAGCGATTCCCAATCTTCTTCCCGGAGCAAGACCGGTAAGTGATAGCGTTGCCAGAGTAGATCTCCAAGCTGCCTGGGGAGTTTCAGGCCTTCCTAGTAATCCTGGCCTTGATAGCGATGAAATTCTTAAAGAGGTAGAAAGAGGCTCTATCCGAGCTCTTCTGGTAGGCGGTGTAGACCCACTTGATATCTCACCTGATTACCAAACAATCATGGAAAAGGCTTTTGTTGTTTCACTTGAGATTCGCCATAGCGCTGTAACGCAGATTGCAAATGTGGTGTTTCCGGTAGCAGCTGTTGTCGAAAAGAGTGGAACATTTATCAATTGGGAGTCAAGGGGCAGGTTCTTTGAAGCGGCAGTGCCCGATTCGCTAAGCAGAAGTGATGTAAGAATCCTTTCAATGCTGGCAGATGAGATGGACTCAAGCATTAATCTGCCAACCGTTAGCTCCGCTAGGGATGAATTCAATTCACTTGGAACTTGGCACCATCGCGAGAGCTTTACTCCAGTAAGCGGCATATCACCCAGTATTGCAAGTGACAAAGCAAATCTCTGCTCGTGGAGGTTGCTTCTTGATGCCGGATCTCTTCAAGATGGAGAGAATAATTTGGCAGGAACTGCTCATCCATCTGTTGCCATGATTTCGAAGAATCGTGCAGATGCTCTGGATGTCAACGATGGTGAGTTGATTAGAATTTCAACATCGCGTGGTCAAATAACGCTGCCCTGCCAGATTGATCAGATTGAGGACGGCTCTGTATGGGTGCCCCGCAATAGCGCAAATAGCAAAGTAATTGAAAGCCTTGGGATTACCTCTGGTGAGGTATCGGTGGTGAAGGCATGAGTAATGCTTCAATAATCCTTGATGATCCGACCTGGATAATAGTTGCTAAGGGCGTATTGATATTTGTTCTCTGCGTTCTACTAACACTTCTTTCGATTTGGGGCGAGAGGCGCATAGTGGCTCGCATGCAGATGCGTATGGGGCCAAATCGCGTAGGCCCATTTGGTTTAATCCAAGCCTTAGCAGATGGGGTAAAACTTGCATTGAAAGAAGACATAATCCCAGCTGCAGCAGACCGCGCCGTATTTGTTCTAGCCCCGATAATCAGCGCCACGACCTGCTTCATGGCCTTTGCAGTCATTCCCCTCACCGGCGAAGTTAATTTCTTTGGTGAACAGACCATTATGCAATTAACCGATCTGCCAGTTGGGGTCTTATATGTCCTTGCAACGGCATCTATAGGTGTTTACGGAATCGTGCTTGCCGGCTGGTCGTCAGGTTCGACATATCCACTCCTTGGCGGACTGCGCTCGAGCGCTCAAGTAATCTCCTATGAAATCGCCATGGGACTTTCATTTGTTGGTGTCTTTATCTATGCCGGATCAATGTCAACTGGTGACATCATCGCTGCGCAATCAACATGGTGGAACATCGTTGTGCTCTTTCCTTCCTTTGCCATCTATGTGATTTCAATGGTGGGTGAGACAAACCGCGCTCCATTTGATTTAGCAGAAGCTGAAGGCGAATTGGTTGGAGGATTCCATACAGAGTACTCATCACTTAAGTTTGCACTCTTCTTCCTAGCTGAATATGTAAACATCATTGCTGTTTCATCCCTTGCCACCACGCTATTCTTAGGGGGGCCAAGTGCCCCTCCTGGCCTTGGATTTACATCAGCCTGGCTAGGTGGATGGTTTAGCTTCATCTGGTTCTTCCTTAAAGTCTTGGCATTTTTCTTCTTCTTTGTCTGGCTGCGAGGAACCCTTCCAAGATTGCGCTATGACCAATTCATGAAGCTTGGTTGGAAAGTTTTGATTCCAGTAAATGTTGCTTGGATTTTGGTCGTTGCCACACTTCGCCTTCTAACACAGCAAAGCGCTTCACGATTTGTCATCGCAGGGTTTACTGGTGCGGTGGTCTTAGCAGTTCTTGGTGCTATTTCAGTCTATGATCGCTCAAAGATAAAGGTTGAAGAATTGGCCAATCAGGTGGGCCCAATGCCTGAGCCATCATTTCCGGTTCCAGCCCTTCCAACATCTCTGGCTCTAAGAGAAAAGGAGGGCAATTAAATGAGCAATTTTCATTTAGAGCCAAGACCTTCAGGGGCCATCCAAAAGGCAGCCGAGCAATCTCTTCCAGTTACTGGAACCGAGCCTGCAGGCTTTTTCACCCAACTAAAAGGTTTCTGGGTCACCTTCAGTACTATGTTTAAGAAGCCCAACACCATTGAATATCCTGAAGTCAAGCCTGAAGTTGCTCCAGGCTTTCATGGTCGCCATCAACTAAACCGATATGAAGATGGACTTGAAAAATGTATTGGGTGTGAGCTTTGTGCTTGGGCATGTCCTGCAGATGCTATCTATGTTGAAGGTGAAAATAATAGCGAAGGTAATCAAATCTCCCCTGGCGAGCGATATGCCAAGGTTTATCAGATTAATTACTTACGCTGCATATTCTGTGGTCTTTGTATTGAAGCCTGTCCAACAAGAGCACTCACCATGACAAATGAATACGAAATTGCCGATGACACTCGTGAGAAATTAATCTGGGAGAAAGGGGATTTACTCGCTCCCCTTCGTGCTGGAATGTTGATGCCACCACATCCGATGTATCCAGAGTCTGATCATCACAATTATTACCGCAATGAGATTAGAGAATCACACCCATCACAAGATACGACAGGAGGTGGCCAAAGTAGGTGACTGGTGAAGCGGCTCTATTCTGGGTATTAGCACCTCTTGCCGTTTTGGCAGCAGTGGCCATGCTATATATGAAAAAAGCTGTTCACTCTGCAATTCTTCTTGCTTGGGTAATGATTACTCTAGCTATCTTCTATATTGCCCTAGAAGCTCCATTCTTAGGAATCGTTCAAATTGTGGTCTATACCGGAGCAGTAATGATGCTCTTCTTGTTTATTTTGATGTTGGTAGGCGTTGATTCTTCAGATTCATTAGTTGAAAAGATTAGAGGACTACGCTCTGTTGCAATCTTTACTGTTCTAGCCTTTTCATTAACCCTAATTGCCTTTATCGCTCGAGCCGAACTGGGAAGGCCGAGCGTTGGCTTGGAGGAGGCAAATCGTGAGGGAAATGTTCAAGGTTTGGCCCAATACCTATTTAGCGATTATGTATGGGCTTTTGAGGTCATTTCAGCGCTTCTAATCACCGCAGCCCTTGGCGCTATGGTTCTTGCTCACTCAGAAAAAAGTGAAGTTGCCAGAACTTCTCAGAGAGCTCGCTCAATTGCGCGCTTTCGTGGAAAGTCGATTGCTACGGCTGCAGGCCTTCCGGGTTCTGGAGTGTATGCCAGACACAATGCGCTAGATCTCCCTGCGCTCCTGCCAGATGGAAAACCATCTGATCTATCAATCGCAGAAGTGCTCCATCGCAGAGGAGATGTCGCAGAGTCAAAGAGCTATGAACTAGAGGGCTTGCCAAAGATTGATGATCAGGGCAACAAATAATGAATCCAACCAACTACCTCTATCTCTCCGCAATCCTTTTCTCGATAGGAGCTGTTGGAGTAGTAGTTCGAAAGAATGCAATTGTTGTTTTCATGTGCATCGAGCTTATGCTAAATGCCGCAAATCTTGCTTTTGTTACCTTTGCCAAGATCAATGGAAATCTAGAAGGTCAGGTAATGGCCTTCTTCACTATGGTTGTTGCAGCATGTGAAGTCGTCGTGGGACTAGCGATTATTGTGACTATCTTCCGTTCTCGTCGCTCTGCATCAGTTGATGATGCCAGTCTGTTGAGTCGATAAATGACCTCTGAAAACTTAATCTATCTAGTCGCCCTGCCACTATTTAGCTCGGCACTTCTGATGCTACTTGGGCGCAGGGCCGATAGGTGGGGGCATGTCTTTGCAACTCTTATTTCAGCAAGCACCTTTGTGATTGGTGCAATGGAATTTTTCGCAATGATAGATCGCCCAGAGGCCTCAAGAGCAGTAACCCAGAAGCTCTTTACATGGATCTCGGTTGGAACATTTAATGTTGATGCTGGCCTGGTTCTTGACCAGCTATCTATTGCTTTTGTACTTCTTATTACTGGAGTTGGAACACTTATTCATATCTACTCGATTGCCTATATGTCACATGACCGCGATAGAAGGCGTTTTTTCGCATATTTGAACTTCTTCATCGCAGCGATGCTCTTGTTAGTCCTTGGGGATTCCTACCTAAATCTCTATGTGGGCTGGGAGGGCGTGGGCCTTGCCTCATACCTTCTTATCGGCTTCTGGAATCAGCAACCAGAGTATGCGACAGCGGCCAAGAAAGCATTTGTAGCAAACCGTGCGGGTGACTTTGGCTTATCGGTTGCTGTAATGATTGCCTTTGCAAACTTTGGTGCAGTTTCATTTGTTGGAATTGAAGAAAAAGTTGATGGAGCAAGTCAGACTGCACTTACCGCTATGGGTCTAATGCTTCTTCTAGCAGCTGCTGGTAAATCGGCACAGTTCCCACTTCAAGCTTGGCTTGGAGATGCGATGGCTGGTCCTACTCCAGTCTCTGCCTTGATCCATGCGGCAACGATGGTGACTGCCGGGGTTTATCTAATCACTCGCTCTAATTTCATATTTGACAACGCACCAACTGCGCAGTTAGCAGTAGTCATGGTTGGAATCATCACCTTACTCTTTGGTGCAGTTATTGGTATGGCAAAAGATGACATAAAGAAAGCACTGGCTGCCTCAACTATGTCACAAATTGGATACATGATCATGGCCTCTGGCTTTGGCCCAGCTGGCTATGCCTTTGCAATCATGCACTTACTAACCCATGGTTTCTTCAAAGCCGGATTATTCTTAGGTGCAGGATCAGTGATGCATGGCATGAATGACGAAGTAAATATGCGTCGCTACGGCGGGCTAGCTAGATTCATGCCAATTACGTCGATTACCTTTGGCCTTGGGTACTTAGCAATCATAGGGGTTCCACCATTTGCTGGGTTTTACTCAAAAGATAAGATCATTGAAACAGCATTTAATACCGGCGGCCTCCAAGGAGTTCTCTTTGGATCGGCGGCTCTACTGGGGGCAGTAATCACCGCCTTCTATATGACTCGCTTAATGTTGATGACTTTCTTCGGCAACAAGCGTTGGGTATCAGGAGCTGAGCCACACGAATCACCATTTTTGATGTGGGCCCCGATGGCAGTCTTAGCCCTCGGTTCAGCGGCATCTGGATATCTGCTTTATAGCGGCAAAGCCATCGTGAAATGGCTTGCTCCTGTAGTTGATAGGGATCATCATGAACATGCGGAGTTCCTGCCGGCAATTGTTGTCACAACCCTTGCAGTGGTTGCCGTAATAATCGGAGTTGCTGTCGCGTTTATCAAATACCGCGGAGAGTTATCAGAGAGTGCACCAAGTGATGTAAGTATCTTCACTCGTGTCACACGCAGAGATCTTCTTCAAGACGATGCCAATGAGTTTCTCTTTATGCGCCCTGGCCAGAAACTAACCCAAGTACTAGTCAAGACTGATGAAAGTGTGATTGATGGAGCAGTCAGAGCAGTTGGTTCAAGTGTATTAGGTAGTGCTCGAGGGATGCGCAAACTGCAAACTGGATATGTAAGAAATTACGCTCTTCTAATCCTCATTGGAGCACTCGTTGCTCTCCTTGCAGCTTTAGTGGTGACTATATGAACCTTTTGACCAGCATGGGAGTACTTCCATTAATCGGTGCGGGTCTAGTTGTCTTACTTCCTGCCACAAATGCGAAGTTAGTGAAACAGTGCGCTCTTTTGGTTTCCCTTCTGGTTGCCACCCTTGGAATCACGATGACAGTTGGCTTTGAACGAGATGTGACAGGTTTTCAGTATGTTGAGAAATATTCGTGGATTCCATCCCTTGGAATCAGTTATCAACTTGGAATAGATGGAATATCTCTGATTCTTATTCTGCTCTCAGTGCTATTAGTTCCGATAGTGATTTTGGCTGGGTGGAATGAATCAGAGGGTGGACGCTTTAGCGTTAAGACCTTCTACATTCTGATTCTTATCCTTGAAACAATGATGATTGGCGTCTTTGCAGCAACAGATCTTTTCCTCTTCTATGTCTTCTTTGAAGCGATGCTAGTTCCGGTCTACTTCCTAATTGGTGGATATGGCAGCGGGGCAAGGCAGGCTGCGGCGGTAAAGTTCTTGTTATATAGCCTTTTCGGTGGCCTTTTGATGCTTGCCTCCATTATTGGCATATTTGTGATTTCAGGGAATCAAATAGGAAGAACTTTTGATATCACCACACTCTCTGCTCTAGAGATAGATACGACAACTCAGAACTTCCTATTCCTAGGCTTCTTTATCGCCTTTGCTATCAAAGCTCCACTCTGGCCACTTCATACATGGCTGCCAGATGCGGCAAAGTCGGCAACGCCTGGAACTTCAGTTCTGCTACTAGGCGTACTAGATAAAGTTGGAACCTTTGGAATGATCCGCTACTGCGTTGAGCTATTTCCAGAGGCATCAAGAACCTTTACTCCATTGATTATCACCTTGGCTGTAATTTCCATTATCTATGGAGCCTTCCTAGCAATTGGCCAAGAGGATATTAAGTCACTAATTGCCTTCACATCTATCTCGCACTTTGGGTTCATAACCTTAGGTATCTTTGCAATGACAACGCAAGCAAACTCTGGGGCAACGCTTTACATGCTTAACCACGGTTTCTCAACTGCTGCGCTTTTCCTGACTGCTGGTTGGATGGTTTCTCGTCGCGGCTCTTCAACAATTTCAGACTTTGGGGGCTTGCAAAGAGTGACCCCAATTCTTGCCTGGTCCTTCTTTATTGCAGGTCTGTCATCACTTGCGCTGCCAGGATTATCAAGCTTTGTTAGTGAATCCTTAGTTTTAGTTGGTACTTATACTCGCTATCCAGTGGCGGCAATCATCGCGACCTTTGGCATCATTTTGGCAGCTCTATACATTTTGATTCCGGTACAGAAAGCACTCCACGGCCCTACTACTGCTGGAAATGAGAATCTGCCAGATCTTAAGAAACGTGAGATCTTGGCAATCGCTCCAGTCATTTCCCTGATAATTGCCCTTGGCATTTATCCCAAGCCAGCTCTTGAAATTATCAATCCAGCCGCTAAATCAACAATTACCAAGGCGGGTTATAGCGATCCACAGCCGCTAGTAAAGGGCGATAAATAATGAATATTCAAGCACCAGCCTTGGAATATGGCGCCCTGGCACCGATACTCATTATCTTAGCAGCAGCGGTAATTGGAGTGATGGTTGAGGCATTTCTGTCAGCGAAGGTTCGCGCTCCAATACAGCTGGCAATCTCACTTGGGGCGGTTGTATTGAGTCTTTCTCAGGTGTGGAACCTTCGTGGTAGCGCCACTACAACTGCTGCTGTTAATTCTGTGGTTATAGATGGGCCAGTGTTGTTTATGCAGGGGACGATTCTTATTCTCTCACTATTTGCTTTCCTACTGATTGCAGATATCGATGCCTTTGCTGCTCAAGCTTCTGCAGTCCCAGGCTCTAGCGAAGAGGCAAGAGCTCTTGAATCTGGAAGAATTCAATCTGAGGTCTACCCACTAACGCTCTTCGCAATTGGCGGCATGATGATATTTCCAGCTGCTAACGACTTGATCACGCTATTTGTCGCTCTAGAAGTTCTCTCACTACCTCTTTATTTGATGGCAGGTCTCTCCCGTAGACGAAGACTTCTTTCGCAAGAGGCGGCACTCAAGTACTTTTTACTGGGAGCTTACTCATCGGCCTTCTTTCTCTTTGGAGCAGCATTTCTTTATGGATTTGCTGGCGATGTCTCACTTGCTGGAATTCGAAGCGCAGTATCAGGTGGCCCGGGAAATGATGTTTTCCTAATTATCGGCATGGTCTCACTAAGCGTTGGCTTACTCTTTAAGGTTGGCGCAGCCCCATTTCATGCCTGGACTCCTGATGTCTATCAAGGAGCTCCAACTCCAATAACTGCTTTCATGGCAGCAGCAACCAAGGTCGCGGCCTTTGGCGCGATACTTCGAATTTTCTATGTCTCACTTGGCGGGGCAGTGTACAGCTGGAAGCCAATACTTACTGCTGTAGCAATCTTGACAATGGTCGTTGGCTCGGTAATTGCTATTGCCCAGAGAGATATCAAGCGAATGCTGGCCTATTCTTCAATAGCCCACGCGGGATTTCTACTCACGGGAGTCATCGCATTAAATCAAGAGGGCCTAAGGGCCTCACTGTTTTATCTAGCCAGCTATGGGATCACCACTATTGGCGCATTTGCTCTAGTTACTCTAGTAAGAGACTCATCGGGTGAAGTAGGAGATCTAAACCGGTGGATAGGACTTTCTAAACGCTCGCCCGCGATGGCGCTAATCTTTTCAGTATTTCTTCTCTCATTCGCTGGAATTCCACTAACTGCAGGTTTTATCGGGAAATTCACAATCTTTACCGCAGCCTATGAGAGCGGAAATATTGCAGTGGTTGTAGCCGGTGTCCTATCGAGTGCTATTGCCGCCTTCTTTTATGTCAGAGTAATTGTGATGATTTTCTTCACTGATTCAAAACAAGACACTGTTACAGTGGCAATTCCTTCGCTCTATACCAATCTAACAATCTGGATCGCGGCTATTACTACTCTGGCTCTAGGTTTATTCCCGGCGCCATTACTTGATTTCATTTCCACCTTTTCTACCTTCGCACGCTAATCATGGCTAACTTAGGGATTGCCAATCTTGATAAGAATCTTGAGAAGGAGCTTTTGGCTGGCCTCGATCAAGTAGAAGAGCTACTAAGTAGCCATATCCAAGGTGATTACCCGCTACTAATTGAAACATCTCGCCATCTAGTTGAAGCTGGAGGGAAAAGATTTCGTCCTCTAATTACTCTTCTTGCTTCCCACTTTGGCAAGGGGCAAAGTAGTAAAGTGATTGCAGCCGCAGCAGTCTGTGAATTGACCCATGTAGCGACTCTCTATCACGATGATGTTATGGATGAAGCCAAATTACGACGTGGGGTCACTAGCGCCAATAGTCGCTGGAGCAACACCGTTGCAATTCTCACCGGTGACTACCTCTTCTCGAAAGCCTCAGATTTATTGGCAGATTTAGGACCAGAGGCAGTGCGCCTGCAAGCAAGAACCTTTGAAAGGCTGGTTATCGGCCAGATTCAAGAGACTCAAGGAGCAAAAACTGGAGATGATGCACTAAATCATTACTTTCAAGTTGTCTCAGACAAGACTGGATCGTTAGTTGCAACTAGTGCACGACTTGGTGCGCTGCTCTCAGGAGCCGATAGGGAAATGGTTGAAACGCTGACAAAATTTGGGGAAAAGATTGGCATTGCATTCCAATTAGCAGACGATGTTATCGATATTACCAGCGATGTTGTGCAGTCAGGAAAGGCGCCAGGAACTGATCTAAGAGAAGGCATTCCAACGCTAGTGACTCTACAGATAATCAATTCCAAGCGAGAGGACGATCAAGAGCTTAAGCAAACACTTTTGAGCCCCATACCTGATGAGGAAATATCTGAAGTTCTCTCTAAGCTTCGTAATCACCAAGCGCTAAAGGATGCAAGAAACTATCTTCATGGACTATCACGTCAAGCCAAGGAGCTTCTTATTCCACTTCCACTGGTACCTGCTCGCAGCGCGCTAGAGAGCCTTTGCGATTCCGTCATCGAGCGCACGGCTTGAGCGATATAAATCGCGACTTAATACAGCTAGAGCTAACCAGATTGAGATAAAACCAAGGACTTTAGTTGTTGAGATATCTTCACTATTTACATATATGCCGATAAAGAACATGATTGTTGGAGTTATATACTGCAACATTCCAACAGTACTCAGGGGCAATCTAGTAGTTGCTCCATTAAATAGCAGTAGGGGAATAACAGTGGCAGCACCTGCCCCAAAAAGAAGGATGGACATGGCCCAAGTTGAACCGAATTCAGCGCTACCATTACTTTCGATAATTAGTAGAAAAACTAAGTTGGGTAGAAAAGCGAAGAGTGTCTCTAAAGACAAGGTTTCAAGGGCCCCAAGATTCAATGACTTCTTGATCAAGCTATAGCTGCCCCAGGAAATCGCTAAAACTAGCGCAATCCAAGGAAGTGAGCCATATCCAATGGTAAGAATGACTACCCCCACTAAGGCCAGTGCCACAGCGCTCCATTGAGAAGGTCTCAATTTTTCCCGAAGCAAAAGAACTCCGAAGGTGACATTGATTAGCGGTGTTATGTAATAACCAAGTGCTGCTTCAACTACTCGATCAACCATTACTGACCAGATATAGACACCCCAATTAATAGTCAATAGACCTGAGGCCAGAAATAGAAGAGATAGCGTGCGAGACGAACGAACCATTTCATAGGCGCTCTTAAGTTGCTTTCTTAAAGCAAGGAGTGAAAAACAAATAAGAAGTGACCAGATACCACGGTGAGCCAGAACTTCATAAGCTCCAGCATCTTCAACTAACTTCCAGTAAAGTGGTAACAATCCCCAGATGATGTAGGCAGAGGCACCGAAAAGCAGACCTTTGCTAAATTTGGTCATCGATAGTTAGTGAACTGAACAGCAAAGTCCAGCTTGGCTCCCTTGATTAGTGCAATAGCGCTCTGTAAGTCATCGCGACTCCTACTAGAAACACGAAGTTCATCACCTTGAATCTGTGCTCTGATGGATTTGGGACCATCATCCTTTAGTAACTTTGTGATTTTCTTAGCATTTTCCTGGGAGATGCCCTCTTTCAAGGTGCAGAAGATTCGAAGAACCTTTCCACTTTGGGAAGGCTCTGCAATATCTAGGTGCTTCAGAGAAACTGTTCTCTTGATCATTTTCTCTTTTAATACGTCAAGCGCTGCCTTTGCCCTCTCTTCAGTTTCAGCCTCAACCAAGATCTTCTCACCAGACATCTCTATTTTCGCCCCGGTGTTCTTGAAATCAAACCGGGTAGCAACTTCTCGGGCAGCCTGATTCAAAGCGTTATCTAACTCCATCCGATCAATTTTCGAGACGATATCGAAACTGCTATCAGCCATGGCACTACCGTATCGCGAGGCGATTTTGAGCGAGAAATCATTGGTTGTTTGGGCCCTAAATGACCTATTAGAATTAGGGCTTTCTCGGATTAGGCGTTGTATGCGGGGCAACCAGGGATCTTAAAATCTAACCAAAACTCTTTGAGGAGTATGGATGAATAATGAAATGTTTGCGCAAGTTAAATCTGGCAGAGGCTTTATTGCTGCTTTAGATCAATCAGGTGGCAGCACGCCAAAGACCTTAGCGCTATATGGCGTTACCGAGTCTGCATATTCAAATGAAGCAGAGATGTTTGATCGAATACATGAGATGCGCTCACGCTTGATTAAGTCTCCAGTATTTAGTGGCGAGCGGGTTATCGGTGCGATCCTGTTTGAGATGACAATGGAGCGCACCATCGATGGTCTTGGATCAGCTGAATATCTCTGGACCAAGAAGCGCGTCGTACCTTTCCTTAAGGTAGACAATGGTCTTGCTGATGAAGCAAATAGCGTTCAATTGATGAAGCCGATTCCAGAACTTGGTGCAAGAATTGCAGCAGCTAATAAGCATGCAGTCTTTGGTACAAAAATGCGCTCAGTAATTAATATGGCAAATCCTGTAGGAATTGATGCAATTGTTAAGCAGCAATTCGAAGTTGGTAAGGAAATCATCGCCGGTGGCCTTGTTCCAATAATTGAGCCTGAAGTGAATATTAAGAGTGCAGAGAAGGCAGAAGCTGAAGAGATCCTAAAGAGGCATTTAATAGACCAAGCAAATAATTTAAGTGGTAATCAAAACATCATGCTTAAACTCTCCCTGCCAACAAAGGCAAATCTCTATATTGAACTAGTAGATCATCCTCGCGTAGTTCGTGTGGTTGCTCTCTCTGGTGGCTATTCCAGAGATGTGGCCAATAAGATGCTGGCCGAAAATACTGGCGTTATTGCCTCTTTCTCTAGGGCATTAGCAGAGGGATTAAGCGCTCAGCAAAGCGATACTGATTTTGATGCAATGCTGAATGGAACAATTCAGAGCATTTATGAGGCGTCAATCAAGTAGAAATTAGCAATTTGTGAGCTCGAGGGCGAGTTGTTACCCTTGCGCTCACAGGTACTAAATGGTGGGTTGCCCGAGTGGCCAATGGGAGCGGACTGTAAATCCGCCGTAGTGATTTCCCAAGACTTTCAGATTTTTGCAGGACTCTTTCTGCAGCCCTATTTTGAGCGTGAATTGGCATTACCATTTCCATCTTGGAGCGAGTCTGGCATGCACCTCTGACATCTAAGCACTAAGCGTTGATGCGAATAGAGAAGTTCAGCGAGTAGCAAAAAAGACTGCTGAAAACGAGAAAGTCTTGAGAGAAATTGATGAATGCAATGCAGCAATTGCAGACGAGCAGGCTGATTTTGTTGCACCTTATGGAGATAACAAATCAGCTAGAAATTGATAAGTCCGACTTGGAAAAGCAATTAGCGAAAGTAGACTCTATAAAAAAGGCGTTTCACCAACGCAAAGCGTTGCAAGAGACCAAGTTGAATACTCAAAGAGAAATCAACGAAATAAGAGAGCAAATTGCGGGCAGAATCAATGAAACTTGGTGGGCCCCAGCCACGGGCTGGCTGAAAAGTAAATCGCAAGAAATTGAAACTGCAACCAACAGAGGGTAATTCGTCTCTCCTCGCTTAGATACATGGATTTCATAGTAAGGAGTTAGGGTGTTCGCATAGTATCTAGCAGATCTTGAGGTAGAGTTTATCTATGACTCAAAAGAGGGCATTGGTTCTTGGCGGCGGTGGTTTCATAGGTGGTCACCTTGTCAAACGATTGAAGTCTCAAGGCTATTGGGTAAGATCCGTAGACTTAAAGGAACACCTTTACTTCGCTAATCCCGATGAATTCGTTCTGGGCGATTTGCGGAGTTTTGACTTCACAAAATCTGTTCTAGATCTATCTAATGGTGAAGTATTTGATGAGGTTTACCAGCTAGCTGCAGATATGGGCGGTGCAGGCTACATCTTCTCGGGAGAGAACGATGCCACCGTAATGCATAACTCTTCGCAAATCAATCTAAATGTATTGGATGCAATCAAGGGCCTAACCCTAGATTCTGGTAAGAGTCCAACTGTGTTCTATAGCAGCAGCGCCTGCATATACCCCGAAGAAAAGCAACTAGATACGGAAAATAGAGGCCTTAAAGAAGAGGATGCATACCCAGCTAACCCTGACAGTGACTACGGATGGGAAAAGCTCTTCAGCGAAAGACTCTATTTCGCCTATTCTAGAAACTTCGGAATACCTGTAAGGGTCGCTAGATTTCACAACATATTTGGCCCTGAGGGAACTTGGGATGGGGGGAAGGAAAAGGCACCAGCAGCAATTTGCCGTAAAGTTGCAAATGCCCAAGAAGGTGCTCATATCGAGATTTGGGGTGACGGAAATCAAACTAGATCATTCCTTTTTATTGATGAATGCCTTGACGCAATACAGAATTTCATGGTCAGTAACTTCCAAGGACCGATAAACATTGGAAGTGAAGAATTAGTAAGTATCAACGATCTCGCTCATATTGCAATGTCGTTTGAGAATAAGAATTTGGCAATAATGAATATTGCAGGTCCTCAGGGAGTCCGCGGAAGGAATTCAGATAACTCTCTCGTGCGCGCGAAATTGGGGTGGGATTACAAGTTATCTCTTGAGGAGGGATTGAAAATTACTTACTTCTGGATTAGAGATCAGTTACAGAAGAAGGCTTGACTTCTTGATATCATCAATACTGGAGTGATGCACAAATACGACAGGTAGTTTCAATTACTGTGCTCTGACAGACATGCAAAATCCGATTGAGAAAGAATTTCTCCGTCGTGAGTATGGAATCAGTTTAGAGTTCTGCGATGATCCGAATAAATGCTCTCCAGAACTTAGAATTATTGTTAGTACATTTCCTGAAAAATGGAAAACTTATTTGAGTAAATGTGCTATTACTTCTCAGACATTTTTTCTGATTGGAAATGAAATGTATGAGCCAGATAGATTTGAGTTTTTCAATGATTGCTCAGCGGTATCTTGTTTTTTTACAATCCGCCGTACAAATCTTCATATCATAGGAGTATCCATAGTCTATTTGGAAATTTTTTGGACAAAGGCTGGTTAGCAAATGACGGTAACGGTTCTATGTTTAGAGACTTCCTTACTTCATCAAATACAAAGAGGAAAAAGGATAAGATTATTCTCAATTTTGATTGGTATTAATGGCCTCAAGGTTACTGTAATTT
>VGBW01000013.1 GCA_016870365.1 Actinomycetota bacterium | reverse complement strand
CACGAAGGCGGGGATCGCCAAGACCTACCAGGGCAAGAAGTACACATGCGTCAAGAGAGGCAAGAAACTAGCTTGGAGCAAAGGCGTTGCTGTTGCTATAGCTCAACCCACGCCAACGCCTGCTCCAGCGTCTTCACCGATGCCGACGCCGGCGCCAGCGCCGACTACCTCACCATCTCCCACTCTGACTCCGAGACCGACTCCTACGCCAAGTTCAGAGACATCCGATATATCAACTTGCAAATTAGCAATTCAAGATGGTCTTGGCGATGTTGCAATTGGAGGTTTCCCGAGAATTTCCGATCGCTTGAAATCAACTGGTCGTGTCATAACCAAAGTTATCTTTGTTGATTTTCCAGATTCTCCAGCAACCATGACGCCCCAACAGGCTTTTGCTAAAGTCGCGCAAGCTTCAGACCTCTTCTCCGAACTTTCTTACGGAAAGATGCAATTTACGTTGGATCCCACCTACAAGTGGTTTCGAATGAGTGGGACAAGCAAATCATATGCTCCACTTAATCAATCATTTAATCATCATCGAAACTACATTTCTGAAGCTGTCACGCTTGCTGATCCCGATGTTGATTTCAGTGGCGCGAATGCCCTATTGGTCATCTCTAATCCTGACGCGCGAGATACCGGAAATGCCGGACCAGCATTCGCTTCAATATTTGGACGTGGAATTACGCTCGATGGCACCTACATTGCAAATGGAGCGACTTCTGCATACGATCTAAATAATTGGAAATATATCTGGCTCAATCACGAATTTGGTCACGCCCTCGGATTGCCCGATCTATACGCATTCAAGGGTGAAGATTCCACCAATCCTTACGACTATCATCGTTTTGTTGGCGAGTTCTCGTTAATGGGTTTGAGTAGCCTCAACGCCAATTCACCCGGTTACCTAGCGTGGGAACGATGGCTCTTGGACTGGCTTGAGGATTCGCAAATCTCATGCATGAGCGGAGGCAAGATTACTCAGCTTCTTACACCCATCGCTCAAGTTGGGGGGATAAAGGCGGTTGTAGTTCCTATTTCTAAATCTAAAGTTGTCGTTGTCGAAAGCAGAAGAGCTGAAGGGGTAGATAGGAACCTTAAGAAGGCTGGAGCTCTTGTCTATGTTGTCGACGCAAGTATCAAATCCGGCTACGGACCCGTTCGAGTTTACCCGGCAGAAAAGAGCGACCCACGTCGACTTGAAAGTCCGCGTGCCGAGGGTGAGCAAGTTACGGTTGAGGGCATCACAATCCTGGTTAAGCAATCTACTTCAGGTGGAGACTTGGTTGAAATAACTAGAAACTAATCCTGATCGATTATCCCACCGAAGCTCAATTCCCAAGCCCCACAGTCGATGCTTTGGTAGAGGAACAGCCGAATCTAAGTCGGCAATAGAAAACTTCCCATGGGGTCGCTCTCCGGATAGATCCAGGCTAAGGTGCACTCAAAACAGTGGTTTGGTCGTGCTTAAGAGATCTTCTGCTAACTCCTAGTCACCGGGTCGCAGGTTCGATCCCCTCACAGCCCACATTTCAACATCTATTAGGTGATGGTCTCAAAACAAAGAGTCGAATAGAGTGGAACTCATGAAGCGCATCCTCGGCCTTACTCGTTTCGCAGTCGTTGTCCCTGCCATCGCCTCGATCGTTGGTGCCCTCCTTCTGATGGCCCAGGGTTCAATCTCAATGGTGACCGTGGTCATCCAGGCCGTTACCGAAAGCTCGTCGCTGAAGGAATCAATTGTGGATGTTCTGACTGCAATCGATGCGATTCTTCTTGGAACAGTACTACTGGTCATCGGTTATGGCCTCTATGAACTCTTTATCGATACCGATATCGAAGTGCCTTTATGGCTTCGAGTGAACAATCTCGATGATTTGAAATCCAAGTTAATCGGGGTGGTTGTCGCAATTATCGCTGTCGTTTTTGTTGGAGTCTTCGTAGACTCCAATCGATCCGAAGATGTGATCTCCTACGGGGTAGGCGCAGGCGCGCTCGTGGTCGGACTGGCAATCTTTGCCTTTGCGACAAAGAAAGATGGTTCCGAGTAGTCCCTCAACTATGTCAACTTTACGTCTGAGTGATGGTCGAGCTTTTGAATATTTAGATAATGGAATCTCCAGCGATAAAGCGATTCTTTTCTTACATGGAACGCCTGGAGACGCCACCGCGTGGTCCACATGGCTCAACGAAATTACGACAGTAACTGCGATTGCGACATCTCGCCCGGGTTATGGACTTTCGGAGAGAAAGGGCGGTCGGACAGTCGCCCATGATCTCCAGAATCAGGCCCAAGTCTTGGATCATCTCGGGATTAAGTCCTTCGTCGCAATTGGATGGTCAGGTGGCGGCCCACATTCGCTCAACATGACACGAGATTCTCGATGTGTTGCATCGTTTACCTTGGCCGGCGTTGGTGAATCCGGTCGCGAAGATCTGAATTTTCTTGAGGGAATGGGCCCCGAGAATCACGATGAATTTGGTGAAGCGTTGCGTGGAGAAGCAGCGATCACTGCGTGGATGGAGAAGAACGCACCAAGTTTTCAAACTGTGACCGGCGAGCAGATCATCGAGGCTTTCGGTGGATTGATTGGAGATGCTGATAAACGAGCGCTCACACCACGGGTGGCAGACCAGCATGCTGCGACGCTACGACGCGCATTACGGAATGGTTTCACTGGCTGGATTGATGATGATCTGGCGTTTGTTCGAGATTTCGGATTTGATCTCCACCGAATCCAAAAGCCGGTAGTGATCTGGCAAGGTGATGACGACTACATGGTCCCTAAGGCTCACAGCGAGTGGCTAGCCAAACACATTCCAGGCTCTCAACTCCGCTTCGTTCCTGGACACGGACATATCTCACTCGGTGAAGAGTTCCGACCTACGATCATTGCAGATGCTCTGACCTACCTAGAATGAGCTTCGAATGAATTAATCTTTACTCCCTGCCTCTGACCTCTCTAGCAGAGAATCTCAGATAGTGTCTATACAGATGGGGCGAACAGGCATTATTCAATGAGGGGTCAGAGCGGATGCCCCTTAGGGGGTGGCCTTGACGGGAGTTGAGCCTGTTTCAGAAGTCGGGTAGGCAGATATGTGGGTATCGACCTAGAGACGCGTCAACTCGAAGTCTTTATTGCTCCTGTCTACAAATATTAGGAGAAATTTTTTCGGGGTAGTACATCCGGCACTGCGTTGCTAATGAGGGACGTGGGGACTACCCCTTTCAACTTTGCGCAAGAGACCAAAGGACTAAAAAGCAGTTGTGTAAGCATTGATCGCTGGCTGGCCACCTAGGTGGACATACAGAACCTTGCTGCCAGCTGGGAAGTAACCTTCACCGACCAAGTCGATTAGTGCCGCAATGCTCTTGCCTTCATACACGGGATCAGTGATAACGCCCTCTGTTCGTCCTAGGTGCTTGATTGCTTCAATCGTCCTTGGCCCTGCAACACCATAAATACCATCGTGCCAACGATCAAGAAGAATGACCTCTTCATCGGTGATCTCTCGACCCAGCTCTATGGTCTTGGCAGTTCGTCTGGCAATGCGGGCAATCTGGTCCCAGGTCTGCTGCACGGTTGCAGAAGCATCAATTCCGATTACATCCTTTGCGCGGTTGGAATGAGCAAGGCCCGCAATCATTCCACCTTGGGATGAACCAGTCACCGAGCAAACGATAAAGTTGTCAAACTTGACACCTATTTCTTTTTCTTGGTCCTCGAGCTCAAAGGCCCAGCGAGCAAAACCATGTCCACCCAGTTCGTGGTCACTTGCTCCAGCTGGGATCGCATAGGGTTTGCCGCCCCTGTCTTTAACATCTTGAATCGCTTTTTCCCAAGAGGCCCTGAAGCCAATGTCAAAACCTGCCGGATCGAGCCTTACCTCGGCGCCCATTACTCTTGAAAGCAGAATGTTGCCGGTCTTCTCGTAGTTGACCTCATCCCAATCGACCCAGTGCTCCTGCACAAGAACAGCTCTTAGTCCGAGCTTTGCCGCCACCGCTGCAACCTGTCTGGTGTGGTTGGACTGAACACCGCCAATTGAAACCAAGGTGTCGCAACCTTGATTGATTGCCTCCGCTGCTAGGTATTCAAGCTTCCTGGTCTTGTTTCCACCGTAGGCAAGGCCTGAATTGAGATCTTCGCGCTTTGCCCAAATCTCAACATCACCGCCCAGGTCTTTGGTTAGTCGATCCCATCTCTGAACAGGGGATGGACCAATAGTTAGCTGGATTCTGGGAAACGATTCAAGCTTGGCTCTAGACATAGCACCAATGTAGTTGATCAGACTGCCTCAAAGTGCACATTGGCTCAAAAGAGGTTGATCTTATGGCTCCGTCCCAGGCGACATCGGTCGTTGAATATCTTTAAGAACAGGCAGCCCCTTGACCCTGTTGGACAGATGAGTAGGTAGGTCGAACGATGATCCTACATTTCAAACATTGACTCTTCCCGGGCTTTTTAGTACCAGGAAATGGAGCAAGCGGTTTTAGATCATTTGGTAAGAATAATTCTCTAGCCTTCGCCTCCGAAACCTTTTTTGCCATACCTCATTTCTTACTCAATCTTCTGAGGATCTGAAGGAGTCTGAATCTAGGAGAGATTTCTGGGCAGGTAGTACATCCGGCACTGCGTTGCTGATAAGCAACGTGGGGTCGGGCTTGATTGGTTCTTGAAATTCTTGGCGGTATGAATCATCACTCGCTCTGAAGGACTACTTGGTAGAGCAGATAGGAGCGCTGATGACGGGTAAGCAAGTTGGCGCGGTAGGTGATGATTGGCTTGACAGATAGAAATCTAGATGCCGAGAATCATTACCACCTCTTAATCACCGGGTCGCAGGTTAGACCCCTCGCAACCCACTTTGAGCGTGACTCTGCTCTGAAAAACCAGGTCACCAAGGAAATACCTTGGTAATTGCCAAACGCCACGATAGCAGACTAGACAGTTAAACGACCCTTGAGTTCCTCTAACAACGCCTTGTCAGAAGCATTAACTTTTCTAGTCAGAACCCCACGCTCCAACAATAGAACTTGAGAGGCAATATTTGTAACAAAATCTAGATTCTGCTCAACAATCAAAATTGAGTTTTCCTTTCCGTATTGAACTAAGCATTCTTTTATCTCATCAACTACCCCATGCCATACGCCTTCGGTTGGTTCATCCATCATCAATAGCCTTGGTTTACCCATTAGAGCTCTAGCGATTCCAACCATCTTCCTTTCACCGCCACTCATGGTGCCAGCCTTTTGACTTAGTCGATCTGCCAACTTAGGAAAAAGATTCAAAACGAATGTTAGATCTTCTCTATCAGATTTAGGCAAACGAACGCCTCCCATTAGAAGATTTTCCTTTACCGAGAGATCAGAGAAAACTGATCGTTCTTGCGGGACATATCCAACTCCTCGCTTTGTCCTTTCAAAAGGTCCAAATCTAAGGACCGATTCCCCAAATAATTCAATATCTCCCTTGGTAGGTTTTATGAAGCCTGCAACCGTCTGTAAGAGTGTCGACTTACCCGCTCCATTTCTTCCAACTAGGGCAGTTATTCCTATCGCAGGTATTTCAAAAGTTAAGTCAAATAGCACTTGACTAGAAAGATATCCACTTTCAAGTTCAGAAACCGACAAAGAAGAATTAGATTTAGGCACGAGTCAAGTACACTTCTTTCACTCGTTCATCATTCTCAATTTCTTTTGGTCTACCAGTAGCAACAATCTCGCCGTGATGAATTACACAAATGCGGTCACAAAGTTCCTTTATGAAATCTAAATCATGCTCGACAATCAATACCCCACATTGCCTTGAAGCTGATCGAATCAGTCTAGAAGTATCACTTCGCTCTTTTGGACTCATGCCTGCCGTCGGTTCGTCCAGCAGAAGTAGTTTAGGTTTTGTTGCGAGAACCATACCTAACTCAAGCCATTGTCGCTGCCCATGAGATAACTCTCTTGCAGGAGTATCAAGATGATCTATGAGTTGAAAATCCGAAGCTAATTTCATTATTTCATCGGCACTCTGCTTCAAAGTCCTATTCCTAATTTGATTCCATATAGACAATGATGCCTGTAATGCAATTAGGATATTCTCGCGAACAGTTTTTTCAAGGTAAATTCTAGCAAGCTGAAACTTTATGCCCATACCCAAAGATGCCCTCAAATTAGGTTTTTGGTTTGTAATATCTATGCCAAGTAATTCGATTCTTCCTTCAGTTGCCAGAATACGGCCGCAAATTGTGTGAAGTAGTGTTGATTTCCCAGATCCATTTGGACCTATTAGACCCAATATTTCACCTTGCGATAAATGAAGTGATGCATTATTCACTGCTAGTAGGGGTCCAAACTTCATCGAGACTTTTTCAACTCTTAGTAAGTTCACTTTGCACTTCTTTCCGATTTTCGCTGCCGATAAAGTGAGGGTATCGAACTAAGACCCTTTGGCAGAAAGAGCATTGTCAGCAAGAGAATAATGCCAAGCAAGATTGTCCACAGACTTGGCAAGATGTTTTGAAGCTGAATATTGACTGCTTGAAGAAGAGCTAGCGCAATTAGAGGACCAAAGAAAGTTCCTCGGCCACCTAAGACTACCCATAAGACCGTCGTCGTAGAAAGTGCTAATCCACTCATTGACGGAGAAACCAATCCTTCCGACAGTGCAAATAAACCCCCGGCAAGAGAAGCCAATACGGCCGAGAAGGTAAATACCAATATTTGCACCTTATTTCTGCGATAGCCGAAGAACTCTGCTCTTTCTTCATCATCTCTTACTGCGTTCATAGTCAGTCCAAATTGCGAGTTGACAAGAATTACACAGATGATCAAAGTAAAAGCAAAAAAGCTATAAACCATGAAGAAAAGACCAATATTTGAATTGATTTCTTTCCCAAGAATAGTGGGAAACGGAATACCTGGTATTCCATTTCCTGACCCTAGGAAGGTCCAACTGTTAGCCAATCTTTCGCAGATATAAGACAGCGCTAGAGTTACGAGTGCAACGTAAAGTTCACCGACTCTTTTCCCAGAAAAAAGGAAGAAACCAATTAGAATACTTATGAGAGCGCCAACTACTATGGCAAAACTTAAGGCAATAAATAGATTTGTAATCGTTGTTTTTGTAGTTATTAGTCCAACAGTATATCCACCAATTCCGAAAAGAGCTGCTTGACCGAATGTAAATATTCCGGTTTGCCCCCAACACATTTCTACGCTCAGCACGAGAATCCCATAAATCAAGATTCTCGTGACTATCTGAGTCAAGTAGTCATTTCCTGACAAAAAGAGCAAAGGACTCAGAACAGGGATAGCTAAAACAATTGCTATACCTGTTCTGAGTCTATTATTCTTTTTTATTTCCTTATTGCTTCTTTGCGCATTCAAAAGGACTCAACATACCTAGATTCTTCAAGATAGTTTGAGAACCATCTGCATTTCCTTTACCTAGATACATAGTCAAATTGACATGCTTTGTACCCGGTGAAAATGAAACCGGGCCACCAATTGATGACTTAAGAGATGCAGAATTCATTGCCGCATCAACTTTTGCCGTATCAAAAGATTTTGCTTTCTCGACAGCCACTTTCCAGAGGTAGAAACTTCTGTACCAAGCGGGCGCGTTGAATGTTGAGGTGAATAGGCCCGCCGCTTCTGGATGTTGCTTGTTGAAGGCAGCGACCTTCGTTTTCGTGAAACTGTCTGTTACGGGTCCGTAGTAATCCTGTACACCAATCAAGCCTTCTGCCTCTTTGCCGATAAGAGGATTAATTCCCTCATCAAAAAGAGTTCCGGCAATTGTTCCTTTGAAACCGCCATTTACCACACCTTTTATGAAAGGTGCCGTGCCAGGAAGTACGACGACTTCAAACAAAGCATCAGCTTTAGACGCTAGAACTTTGCTGACCAAGTTAGATGGATCAGTCATGTCTAGAGGAACATATTCCTCACCCACAATGCTTCCTCCACCCGCTAGTACAACTTGTCTTACGCGAGCCAGAATATTTCTCGGATACAAGTAGTCGCTTCCTGTAAGGAAGAAAGTCTTCTTTCCTTGCGAAAGAAGATACTTGACCGTCGGATCTACTTGTTGATTTGGGGCAGAACCGGTATTCCAAACATATTTGGAACACTCATTTCCTTCATAAGAGGCCGGCCATATATAGAGGGTCTTACCTCGTTTTGTTATTACATCACGTACCGCAACACGTGTGAAACTTGCAACTCCCCCTACGACTACGGCGACTTTATCTTGGTTAACAAGTCGGCTTGCAGCCTGGGCTGCGATAGCTGGATCGCTCCCGCCATCCGCTAAAACAAGCTTTAGTTTACGACCAAGAACGCCACCCTTCTTATTGATTTCATTAATTGTAAATTGTGCGACAGCAAGATTAGATTTTCCAACAAGACCAAATGGTCCGGTCATATCGGTCAATACGCCAACCTTAATTGGGTCGGCAGCTCTTGCCGGCGTGAACATGAAAGAGGTTGGTAACATCAGTAAGGATGAGAAAATTGCAACAGTCTTGACAGATTTTCCCTTCCTAATCGTTCGTATATTCATTTTAGAACTTTTCCTTTCTAGTAATATCTTTCGGATTTCCAAAAATTGGAGCTAGTGTCTGGGTTATCGACCTCCTTTTAAGATTCCAGCGGGTCGAAGCCTTGTGAGGACGACAGCAAAAAGCACTACCATTATTTGGCCTGTTACTGGGCTAATAAATTGACCTAATAGCGCCCCCGTTGATGCGATTATTGCCGCGCCGATTATAGGTCCGGAAAATTGGCCAAGCCCTCCAACCAATACGGCGATAAACATGAGAATTAAGTTGTCATAACCAAGATTTGGATAAAGAGTTTGCAACGGAACAATCATTGCGCCTGCAAACCCTGATAGGGCTGCTCCGATTGCATAGGTGCAGGCATACATCCACTTAGTTGAGATACCGGAAACAGAAACCAATTCGGGATTATCTAAAGTTGCTCTTACCTTCATACCCAAGTTAGTCTTCAGCAAAACGAAAGCAATTGTCAGAGTTAAGACAAGTGTGACAGCTATAATCACAACGCGCCAAACTGGAAGATTTGTACCACCAATTTCAACATAGTTCTCAATTGGTGGAGCAACAGGCGCCCCCTGAGTATTCATTCTCGTCCTTAATGTCTCCCTAATTATGAGTCCGATGGCAAAGGTTGCAAGCAATGCCGCTTGTGGATTTACATAAAATCGATGGATGATTGTTCGTTCCAGAAAAAAACCGAAAATTCCAACGATTAAGGGTGCCAAAAAGATTCCTAACCATATGTTTCCTAAATACTTGCTACATAAGAAAGCAGTCACCGCACCAAGCAAAATTAATTCCCCCTGGCACATGTTAAATACCTTCATCATTCCAACTATTATTGCCATTCCAATAACCAGCAAAATTAGAACAGAAGAGAGACTAAGAACGTCAAATATTCCTCTGGTGATAGTTGGATTCATGAAGAGGCCTCTAGTTTCGCAGATGTGAGAAAGTGAATATCTTTCAAAATATCTCTGATAATTGAATCTTGCCAAGAGTGAAGTTTTTGATCGGGCAAATTATCCCAAAATTCAGCGAGGATATCGTTCATGTTTGTTTTGACTCCCGCAAGAGTTTCTATTACTGCCAAACCACAGAAAGGTACATATGTTGGAGAATAACCTCCTTCATGGGTCATAACTATTCTTCCATTACAGACTTCTTTTGCAACGGCAATAAGGCGCTTGGTCATTTCTCTATATCCATTGGCAGTTACGATCATCCGACCAAGCGGATCAGTCATGGCTGCGTCGAATCCTGAACAAACAACGATAATTTCAGGTTTGAACTTCTTAATAGCTGGAAAAGCTATTTTTTCTAGAGCTTCTACATAGGCGCCATTGCCACTACCCGCAGGCAACGGAATATTAATTGATAATCCCTCGCCAAATCCTTGTCCTTGTTCATCTACTCCTCCACTGTTTGGCGGAAAAAGTCCGGACTGGTGGATAGAAATCGTGAGAACGCTTGGATCTTCATAAAAAATTGATTGAGTTCCATTCCCATGGTGAACATCCCAATCTAGAACTGCTACACGTCTTACGCCAAGATTTTTTTGGGCATACTTAATAGCTATGGATGCATTCGCAAAGATACAAAAACCCATACCCGTTTCGATTCTTGCATGATGACCTGGTGGACGAATCAAGGCATAGGCATTATTTACCAATCCTGAAACTACTGCCTCCATAGCGGTAATTGCGCCACCAGCAGCCCAGAGTGCAATTTCAAACGATCCCGTTCCAAATGGGCTCAAACCATCTCCCGCATCACCGCCAAAGGGCGAAGCGCTATCCCGTTTGATTCTTCCAATGTAGTCCCAGTTATGCACGAGGGCAATTTCGTCAATATCTGCCATTCGCGCAGGCAATCTTCTTAGACTCTTGTGTAGACCAGAAACCTCGATGGCACTCGCCAATCTAGTTTTCGATTCCGCACTTTCAAAGTGTTCATATGGTTGAGCGTTTAGGCCCGCAGGGGCGGCACCAGCCCAATTTCCCGTATTGTGCCAGCCATAGATTTCCTCCCAGACATAGCCAGTGGTTCCGGACATTTCTCATCTCCCCCTGGGTGGCCTTTCCTCTTAGCAATAGTAGCCATGTCCTAGACCAACTTCTATAACCAGGTGAGTTAATTTTCCGAAGATCGATCAACTTGTTCAGAGGCTATCCAGGCTCAGATTTATCAAAAAGGGTGTCCTTGATTCATCAGGGCTCGATACCTAGACTCATCGCTCGTGAGCAAAGAACGCAAGGTTGGCTTCCTGACTCACGAGTATTATTTTTGGCATGACACTGGAACTTATGCGGGAACTTACAAACCCGGCCAGTTCGTTCAAGCTGGAAAACATTGGGAATCACCAGACTCCAAAAGACGTTTCAAGAGTCTGGTTGAAGTTTCTCCTTTTAAGAGTGAAGTAATTCCTATCGAACCACGCCCTGCAACTGTCGCAGAACTAGAGAGAGTTCATAATCCTAAACATATAAAGAAGATGAAAGAGCTCTCAGATAATGGTGGCGGGCTTATGGGTGATGAGGAATCAGTATTTGGACCTTACGGATTTGAAATCGCATGTTTATCCGCAGGTGGCGCGATTGCAGCTGCTGACGCGGTCTATAAAGGTGAAGTTGATCTTGCCTACGCTTTGATCCGTCCACCTGGACACCACGCGGTTCGCGATCATGGCATGGGATATTGCATGTTCAACAATATTGGCGTCGCAATAGAACATCTAAGGGCAACTACAAAACTACGTAGATTTGCAGTAATTGACTGGGATGTCCACCATGGAAACGGAACACAATCTGTCTTTTATGACGATCCTGATGTCCTTGCCATCTCACTCCATCAAGATGAGCTCTATCCGCGGTATGAAGGAAAAATAAGCGAAATTGGAGAAGGTGCTGGGAAAGGTTTTAACATAAATATTCCAATTCCAGCAGGTAGTGGTGACGGCGCATATCGCTACGCTTTTGAAAATGTTGTGAAACCTGCAGTTGATCGTTTTAAGCCTGAATTTATCTTCGTGGCATCCGGTTTTGATGCCTCATACTACGATCAACTCTCACGGATGGCGCTTCATGCATATACATATAAGTGGATGGCAGAAGAAACCATCAAGCTCGCCGACAAACACTGCTCTGGAAGAATCGTGGCAACTCATGAAGGTGGTTACTCAGAAGTTTATGTACCTTTCTGTGGGTTAGCGGTTCTGGAAGCATTCCTAGGAAAATCCTCTGGGATTCCGGATTACATGGCAGATATGAGCGATGCTTCAACTCGACGAGACCAACAGCTTCATGCTCATCAAAAAGCCATGATTGATGAATGTAAGTCAACGCATGATTTATGATTAAGCGCCCTCATTGGTGCCGACTAACTGTTTTTGATAAACCGGGTCGTAGGTCCGACCCCTCACAACGCACTTAGGAATCACTGCTTTAATTATCAGAGTGCGAGTCTTGCAATTGTATTGAGTCAAATTTTCCTCATTTATCGGGCATTTGCCCGGGCATTCATGAAAATTCTATGCGAAGAGTACTTGAGTTAATTCAAAGAATTGCGCCTAATTCCTGTATCACTTGGAAAAGAGCGAGAACATCATCCTCCGTCGTCCTAAAATTTGTGTAGCACGGACGGAGCCAGGTTTCACCATCTATTCGCGCGGTGGAAATGTAGAAGCGCCCATCTTCAATAATCTTCTGACAAATTCTTTCGTTCAGAGTGCTGGCATCAGGTTCCCGCGAACTGCGGTATTGAATAGGGACAATTGAAAGATCTGGTGGGTGGGGAAGGGTCCTAAAGTCTTCTCGGCTTGATGCAATCTCATAGGTCAGCTCTGCGAGTTGGATGTTCTTATCTATAGCCCTGCGGAATTCATTCGCACCGTAAGCTTTGAGTGCAATCCATAGTTTAAGTGCCCGGAATGGACGCGAATACTCCAAGGTGAGATCAACTGGGTTGTAGTCGCCCTCAAGGTGAGGCATATACGCTTCATGATGCGCAAAAGTCTTGACCAGTCCCTCAATGTTCTTCATCAAGACCAAAGAACAGGATTTAGGAACGAATAGCCATTTGTGTGCATCGACGGTTACGGAGTCTGCGCCATCTATGCCATAAAAGAGCGCTGACTTTGTAGATCCGGCCGCTGGAACTCCATATGCGCCATCGACGTGTAGCCAAATTTTCTTCTCTTGGGCCACTTTTGCAACGTCTTGGATAGGGTCAACGGCGCCAGTGAGAGTGGTTCCAGCCGTTGCGACGATTGCTATTGGAACTACCCCTGCTGCTAGATCCGCATCGATTTGCTGCCTCAGCTGAGTCACATTCATTCGATGGCGATCGTCGATAGGGATAAGGCGCATCCCATCACTTCCAATGCCAAGAATTTCAATTGTTCTTCGAACCGAGTAGTGAGATTCGTGAGAGGCGTAGATAGCAACTTTCCTATCTACTCCCGACTTTCGCGAATTTGGCAATGCTCGATTTAGCGCTGTTGCAAGAGCAGTGAGATTGCTAACCATCCCTCCTGAAGTGAAGTATCCGATTGAACTTTCGAATCCAATGAACTCGCCTACCCACCTAGCCGTTTGCTGCTCCAAGAGGGTTGATGCTCGAGAGTTAATCGCTTGATTGATGTCGTAAGAAGAGGCCAGGAAGTCACCAATTGCACCCACCTCAAGCCCACTGGACCCAATGTAGGCCAAAAACCTTGGTCGCGATTGTGCGATGGATGCTTCTAGAACATCAATTGACTTCCCAAGCACATCGATAATCTCCTGAGAATCCTCGGGAAGACCTTCGCTTAGAAGAGATTTGAGTGATGCCGTTAATTCAGGTTCTTTTTCGCGAGCATGGTCGAAACTGCCCCAGATTCGCTCCATCTCCCTTGCGAGGAAACCTAAGACCGCGTGTCTCTCGACACTAATGCGCAGTCTTTCCATCAACGCCTCATCAGATGCATGGAAATTGCGAGCTGCGCTCGGTGAAGCCTGGTAACCAATTCTGATTGGCGGATAGCGAGAGCCTGTGAGACATCAGAGAACGTTCTTTTCTGATAAAGGACTCCCATAGCCACTTCTCTGAGCGAATCAGGTAGCGTCTCGATAGCGGCGAGAAGATCCTTGGCTGGAATCTTGGAAAGATCCAACTTCTCTCCGTCATCTTCAAATGAGATATCAAGGTCGAAGAAATCGCTCATAGTCTAATCTCCCCTCGCAATTTGTTTACTTCTCGCCGCATTCCGATTCCTGCCACGCCAACTAGTTCACCTGCTCGCCTATAACCCATGATGAATTCGTTTCCGAGCTCACCTTCAATGAGCAGGCATTCATCAGCAAGTGTTGGTTCCCCGTAGGACAAGATGCTAACGCTGAATTGATCGCTCCAAAAGGAAGGGAGGGGATTGAAGCGCTCCCCTTGTTTGAATTCGAGGACCGAGCCTGGCTTCTCGTGATGGGAAATCTGACGTCCAACCCACTTGGCAGATTCAATCGGAATATTCCAGTGCTCAATTCTTCGAGCAGGGAGCGAGCGTGTGGAGTAGGGGAAACGAGCGATGTCTCCAATCGCAAACACGTGTTGGTATGAGGTCCCACTTTCACTCATGACTCTCAAGGTCTGATCAGTGAGGACACCGTTAGACAGTTCTATTTCATTTCCGGACAACCATTCAATGTTCGGCAGTGACCCTACGGCTTCAATCAAGATCTCACATGGCAATTCAGTGCCATCACTGAGCAAGACCCCCTCAACCTCTCTGGTGCCAATCAAATCCACGATGCTACGTTCCAAATGGAAGCGAACTCCCTCATTTACATGACGGCGACGAACTTCATCGCCAAACTCATTCCCAAGAATTGCGGCAAGCGGGATTGCTTCTACCGCTACAACATCAATCAAACAACCCAATGTTCTAAGGGTCGCCGCCAATTCAAGTCCAATGAAACCCGCTCCGAGTATGACGACTCGCTTTCCCGGTGCGAGCGAATCACGCAATGATCGAGCATCGTCATAAGTTCGAAGCGAGTAGCGCCCTCGACCTAGGTTGTTAGGAAATGACATCTGCCGAGATCTCAGGCCCGTTGCAGCCACGAGATAGTCGAATTGATACTTAGCCCCTGAGGACAATTCCACGTGCGATTCTTCCAGGTTGAGTGTTTCAACTCGATTCCCTAGGACGAAATTTGCTTGCAACTCTCCATGATGAATCGGAAAGGCAATGTCGGCCAGAGTCTTGTCCTTTGCAAGCAGGTCCTTGGATAAGGGCGGTCTGTTGTATGGAAGGTGCGGCTCAGCTCCAATCAGATTGATTTGGCCATCAAAACCTGATCTACGGAGAGATTCGGCTGCACGCAGCCCACCCATGGATGCGCCGACAATCACCACGCTACTCAATTGCTGCCCCGGCTTGCCCTCGCTGATGAATCCGAATCAATCCACCAACTTGATTGCTTGCATTGGACACACATCAATTGCTTCTCGCACATTCAAAAGCTCAGAGTCATCTGCCGTTGCCGCGTATTCCAACTTATCTTCGTCATTGAGCTTAAAGATGTTCGGTGCTTCAAAGACGCACTGACCGTAGTGCTGGCACTTAGACAAATCAACATAAACTCTTATCATGTCAACTCCTTACTCGCTCGTTTTGCGTAGCACTTCTTCGCAATTACAGATCGGATCTACTCTTTGATAGTTGACGGGTAGAGGTCCTTTGAAGGGGTTCGGATTCCCCGAAATTCCCAATCGCCACCTAGCGCCGTTGAGATCACCTCCTCACTCTCAGTAGGTTGGGCGCCAACTTCGCTTCGAATCCTGTGACCTTCCACAATCTTGTTGCTCAGCCGACCAAGACCTTCGACTTCCACCTCCACTAGATCGCCAATCTCAACCGGTCTTGAATTCGCTGGCGTGCCCGAAAAAATCATGTCACCAGGAACCAAAGTGATGGTTCGGGCAATGTCTGCCACGAGGTAATGCATATTCCATTCCATGTTATTGGTGTTGTCTTCTTGCTTTAGAACGCCATTAACCAAGGTTCGGATCACCTTGTTCCTGAAATCCCAATCGGTGATCAACCCAGGTCCGACGGGAGCGAGCGAATCCGCGCCCTTGACTCGAAGCATCGATCCCGCATCTGTGTCGCGGAAATCATGGAGGCCGAAGTCATTTCCGACGCTATATCCGGCGATGTAATCTGAAGCCTCCTCAATTGAGATGTCCTTGCACTGCTTGCCTATGACGATGACGATCTCACCTTCGTAATTGAGCCATTTACATCGTTTGGGTCGGACTACTTCGCCTCCGTGAGAATTAAGTGCAGTAATCGGCTTATGAAAGTAAGTGGGAGCCAGCGGCAACTTCGTGAGGAATTCCTTGGTTCTACTCTCATAGTTGAGATGCACTGCGATGATCTTGGTAGGAGTGGCTGGAGGAAGATGCTTCACATCACTTATAGTGAACTTGCGTCCATCTGCTGCAGCAAGGCCTTCGCCAACTCGTTCAACGGTTAGCGCATCACCATCGACTTCGATTCGTCTGAACTCAGTCACGGGTGAGGACCAAATCCTTAGCCATTGGGAAGCCTCCTGGAGGTTCGGGGAAGTAGACATGAACTTGTCCCGTTCCCACTGAGTTTTCATATTCGCTATAGAGAATCCCTCGCCCTTGATTGCGCTCCTCACCAAGCGCGCCGGCCATGGCTAGATAATGAAAGAAGCCTGCCTCAGGCTTGTATTTTCTAAACGTGCCGAAGTCTTGAAGAATTGCGCCATGATTTCCCTGCTTCATCCACTCTAGAACTTTGAGATCGTATTGATACGCCTCGGGCGTAAAGATGTGGACGGGGTCGCTTGCCTCGTGTTTTCGCAAGTCACGTAACTTGTGGAACGTGTGTGAGAGAGCCCCCGAGGCAATCAGGAACACCTTTCTATCGCTGTCGCGAATCGCTTCGCCCAAGGCTCTTCCTGCTCGGATGAAGTCCTCTGGGGTTCCGGTCTGACAGACAGACATGCTGATCCATCTCTTCTCGTCAAGTCCGCGTCCAAGATAGTGCCAGAGATTTACCGTGGCATAGAAGATTGGAAGATGGGGATCGGCAATCGGGGTGACCCAAGTTCCGTTCTTCTCGTCATACTTAGAGAGCGACTTTGCAAGCTCAGGGTCACCCTTTATGGAGTACGGAATCTGCGTCATGCCTCGTGGTAATTCCTCTGAAGTGAAGAGCCCGGAGCGCTCAGCGGCTGAGGTGATGACGAATTCAACGGTAGTAGCCCAATGGCTATCGAGCACGACGACTGTGTCATAGTCGAGGGTCTCAAACACATCTTTTCGAAGTCTCTTAAGGCCAGGCACCAACGAGATCTCTTTTCCCTCGTTGAGATCTTTCCTGACCGTCTCAGGCAGCATGATCGTTGGCACATGTGCCAAGAGAGCTGCTCCAACTACTTTTCCCACTTTTGTTACTCCTTCCACCCATGAGGTGCAACCACTGTGTTCTTTACATCAGCATAGAAGTCAAATGACCAAGTGCCACCATCGCGACCGATACCAGACTTCTTTGATCCACCAAAAGGTGCTCTAAGGTCGCGGACGAAAAAGCAATTCACCCAGATGGTCCCAGCGACTAGGTTCTTAGTTATCTTCGCCGCGTGTTCGCGCCTTCCCGAGACCACTACAGCAGCAAGACCGAATTCGGTGTCGTTCGCCATAGCGAGTGCTTGCTCATCATTAGCGAAGGTTTGGAGGCAGAGAACCGGGCCGAAGACCTCCTCGCGGAAGATCTCACTCTCTGGGTTCGGCTTCATTACTAGAGTTGGTTGATAGAAAAGACCGCCGAGTTGTTCATTAGGTTTACCTCCAAGAACTATATCTGCACCTTCTTTTCTCGCTCGCTCAACGAAACCTTCAATTCTGGCTAGGTGGTCTGGATGTATCTGTGGCCCCACCTGAGTCTCCTCATGCCTTGGATCGCCTTGATTGATTCTCGATGCCTTATCGACAAAGAGTCTGGTGAAGTCATCAACTACCTTCTCATGCACCAAGAGTCGAGTTCCGGAGAGACATACTTGACCGGCGTTGTCGTATTGTTCTATCGCTAAGGTGGCGGCGAGCTCGAGGTCAGCATCCTCAAGAACGATTAACGGACTCTTTCCACCAAGCTCAAGAGTAATTGGAGTCAGGTTCTCAGCTGCTGCCTTTGCAATAATCTTGGCGGTGGGCACAGAACCCGTAAAGGAGATTCTTGAGATTCCTGGATGCTTGGTTAGGGCGGCGCCCGCTTCTTCGCCTGGACCGAATACCACGTTGAAGACGCCGGGAGGCATGCCAGCCTTCATGGTCAAGTCGGCGAAGAAACTTGCCGATAATGGTGTCCACTCTGCTGGTTTCAAGATCACCGTGTCACCAGCAGCGAGGGCTGGTCCGATCTTCCAAGTTGCAAGCATCAGCGGCGCATTCCACGGGGTGATTAGCGCTGCCACGCCAGATGGATCCCACGAAACATTATTGATGTGGCCGCGAGTTTCAAATGGTTCGTGCTTCAACTGCTCTTTCGCCCACTCGGCAAAGAATCTGATGTTTGCCGCAGCGCGAGGCATTACACCTTTGCGATGTGAACGAAGAAGAGCGCCATTGTCAAGAGTCTCGATCTGTGCGAGAGTCTCAACGTTCTCCTCGATCAACGTCGCAAGCTTCTCCAAAATCTCGCCGCGACCGCTTGGGCCAAGATCTCGCCAAGCGGGAAAGGCCACGCGCGCGGCATTGACAGCGAGGTCAATTTCCCCAGCGCCTCCCGAAGAGAAATCACCTAAGAACTGTCCGTCTATCGGAGATGTGTTGCGAAGCGTCCGAACTGAATCGATACGATGGCCATTGATGAGATGGCCGGTTGGTATTTCCACGCCCGCGACCGAAATGCTATTCACTTCATATCCTCTGCCCTCGCCGAGCACTCCATTTGGGAGGCGATCTAATCGTTAGGATACTAACGAGATGGTTTAGGCTACTCTAGGCAATCTTCACTGTGAAGTATGTACCGACGGGAGATTCCTGTGGCAAGTGCAGTACGGCCTCGGATAGCTATCCCCGCTCGCTTCGCAGACTCTACTTCCGCCACCCGTTACTCAGGGATTGTCACAGCGCGAAAACTCGCTGAATTAGTCTGGGCTGCGGGAGGCGAACCGCTCACATTCCTACCGGTGGTGGGCGTGCCTTGGTCCGAGCGACTCGAGGGAATTGGTGGTGTCTTGCTTCCAGGCGGGGGCGATGTTGATCCCAGGCTTTATGGAGAAGCACCCCAAAGAAGCGAGCTTTACGGAATCGACCCGGTTCAGGATCAGACCGATATGGAATTGGTGCGATTCTCGCTGGAATCCTCGATTCCACTCTTGACCATCTGCCGGGGAACGCAGTTGGCAAATGTCGCTCTGGGTGGCTCCTTGATTCAACATATGCAGATACCGCAT
Source organism: Actinomycetota bacterium (assembly GCA_016870365.1). Lineage (GTDB taxonomy): Bacteria > Actinomycetota > Actinomycetes > Nanopelagicales > Nanopelagicaceae > MAG-120802. Next base: position 13,928 of record VGBW01000013.1, on the reverse strand, counting down.
ATAAACCATCGTTCAAACGTGGAGTTCAAGATAGTCGACCCGACCCTTGGTAACTCAAGTTCCATGATTTCAGTTTCCTGTTTCCATCATCAGTCAATAGATCGACTAGGAAGGGAGATAACTCCGCTTGGTTTTGCCCAAGAGGGGCACGTCGAGGCGGTTAGATACCCATCTCGCACTTGGGCGTTTGGCCTACAGTGGCACCCTGAGGATAATTATCTGGAGATAGCTGACCAGCTTGAGATAGTAAAGTCCTTCATCAAAGCAGCGAGAAACTAGCGCTTCCTTTTCTTTCCCTTCTGAGCAAGGTCGCCTCGCGCGTGTAGCGTGATCTTGCGAAGGGCATCTGCAGTGCCCTTGCGTTCACTCCCTTCAAGTGAGGAGACCAGGTAGACCTCTTGTTTGTTGAATTCAGGAAAGATTCGCGTCATCAATCGCTTTCCATCGCCCGTTAATGTAACCAAGACAAGGCGACCATCGCTCTTGGATCGTCGCTTTGCCACCAACTTATCCCGTTCCAAGGTCTTCAAGACTCCGGTCAGAGTTGCCTTTGAAGTCCCAACCTCTTCGGCGATTTCGCGTGTTTCGCACTCTCCCCAAACCCAGACCACCCAGAGCACTACAAAGCCAGTCCAAGAGAGGCGGTTGCCGCTAAGGACTTCTCGCTCGAGGTGATTCCTTGCAGCGTTTGCTGCACGGAATAGATTGGACACCACCGTCATAGCCTTGAAGTCAATATTCATGCCACGAAGCAAGGAAGAAACTTGGCGCTCGGTCTCAGCGAGTGTATGAGAGCCGGCCATAATTTGTATCTTATCTGCAGAAATCGCTTCTAACCAAAGATAGCCGGTGGTATTCTCGTTTCGTTCGTATCCTAACGAGTGGAGTGATGATGGGTTCTTCGATAAATCTTGCCGATGTCAATCTCTTTGAGCCCGGCGCTCCCTGGTCGGTTTTCAAGAGATTGAGAGAGGTAGAACCTCTCCATTGGAGTGAAGAAGTCGCCCCAAATCATGGGTTCTGGTCTGTCACTCGCTATCACGACATCGTCTCGATACTGCGTGACCCAGCAACTTTCACAAGTGAGCGTTTCACCAACCTCGAGGAGGTTGATGCTGAACAAGAAGAAGCTCGACGCTCACTCCTTGAGACTGATGGCGCTCGACACCGAGCACTTCGTCGCCTGTTGCAGGGTCAATTCACCCCAGCTGCGGTCGCTCGCTACGAGACATTCCTTCGCGGACTCACCGCGACAACGCTAGATAACGCTTTTGCAAAAGGCGAGTTCGACTTTGTTAAGGATGTAGCCGCAGACTTTCCGATAAATGTTTTGGCACAGCTACTTGATGTTCCAGCTGAGGACAATCGTCAGCTTATCGAGTGGGGAAATCGCATGATTGGTTTTGACGATCCAGAGCATGCAGATATCTTGCTTAGCGATCCAGATAGCGAGAAGTATCGATTGGTTCCTTTCCGTTCACCAGCGGCCCTTGAGGTGTTCGCTTACGGGGATGCCCTTGCCAAGGAGCGGCGGGGAAAGAATGGTTCGGATTTGATCTCCGTCTTGGTAAACGGGGAGATGAGCGATGGAGTTCCTTTGACCGAGCGCGACTTTCATACCAACTTCCTCTTGTTGGTAGTTGCAGGTAATGAGACGACCCGGCATACCATCACCCATACGATGATTAATCTAATTGAGCATCCAAACCAACTTGCACGACTGCAGGAAGACCCTGATCTAATTCCCTGGGCAGTGGAAGAATTCTTGAGATTCGCCAGTCCGGTCTACCACTTCAGGCGGACTGCAACGAAGGATGTCGAACTTCATGGCGATACGGTGAAAAAAGGAGAGAAGATTGTCACATGGTTCGCTTCAGGAAACCGCGACGGGGCGTTTTTTGATAATCCTGATAGCTTCGACGTCACGCGCACTCCAAATGAACATATGACTTTTGGTCGGAGTGGTCCTCATATGTGCCTCGGCAATGCCTTGGCTCGAATTGAACTCAGAGTGATGTTCGAGGACCTGATTTCTAGGATTGATTCGATGGACATCGTAGGCAAAGTCGATTACTTGAGATCCAATTTCGTCCACGGCATTAAGAGAATGCCGGTGAAAGTTCATCTTCGCTAGATTAGGCCTGCGACTTGCTTCAAGAATGAATCGACTAGTTTGAACGTGCGTTCTCGCGCTGCTGGTTCGTAGGCAATGGTTTGCGCAAGCATGATCTCTGGATCTTGGCCATCATCAGTTACTTCACTTCGACCACCCCAGTCAAGCCATTGCTTTAGCGAAGTGGCATTAACTTCAGGGTGGAATTGCACCGCCAGGGAGTTTCTTATGACGAATGCTTGAGAGGCAATTGGGTTTCGTGCAATTTCTCTAGCACCGGGGGGCAACTTCCATTGGTCGTAATGGAATTGGAACCAAGGCCCTTCTGGAACCAAATCAGGTTGATCACTCCAGATTGACTTCCATCCAATCTCACATTGAGGTGCCCTAGCTACTGACCCGCCGAGAGCTCTTGCCATCAATTGACCGCCAAAGCAGATACCAAGGACCGGTTTGCCTGATTCGACTATGGTGCGAATCCAGTCCACCTCTGGCAATAGCCACTTGCCAATGCATCCGTCATCCCATGCCCCCCATGGCGCACCAAGGGGAACGATCAAGTCGTATTCACTTGCATCAGGAGGAACAAAGGTGATGTTAGGTTTCTTGAAGTTTTCCTCGCTCACCACTACAACTTCAGCAATCTCAAAACCATGATGTTGTAACCGCTCAGCAACCGGACCGGGCGGTGAAACATGGTCATGCTCGACAAAGAGGGCTTTCACTCTTGCCTCCTTCACGATGGATAAAAGCGAGAAACAACTCCAATTTGGCTCTGAGGTTCTTGCCAAGAATACCCCAGCAAACCCTAGAATATCGTTCGCGCCCTAATGAAAGCCATGCGGCCAAAAGGGAGATGAGAATGTCAAGCTCAGTTGATAGTTTGAAGAAGGAGTTGCAATCTCTCGGTGTCGATGTGTTGCAGGTCATGTATGCCGATGTTCTCGGAGTAACTCGATCCAAATATCTACTGACCTCAGAACTTGAGAAAGGTGTCGGTCATGGTCCTTCATTTTGCCAAGGCGTATGGGTGACAACCAACCGCGGCGGCGTTCTCAATGCAGGCAATATCGCTTCTGACGGACTGCAAGATTTCGTTACCAAGCTAGATTCAAGCCGTGTCCGCAAACTTCCCTACGAACCCGGAATGGCCTGCACCGTGGTTGATGCCTTTAATCCCGATGAGTCCGAGAACAACTTCGCGCCCCGAACAGTCCTAAAGAAGATCGTTTCTGCCTATGCCAAACATGGGCTCGTGCCTACCGTCGGTGCAGAGCTCGAATTCTATATCGCAAAATGTGTTAATGGAAAGTATTTCCGGTCCCATGAGAATCTCGGATTCGTTTACACGACGGGGTCTATGGTTGATCCAGATGGTACGTTTCTGCGAGTCATTCGTGCTCTAGATCAAATGGAACTAGGTGCTTTTGCAGGTAATCACGAATTCAGTCCGAGCCAATATGAAATCAATCTCTGGCATAGTGAGGCTTTAGATGCGGCCGACAGAACATTCATCTTCAAGACCGCCATTAAGGACATGGTTTACCGCGAGGGCAAGATAGCAACTTTCATGGGTAAGCCTTGGGGCGACGAGGGCGGCAGCGGATTCCACCTTCACTTCTCGGTGGCTGACAAGAGTGGCAATAACAAGATGCGTGATGGAAAAGATGGTCTATCAGACATTGCCCACTCACTTATCGCCGGCATTTTGGCCAACGCAGCTGCAATTACGGCTCTTGCTAACCCCACAGTCAACGCATTTAAGCGGCTAGGGCCCGACACACTGGCGCCATTTCGTGCCAACTGGGGACTCGACAATCGAAGTTGCATGGTGAGAATACCGCCAGAACGGGGCGGCGGCACTCGGTTGGAAGTCCGAGTCGGAGACGGTGCGGCTAATCCGTATTTGATTATTGCGGCGATCTTGGCTGCTGGCCTGGATGGGATTGAACGAAAACTCAAGTGCCCTGATGCAGCTGTTGGTATGGCCTATGAGATGGAATCGGCGCCGATCCTTCCCATGACTCTTGAAGCCGCGTTGGACGCTCTTGAGGCGAACGCCCATCTCAAGAGTCAGTTATCGCCGCAACTAGTGGAAACTTTCCTTGTGCTTAAGCGAGAAGAAATCGAGCGTTACCAGAATAGTGTCTCTGACTCTTCGACTCGTGAAGTTACCCAGTGGGAACAGGATGAGTACTTGCTCCGGTATTGATCGAGAATTAATCGAGTTGCCGATTCAGATCTTGGGATTGGACTTGTCCAATACGAGCTTACCGCCGTTGAAGGTGACACCAACCTCGCGGTAGTAGGCACCAATCATTTTCTTAATCGGCAGTATTGAAGCGAGTTCGTCCCAGGGCGAATCAAGGAGTTCTAGTTCCGCGTCGCCAGCCCATGGTTGGCCGAGGTCGGCATCAACGCCACTCATGGTTATCAATTGATCGAGAGAGTTTCCAAGCCCTGGAGTGATGGAAGGTACCCAACGGCTGTGAAGCATCGGATGTCCATTGACGAACCCATCTGTTTGGGACGGCTCTCGCAGGGTAACTCGCGCGGTCGCCAATCTATGGTCGTAGGCGGCGATACTTGCGCCTAGTTGAGCACCGGGTTCAAGTCGCGGCGTTGCCTTCCCATGATTGAAGATCCGAGTCAGGCCAATGGAGCCGATTTTCTTGGGATATCCCTGGAACCAACCACGAGCAAGTGAGAAATCCTTGGTTACCCAAATTGCCACGCATCTGCTGTAAGTCTTACCTTGATATTGACAGCGGATGACCACAAACGCTTCCAGGTATTGTGACCGAAGGGGATCTAGGAGTTCTTCTTTCGATTGAGAGCAGCTCTGCCAATCTGCCCATATCAGCGCGACGGCACCTGGATCGTCCTCGGCCAATGAGATCTCTTCAGGCAGTAGAGCCTGCACGCTCTTGGGATCGGTACGAAATTCAACGGTTAGAAGGTTGCCCGAGTAGAACCATGGCATCTCCGGTGCGATCGCGCTCTTGCCGCTTGGTGTACGCGGAGGGAAGAAACCATGCAGCGATGACATCTATCTGACTCCTTGCGTGCACTCAGAGAATCCATGAAGGAAACACCCATAAACCCTTGACTTCAAGTGTGAGTTGCGCCACTCTACATCAAATTCGTTCGAATGTTAACGATTTCGAAGCGATGAGCAAAGGAGCGGGTATGGCAAGTGAAAATACTTCATTGAGGAAGGGCAGGCTTGGCGTTTTCGGCATAGTTTTCTTCGTCGTTGCAGCCTCTGCCCCCCTTATTGGAATGACCGGCGCGGTACCGGTAGCAATAGTTCTCGGCAATGGTGGCGCAACCCCGGGCGCTTACCTGGCCACGGGTATCGCTCTACTGTTCTTCTCTGTTGGTTATGCGACCATGAGCAACCACGTCACAAACACGGGCGCCTTCTTCGCATTTGTCGGCCGGGGCCTTGGTGTGAAAGCGGGAGTTGCTTCGGCTTATGCATCATTGGTGGGGTACATAACAATTCAGTTAGCAATATATGGCTTCTTCGGGTTGGTCATGAACATCACAATGGCGGACTACGGGCTGAATCTGACTTGGTGGGCTTGGGCACTCATTGGTTGGCTGGCTGTAACAGTCCTCTCGATTCTCAGCGTCGACATTGGTGCCAAGATACTTGGAACTCTGCTAGTGGTAGAACTCCTCTCCCTAGTCATCGTAGGTCTAGCAATTTTTGCCAAAGGGGGCCCGGAGCCGATGGATCTTGGGGCGTCCTTTAATCCAGCAAATGTATTTGCCGGAGGTTTTGCCGGCACTGCGGGAATCGCTCTTGCGTTTGCGTTTGCTTCGTTCATCGGTTTCGAAGCCACCGCCATCTATGGTGAAGAGTCGAGAGATCCGAAACGTGATGTACCAAGAGCGACTTATTTTGCAATCATAGCTATTTCCGTTCTATTTGCCTTCGTGTCTTTCGCCATGGTCGTTGGCATGGGATCTAGCAAAGCCGTCGAACAGGTCTTGGCACGCTCGAGTGATCTTTCTGATCCTGCGAGCGTTCTATTCAGTCTTGGAGGCGAGTATGTAGGAACATGGATCGTCGACCTCATGCAGATTTTTATTCTTACCTCACTCTTCGCTGGGTTGCTCGCTTTCCAGAATGCTGCTTCACGCTACTTCTACGCGATGGGTCGTGCCGGCGTGATGCCAAAGAACCTAGCAACTACCAATGCCTCGGGCGCGCCACAGATGGCATCAATGGTCACTTCGGCCATTGCCGGACTTGTCATCGTTATTTTTGCAGCCGGTGGTTTAGATCCTTACACCAAGTTGTTCAGTTGGATGAGCGGTATCGCAGTTATTGCTATCGTGGCAATTGAAATTCTGGTCTCGCTAGCAGTCCTTCGCTACTTCAGCTCCCAAGGCGGCGGAAATGTATGGAAGACAAGAGTCGCACCTGTGGTTTCCATCGTTCTACTTGTCGGAGGTCTGTACCTCCTGATGTCTCGATTCAACCTACTTGCTGGGACGGTCGCCGCCAATGTTGATCCAACTCTTCCCGAGAGCGCCTGGAAACTGTCCAGTCTTGGTTGGTTCTTAGTCCTATCGCCATTTATTGCAATGTTGGTCGGACTAGGCGTGGCAACTTTGTCCAAGAAGAGCCATGAATCACTCAGCAAGGACTTCTCCTAGAAATCGAGCATGGTTACAAGAAAGGCATTGGAAAAATTGACCGGGCAAGGTCTTTGCCCTGATTGGAACATTTGAAGGTTGGCAAAGTCTTGTCTCTTCATTGTCACTCCCAACGACTCACCTCATTGGGAGTGACAAGTTTTCCGATGGGGAACAAATTCCGGTAATCAGTGCTGCTAACGGAAGAGTTCTGGGAAACATCCCCCGCGGAACTAAGGTTGAGAAGTTCTTGACGCGAGTTGCTAATTCGCAAGAAGTTTCCGCCTAATCAAGCGGGGTTACGTAAGCCCCTGAGATACCGCCATCAACTAGGAAGTTAGATGCGGTGATGAAGCTTGAGTCATCGCTAGCAAGGAATGCAACGGCTGCGGCGATTTCACTTGCATCAGCGAAGCGCCCCATTGGGATATGAACGAGGCGACGAGCGGCGCGTTCCTTATCTTTTGCGAAGAGTTCTTGAAGCAGCGGAGTATTTACCGGTCCGGGTGAGAGCGCATTGATGCGAATTCCTTCGCGGGCGAATTGCACACCGAGTTCGCGGCTCATAGAAAGCACGCCGCCTTTAGATGCGGTGTAGGCGATCTGTGAGGTAGCAGCTCCCATGGTTGCGACGAAGGATGCGGTGTTGATGATTGAACCCTTCTTCTGTTTTTGCATGTAAGGGATAACAGCTTTACAGCATAAGTAGACCGAGGTCGTATTCACTTTGAGAACTTTCTCCCAAGCTGGCAACTCAGTCACAAGGATTGAGTCATCATCTGGTGGTGAAATACCAGCATTGTTAAAGGCAATGTCGATGCGACCGTAGGTATCAAATGCGACCTTATACATATTCTCGACTTCTTCACGGTTGGTCACATCGGCCTTTACGAATATTCCGTCCACCTCATTAGCGATCTTCTTTCCCGTCTCCTCGTTGGTATCGACTGCGACAACCTTTGCACCCTCATCTGCGAGGCGCTTTGCGGTTGCTAGACCGATGCCGCTTCCAGCTCCGGTGATTACGGCAACTCGTCCCTCTAGTCGTTTCATTTTCTACCTTTCATTCGTTTGAGAAGAAGACGTTCTTGACTTCAGTGAAAGCATCTAGCGCATCAGGACCTAGCTCACGGCCAAGGCCAGATTGCTTGAAGCCGCCAAAGGGCGTCCAATATCTAACCGATGAATTTGAGTTAACCGAGAGATTTCCTGACTCAACCCCCCGGGCAACACGCAGCCCGCGCGCCAAATCTCTCGTCCAGATCGATCCGGAGAGCCCATACTCCGAGTCATTAGCTTTCCTGATTGCATCAGCTTCATCTTCAAAGGCAAGGACCGATACAACAGGTCCGAAGATCTCCTCGCGCCAAGAGCGGGCGCTTGTATCTTTGGCAAGCAATACATGTGGCGCCAACCAGAAACCTTTACCATTTGGCGCGCTTCCCGTAAACGCCACCCTCTCTTCCAGATAGGAGGTTACGGTTTCAAATTGTTTCCTCGAGATCAACGGCCCCATCTCAGCGCTAGCAAGTGATGGATCCTCCACCCGGAACTTCTTGACTGCGACTTCAAACTTCGCCATGAACTCATCAAAGATCCTTTTCTCAACCAGTAAGCGTGATCGAGCGCAGCAATCCTGGCCGGCATTATCAAATACTGCACCCGGCGCGTTCGCCGCGGCTTTATCGACATCGGCATCGGCAAAGATGATATTTGCGCTCTTTCCGCCGAGCTCTAAAGTCACGCGCTTTACCTGGTCGGCACATCCCGCCATGATCGATCTACCGACTGAGGTAGAGCCGGTGAATACGATCTTTCGTACCGCAGGATGCGTGACAAAGCGCGCTCCGACAACCGATCCCTTACCGGTAATAACCGTAAATACCCCATCGGGGATTCCGGCTTTCTTCGCGATCTCGCCAAGCTTGATTGCGGTAAGTGGCGTGTACTCCGCTGGCTTCAAAACCACACAGTTTCCGGCGGCAAGTGAAGGAGCAAATCCCCACCCGGCGATCGGCATCGGAAAATTCCAAGGCACTATTACTCCGACAACCCCAAGTGGCTCCTTGAAGGTCACATCGATTCCGCTTGGAACTGGGATCTGGCGACCGAAGAGTCTTTCCGGTGCTGCGGAGTAATAGTTGAGAACATTTGCAACATTGTCCGCTTCCCAGAGCGCATTGCCCCGAGTATGTCCCGAATTGCGAATCTCGAGCTCGGCGAGCGCCTCACGTTCTTTGGAAACCTCAGATGCGAAACTACGGAGCAGCGCAGCTCGCTCACCCGGAGCAACTTTCCGCCAACTCTCATATGCGCTGCCTGCCTTTGCGATCAAAGCATCGGTCTCAGCCTCGGAGTGGAGATGAACGTCTGTGACCACCGTTTCAGTAGAGGGGTTAATTACCGAATAGCTACCCATATTTGACTTAGAATCTCTCGAAGTTTCTAAAGAGCTCCCAATCAGTTACCGACTTGTTGTAAGCAGCCATCTCGACATCGGCAAAGTTGGTGTAGTGCTCCTGTACCTCTTTACCGAAGGCTCCTCGCACGAAGGAGCTCTCCGCCCAGAGGTTGCGCGCCTCAAGCATCGTGGCTGGAACACGCGGTGAATCTGAGAGATAGGCATTGCCTTCAAAGATCGGCTCAAGCTTCAACTTCTTATCTACTCCATCTAATCCTGCCGCAATTACCGCAGCGACGGCGAGATAAGGATTTACATCTCCGCCCGGGATGCGATTTTCGAGTCGGAGACTCATGCCATGCCCGACCAATCTGAAGGCACAGGTCCGGTTATCTCTTCCCCAACGGATTGCAGTTGGTGCAAATGAGCCTGGTACATAACGCTTATAGGAGTTGATATTCGGAGCGAACAAGAGCGTCAGCTCTCTTGCATGGGCAAGTTGTCCAGCGATAAATGACTTACCAACCTCACTTAATCCATGCGGATCCTTCTCATCGGCCATCACCAACTCATCCTTAGCCCCACGAAATGAGAGGTGGATGTGAGATGAGTTTCCTTCCCGCTCATTGAACTTTGCCATGAAGGTGAGGGAGTAGCCCATCTGAGCCGCAATCTCTTTCGCACCATTCTTATAAATGGAGGTGTTATCACATGTCGTAAGGGCATCGTCATATCTAAAGGCGATCTCATGTTGCCCGTAATTGCATTCGCCCTTTACCGACTCAACATTCATCCCAGCGCCAGACATATGAAGTCGAATCGCCCGTAACAAAGGTTCCAATCTACTTCCACCCAAGATCTGGTAATCGACGTTATAGAGATTTGCTGGAGTTAGACCCTTGTAACGCTTCTGCCAGGCCTGCTCATAGGTATCGTTAAATACGATGAACTCCAATTCATTTCCGACCATCGCAGTCATTCCCGCATCAGCAAGCGCCTTTATTTGTCGCTTTAGGATCTGACGAGGCGATGCAACCACATCACTTCCATCCAACCACCGCACATCCGCAGTCACCATCGCAGCTCCGGGCTGCCAAGGAAGGCGACGAAGCGTGCTGAAATCTGGAACTAGCGCGAAATCCGAATATCCCTTATCCCAAGATGACATCGCATAGCCCGCAACTGGATTCATATCGACATCAACAGCTAGTAGGTAATTACAGCCCTCGGTTCCATGATGCGCAATCTCATCGATGAAGAAGGAGCCATGAATTCGCTTGCCGACGAGACGACCTTGCATATCAGTCATCACAACAACGACGGTATCTATCCCACCGTTCGCCACCTCACCCTTCAGCTCATTCAAAGTCATTGATGGTTTAGCAGCTCTAGCCGATCCCATTTTCTCCCCTTTTCTTGTAGGGAAGTAAGCATAATTGGGGGGCATAACTACTGAAAATACTCTCGAAATACACCAAATGCCTCTGGACTACGCCATGACCCAGGTCTAACCTATTGCCCAATCACTCTATAGGCATCCTCATTCATAGCTATAGAGGGGGAGAGAGGGGATACCTTTGTCTAATAAGAATGTTCAAGGCGTGAGCTACACCGATGTATCTCATGATTACTTTGAAAAACGTGGGCTCCAAAGGCATGCAAGTCTTTTTGGCCTCTGGGCGCTCGGAATAGCCGCAGTTATTTCTGGAGATTTCTCCGGATGGAACTTCGGAATCGGCGAAGCTGGATGGGGCGGTCTTCTGATCGCATCCCTACTTGTTGTCGCCATGTATTTCGGAATGATCTTCAGTATCGGCGAAATGGCTTCCGCACTACCACATACCGGTGGCGCATATTCGTTCGCACGATCTGCGATGGGCCCTTGGGGTGGATTCGTAACTGGCTTTGCAGAGACGATCGAGTATGTCGCAACAACCGGCGTAGTCGTCTTCTTCTCCGCAAGTTACGCAGACGGAATCACCAAGGAGCTATTCAATCTCAGTATGCCAGTTTGGGTTTGGTGGATCATTCTCTATGCCATCTTCCTAGCGGTAAATATCGCTGGGGTGAGGACCTCCTTCAGGTTCATGGAGATTGTCGCAGTCGCATCGCTAGTGGTTCTAGGCGTATTTTCTGTGATGGCGATTTTCAGTGGCAAGTTCTCGGTAGATAACCTATTCAACATCGCACCAACAGATGGGAACACAGAATTCCTTCCATTTGGCTTCTGGGCGATAATCGCAGCAATGCCATTTGCGATGTGGTTCTTCCTCGGTATCGAAGAACTTCCACTCGCTGCAGAGGAGGCAGAGAATCCGACTCGCGACATCCCTAAAGCAGGTATTCGCGGATTGATCACACTCTGCGTCACTGGAATCTTAGTGCTGGTACTTAATCCAGGTATTACTGGTGCGGATCAGCTCAAAGAATCTGGCGAACCACTTCTCGATGGCTTCCGCGCTATCTTGCCGAACGCCGATATCGCAGCGATCCTTGCTGCGTTTGCACTCATCGGACTCTTAGCATCGCTACAAGGAATCATGTTTGCCTACGGACGCAACATCTATTCCTTATCGCGCGCGGGTTACTTTCCGAAGGTCCTTTCCCTAACCGGAACTCGGAAGACTCCGTGGATAGCCCTCGTCGCCGGGGCAATCGTTGGATATTGTGCGCTACTTTGGGCTCAATATGGGGGCGAGGCCGCAGGCGCAATAGTTCTAAATATTGCGGTCTGGGGCGCAGTCCTTGCCTACCTTCTCCAGATGGTTTCCTACCTACTCCTTAAGAGTAAGTATCCAAACCTAAATCGTCCATATAAGTCACCACTTGGAAGTATGGGCGCAATAGTTGGAGGCGTAATTGCTGCTCTTATCTTCATCGGTCAGGCTCTAAATGAGGGTTACAGAGACGCAATCATCGCAATCGCAGTCGTCTACGTAATCGGACTTCTTGGCTTCGCTCTCTTTGGCAGAAAGAAACTAGTCCTCTCGCCAGAAGAAGCAGCAGCTGTCAAGGGACATGAATAGGTAGTGAAGTAAGCAGAAGAACCCTTGGTGGATATGACTGAGGGTTCTTCTACTTTGATAGCTAGAGTTGGACTACCTTGCTCCAGACGATCATGTCGTGGCCGGTCGCGCTCTTCATGAAGATCTGCTCCCAGATTCCACTCGCAAGAAGTTCGCTTCTGGCGGTATCGGTTCAGCAGGGTCCGGGGGCGTTGTCTCAACCGTGGATTCGACTATTTGATCTGCCACCTTACGGCCTTTCCTACCACTTGGAACCCAAGGGCTAGGTCGATTCCGCAGATCAAAGATGGTGGTGATTGCTCCAAAGCAGAAGCCGACCCTAAATGGTTTCCCTATCCCGACTCTGATTCCTTTAGGATGCAAATAACGCAATTCTGAGTTGCAGAATTGCCTGACCCAATTATGCTCGAGACATGTGGATGAGTAGATTCTCAGGGCTTCTCTTATCACTTTGTGTAGTTCTCGCAGGAGTCTCTCCGGCGCAAGCGGCTCCTAGTAGCGGTGGCAGTAGCTCTGGTTCTGAGCCCCCTCCCCCTCCCCCTCCCGCGCCCACTCCCACTCCCACTCCCGCGCCCGCGCCCACTCCCGCGCCCACTCCCACTCCCACGCCCACGCCCGCGCCCACTCCTACTCCCACGCCCACTCCTACTCCAACTCCTGAGAAATTAACTTTGGCAGAGCGTCTTGCAAGATCTTTGGCTTTTATCAAGGCCCAGAATTGGTCCGAAGCAGAGAAAATTCTCAAAGATCTTCGCCGTGAGGATAAGAAAAATCCCGAAGTTTGGAATCTTTCAGGGTTTGCAGCCCGAAATGTGGAGGACATAAAGAACTCAACTGCTTACTATCGCAGAGCGCTCTCTTTAGATAGCAAGCATAAAGGGGCGCTGGAGTACCAGGGAGAACTCTTCCTGAAACTCAAGCAACTTCGCCAAGCTAAACAGAATCTGGCAAAACTCAAGGCAATTTGTGGTGCTTCTTGTGAAGAGTACCAAGAATTAAATGAGGCAATCCGAGCTTTTGAAAAGGCTAACCGAAAGTAGGGGCTGGAATGCGGCCTTTCTGCCCATCCCTTGATTATCCCCCGGCAACCCCAAATAATTTCTCCTAAACCGTAGGTCGGAAGTTCGATTCCTTCCGGGGGCGCGCAATTCTCCGCTGAAAACTATTCAGCCTGGATCAAGAATCATCGAAGCATGATCTAGCGCAAAGGCTAGTTTCGAAGCAGCCTCATCTAACATTCTCTTTGTGACTAAGTGCGTCTGTTAGCGTTCAACAATTTCCTTAGCACTCAGTTCTTCCCCAGACTCCTTCTGATAACGACTCGGATACGGCTTTATGCTCGAAGATTTGCCCAAATTGACCAAAATCTCAGTTGAATCTGAGAGTTTCAACCTAGCCAATTGGAATCAAACTTAGGTAGGTTAGAGACTCTGAGACAAGCCCAACCGGCCCTTCGCCCTCACTAGGAATCTCACCGAGTACGAATTTATTTCTTCCATTCGAAAATCATATCCTTACGCTTTCACTTCATCTACTAGTGCAGTCAATGAAGTGACAGTTTAGGATTCAATGTTCTTATGATTTGAGCAGCTGTTGAGAGCTTGATCGTCCAGCTAAACGCCAATGGAAAATGTAGATAGGCCCAGCGATAATCAAGGTAGTTAGTGAATTGACTATGCCCTTTAGAGCTTGGCGTTGATTGTTTTCGGTCAGGTTCTTCTTAATCTGATCAGCAGTT
>VGBW01000012.1 GCA_016870365.1 Actinomycetota bacterium | reverse complement strand
TCGAACCCCCGACCCGGTGATTAAGAGTCACCTGCTCTACCATCTGAGCTAACAACCCGCTGATCACTGCAAACGATCAAGCGGGGACACTATAACCAGTACTGGCTTAGATACCAATTTCCTAGCCCAATAGATGAGAATGAAGCCATGATCTCCCAATGGCAAGAAGCTCTCTCTGGCCTATTTAGGTCAGCAAGAACTGGCAAATACGGAGAAATCTTTTCATCCACTGCTATTGCATCTGTTCTCCTTGGAAGCGTTGCCATAAATTCACTATCGCTAACTTCGCCAAGCTTTAGATATCAGCTAAATGTAATCGCACTCCCTTCAGCCCATGGGGCCGAATTCGATCCGATAAAGGCGATTGAAACTCTGGCGGTCAAAGGGCGAGCGCCAAAGACCGGCTATTCAAGATCTGGCTTTGGACCTGCTTGGGCAGATGTGGACGGAAATGGCTGTGATACCAGAAACGACATCCTAAAGAGAGATTTATCGCAAATTTCTTTTAGAGCAAAGACCAAGGATTGTGTGGTGGAAAGTGGAGTACTAGTCGATCCATTCTCTGGTGAGAGCATCTACTTTCAAAGAGGCGAGAAGGCTGGCGCTCTAGTTCAAATAGATCATCTTGTAGCCCTTTCCAATGCCTGGCAGACTGGGATCTTTAAGGCGGGCATTGCAACTAGAAAGAACTTTGCAAATGATCCGCTAAATCTCCTGGCAGTAAAGGGCTCTCTCAATACCCAGAAAGGTGATGGTGATGCTGCTACCTGGCTGCCACCTAATAAATCTTTTCGTTGTGATTATGTCTCAAGACAGGTAGAGGTGAAAGCAAAATATGGCCTCTGGTTGACTAGGGCTGAAAAGGAGGCGATCTTGAGGGTTTTGACTAACCCGCCCTGCCTAAAGCAGGGTTAGCAGGCCATTCAGCCTCTTTGCAGATGGCTGGGAGTTATCTCAGGGAACCAGGAGAGGGCTTCATCCCTAAAGTTTCCCTCGGCCCTTAGTTGACAGAAGATTCCGGTAGTTCCCAATGTGACGCGGTGTATCAATACATACTCAGGGGGAAGATTTAGTTGAAGACCTATCTTTGCAGTTGGGTTCCTAGGATCCCCCACTCGAACGCTCTGGGCCCTGAGCCAATCGCGGCTATAGGCAAAGTAATCGGTTCTTAGAGGTTCAACTAGAGGCAGCAGGTAGTCCAATACTAATTCAGGGTCTACCTCTACATCAGGCAGGATGAATCCATCTTCCTTGAAGCCGTCATACAGAGCAATCGCATCTCCCTCTAGGGCATTTCGAAGCAGACGCTTGAAGGGCTCTGGGAATCCATTAGGCAAGCGATTGCAAGCCCCAAAATCTAGAACTCCAAGGCGGCCATCTCCTAAGACTCTGAAGTTTCCAGGATGGGGATCGGCGTGTAATAGGCCTGCTCTCATGGGAGCGGTGAAGTGAAAACGAGCGAGGCGAATGCCGGCGCTATTTCGCTCCTCTTGACTGCCATCGGCAATTACCTTTGAGAGCGGAGTTCCCTCTAACCACTGGCTTACCAGGACTCGATCCGTTGCCATGATGACTTCGGGAATTGCAATGTCGCTATCAAATTCAAAGGCCCTAAAGCAGGCGCTCTGCGCACTTGCCTCATAGCGGTAATCAACCTCTTCAATAATTCGCGCCTTGAGCTCCTCCAGCAATGGTCTCATCTCAACGCCAGGAAGGACCAATTGGAATATCTTGGCAAAGCGTTGGATCTGGTTGAGGTCAGAGATCAGAGCCTCTTTCGCTCCAGGGTATTGGATCTTTACCGCAACTGCTCTGCCATCCTTCCAGGTTCCTTTATGAACCTGACCGATTGAGGCAGAGGCTGCTGGGGTATTGTTAAAGTCTGCGAAGTTATCTCTCCAATGCTCGCCCAATTCTCTTGCCAATACTTTATGAACCACTCTTGCCGGAAGCGGGGGAGCAGCCTCTTGCAACTTCACTAAGGTCTGGCGATAGGGCCTGGCGATCTCTTCCGGGAGGGCTGCTTCAAAGACAGAGAGTGCCTGGCCAAATTTCATCGCCCCGCCCTTAAGCTCTCCCAAGACTTTAAAGATCTGCTCGGCAGTTTTTTCTTGGAGATCTGCGAAGGCAAAATCAGGCGATTGGCCAGTTAACTGGCGACCAAGACCTAGAGCCCCACGACCTACAAGGGAGAGGGGGATGCTGGCCATCTTGGCGCTGCGCTTACTAGCCCCCTGGGGCACCCGTTCTGACACTGGAGCATTCTTATCTAGGTCGGGATATCGCGCGAATTGAAATTAACTATCTCCAGTTGCAGCCGCATTCTGGATTAATCGCCCACCTCTCTACTTTTGGGTTATGAAAATTTGAGTTGGAATAGATATGCGACCTTGCTAGAAAGTGACCTATCCCACTTGAGGCGAGATTGATAACTTCAAGGCAGATCAAGCCAGCGCAAGCAAGAGCTAGAGCTGAGCCCACCTCCTTTGCTTCACCGATACTCTGGTTTGGTCTTTGAGATAGTTGCAAGCAACGATAACAAGGGCTCTTCCCAGGGATAACAAATGGCCCGATACGCACTTCAGCAGATGAATGAGCCTCGACAATCAGATGGCTACTACCTTCGGAGATCCAGCGTTGCATCGCATCCGCAGTTGGAGGTCCGATGCTTATTATCAATTTAGGTCTATAGATAACTGGCATAGCCTCAGTAAAGAGCGCCGATGAACTTCTAGCTCTTGATAGAACCTCTTTTCTTGATGCGCCGATATCGGATCTAGAGATATATCCCCCAGAGAGATCGCTCTCAAGAATCTTCAAGGCCTGCGATCTTTGCGCGAGGCGGTTTATTACCAGGGTCTTAGTGAACCCTGAGGCGCTTAAGGATCCGATCAGCGCATTAACAATTTTCCCATATCCGAAAACCAAGATTGAGAAGTCACGGCGCCTAAGAACTGCGCTTCTTCCGCCATCGATATCTCCTCTTGAAAGGGATGCGGCCTCTGATTCAATCTCCATCCTTCTGACAAAAGATCTGGCCGCAAGGTCTTCATTGAACTCTTCAAGATCTGCAACCGGGGCGACTGCTCTTAGTGCGGGGTCATAACGCTTGAGATAGGAGATAGCGGTTCGCTCTAGATCGATTAAGCCATGTGCCTGCAATTCATCAATCAGGGCCTGGATATGAGGCAGAGCGAGGCCGCAACGTTGGCTAATCTGCTCAAGGCTTGTTCGGCCATTAAGAGCTTCCAGCAGTAATCGAGTGGAGACTCCAAACCATAGGCTCGAAAGGCAGATGGATCTGTAGGGCGAGCCAATAAACACCTGAGCAGCCCTTGAATCAGACCAGATTCTAAGCGCGCTCTTAATTGCCGGGCAGGTAGCCATAAGGGGCAGATCATCTAGAGGCTCTCTCGCCCGCGTTCTAGAGCTATGGGCAGGCCTGGGGAGAGGAGGGTTTACCTAAATACCTGGGTATGCCTTGGAATAACTAGGAGTAAGGGGGCAGAAATAAAGCGCCTACAGCTATAGCTGCAAGCGCCTTACTTTCAAAGAAGTTGGTTTAAGCCTTACCTAAAATGCGATTGACCTTGGTGCCGCAGACCGGGCAGATGCCCTGAGCCATACGACGACCAGATTCGGAGACCTTGACAGTTCCTTCGAACTGTCGCTTCTCTTTACACTTTACGCAGTAGGCCTCACCTTTATATGTTTCTGCCATAGCCATCCTCTCGATCCTCGCAGCGCTGGGATAGTCTGCGAATAGGCTCACCATACCCCCGCTCACCCGCAAGATAGGCGCTCCCCACGCTCAAGTAGGTACTTTTTCTCCTATTGGCCCGCACGCACCCCAGCTTCATACCCCTCAAGATAGGCGCTGGCCTCTCTTCCTAGCTCAAACCTGGCTAATAGAGCCTCAAAGCGCGGCCCATGGTCTGCAATCATCAAGTGGATTAACTCATGGACCAAGAGGTAATCAAGAACATAGCCGGGAGCCCCGTTTAGGCGATCTGAGATTCGGATGCTCCGCTCCACTGTGGTGCATGAGCCCCAACGCTCACTCATTGCGCGCCAGGTGACAGAGATGGGTCTTGCTGGGCACTCTGGAAGATATCGGGCCAGAAGTTCTATCGCCCGCTTATGAAGATCTTGCTCGCCCACCTTCTCTCTAGCCTCTTGCGAGAGTATCTTGCCCACCATCTCAGGAATCACTCGGCTCACCTCGCGCTTTGATAAGCGAGCCGGAACTGAGATGACGATGGCTCCTGCTTGGCGATAGGCGCTAATAGATTTCTTTCTACGAGTACTGCGAATCACCTTCACCTCAGCGCCGTTAGAGCTTGGTGTTGGTGGAATCTTGATCACTGAAGCGGCTTTCTGCGCCAGATCTCGCATCAAGGGCAGATCAGCGTTGAGGATTTCATCTTGGATGAAGCTCTCCACAACGCAACCTTTCTAAAAGGCATCAAGTTCATAAACTCTATAGGAGAAGATGAGTCTTTTTAAGTAGAGAAACTCGCTAGATGATGTTGATTATTCATATCTATCTGTCGTACTTTGCGCCTACGAAGACCTCGGATAACCGTTTCGTATCTGCAAGGGGAAGGCAGATAAGGAATGTGCGACCGGGGTCTTCGCTCTTTCCTAATTCAAACCTGAGAGATCATCTGGGATCTGCCAGCTCTTATAAAAACCTTCAGGATCTAATAATTGGCCAGCGGTGGGAAGCAGGAATGCTTCTTCCCAGATTCTATCTCTGGCAGATATCGAATCTATCTTCTCGATTCTCTCCCAGAATGTGATGGCCTCTCGAGTGAGCCTTGGGGAGACTTCAAGGCCCAGTAATGTGGCGAACAATTGCTGAGTTGGCGAGTTAGTGGCACGCCTTCTTGCTTGAGTTTCTCTCAATCTGATGAGCGAGGGGAGGCGATCTGTTGCAGCCTTCGCTACCACTGCATCAATCCATCCTTCAATCAAGGCCAGGAGGGTCTCTAGTTTTTCAAGGGCCGCGCTCTGTGATGGACTTGTCTCTGGAGTGAAGATGCCGCCTGAGATGGCAAGTGCCATAGATTCTGGATTACTTGGATCAATTGCCCCAGAGTCCATTGCCTCTTGAGCGCTCTGAGTGATAGCGCTGATATCGATACGAATTCCTCTGCCATAGTCAGAGATTGCCTTGCGGATATATTCGCTGAGCCAAGGGCTCTGTTTGAAGAGGCGGGCGGCGGCGATTTCTCTCAAGGACAGATAGATTCTTACCTCTGCATCTGCAATTTCAAGCCCTGATCCCCAGGCTCTAACATTTTGAGGAAGAAGTTGGGCTTTGATATCTCTGCTTAGAGGAAGTGCCACATCATTTGCGCCAGTGACTGTGGTTGATAGGGAGCCGATACTCTGGCCTAATTGTGTGCTAATCAGTGAGCTCATAAAGGTTGCCATTATGGCGGTGATACTAGATTTAGAGATCGACATCGGGCCAAAGCCTGGGATAGATATGGCATCACCTCCATCTGGGCCGGGAAGGCCTTGATCGAGCATGGATGAGAGAGCATCGGCCATCGAATCAACCAAGGGCTTGGTCAGCCCTTGCCAGCCATCAAGGGTGGTATCAATCCAATCTCGCCTTGATAGCGCTATCGAATCTGTGAGCGGAAGAGTTGGAAAAGCAGTGGCCTCATTTATCCAAAGGTCTGCGATGTTGATCGCCTCTTGAATTTGAGTTAGGTCTTCAACTGTTACCGGCACCTCTCCATGGGCGCTTAGATGCTTCCTAGAGATATCACGGATCATCTCCTTTGATAGAGAGGCCGGGGAGGCTTGACCGGAAAGTGATGCCATCAGGGCCGGAAGGTTTAGACCCATTGCCGAGAAATGCTTGAAGATCTCTCCGAAGCTCTCAAAGGCAAAGGGATTATTGCCCTTTGACTCTTCTTCATCACCATTATCTGGCGTAAAGCCAATTCCTGGCATCTGGTGAACTCCTTCGCATCAATTCAATTGAAGCGCTGCATGCAAAATAGCGGGCACTTCTGATCTCTTAGGAAGGAGAACAAATCTAGCCCAGCCTTATTCCCTAGGGGACTTGTCTCGGTTCGAAACTACCAATTGGCCTCATCTAGCCTAGGCTTGAGCCATGAGCGAGTTGAGGGCGATTAGCTGGGCCGCTGGGTCTGAGTCAGCCCCGCTATCGGCTCTTATCTGGTGGGTTATCCCACTTGCTGCAGCCCTGGGAGCTGCGGTCTATGTGATCTGGGTGACCAAGTTTCAAAAGAGATATGAGAATCAGACCAAACGTTCAGTTGGAAGGTTCAAGAGTTTTCAAAACTCTTTCAAGTCAAGTGATAAGGAGAAAGAGCAGAGCTGATGCGAAATGTTTCCCCGCTTCGTTATCGCTGGTCTTTTCCAGTTAAGTCCTTTTTCTATCTTCTAACCTTAGCAACCCTACTTGCCCCAATTCCCTTTGTCTTCTTCAAGCCTGGGGTTCCGAGTAAGGTTACTGGAAAGCTCATTCAAGTAAATGACTTTAAGACTTATCCCGTAAATGGTGATCTATATGTCACCTCAGTCTTAGTGACTAACCCAGGCACGCCAGTCTTTGGAGCCGAGACCATCATTAATTGGGCCTTAGGACCTAATGTGGTCTTGCCAAGGGAGGCGGTCTATCCACCAGTAAAGCCAGCAAAGCTCATCCAGCGAGATAGCCGAAGTGAGATGGAATCATCAAAGAGAGCCGCAACTGCTGCAGCTCTTCGCTATCTAGGGTATGGCTTTCTCGAGCTTTACTTCATTAGCGATATTAGAGACTACTCAAACGCCAAAGAGAAGTTTAAGGTCGGGGATTTCATCAAGGAAATCGATGGCAAGGTCATCAACGAGATAGAGGAGATTCGATCATCTTATGCCAATAAGAAGATCGGTGACCCACTTCTAGTTGCGGTGGATCGGGAGAATTCCAAGGGCGATCTTGAAAGGATTACCGGTGAGATCATTCTGGTTGAGAACCGAGAGGTAGTCAGTGCAGATGGCTCAGCAAGGCCTGCCATCGGCATCTTGGTAGGGACCACCGCGCGCTTTCCTATAGATATTGACTTTAAGCTCCGAGGCGTTGGCGGGCCAAGCGCCGGCTTGATATTTGCTGTTGGGATCATTGAAAAACTCACCGAAGAAGATCTCCTAAGGGGGCGTAAGGTCGCAGGCACTGGAACCATCACCCCCTCGGGCCAAGTTGGATCAATTGGAGGAATCGAGGAGAAGATGATTGGGGCATCTCGAATCGGGGCCACGGTCTTCATAGCACCTAGAGAGAACTGCCCGGATATCAACAAAATCCCAGCAGGCCTTAAGGTCATTCCAGTCTCAACTCTAGAGGAGGCAATACAGGCTCTTCGTGCTCCAGATGAATACAGACTCCGCTCCTGCTCGAATAGTTAGTTTGCCTCATCTTGGCTAATCTGCCTCTATGACTTTTGGTGGCAACCCGGGTAATCCCTTCCGCAACTTCCGCTTTCCTTCAAGAAATCTAGCCGGCGGCCGAAGGTTAAGAATCGGAGCCCTGCCGCTAACTGTAATCATCTTGACAGTTCTAGCCGTCATCTTGGTTTCACTGAGTGGTTTCTACGCAGATTTCCTCTGGTTTAGGTCAGTTGATTACAGTCAAGTTTGGACCACCTTACTTACCACTCGAATTGCACTATTTCTTATCTTCGGTCTACTAACTTCGGCAATAATCACGGCCAATATCTACATTGCTTACAAGCGTCGCCCGATCTATGTTCCAGTAGCAGTTGAGGCAGATAATCTGGAGAGATATCGCGGGCAGTTGGAGCCTTTGAGAAAAGTTGGCCTGATTGGTGTGGCAGTAGCGCTCTTCTATTTTGCGGGGATGGCCGGGACTAGGCTTTGGGAGAGTTGGTTACTTTTCAGAAACTCCACAGAATTTGGAGTCAGCGATCCACAATTTGGCAGGGATGTTTCATTCTTTGCCTTCGAGCTTCCTTTTTATCAATCAATACTTGGTTGGGCAATTTCAACTCTGATCTTGGCAACTATCGCCAGCTTGGTTGTTCACTATGTCTATGGAGGAATTCGCCCACAGGTAAAACAGGATCGCACCACCGTTGCTGCCAGAGTCCAGCTCTCAGTCTTGCTGGGATTTGTTGTGGCAATTAAGGCGGTGGCCTATTGGTTAGATCGCTTTGCTCTTGCTACCTCGGATGAGGGGATCATCACCGGGCTTACCTACGCTGATGTAAATGCCCTCCTTCCCGCAAAATCGATCCTTACCGGGATTGCCGCTCTCTGCTCACTGCTCTTTTTTGCCAACATCATCCGCCGTTCATGGGTGCTTCCAGCAGCTGGGGTAGCCCTTCTTGTCATCTCCTCATTCTTGATCGCTGGGGTCTATCCAGGCCTAATTCAACAATTCCAAGTAAAGCCAAGTGAGTCCTCAAGGGAAGCTCCTTATATACAGAGAAACATTGAAGGAACGCGCGTCGCATATGGTCTAGATGAGGTAGAAGTGAAGGATTACTCGGCAGTTGTTGATACCTCAGCTGGGCAACTTGCAGATGATGCGGCGACGATTTCAAACATCCGCCTTATGGATCCCAATGTTTTGTCAGCAACCTTTCGCCAGCTTCAGCAATTGAAGCCTTATTACACCTTTAATGAGTCTTTGGATATTGATAGATATACCGTAGATGGTGTAGCCCGCGACATGGTCGTTGCAGTTCGTGAGATCAATATTGCTGGAAATCCCAATAGAAACTGGATCAATGATCATCTGGTCTATACCCATGGATTTGGCTTCGTGGGCTCATTTGGCAATATCCAAGATGTTGATGGCAAGCCAGTTTTTGCGGTGGGGGATATCCCGCCAAAGGGAATCCTAGGTGACTTCCAGCCAAGGATCTACTTTGGTGAGAATAACCCGGAGTATTCGATTATTGGCGGAACCACAAATGGTGAAGCGGTGGAATTTGATTATCCAGACGATGCTTCAGCCAATGGCCAGAGGAATTACACCTACACCGGAAAAGGTGGAGTTGGCATGGGCTCAATCTTCTCCAGGATCTTGTTTGCCATTAAGTACCAAGAGCAGAGAATCTTGCTTTCAAACCTGATAAACGCTGAAACCAAGATCATTTTTAACCGTGAACCTCGCCAGAGAGTGGCAAAGGTTGCTCCCTGGTTGAAGCTAGATGGCGACCCATATCCAGCCATTGTTGGCAATCGAATTCAGTGGATTATCGATGGATATACCACTAGCTCTGGATATCCCTACTCCAGAACGGTTGATGTTTCAGGCGCGACAACGGATGCGCTGAATATCAATAACAATCCACTAACTGCAATTCCGAACTCAACCATTAATTACATTAGAAACTCTGTGAAGGCAACCGTTGATGCCTACGATGGGACGGTCACGCTCTATGCCTGGGATGAGAGGGATCCGGTGCTGGCTTCATGGATGAAGGCATTTCCTGGAGTCGTTAAATCAAAGTCTGAGATGAGTAAAGACCTTGTCTCACACGTTCGCTATCCTGAAGATCTGTTTAGAGTGCAAAGAGATGTGCTCTCCCTCTACCATGTGAAGAGTGCCAATGCCTTCTATGGTGGTCAAGATTTCTGGCGCGTGCCAAGAGACCCTTCCACCCTGGGGGCTAATGCCGGTGCCCAGCCTCCCTACTACTACACCTTGCAACTGCCAGGTGAGAAGAGGGCATCCTTCGCTCTAACAACTCCATTTGTTCCCCGTGGAGGTCGCGAAAACCTTTCAGCATTTGCCGCTGTTAATTCTGATCCCGGTGATGATTATGGCAAGTTCACTATTCTGCAGTTGCAGCGCTCCACAAATATAGCGGGACCCTCCCAGGTCGGTTCAAACTTTGAGGCAAATCCCACAGTGGCCCTCTCTCTCTCATTACTTCGCCAAGGAGGATCTGATGTCGTCCTCGGCAACTTACTGACTCTTCCAGTTGGTGGCGGCCTGCTCTATGTCCAACCAGTTTATGTAAGGGCAACTGCCAACACTGCCGCCTATCCACTCTTGCAGAAGGTACTGGTCTCATTCGGAGAGAAGATCGGTTTTGATGACACCCTCAAAGGAGCTCTGGACCAAGTATTTGGCGGGAACTCTGGAAGCTCTAGATTGCCACCAGCCAGTGGTGGAGGTGGTGGAAGCAACTCTGGAGCCAATATTGATCTAGCTAGCGCGCTTGCTAGCGCTCAGGCAGCCCTTGCTGATGCCAAAGCGGCCCTTGCCAAGGGCGACTTTGCTGCATACGGCAGGGCCCAAGATCGGCTAAAG
The DNA here is from genome assembly GCA_016870365.1 of Actinomycetota bacterium. GTDB lineage: Bacteria > Actinomycetota > Actinomycetes > Nanopelagicales > Nanopelagicaceae > MAG-120802. Next base: position 25,808 of record VGBW01000012.1, on the reverse strand, counting down.
GCGGCGATTGCCGCAGCAGTTGCAGCGCAGAATAGATAATCGTTTTGCTGCAAAAGGGCTTACGCCTCTAGGCTAAGTCCTCCGACGCGGGGTGGAGCAGCTCGGTAGCTCGCTGGGCTCATAACCCAGAGGTCGTAGGTTCAAATCCTGCCCCCGCTACCAAATCACCTAACTCCTTAAGGCTCCCTAATCTTTCAGCGCTCCATTCAAGCGCAGGGAATTTAGCACGACCAAGAGACTTGAGGCAGCCATGGCGGCTGCGGCATACATGGGATTGAGAAGTCCTAGAGCGGCGATGGGAATGCCAATGACGTTATAGATAAAAGCCCATCCCAAGTTAACCCGGATAATTCTCAGGGTCTTAGCAGAGAGATTCAAAGCTGTGATTGCAGTGGCTAGGGTTGCACGCATCAAAGTGATATCAGCACTTGAAATTGCGGTATCAGTTCCGGTGCCAAGGGCCATACTTAAGTCAGCTTCACTAAGGGCGGCTGCATCATTTATTCCGTCACCAATCATTAGCACTTTCTTGCCAGAGCTGCGCAGCTCCTTGACCTTGGCAATCTTCTGATCGGGAGTTGCTTGAGCAATCACATTACCAATGGGTATTCCTACCTGCTCTGCAATCTCTCTGGCTGCTTCTTGGCTATCGCCGCTCATTAGCCAGCTTTGGATATTTCGAGTCTTTAGCGCTGCGATTGTTTCTCTAGCATCAACTCGTAGGCTATCTCCGACTTCAAATAGAGCCATAGCAACGCCATCGACTGCAGCCAGCGCCACTGAATTTCCCCTAGCCAGCGCAGATGAGATGGCATCTTCTAATTGTGGGTGAAGTGAGACGGTAGCTCGCCGAATTGAGGCGGGTGTTCCAATCAAGACCGGCATCTGCTGCTCTCCAAATTGCATGCGAGCAGCAATGCCCATACCAGCGCTCTCGATGAAGTCAGTGAATCTCCTCCTGGCAATCCCCTGCTCCCTAAGATTCTTAGCTATGGCAACGGCAATCGGATGGCTACTTTCATGCTCCAGGCTGTGAACTGCAACCAATAGGTCTGAGGTTGAGATCTTCGGCCCAGAACCTCCCAGATCGGCGATGGCGATGTTCTGCACCTCCATCGCTCCTGTGGTGAGGGTTCCGGTCTTATCAAAGATAGCGGTATCAATCTCTGTGGCCACTTCCAGCGCTGAGCTCTTGCGCAAGACAACTCCATCGGTGGCCCCTCTGCCAGATGCCACAAGCAGTGCCACTGGGGTGGCAAGGCCCAAAGCGCAAGGGCAGGCAATAATTAGTAAGGCCACAGCGGCAACCATGGAATCTGTTAGAGAATTTCCAAGGCCATACCAGGCGGCAAATGTGGCAATAGCAAGTGCAATGACAATAGGAACAAAGACATTGCTTATCTTATCGGCGAGTCTTTGGATCGGTGCTTTCTCACCTTGCGCTGCTAATACCATCTTGGTTATGCGGGCAAGCTCGGTATCACTCCCCACCCTTCTTGCTGCAATTGTGATTGGAGAATTGAGATTGAGAGCACCTGCCACAACGCTACTTCCAGGCCCTACATCAATAGGCAGTGATTCACCGGTGAGCAGTGAGCTATCAATGGCACTTGATCCCTGGATGACCATGCCATCGGTTGGAATGGCTTGACCTGCTCTAACCAAGCAGTGATCACCGATTACTAGATTAGAGATAGGCGTAGCGACTTCCGCGCCACCTCTGATGATTATCACCTGTTTTGGAGCGAGTGAGAGTAGGTGGGCAAGGGAGGATCCGGCTTTTCTTTTGGCGCGTGATTCTAGATATCTGCCCAGAACAATAAAGGTCACAACGGATGCGCCAACTTCTGAATAGATATCACCATTTCCGGTGGAGTTGGCATAGATCGACCAGCTAAGTGCGGTAATCGATCCTAGTGAAATCAAGTTATCCATGCTGGGATGAGTCAGGTTCTTTATCGCGGCTCTATGAATGGGCCAACCAATCAGTAGCACCACCGGCGCGCTAAGAGCAATCACCAGCCAGCCAGTCGGTGAATAAAGAGGCGCCGGGATATTTAGAGTATCTAATTGCGTGAGAATGAACCGATCGACTCCTTGGTGGAGTTGATGCCACATGGAGAGAGTGATTACTGGGATGGTAAGCAAGATCGCAGAACTCAATCTAAATCCCATAGCCCTGGAGTGAGAGAAACTCTCATAGCCATCGCCACGGAGCTTGGCGCTATATCCAGCCTTACCTACCGCCGCTATTAGATCTTTGGGATTTGCTCCGCGAGGAATGAGGATATGAGCGCTATTGGTAGCAAGATTTACTGAAGCCCTGGCCCCTGGCACCTCATTTATTGACTTCTCAACCCTTCCCACGCAAGAAGAACAGGTCATTCCAGAAATACTCAGATCAATCTGCTCTAGATCTACTACTTCAGCCTCGCTCATGAGTTGACCGCGCCAATGAATATTTCATGAAGATGGCCATTCGTTGAAACGCCGCTCTTGCCAAACGGGCCTGCAACATTATCCAAATCGCTAAATCTTCCCCCGGCTTCTGTGACAATTATCGCCAACGCAGCCATATCCCAGAGGGCAAGGCTTGGTTCGGCCGCGATATCGACAGCCCCTTCCGCTACCAACATATGCGACCAGAAATCACCGATCCCTCGAGCTCTCCATGCCCTATCCAGAAAGGCCAAATAAGAATTGCGTCGTGGGCCCCAGCCAGCTAGATCTGAAAATGAGATTGAAGCATCTGATATCCCTTTCACGCTTGATGTCTTGATTTGGATTGCTGTTCCGGAATTGACTTCAGTAAATGCTCCAAATCCCTCTGCGGCATACCACCTACGAAATAGAGCAGGGGAGGAGACCATGCCTGCGATAACCCGATCCTGCCCACTCTCATTCCTGTGCACCAAACCAATGAGGGTGGCCCAGATGGGAAGTCCCCTCAGGAAGTTCTTGGTGCCATCTATTGGATCAATCACCCAATATTTATCTAGAGCCTTGATATCACTTGCGCCACCAAATTCTTCTCCAACAATCTTGTCATTTGGGCGCTGGGCCTTGAGAACTTCTCTGATTCTCTCCTCAACTGCCTTATCAGCGTCAGTGACCGGCGAGCCATCCGGTTTACTCTCTATTTTCAGATCCTGGGCTTGGAATCTGGAGATGGAGATCTCATCACTCAAATCTGCCAGGGTTTTGAGCAACTCAATATCTCCAAGGAGATCTCCAGGATAGGCCATAGCCCCTAGATTATCTCCTGCCGGCTGGATGCGAGCAGTCGTTGCAAGCTGGCTAGGCGGGCAGATGCTCTAGGGCTTGCCTTTACATATTCATTTAGAGCGCAGCTGGCCTCATCATGTGAGCAGTTTCTAGGGCAGGTGGCAACAACTGATCCAAATTCGGTAAATGAGGCAATGACACGTGATCTATCAATGTGTTCTAGGCCAAAGGAGCGAACCCCTGGGGTGTCAATAATCCAGCCCCCATTAGGTAGTTCAAATGAGATGGCACTTGATGAAGTGTGGCGCCCTCGTCCAGTTGCGGCGTTGACACTTCCGGTATCACGCCTTTCCTTGCCAAGCAGAGCATTCACCAGAGTTGACTTTCCAACCCCAGAGTGGCCGATTAATACCGAGACTTTAGCCTCTAGAATCTTATGTAGTTCAGATAGATCATCACCGCGTTGCAACCTAAGGTACTTGACTTCAAGGTCTTTATAAGCACTTAGGAATTGATCTGGATCTGCTAGATCTGATTTACTCATCACAATTATCGGCCTAATACCTTGGTCAAAAGCCACGGCTAGACATCGATCAACAAATCCCTGCCTAGGGGCAGGATCTGCAGATGCTGACACGATGATCATTAGGTCTAGGTTTGCGGCGATGGTTTTCTCGAATGCCCCAGCATCATCAATGGTTCTACTTAAGCTATTGCGCCTGGGTTGTACCGCCACAATTCTTGCCAATGATCCTGCATCACCGCTTACATCACCCACAATATTTACTAGATCCCCAGCGACTACCGAATTCTTTCCGAGCTCTCTGGCCTTCATAGCGCTAACCAATTTTCCATCTGAGATGCGACATAGAGTCCTGCCGCGATCTACTGTGATCACTTGGGCGGGAATTGAATCACTGTGGCTTGGCCTATCTTTACTTCGCCGGCGCGTAGATTTCACCGGGCGAACTCGAATGTCGCTTTCATCAGGGCGGCGTCTAGCCATTTAGTAGTTGGCTCCAAAGGGCCGGAAAGTCGGTGATGGTTTTTCTGGTGGTTTCAATGTTTTCAACTTCAATTCCCTTAACTGCAAGACCAATCACCGCCCCAGCAGTTGCCAGACGATGATCTTCATAGGTATGAAAGACCCCCGCTTTCATAGGCTTTGGATTAATACGAAGGGCGCTATCCTCTTCAATAACATCAGATCCCAGGGAGGCTAACTCACTTCTTAGCGCGCTTAATCGATCTGTTTCATGAAGCCTTAGGTGGCCGATGCCGCGAAGATGTGAGGGGGAGTTTGCTAGGGATGCCAGAGCTGCAACCACTGGTGTTAGCTCGCCGATATCACCAAGATCGATATCAATACCTCTTATTTCACCACTTGCTCTAACTCTTAACCCTTGATCCACAAGATCAATCTCACCGCCCATATCTGAAAAAATCTGCCTTAATCGATCTCCTGGCTGGATGGTCTCTTTTGGCCAGTCTTTGATGATCACTTCACCACCGCAAACTAAGGGCGCTGCCATAAATGGCGCAGCATTGGAAAGATCTGGTTCGATTACCAAATCAACGCCAGATAGCTGAGCTGGTTTGACGCTCCATTGCTTAGCAACTGAGGTGTCAACTGCTGCTCCGTATTGGGCCAGCATGGCTATCGTCATCTCAATATGTGGCCTTGATGGCAAGCTATCACTGATGTTTCTAATGGTAATGCCTTGCTTCATTGCAGGTGCTACAAGTAGAAGTGATGAGAGAAATTGACTTGAAGCACTGGCATCAATCTCAACCATTCCGCCATTTACATAGCCTGCGCCATTTATGATCAAGGGCAAGCCATAACGACCTTGATGTTCGATGCTGACCCCAAGGCCCTCTAAGGCCTTAATAACTGGTCCTAGCGGGCGCTGGTGAGAACGAGGATCGCCATCAAAGGAGATCAAGCCCTGGGCCAGAGATGCCAGGGGAGGAAGAAATCGCATGACGGTTCCGGCATTTCCCACATCAATCGCTGCAGGTCCTCTAAGTGGCGCTGGAGTCACCTGCCAGATATCGCCTTGAATTTCAATCCTAACCCCAAGACTAGATAGCGCTTTGATCATCAAATCGGTATCTCTTGAGCGCAAGCCTTTTCGCAAAGTGGAAGGCGAGCTGGCCAACGCGCTTAATACCAAGGCGCGATTCGTTACTGACTTTGAGCCTGGAATGCTTATGGCAGCAGAGATTGGTCTTGATGCCCTAAAGGGTGCGCTCCACATACTTGAGAGTCTAGTTCATCGCCTTAAGTATTAGATTAGGAGTATGTGTGGAAGATATGCCCTATCGGCGATGATCAGCGATATTGCCGAAGAGTTCTCCACCAATAGCGCCCCTGATATCAGCCTTCCCGCTGATTGGAATATTAAGCCGACCAAGGATATCTATATCATCAAGAACCAAGCAATTGAGATTGCCTCTTGGGGAATGATTGCGCCTTGGTCAAAAAGCGATGATGAGGCAGCCAGATCACAGACAAGTGCCATTAATGCCAGATCTGAAAGTGTTCATGAGAAACCAACTTTTAGAAGCGCCTTCAGAAGTAATCGTTGTTTGATTCCTGCCAGCGGTTATTATGAGTGGGCTAGTGAACTTGGAAAGTATAAAACCAAGCAACCAATCTATGTTTCAAGAGATGACAATAGGCTATTAGCCTTCAGTGGGATTTTCCAAGTATGGACCTCGCCTTCTGGAAAAGTGCGGCAATCAGTTGCCATAGTAACTAGGCAAGCCATTGGCCAACTAGCACTAGTTCATAGCCGTATGCCGGTATTTCTCCCTAAGGAGCGTTGGATGGATTGGATGAATCCTAGAATCAACGATATCGAAGAGATTAGATCCCTTATGGACATCCCGACTCCTGATGCCCACCTTCGTTTTCATCCAGTATCAAGCGCGGTTAATTCGATCACTGGAAGTGGGCCGGGGCTAATAGAGGCGATTGAGTTAGGCGAGCCCGAGACCCTCTTTTAGGCAGGGAATAAAGGCTGGGATATGCCGGTTAGGCTGCTATGGCGATAACCTTGGATTTAATGCCAACGGAAATCTCAAACCAAGGCTCCAGGGATGCTGGAGGGCTAGTTCGCGTTGATCGCGAAAGAGAGAGCGCTGCGCAGAGGCGCAAGAGATTTGAAGGCGATGCGCTGCAGTATATGAATCAGCTCTATTCAGCAGCCCTTAGATACACCAAGAATCCCGCAGATGCCCAAGATCTAGTTCAAGATACTTTTGCCAAAGCCTACGTTTCATTCCATCAATTCGAACCAGGTACGAACTTAAAAGCTTGGCTCTATCGGATATTAACTACCACCTTTATCAATACCTATCGCAAGAATCAGCGTCGTCCTCAGCAATCAGATCAAGAGTTGGAGGATTGGCAGATCGCTGAAGCCTCCTCTCATACCAGCGATCAAGGAAAATCAGCGGAGGATGTGGTACTGGAGAACCTGTCCGATAGCGATATCAAGAGGGCGCTTGCTGAAACTCCGGAGGAGTTTCGTATCGCTGTCTATCTGGCAGATGTCGAAGGGTTTTCCTACAAAGAAATTGCGGAGATCGTTGGCGTGCCGACTGGAACTGTGATGTCAAGACTTCATCGGGGGCGCAAGCAACTTCGTGAGAAGCTAACAGATTACGCCCGCGAGCTTGGATATGTGCAGGGAGACAAGAAATGAGCATCCCATGCAGCAAGTGTTCTGAGAGCCTAGTTCTATTCATCGATAACGAAATCGATGACTCTGCCACCTTCAACGAAGTCGCCTTTCACTTGCAAGATTGCCCAGGGTGCCGCGGAGAGATGGAGAGTCAGAGAGCAGCGCTTAATCTAATGAGATCCCTACTTACCAGATCCTGCTGCGAGAGCGCTCCTAGCAGCCTGCAAGAGCAGATAGCGCTCCGCCTTGCCCAAATTGCAAGCCAAGAGATGGCTGCAACTTCCCAAAGTGAGATCATTACCCAGTATCGCCGCACTGAAATCACGATAGACGGCCAGACTTCAATAGAGGTTGAAACTTCTCACGAAATTAGGCGCGACCTTCCCTCTTAGTTGACCCCGCCCTGCTAGGTTAATTTCTATGCAAGCAGAGTCAGTTCTGGGAGCGGTTGGTATTTCCCAGATGGTGGTAAGGCCAGGGGATACTGCGCTAGCCCATGGCAGTGGAGATATGCCTATCCTCTCCTCAAGTCTCTTAGTAACCTTGATTGAGAGCGCTTGTAATTCGGCCATCACTGAGTTTTTAGACAATGGCGAGACCACCACCCTTGCCAATGTCGAACTTGAGATTCATGATGCCCTAGGAATCGGCAGTGAAATTCAAGGTTCTGCAACATGTGTTAGTCATGAAGATGGAGTTCTTGGCTTCGCTTGCGAGATCCATGATGGATCTAGATTGATTGCCACATCTGTGATGCGCAGGGCCTTGGTGGAGCGAGTTACTTTTCTGGCTAGAACTGCAGCCTTTTCGCTGATTACAGAAGGTAGCCAGAAGTAAGGCTAGCGAGCAAATGCTTCAGCAATCAGGGCTTTCTGCTCTTCTTCGTGCATATAGATGCTTCCAGTAGCTGGACTTGCTGCGGGTCGGCGGGAGATGCGACGAAGCGCTCTTGCTCCAAGGGCTTCACTCAAATTGCTTGAAATAAATGGCCATGGTCCCTGATTAGCTGGCTCATCTTGAACCCAGATCAAATCAGCACTTGGCGCTTTGGCAAGTTCCGACAAGATCTGATTGGGGGCGAGCGGATAGAGCTGTTCCAATCTGATTATCGCTGTTGAGTTGCTAGAGAGTTTGGCTCGCTCTGCCATTAACTCCCAGTAGATCTTTCCGCTGCAGAGAATTATCTTTGAGGCGCCATTAATTGCAGGATCGCTTAGAACGGGACGAAATGTTCCTGTGGTGAAATCCGTAAGTTGAGCAGCGGCAGCTCTTAGCCTAAGCATTGATTTTGGCTCAAAGACAATCAACGGTCTTCTGGCCGGATTCTTCATATGCCAACGAAGAAGATGGAAATATGATGAAGATGAGCTTGGTTGGGCGATAGTCATATTGTTTTCGGCAGCTAGGCTTAAGAAGCGCTCGATTCGGCCAGATGAGTGGTCGGGCCCTTGTCCTTCATAGCCATGAGGCAGGAGCATTACAAGAGATGATCTCTCTCCCCACTTCTGCAAGGATGAGGAGATAAATTCATCAATGATGGTCTGCGCTCCATTGGCAAAATCTCCGAATTGGGCTTCCCAGAGAACCAAGGCATCTTCACGTTCCAGCGAGTAGCCATATTCAAAGCCAAGGGCTGCATACTCTGATAAGAGTGAATCGATAACAAACAAATGAGTACTCCCGCCAATCAACTCCCTTAGGGGAATCCATTCAGACCCATTCTCACAATCACGGATCACCGCATGGCGATTGGAGAATGTGCCACGGCCAACATCCTGACCTGCAAGCCTCACGGTGTGACCTTCAAGTAGAAGTGAGCCAAGTGCCAGCATCTCGCCTCCTGACCAATCAATCGTCCCATCATCTAGCATCGTTACGCGACGCTGTAATTGTGAAGCAAGCTTTGGATGAACTTTGAATCCCTCTGGGGTCGCAACTTGAGTAGCAGCAATCCTTCTTGCTACCTCTTCGCTAATTGCAGTATTTGCCTCTAGCGGATCCAGCTCTTCTACTCGATTGAATGTCGCTCTCTCTGGGAGCTTGTCATGGACCATGTTGAAGGTGGCTTCCAATTGGACCTGGAATTCTCTAGCAATCCCATCTGATTCTTCCTGGGTGATATCGCCACGTCCAACGAGTGCTTCGGCATAAAGGACCCTAGTTGAGCGTTTGACATCGATCAATTTATACATTCTTGGTTGGGTGAAGCTTGGTTCATCGCCTTCATTATGCCCGCGCCTTCTGTAGCAGACCATGTCGATGATTACATCTTTATTAAATGTCTGACGATACTCAAAGGCAACCCGAGCCACTCTTACGCAAGCTTCGGGATCATCGCCGTTGACATGAAAGACAGGGGCTTGGATCATCTTGGCGATGTCGGTGCAGTAACGAGAGGTACGGGCAGAATCTGGTGAGGTAGTAAAGCCCACCTGATTGTTAATCACTACATGGATTGTGCCCCCGGTGCGATAGCCACGGAGCTGGGACATATTTAGTGTCTCTGCCACCACACCTTGTCCAGCAAAGGCAGCATCGCCATGAATCAACACCGGAAGTACTGTGTAGACATCTCTTACATTCTTCCTATCTTGTTTTGCCCTGACAATTCCTTCAAGAACTGGGTTCACTGCTTCAAGGTGTGAGGGATTAGCAGCCAGATAAATCTTGGTCTGATCTCCGGACTCAGTGGTGAAATCTCCATAGGTTCCAAGGTGATACTTCACATCACCTGATCCTTGAACTTCATTTTCCTGATAGTGGCCTTCAAACTCCTTGAAGATCTGGCCGTAATTCTTCCCAGCCACGTTAGCTAGGACATTTAGCCGTCCCCGGTGCGGCATTCCGATGCATACTTCATCTAACTTGGCCTTCGCTGCATATCTGGCGATAGCATCAAGGATTGGAATTACCGACTCTCCGCCTTCGAGTGAGAAGCGTTTCTGACCAACAAACTTGGTGTGCAGGAAGGTTTCAAAGGCCTCTGCCGAATTTAACTTACGAAGGATTCTCAGCTGTTCCTCTTTAGAGAAAAATGGCGAACCAACCTCAACCTGGCTCTGAATCCACCTGCGCTCATCTGGCGCGTCGATATACATATATTCAATACCAATTGATCGGCAGTAAGAGTCGCGCAATATTCCCAGCACATTTCGCATCTTGACATGGGAGCGACCACCGAATCCTCCCGTGGCAATCTCTCGATCAAGATCCCAGAGCGTTAATCCATGGGTAATCACATCAAGATCTGGATGAGTGCGTTGTCTGTATTCCAGCGGATCGATATCGGCCATTAGGTGGCCACTACTGCGATAAGCCTGAATTAACTGCTGCAGGCGTGCCGCCTTGTTCAATTGCTCTTTGCCCTCTGGAATATCGTTATGCCAGGTAATTGGGACATAGGGAATACGAAGCGCTGCAAATATCTCTTCGTAGAAACTATCTGCTCCTAGCAGAATCTCATGGATCTTCCTCAAGAAATCTCCAGATTGCGCTCCTTGAATAATACGATGGTCATAGGTGGAAGTTAAGGTGATTACCTTGGAGACTGCTAAGTCAGCAATTGTTTCTCCACTCGCCCCTTGAAATTCTGCCGGATAGTCCATCGCTCCGACGCCAAGAATCAGGCCCTGTCCGGCCAGTAATCGAGGCACGGAGTGAACAGTTCCAAGAGTGCCTGGGTTGGTAAGTGAGACTGTGGTGCCGCCAAAGTCTTCAACGCTTAAAGCTCCCTTGCGGGCCTTTTTAACTAAGGCCTCATATGAGCTCCAAAAAGTTCCAAAATCTAGACTCTCGCATCCCTTAATTGATGGCACAAGTAACTGGCGCGAGCCATCTTGCTTTGTTAGATCAATAGCGATACCTAAGTTGATGTGATCGGGATGTCCAATTGCTGGTTTTCCATCCAGCTCAGCAAAGAAGGTATTCATCTCTGGATTTTGCCTAAGGGCTTTAATCATGGCGTAGCCAATCAGGTGAGTGAATGAAACCTTTCCACCCCTGGCTCGCTTTAGGTGATTATTAATTACCGTGCGATTATCAATCATCAATTTGGCAGGAATGGCTCTAACGCTTGTCGCGGTTGGAACGCCCAGAGAGGCTTCCATGCTTGCCACGACTCGACTAGCAACTCCTCTAAGCGGTTCAATTCTGGCAGCAGTAGGTGTTGCCACTTGAGGCGCAGATTTCCTAGCTGCCTCAGCAGGAGTCGGCGTGGGAGCAGGATTTGCTCTGACCACTTCTTGAATTGGAGCGCTGGCAGTTGGCGGCGCTGGAGTCTGTTTGACTTGCTGGCGCTTTGGAATCGGTGGCGCAGCTGCTCTTACCACTGAATCGGTGGCACCATTTGTTGCTGGCTTATACCCTGAGAAAAACTCCTGCCAGTTGGCTTCAACTGAAGTTGGATCGGCAAGATAGCGCTCATACATCTCATCGACGAGCCATTCATTAGAGCCGAATGAGCCGCCGAATCTGTTCTCAGGAGTCATACCTGCCACAGAAGGTAAGCCTATCTGCGCCGCGCGATCCCTCACTACTTTCAAGCGGCGTCATTGGCCACACTTTGGCGATGCGAGAAGCCCCCTTCTACGGCAGGCTTGAGAAATGGCATTGGCATTTGTCACTGGGGCAAGCCGAGGGCTGGGCTATGAGGTAGCGAAGGCCCTTAAGGCCAGAGGCGATGAAGTAATAGGTATGAGTAAAGATCCGGAGCGGGCCAAGAAGGCAGGTAGTGAGCTGGCAATTGCCTTTGAGTCAATGGACTGCCAGCAGATTCCTCAGGTGAGAAGTGTTAGCGCTGAGCTCCTAGCAAAGTATGGCACTCCAGAGATCATGGTCCTAGCCCACGGAGTAATGAGTGAGAAGATGGCAAAGACCTTAAGGACCAATGATGCTGAGTGGTCGAGAGTCCTAGATATCAATCTCAACTCGGTTTTTACTTTGGTAAACTCCATAGGAGCGGCGATGGCAGAGGCAAGAGATGGCAGAGTTATTGTCTTTTCTGCCTGCCTTGGAAGAATGAGCGGCCCTGGAAATGCCGGAGGAGTTGCACCTTATCGAATATCAAAGGCTGGGGTGAATGCTCTAGTGAGGAATCTTGCTCATGAGACCGGCCATGGAGCAAGAGGATTCTTAGTTGATGCCATCTGCCCTAATCACAGCAGAACCGATATGGGGGGCCCTGATGCGCCAAGAAGTGCGGCCGAGGGAGCAGCAACTGCTATCTGGTTAGCCACCAGGCAATTTATTCCTGGAGATAAGACGGGATTACTCTGGGAGGATCAGGAAGTGGTTCCTTGGTGAGGGATGGCAGAGAGAGCGGCAAGCAGAGTGATTAGCGCATAACTTCCAAGACCAATTCCCAGCAGATCTCGCTCGCCATCGATCATGTAGTAGGCAACACCGAGAGCAATCAAATTAGCCAGCACTGCCGGAGCTCGAGCATAGTTGCGTCTTGCCAGGAATCCTCTACCAGCAAGAAAGAGCCCAGCGCTAGCAAGACTTAGGAGAACAATTTCGGCCAATATGGCATCTAGTTCTTCGACATCACTAGTTGCAGTTCTAATAGATAGGTATATCGCCAGGGCAGCAAGAAATAGCGCCTCAATTCGCACTAGATAGGAGGCGATCAGATAGACCTTAGAGCCAAAGAGCTTCATGTGTGAGCTTAAGAATAGGGGATGAGGCGGCTCTAGTTATCGTGAAAAAAGCTGGTAAGGCTTAGCCAATCATGTCCTCCTTTGATAACAGCTCCATTGACCCACTTACCGGTCTTATGAGCCCAGCTTATTTCTATGAGGCGCTAAACCGCCTAAGGTCCTGGGCAGCTAGGGGTAATAACCCGGTGACCCTAATAGCGATTGACCTAAAGAATCTAGGTGATGACCAATTGCTTCAAGTAGCCAGAGATCTAAATAGCGAACTTAGGGGAGGAGACTTACTGGCTCGCATGGGGCAGAAGAGTTTCATTCTGGCCTTAGTGGCGGATCAATTAGGAGCTAGGCAGTTAGTTTTCCGCCTGAGCAATAAAGTCAAGATAATTGGAGATTTTCAAGTAGTTGAAGTTGGCCCAGGCAGAGACTTGGCAGAGGCCCTTGGGGAAATTGGAATCTAGAAGTTAGTTATCTGCGATGAATATTGCTGATCGATAATAAGCAAGCTCTGCTATGGAGTCTTGAATGTCACCCAGAGCCCTGTGATTTCCAGATTTCTTGGGAGCTGAGAAATAAAGATCGGGATACCATCTCTTAGCTAGCTCTTTGATTGACGAGACATCAATAGTGCGGTAGTGGATAAACTCGTTCAGTCTTGGCATGTCCCTGGCTATGAAGTTTCGATCCATCCCCACTGAGTTTCCAGCAAGAGGGGATTTGCCCTCTGAGGTGTATTGCCTTAAGTACTCTAGGATTTTCTCCTCAGCCAGAGAGAGGCTTGCTCCTTGAGGTACTTTCTCGAGCAACCCTGACTCGGTATGCATACCTCTAACTTCATCGCTCATTGATGCCAATTTATCTGGCGTAGTCGAGATAGCTAGATCGAGGCCATCTCCAAGGAGTCTAAGCTCACTATCGGTGACTAATACCGCTATCTCAATGAGGGCATCTGAGGCTAGGTTCAGGCCCGTCATCTCACAATCAATCCAGATGAGGGGTGGGTTCTCAGAGGCCATAGGGTCAGAGCCTAGGCCCCAATTGATAGTAAATCTTTCGTTCATCTGCTATTGACTTTTCTTAATACCCGAGGTGGGGCTATGCCAAGCCGGCGCCAGTGACTATGGACCCAGAGCCCGGGGAAATTTCTTGCGGCGAAGTTCTTGGAAACTTGCGCGCCCGGCAGGAATCGAACCTGCGACAACCCGCTTAGAAGGTGGGTGCTCTATCCGACTGAGCTACGGGCGCAATTAAGGTCTAAGTCTAGCCAGTGCCAATCAGTACTTGAATGAACGATAAGGTTTGCCCTCGTGGCAGAGTTCATTTACACAATGAAGAAGGCGCGTAAAGCCCACGGCGATAGAGTCATTCTCGATGATGTCACTCTGATGTTTCTTCCGGGAGCCAAGATTGGTGTTCTTGGCCCAAATGGCGCTGGAAAATCAACGGTATTGCAGATCATGGCCGGCTTGCAGCAACCATCAAATGGCGAGGCCTATCTAAGCCCCGGCTATAGCGTGGGAATCTTGCTGCAAGAACCTCCCTTAAGTGAAGATAAGAATGTCTTGGAAAATGTCCAAGAAGGAGTAGCAGAGACTATTGCTCTACTTGATCGCTTCAACAAAGTATCTGAGGAGATGGCAAGCCCAGATGCTGATTACGACAAGTTATTAGCTGAGATGGGGAGCTTGCAGGAAAAGTTAGATCACCTAAGTGCTTGGGATCTAGATTCACAACTAGAGCAGGCCATGGACGCTCTTAGATGCCCACCACCTGATGCTGACGTCAAAGTCTTATCAGGGGGCGAGAGAAGGAGAGTTGCGCTATGCAAATTGCTATTGCAGAAGCCTGACCTACTACTTCTTGATGAGCCGACCAACCATCTTGATGCCGAATCTGTGCTATGGCTAGAGCAATTCCTTTCAAAGTATGAAGGGACAGTTGTGGCAATCACCCATGATCGCTACTTCCTAGATAACGTGGCGCAATGGATCTTGGAGCTAGATCGTGGCCGGGCATATCCCTATGAGGGCAATTACTCCACCTATCTTGAAACCAAGGCGGCACGACTAAGAGTTGAAGGCCAGAAGGATGCTAAGCGGGCTAAACGCTTGGCAGAGGAGCTAGATTGGGTCAGGCAGAACGCTAAAGGACGGCAAGCTAAATCGAAGTCTCGTCTTGCAAGGTATGAGGAGATGGCCGCGGAGGCCGAGAAGGCTAGGAAGCTCGATCTTGAAGAGATTCAGATTCCTATGGGGCCACGGCTGGGAAATGTCGTCGTTGAAGTTGAGAACCTCTCTAAAGGCTTTGGTGATCGCCTATTGATCGATAACCTCTCATTCTCACTTCCAAGAAATGGAATTGTGGGAGTAATTGGCCCAAATGGCGCCGGAAAAACTACCTTGTTTAGGATGATCTTGGGAGTTGAGAGACCAGATTTCGGCAGCATCAAAGCTGGTGAAACTGTAAGAGTTGCCTATGTCGATCAATCGCGATCTGGAATTGATCCGAGGAAATCACTCTGGGAGGTCGTCTCTGATGGCCTTGATTTCATGAAAGTTGGAGCAGTTGAGATGCCAAGCAGGGCCTATGTTTCAGCCTTCGGCTTTAAAGGTCCAGACCAGCAAAAAGCTGCCGGAGTCTTATCAGGGGGGGAGCGCAATAGGTTAAATCTTGCCCTGACGCTTAGGATGGGTGGGAACCTGCTCTTACTTGATGAGCCAACCAATGATCTAGATGTTGAAACCTTAGGGTCCCTGGAGAATGCCCTTCTGGAGTTTCCAGGGTGTGCTGTAGTTATCTCCCATGATCGTTGGTTTCTAGATCGCGTTGCTACTCATATCCTGGCTCATGAAGGAGAATCTCAGTGGTTCTGGTTTGAGGGAAACTTCGAATCATATGAGAAGAATAAGGTTGAACGCTTAGGTGCTGAAGCAGCTCGCCCCCATAGGGTGACTTATAGGAAGCTAACCAGATGAGATCTCGACACAGAGCACTTGTTCGCTGGGATGACCTTGATGCGATGAGCCATGTCAACAATGCCAAATACCTCACCCTGGCCCAAGAGGCCAGATTTGAATGGTCCTTCTCTTCTCATGTGAGCAAGGGTGAGATCCCGGGAATCCTAGAGATGGTGGTTGCAAGGGCTGAGATAGATTTTGTTGCGCCCATTTTGCAAGGCGGGATCTTTGTTGACGTTGAGTTGTGGGTGGAATCAATCGGCAGCTCATCATTTGTTATGGCTTATGAGATAAAGAGCGAGAAGGAAATCTATGCTCGAATCAAGTCGGTTCAGGTGGCAATTGATAAGAACAGCGGTAGGTCGCGCCCACTTGAGGCCAGTGAGCGCTCCTTCCTCGAGAAATACCTCGAGGTGAAGAGTTGATCTCAGGACTTGCACCAAGAGGCCAGAGGCCTTGGTGGAGGGATGCTGTTACCTACCAGATCTATATTCGCTCTTTTGCTGATTCGAATGGCGATGGCATCGGAGATATTGGGGGCATTAGATCAAAGCTTGGATATCTAGAGAAGCTAGGAATCGATGCCATCTGGATAACTCCTTGGTATCCCTCACCGCAGAGAGATCATGGATATGACGTCGCAGATTATCTAGATATTGAACCCGATTATGGAGGCTTGAAAGAGGGCGAGTTATTAATTAGGGAGGCGCATGAGTTAGGCATGAAGGTAATCATTGATATCGTTCCAAATCACACCTCTGATCAACATAGGTGGTTTCAAGGGGCCCTTAATTCCCAGCCAGGATCTTCTGAGCGAGATAGATATATTTTTAGGCAAGGCAAGGGCGTCAATGGCGAGCTTCCTCCAAATAATTGGCAGGCAGTATTCGGTGGTCCTGCCTGGAAGAGGGTTATTGAGTCAGATGGCAGAGCGGGGCAGTGGTATCTACACCTCTTTGCTCAAGAGCAACCAGATCTAAATTGGGAGAATAGTGAGGTAGTAAGACACTTTGAAGATATTTTGAAGTTCTGGCTTGATAAGGGCGTTGATGGATTCCGAATTGATGTGGCCCATGGCCTGTTCAAAGAGAGCGGCCTTCCCGACATTCGCAGAAGCTGGATTGAGAGAATCTTTGGCAGGAGCAATCTAACTCGAATGCTAAGCCCTGAACACAAACCATTCTGGGATCAAGAGGGAGTTCACCAGGTCTATCGCAGTTGGAGAAAGATTCTTGACTCATATCCGGGAGATCGAATGGCGGTGGCGGAGGCTTGGGTAAGCCCTGCTTCAAGAATTGCCAGGTATGTAAGAAGTGATGAGATACAGAACTCTTTCAACTTTGAGATGTTGACCTCCCTCTGGAAGGCCGATGAAATAAGGAAAAGAATCAACAATTCCATCTCAGCTCTAGCTGAAGTTGGGGCGCCTACTTCTTGGGTCTTCAACAATCATGATGTGGTTAGGTCCCTAGATCGCCTGGATCTAGGCCTGGCAAATCATGGAGATACCACTTTTTCTCGCCAAGGAGATGGCAGTAGATTAGATATTGCCAGGGGGACTCTTCGGGCGAAGAGCGCCACTCTGATGGCACTTGCCCTTCCTGGCTGCACTTATCTCTATCAAGGAGAAGAGCTAGGACTTCCTGAGGTGCGCGATATTCCAGAGGATCGACTAACAGATCCCAGATGGAAGATGAGTAATTATGCAGATCGGGGCAGAGATGGCTGTCGCGTTCCGATACCTTGGAAGAGCTCCCCTAGGGGCGCATTTGGTTTTTCAAATGATGAGAATCTAACCGCCGAACAGGCCTGGCTGCCACCAAGTCCTTGGTGGGGAGAGTATTCAGCTGAGTCACAAGAGGATGATCCAAACTCAACGCTAAATTTCTATCGCAAAGCCCTGGCAATTAGGAAGAACGAGCCAGGCCTTGGTGATGGCCCAATGGAGTGGATTGATGCGGGGGGCCAAGTTGTGGCATTTAGTAGAGCTGGAGGTTTTGCTTGTTACATTAATTTCGGCAAGGAAATAGCATTACCAAAGGGATCACCAGTTCTACACTCAAGCGGTCCCTTAAGTGAAAATTTCCTACCAACTGACACTGCGGTCTGGCTAAGAGAAAAAAAGTGAGTAGCAATTCTGCCTTGCAGGAAAGAACTGTGAAGGTCCTGGCAACTGCGCAGGTATTAAATGGGGTGGGAGTTGCCGGAACTGTTGCAGCGGGGTCACTACTTGTTGCATCAATTACCAACTCTGAAACTCTGTCAGGTCTTGCTCAGACTTCATCAGTTCTAGGAGCCGCCGCCCTTGCTCTTCCTCTGGCGCGCCTTACCGGCAGGGGAGGAAGGCGCCTTGCCTTATCAACTGGGCTAATTGCTGGCGCCATTGGCTCTCTTCTAGCCATTTTGGGCGGCTCGGATAAGAACATCTATCTGATGCTCACTGGAACCTTTCTAGTGGGAGCGGCCTCTGCTGCTGGATATCAAGCCAGATTTGCAGCTATTGATCTGGCAAATGAAAAGCGAGCCAAGCAACTCTCATTTGTAGTTTGGGGTTCAACTATTGGCGCCGTTACCGGCCCAAATCTTATGGAACCCGCTGGTAATTTAGCAGAATCATTGGATCTTCCAAGACTAACCGGGCCTTATCTGATTTCAGCACTTACTCTAGGCCTGGCAGCGTTAGTGATTCAATTATTCCTTCGCCCTGATCCCTATCTAACTGCTGCAAAGGATTCTGGGGCAAGTAGCCTTCCCAGGATCAAGACCAAGGTCGCCCTCAGGCACATTCGCTCTAATCCCAAAACCCTATTTGCTATCGCTGCAATTGCTATTGGCCATATCGCTATGGTGGCGGTGATGGTGATGACGCCAGTCCATATGGCCCATGTTGATGTCACCTTGACCATAATAGGCTTAGTTATTAGCGTTCATGTCCTTGGTATGTACGCCATCTCCCCGCTTGTTGGCGCGCTAACAGATCACCTAGGCCGGCTAAGAGTTATTCAAATCGGAGTAGTAACACTTCTATCGTCAGCCCTGATTTCAGGTCTTGCCAGAGCCGGTGATGCAATTGCTCTAGGAATTGGGCTATTTCTCCTAGGCCTTGGTTGGTCTTGCACTCTAATTGCCGGGTCTGCTCTCTTGACTGAATCGGTAGAGCCAGAGCTTAGAAGTGCATCTCAAGGCGCCAGTGATCTAGTTATGAATCTCTCTGGGGCCGCTGGAGGAGCAGTGGCTGGAGTGATTATCGCCTCCTTGTCTTATGGCTGGCTCTGTCTGCTTGCAGCAATCCCCGTAGCAATTCTTGGTATCTGGTCTCTCAAGATCAAAGCTAGATAGCCTCTTTTCAATGAACCTATATGAGCAGATGGGCGGGAGAGTTACCTTCGAGAATTTGGTCTCACATTTTTATGCCCTTGTGGCAACAGACCCAGTTCTCCGCCCGATGTATCCAGATGATGATCTCAAGGTAGCGGCTGGGCGGTTATTAATGTTTTTAGAACAGTATTGGGGTGGGCCAGATACTTATAGCCAACTTCGAGGAGATCCCCGTCTTCGGATGAGACATGCGCAATTTAGGATTGGCAAGAGAGAAAGAGATGCCTGGTTATCACATATGAAATCAGCAGTTGATTCACTAGGGATGAGTGATGAATTAAGGGAACAGCTCTGGGGCTATCTAGTAATGGCTGCTAATTCAATGGTCAATCAAGAGCGGGATCTCTGAGAGCTATTTCCTACCTTTAATATCTCGCCATTTCTTAAGTACCAGAGCGTTCCTTTGCCATCTCTAATAGTGGTGACCCTTAGTCCTACGCTCTCAACTTTTCCCTTCACCTCCAGGACTTCAACGTTATCGCCAACGCCATATTGATCCTCAAGTAACATGATGATCCCTGAGAGGAGGTCACGGACAATGCTCTGCGCTCCAAGGCCAACTGCAAAACCAACCACGCCAGCAGATGCCACAAGGGGCCCCAGATCAACGCCTAACTCACCAAGGATCATGGCTCCGGCAACTAATCCGATAATGGCCTTCGATGAACTATTCAAGACGGAGGCAGCCGTTCTTGCCCGCTCCCGCTGCCTACTTACCGAACTCTTCTCGCCCGGGATGAAATCGGCCTCTGCCACTTTACTCAATGTTCTGGTGATGGCGCGCGAAGATATTCTCTGGACCAGCAACGCCAGGATCGAGATGAGCAATATGCGCAGAGGGGTACCAAGAAACCACTCAAGGCCCTGCCTTAGGCTCGTTTCCAGCTCCATCGGGCAAAACTTTATAAGAACTTAACCAAATATCCGCACAAATCGTGCCAACTTCGGGCAGGATTTCCCCCACGACACGAGCCACGCGTCGGACAGACGGGGGAATTAGAACGGTGAATAGCTCATCGAGAAGGACTTTGATTCTAAACGCCACCTACGAGCCACTAGGTGTCGTTTCCGATAGGCGCGCGCTCATTTTGATTTTGAATAACCGCGCCACCATGATTGAAGAATCTGGGGTAACGCTGCATTACTCATCAGGATCTATGGAGCTTCCGGCAGTCATCAGACTTCATAAGTTTGTAAAGATTCCATATCGCCATACCGTCCCGCTTTCACGCAGAGCGATATTCGCCCGTGATGGCGGTCGCTGTGTCTACTGCCAAGGAGCGGCTACATCTATTGATCATGTGCTTCCGAGAAGCAAGGGAGGCGATCACTCTTGGAAAAATGTGGTCAGCGCATGTCATCGCTGCAATCGCATCAAGGCCGACAGAACTTTGAGGGAATTGGGCTGGAGGCTTCGCTCGCTTCCTCGCGAACCCATTGGCCCTGCTTGGCGGATCTTAGGAACGGCTAGAGCTGAGGAGCGTTGGGTGAGATATCTGGCTCCATTTGGAGTGGTTGGCGCTTCTGCCTAGACTTGAATCTATGCTTATTGAATTAGCTCTAAATGAAGATGGAGCCATGCCCGGTGAGCCCTTAGGCTTTCTTGAGGGTTTTTTCTGGTTCTTTGTTACTCCAGTTTCCATAACACTTCTTATCTGGGTTCTAGTAGTGGCCCTTGAGAATGTGAAAGAGAGCAAGGCCAATCGCACGCCTAGTGATGTGCTTACTCGGATTGACGAGTGATTATTTATCTATCGCTCTAACCCTTAGCGCTCGCTCTAGAGAATCCTTAGCCTCCAAGATATGCCGGCGCAGCGTGGGATGGCCATATTTTCCCTGGCCATCTAGCCAGGCATCAGTTTTGGCAAGGGTCTGCTCAGAGATTAAGTAGCTGGGATAGAGCAGATCGATGATGCTAGTTGAGACTTCATAACTCTTGGTGTTATAGGTTTCAAGGATCAAGTCAAAGTAGCGATCAACAAATCCCTGATGTAGGTGGCGCTGGATTGGACGGTTATAGCCTTGGATCGCTGAGAGTCTTGACCAGTTGGTGATGCTCTCATCCTCGGTCGCCTTCTTAAATGCAGCCTCTTTTGCCTCAAGATCTGGAAACGCGGCCAGGCACCTTTCATGGCTTAGTTGGCCAGTTAGCGTGCTATCGCCTTCAAGTTCGGCATCAATTTCTGCCCTTGTACTCAACCCTCGCTCAACCAGACAGAGAATTAGGTGCCAGCGCAGGTCAGCATCAATCTTTAGATCCTGATACTTGCCCTCCAAAATCTCTCTAATTTCGGCGCCCTGCTCTTTGGTATGGGCCAGAGAGGCAAAGCTTCGAGCAAACTGGAGTTGATGATCACTGCCAGCTTTGGCTGCTTTAAGAAAGGCGAGAAGTGCGGCTGCCACCTTCTCTCTTAAGGCGTCACGATTCTTATCTGCGGCATAGATCTCAACTGCAGTATTCAATTGGGTCATCAAGGCTGTGACTGTGGTGATGTCATCTTCGCCAGCAAGCCCAGTCATGGCTATTTCGATAAAATCAGTTGCAGATAGCTCAGCATCTCTAAACATATCCCAAGCGGCAGACCAGCAGAGTGCGCGAGAGAGGCCATCATTTAATTTTCCAAGATGAGACTTTAAGGTAGCAATCGATCTGGCATCAAAGCGGATCTTGGCATAGGTAAGGTCATGATCATTTACTAGCAATAGATCTGCCAATTTCTGCCCACTCAATTCTTCAACTTTTGTTAGATCGCCTGCTATATCAAGTTCTGCTGATGTCCTTCGACGGAGTTGGCCATCTTCTAGGTCATAGAGTCCAACTGCTGCGCGGTGTGGACGAAGCTCAGCTGATCCGGCAGGAATCTTTGGAACCTCTTGTTTGATGGCGATTGATTTATAGCTCTCGCCATCGGTATCAATCACTGGGCGGAGAGTATTGACCCCTGAAGTCTGTAGCCAGGTTGACACCCAACTACTTAGATCTCGCCCACTGGTTGCCTCAAGCTCCACTAATAAATCTGATAAGACGGTATTTTTGAAGGCATGCTTAGCAAAGTACTTCTGCAGGCCCTTAATGAAGTTATCTCGCCCCACATGGGCTACCAATTGATGAAGAACTGAGGCCCCTTTGGCATAGGTAATGCCATCAAAATTAGCCTTTACAGTATCGATATCGACCATATCGGTGGCAATTGGATGGGTGGATGAGAGTTGATCTTGGCGATAGGCCCAATTCTTTCTCTCCGCATTAAAGCCGGCCCAAGAGTTTTTGAACTTAGTAGCTTCAACTAGAGCTAAATATGAAGACCACTCGGCAAATGATTCATTAAGCCATAGATCATCCCACCACTTCATGGTCACCATATCTCCAAACCACATATGGGCCATCTCATGCAAGATCGAGTTGGCTCTTGCGTTATACATCCGCTCTGTTACTTTGGAGCGAAATACTAAGAGATCCTCTCTAAAGGTAACCGCGCCAGCATTTTCCATAGCGAGCCAGTTAAAGTCCACCACGGCAACCTGATCGTATTTATCAAAGGGATATGCCAGACCAAATACCTCTTCAAAGTAGGAAAATCCTTGCTTAGTTATGAGAAAGATTTCATCAGCATCGAGATGTTCGAATAAGGATTTACGGCAATAAATTCCCAGTGGAATTCTCTTCTTGCCTTCATACTTATCATGAATAAAGGAATAAGGACCTGCAACTAGCGCTGTGATGTAGGTTGACATAACTGGGGTAGTGGTGAACTCCCATTTTCTCTTGTCGCCTATTTCAATTACCTCTTTTACTGGATTATTAGAGATCACCTGCCAATGACCTGGCGCAATTGCGGTGAATGAAAAAGTTGCCTTTAGATCTGGTTGATCAAAGCAGGGATACATACTCCTAATGAATGCTGTCTCTCCTTGAGAGTAGAGGTAGACCTCGTTATCAACTGGATCCACCGAGCGCTGCAGACCCTCACCGCTTTTGGAGTAGATCGCCTCTATCTCGATGATTAGCTCGTTTTGGGCTTGAAGATTCTTCAGAAAGACGCTTTCGCCGTCATAATTTGAAACATCAACACCTTCACCATTAAGGGTTGCGGAGATGATGCGCTTTCCAACTGCATCTATAAAGCTTTCATAACCAACCTTGTTGCAGTCAAAGCTGACTTTGGTGGTGGCAAGAAAGCTCTCAGGGCCCCCACTAACATCCAATAGGACCTCATAGCCCTTGATGGATAGGCGAGATGAGCGTTCAGCGGCTTCAGCGCGCGATATGTTGTTTCCAGGCATGCGCGTATCCAAGCAGAGATGGCAATCTTTGCCATTGTGGCAAGCCCAAGATCTGAAGAATTTCGCTTAAGAAGCTTTCGCCTTAGGGGTGAGCGGATGACTAAGGCCCAGGCTGGAGCGATTAGTGAGCACTTAAGTGATTTTGAAATCCCGATAGATGGCCCTATTGATCTGCTAGAGATATTTCCAAAGGATAAATATAAAGAGATTGTCTGTGAGATCGGAAGCGGGATGGGTGAGGCCAGCTCACAGATCGCCTACGAAAATCCAGATAGCGCCTATGTTGCAGTTGAGGTTCATAAGCCAGGAATCGGCGCTCTACTAATAAGAGCAAGCAGTTTGGGAATCAAGAATCTGAGAGTTATCAATGAGGATATCTACTTGGTTCTAAGAGATAGTTTCGCCGATTCAAGTTTTGACGCCTTTCATATCTTCTTTCCAGATCCCTGGCCCAAGCGGAGACAACGTAAGCGACGTCTGCTTAGTCCTGAATTCATTGCAACCTTAGCTGCTAAGTTAAAAACTGGAGGGCGGGTCAATATCGCCACTGATTGGCAGCCCTATGCCGAAGAAATTGAGAAGAACTTTGCTGAGAGCAAGAAATTTACTGGAGGGGTAATAACTCGCCCCTCATGGCGGCCGTTAACTAAGTTTGAGAATAAAGGTCTAGGGAAAGAGCATCTAGTAACGGATTTGCAATACCATAAGAATTAAAGTTGGCCTTTTTCTTCGTACTTAGTAATCAAGCCAATTCGCCTTACATGGCGCTCATCCCCACTAAAAGGTGTTGCAAGAAAAGCATCAACTAGCTCTAAGCAGAACTTCTCATCATGCATATGTCCCCCAAGTGAGATGACATTGGCATCGTTATGCTCTCTTGCAAGTTTTGCCGTCTCGACACTCCAAACTAGGGCTGCGCGAATACCCTTGACCTTGTTGGCTGCCATCTGTTCGCCATTTCCAGAGCCTCCTATGACGATGCCAAAGGAGCGCCTTTCGTTGGCGGTAGCAATTGCCACTGGAATACAGAACTCTGGGTAGTCATCTAGGGGATCAAAGCTGTAGGGGCCATGATCTTGAACCTGATGCCCCTTGCTTTGCAGATGGGCGATGATCTTGGCTTTAGATTCTAGCCCTGCATGATCACTGCCAATGTGAATCTTCATAGGGCTACCTTCTCAAATAAAAATAAGAACCGCTGGCATTTCTACCAGCGGTTCTCATGCGAAGGGGAGAGAAATGAACTTATCTAGGCTATGGCCTTATCTACCGCCAGGTCCTCTGCCTTTCTTGGCAAAGCCTCTCAGGGCCTTGCCCATCTTGGCTTCGTTATTGACGAGAGCAGTAATTCCACCTATTAGTTTTGATTTAAGAGCATTAGCTCGCTCGGAGGTGAGCTTTCCGCTTGCGACAGCAGCATCTATTCTTTTGGTTTCAAATGCCACCAGAGCAGCAATTAGTGAATCCTTCTTTTCACCAGCGATTGTGGAAAGTGTTTCTCCTGCCTTGCGTTTGGCTTCAAGAGTTGCGGCATCAATACCCAAAGCGTCCGTAACTACCTTGATTCGCTCTGCTTTTGCCGCATCATAAGCAGCTTTAGCAGCGTCTCGCCCATCTTGCATCGCTTTGATAATTGCATCTACTTGAGCCTGTGTCAAAGTTCCCTTTGAAACTAGTCCACTCAAAATACTTGAAATCCCCTTACCTTCTCTAAACTTGTCATCGGCTGCAGCGCCAGCAGCGCCCACAAGTGAGAGAGTAAGCGCTGCGATAGCAGATCCTGCGATTAGTCGCTTCTTCATTCATGCCCCTACTTGATTCATTTTTCCTATCAAAGGCAGTTGCCTCTGACAGATAGAGAGGTAAGTCTATCAACCTGAGATGGAGGGGTCTTTTTCCTTAGAGCGTGCTTAAAGTTTTTCTCAATCATCTCTACTTATACGGCCAAAGCCTGAGAATAGATATAGCTAATTAGTCCTACATATCTACTTGAGGTCTAGTAAGGCTATAGCTCCATATCTCTATCTCGGGGGTCCTAACCTCCCATAAGGAGGGGTATTCATGGCTACCTGGCTCTATCTCATGCGCATATTCATGGCGCTATCTCTATTTTCGGCAGTCGGTGTAGCGCCACTATCTGCTGCCGGGCGAACTAATAAATCACTAGCCAATACCATCTTAAGTGGCAAGAGTGTTCCAACAACCAGGGTTGGAATCAATGGTGACTTCTATATAAACACCTCCACATTTCAAATCTATGGACCGAAAGTGAATAATCGTTGGCCATCCCCAGTAAGTCTTATCGGCCCAACAGGAAACGCGGGTAGTGATGGCAAACCGGGAGATAAAGGAGCAAGTAGTAGTGGTGCGCCTGGATCAAAAGGCGAGAAAGGAGAGAAAGGCGAGAGAGGCGAGAAAGGTGAGAGAGGTGAGAGAGGTGAAACAGGTGAGAAAGGTGAAACTGGGGCAGCTGGAGTAGTTGGTCCAACAGGTGCGACTGGAGCAAAAGGGGATACAGGGGCAACGGGATTAACTGGACCGACTGGTGCGACTGGACCTGCCGGAGCTACCGGAGCAACGGGATTAACTGGACCGACTGGTGCGACTGGACCTGCCGGAGC
>VGBW01000011.1 GCA_016870365.1 Actinomycetota bacterium | reverse complement strand
TTGCAAAGACAAATAGGACGTGGGGTGGTGGCTCCTCCACCACTTTGAGTAAGGCATTGGCTGCCCCTGGCCCCAATTGATGAGCCTCATCGATGATATAGATCTTGTATCTGGAATTAACGGGGGCAAAGAAGGCTTTGTCTCTTAAATCCCTAGCATCATCCACAAGACCATGGGTGGCAGCATCTAACTCAATAACATCAATAGATCCAGGACCATTTGCCACTAAATCAGTACAAGATTGGCATTTGCCACAAGGGCTTGGTGTTGGCCCCTTTTCACAATTCAGTGAGCGAGCCATAATTCTGGCGCTTGATGTTTTGCCACATCCTCGTGGTCCTGAAAATAAATATGCATGATGAATGCGACCTGATTCCAGCGCATTAGATAACGGTGCTGTGACATGATCTTGACCGATAACATCAGCAAAAAAAGAGGGGCGATACTTGCGATATAGCGCTAGTGACATAACAACCTCTCCTACCTGCTAAATTCTTTTTTAGGATCCCCCGCGCACCCACTAGAGCGCGCCTACCCTTGCTGCCTTCCAGCTCTGGGGGAGTTCGGAAGCGATAGCGCCGCACGGGAGATCTGCGGTTAATCATAGTTTGTGGCACCGATAGAGTTCTCCCCTCGCTTCATAGGAATGCTTTCTATGGAGCAAGCTCGGGAGGATTCGCATAGCGGCCGAGTGCGCACGCTTGGAAAGCGTGTGTAGGGAAACCTACCGAGGGTTCAAATCCCTCATCCTCCGCCAAAGTTCTTTAGAAAAGGGAGTTTGATAGGTGAGTAGCGAGCCAAAGTCTGATGTGCTGATAATTGGTGCTGGAATTGTTGGCCTCTCTATCGGAATAGCACTTCTTCAAGCAAGACCCAGCTTAAAGATACACATTATTGATAAGGAATCAGGTCCTGGCCATCATGCAAGTGGACGAAATTCAGGGGTACTCCATGCAGGTTTCTACTACTCTCCTGATTCGCTAAAAGCAAAGTTCTGTCGTGAAGGCAACCTTGAACTTAGAAAGCTCTGCGCTAAGAACAAAATTTCAGTTCTTGAGTGCGGCAAAGTGGTTGTCACTAGGAGTGCTGAAGAAGATGCTCGTTTAGATCTCTTGTACTCTCGTGGAATTACTAATGGTGTAGACCTTGAGATTCATCATGCGAATAATTTAGAAAGACATGAGCCGTTAGCTAAGACTTATAACCGATATCTATGGTCACCAAAGACTGCAATCTCAGATCCAAGAGCTGTGACAAATGCGATGGTAAGAGACTTCGAAGAAGTAGGCGGCGGAATTTCTTATGGCGCAAAAGTTCGACTGAGTGAATCAGCAGGTGAGGTGAGCGTCAAGGGCTTCAACGCAAGATATGTAATCAACTCGGCTGGAGCACAGTCAGATCGCTTGGCTCGAGGTCTGGGAATGGCCAAAGAGTACGCAATGGTGCCCTTCATGGGGATCTATAGAACCGCTGATTCAAACAAGTTACCACTGACGAGGCTGGTTTACCCCGTACCACATCCCATGAATCCATTTCTGGGTGTTCATTTCACTTTGACTCTTGATGGAAAAGTCAAAATTGGGCCAACCGCAATTCCAATCTTGGGTAGAGAGCAATATTCTCTAACTTCAGGCTGGTCTCTATCAGATATGGGTCAAGCACTTCTAGCAACAAGAGCCTTAATGCGAGGCCAGGCTCATAGCCTTGGTGAGATTTTGAAATCTGAACTTCCTAAGCTTAAACAAAGTTCACTTGTCAGGGAGTCTGCAACGCTGGTGCCCCGTGCTAGAGAAATTAAGGAATGGAAAAAGAAGCCACCAGGGATTCGTTCTCAGTTAGTAAATATTCAAAGTGGCCGCCTTGAGCAAGACTTTATTGTTGAGAATTACCGGAACTCAACCCACATACTCAATGCAGTCTCTCCAGGTTGGACCAGCGCTATTCCTTTTGGCAGATGGGTGGCATCAGAAAAAGTTCTACCTAATCTCTAGATCTCTACCCCGATGTATTTGGTCTGAAGGAATTCATGGATGCCATCAAATCCACCCTCTCGACCCAAACCAGATTGTTTATTGCCGCCAAATGGCGCAGCAGGGTCTGAGATCATTCCTCGATTTATTGCCACCATTCCAGAGTCAATTGCTTCAGCCATTCGTATTGCTCTTGAGAGATCTGTGGAATAGACATAACTAATTAATCCAAAATCACTATCGTTGGCGAGCTTTATCGCTTCATCATCTGTTTCAAAAGTAACAATTGGGGCAACGGGTCCAAAGACTTCGTATTTGAGAATCTCATTTGATTTATCAACGCTTAGAACTGTTGGAGGATAAAAGGCTCCAGCTCCCTCTGGTATTACCCCACCAGTTTCAACCTTAGCGCCGCCTCTAACTGAGAGCTCTACCAGCTCTGCAATCTTATTTCTTTCCTTAATAGAGACGCTGGCTCCAAGCTGTGCTCCAGATTCTCGACCTGGCGCCATCTTTAGCTCTGACATTGCTTTGGCAAACTTATTCGTAAATTCAGTTGCAATATTTTCTTGGACATAGATGCGGTTGGCAGCGGTGCAGGCAGCTCCGCCATTTCTCATCTTGGCAAGCATTAGCCCCTTTACCGCCTCATCGATATTGGCATCATCTAGAACCACAAATGGCGCATTTCCCCCGAGCTCCATAGAGCATCGGATCACTCGATCTGATGCCTCTTTAAGAAGGATGCGACCAACCTCTGTAGATCCTGTGAAAGAAAGATTCATAACCCTTGGATCATGGAGCATCCGATTCACCATCGGCCCTGCAGGAGTTGGAGTAATTAGATTAACTACTCCTCTTGGCACTCCAGCTCTCTCTAAGATATCAACAATTGCCATGGCAGTTAGCGGGGTTTCTATTGCGGGTTTGAGAA
This sequence comes from Actinomycetota bacterium, assembly GCA_016870365.1. GTDB lineage: Bacteria > Actinomycetota > Actinomycetes > Nanopelagicales > Nanopelagicaceae > MAG-120802. Next base: position 34,935 of record VGBW01000011.1, on the reverse strand, counting down.
TTACTGTGCAGCCTGCCCCAATTGCTGGACCGATTTTTCTAGTGGCCATCCCTGCTGGAAAATTCCAGGGAGTAATAAGTAGTGAAACTCCAATCGGCTGATGGGTAACTAATATTCTTTTATCTCCGCTTGGCGCCTTTCGAAAGTCCCCTGCAACTCTTACCGTCTCCTCGCTAAACCAACGGAAGAACTCTGCGGCATATAAGATCTCACCCTTGGCATCACTTACTACTTTCCCATTCTCTCTTGAGACCAACTCTGCTAATTGATCAGCTTCTGCAACCATGATCTCAAATGCTTTACGCAACATTTCAGCACGAAGTCTTGGAGCAGTCTTTGCCCACTCTGGAAATGCTTTATGAGCTGCTTCAACTGCGGCATCACACTCTCTTTCACCGGCAGTTTGAATCTCTGCAATAACGCTGCCATCACTTGGGTCATAGACTGGAACTTGGCCAGAGCCTTTGACCCACTTGCCATCGATATAAAGATCAGTTCTAAGGGCCATAGGCCGAGAGCATACGCGTGAATTCAAGGGGCGTAGAATGAGGCACTACCGTGGCTAAATCGTGGACAGATAATGCACCTTCTCCAAAGGCGCTCGCAGAGCATGCACACCTTCGTGATCCACTCTCATACCGAATTAAGAAATTCCTCCTCGGAGCTCCACTAAACCGCCATAGCCTTGGTGAACAACGACTCTCAAAGAAAAATGCTTTTGGCGTTCTCTCCTCAGATTGCATCTCATCTTCAGCGTATGGTGGAGAACAGATTCTTGTCGCTCTAATTCCAGCATTCGGGCTCGCTGCTTTCGGACTTTTCACTCCAATTCTTGCCGTAATACTTACGATGCTTTTTATAATTGCGCTCTCTTACAGAGATGTAATAAATACTTACACCAAAGCAGGCGGGGCCTATATTGTTGCTAGAGAGAATCTCGGAATCAATGTTTCACTAATCGCAGCCATTGAATTGATGTTCGGCTACATAATCACGGTTGCAATTCAAACAGCAGCGGGCGTTGCGGCGATAATTTCTGCTTTTCCTTCCCTTGGTGAAAGTAAAGTGGAACTCACGCTAGGAATAATTCTTTCGCTAACTTTTATCAATCTGCGAGGCGTCAAGGATGCCGGGGTGTTCTTTGTAATCCCGTCTTACCTCTTCATAGGTTCGATGCTCGTAGTCTTCGTTTCTGGTATTTATCGCTCACTTAATGGAACTTTGCCAGAGTACCCAACCAATACCCCTGGCCTTCTACCTCTCGGTGAGGAGCAAGGTCTAATCTCTTTTGCGGCAATATTGATGATCTTGAAGGCATTCGCTAATGGAAGTGCTTCCCTTACGGGGCTGGAGGCGGTGTCTGACTCAGTTCCTCTCTTTAAGAGTCCGGAACATTTAAATGCGCGCCAAACATTTTCAGTAATGGCTATGACCCTTGGCCTCCTAGTAATTGGAATTGGTTGGCTCGCTTATCAAACGACAGCTGTTCCATATCAGGAAGGAACTCCAACTGTTATCTCACTTGTTGCCAAGGCTTCACTAGGTAACACAACTTTTGCTGGAATCTTCTATCTCGTGGTGCAAGCGGGAACGATGTTGATTCTCTTTGCCGGTGCGAATACTTGTTATAGCGCCTTTCCAAATATGGTTCGGATAGTTGCAAATGATGGATATTTGCCAAAGTGGTTAACCTCCAGAGGGCACAAACTCGCATTCTCTAATGGAATTCTCTTTATTGCTCTCTTCTCTTCAATTTTGGTTCTCGTCTCAGGTGCGAGCATTACAACACTGGCAGCCATTTATGCTCTTGCAGTGTTTATTGGTTTTTCTATTACTGGGTTAGGAATGTCAAAGAAGTCAAAGGGGGAAAGTTCAGCGAGGCACTTGCTGCATTTACTATCAGGTTCCATCTCGCTGATTACCGTTGCCATACTCTCTATCGCGAAATTTACCGAAGGCACTTGGTTAGTTGTAATTGGTACTCCAATTGTTTTGATCATGATGAAGAATTTCAATCGCCGATATAGTTTGGAACAAGAAGCGCTAAAAGCGACAATTAGTGATAGTCGTGCAACAACGATTGTCCGCCACGATGTCACAGTTTTGGTCGATAAAGTTGATGTCGCAACAATTGCTGCTGTGAGATATGCAAGAAGCCTTAAGCCAAGAAATTTACATGCAGTTCATTTTGTCTTAGATGATAGAAGGGCTGATCGCCTATTTAGAGCTTGGAACGAAAATCCTGCGCTTAGAGATGTTGCACTTGAGCTCATTGATTGTCCCGATCGAAGGCTTGCAGATGGCGCGGTTGAATATGCGATCCGTGCAACTGAGAAGGAAGATGTAGAGCTAACTCTTCTGATTCCGCGTCGCTCCTATAAGGGAGTATTAGGGCGCTTGCTGCATGATGACTCAGCTGAACAGATAGCTCGACCAATCTCGGATCTACCTCGAGTAGTTGCAACCATCGTCCCGTTTGATATCGAACGGATAATTAAGGGAAGTCGTGAGGTTCGCCAAGTTGAATCAAGAACTCGTGAGACTAAAGTAGTAACTCCTCCAGTTCGCACCGAAAGTAAGTGGAGTACAAGTGCCGAGAAGGTAAGTCATTACCAAGAGAAGATGACTCCGATCGGAAGTATTCAATGGCGCAAGCGCGCTCATGTTTCCGGAAAAGTTACTGCTATTCGCCCGGCCTCAATGTCGGCCGCACCAACTCTTGAGATTGAAATTTGGGACGAGAGCGGTGGAGTTACTTTGCAATTTTTGGGTAGGCGCGAGATTGCCGGTCTTGAAGTTGGATCTACTCTAGTTGCTGAAGGTATGGTCGGAGAACAGAACGGCGCTTTAACAATTTTGAATCCAAATTATCGGATTGAGATTTGATGAAACGTCTAATCGTTATCCCAACCTATAACGAGGCAATGAATGTGCCCGTCTTAATCCCAAGACTCTTCAAACATATAAAGGATGCATCGATTCTTGTCGTCGATGATGGCTCCCCAGATGGAACGGCTGAGATTTGTAGGAACCTCTCTAAGGATTACCCGCAATTATTTGTTGAAACACGTTCGAAAAAGTCTGGATTGGGCGGCGCGTATCGCCACGGTTTTGCCTGGGGACTTGAGCGTGGTTACGAGGAGTTCATCGAGATTGATGCTGATATGTCGCACCGGGTAAGAGATCTAGCTCTAATGATGAAGGCAAAGGAAGAGAATCCAAGCGCCGGGCTAGTTATAGGAAGTAGATGGACAAAGGGCGGAGCAACGATTAACTGGTCGTGGCGCCGTCAACTCTTATCGAGAGTAGCAAATCTTTATGTGAGGCTGATGTTGGGAATGGGAGTTAATGATTCAACGGCGGGATTTCGGATTTACTCCGCCGAATTACTTCGGAAGATTCCTTTAGCTGAGATCAAAAGTGAGGGATATTCATTTCAGATAGAGATGACTCGCGCAGCAAAACTTGCTGGAGCGAAAATCATTGAAGTGCCGATAACTTTTAGAGAACGTGAGAGCGGAGTTAGCAAGATGTCCGGAGCAATCGTCCGTGAGGCGATGCTCTTGGTAACTGTGTGGGGATTGGGGCGATTCTTTAGATTGAAGCAGCTGGCGGTGGCGGTGGGATTTGAACCCACGGTTGAGCTTCCCCAACACGCGCTTTCGAGGCGCGCTCCTTAGGCCGCTCGGACACGCCACCGTAGGTGACTATACGCGAGACCTAAAGTCCCTTTTAGTTCACCTTTGCTTGGCAAAAAATTGAGTTAATAAATCTGCACACTCTTGCTCTAAGACGCCTGAGACTACTTCCACTTTATGTAGCGCTCTAGGGTCACGCAGAAGATCCCAAACAGAGCCACAGGCTCCTGCTTTCTCATCCCAGGCGCCAAATACCATTCTAGGAATTCGCGCTGCCATTATCGCTCCTGCGCACATAACACATGGCTCAAGAGTGACAACAAGGGTGCACTCATCTAAGCGCCAAGCACCAACCGATCTTGCTGCAGCCTTGATAGCCACAATTTCTGCATGTCCTAGTGGATCATTCAATAACTCTCTCTGGTTGTTTCCAAGGGCAACTATCTCCGCCTCTTTGTTGAGCATCACTGCCCCCACAGGAACATCGCCACTTGCAGTGCTGCTAAATTTCGCGCGCTCAAGGGCTACGCGCATTGCGCGTTCATAATTCATCTAAAGATTCTCGACTAGCTCGCTGTAGATATCGCCAAAGCCAATTCTTCGGGTAATTACCTCCAATTGTTCATCAGGATACAAATCGTCATCATCACATATCATCTGCAGCTCCATAGGATCAAGGCCAAGGTCTGCAAAGATATTTAGGTCCCCAGCTGGTTCATCAGCATCGTCTTCCGCAGGAAAATCAATATCACTTAGCTCCAAAACCTCTGCTGCTATCTCATAATCAAGTGCTGCCATAACATCACTTAAGACCATCTGCATCCTTGCGCCAATCTGGCGCATGATTATGAAGAACTGATCATCGATGGCAAGAAGCGCAACTGCTCCGCCATCTACTTGCTGAGCCCTGAGGGCATCAAGGACGAGGCCAATATCACTAGTTGCTTCATCAGGTAGTTGAGAGATTCGCCATTGTCCATCATCGCGCCAGGAAAGGAGAGCAAATTCAAGTGTTTCCTCCGCCATCTCACACCTCCCGCCCTTAAGAAATGCAATGCCTCATAGTTCCACCGTTGCCCTTGGTAGTAAAGTGTCGCCATGAAGGTTGTCGCAGTAAGTCACCCGCTTGTTACCCATAAATTGACGGTGCTACGCGATGAGCAGACTAATTCACAGATTTTTCGTCATCTAGTCGAAGAGCTAGTCACCCTTCTGGCATATGAAGCCACCCGAGATGTGAAGATCCAAGAAGTCTCGATCCAGACGCCGGTCGCTCAAACAAAAGGAGCGATGCTGGCAAGTCCTCGCCCAGTGGTAGTGCCAATCCTTAGAGCAGGCCTTGGAATGCTCGAGGGAATGATGCGCGTTATTCCCAGCGCTGATGTGGGATTTCTAGGGATGGTTAGAGATGAAAAGACTCTACAAGCCTCAACCTACGCTAATCGCCTGCCAGAGGATCTAGGAGGGCGCAAGTGTTATGTCCTAGATCCAATGCTGGCGACAGGTGGAACTTTAATTGCGGCTATTAATTATCTACTTGAGCGAGGAGCAGAATCAGTTACAGCGATCTGTTTACTTGCAGCCCCAGAAGGTACCAAAGCAGTGGAAGAGGCATTTAGAGACTCTAGGACTCCAATCACAATTGTCACCGGAGCAATGGATGAGAAGCTAAATCAACATGGCTATATCGTTCCGGGTCTTGGCGATGCTGGAGATCGACTCTACGGAGTTGTCTAGATGGCCACTACCTCCCCAGGGTATGGAATAACGATCCGCGTCGAAGGACGCCCCGAATTCCAGCCAGTTGCTGAGATAACCACAATCATTTCTAGGGAAGGTGCGATGGTTACCGCGCTTGATGTTGTCGAATCGCAATTAGATAGCGTGGTTATTGACGTCACCTGTGATGCCATAGATGTAGGCCATGGTGAACGCATCACCACAGCACTTAGCGCATCCCCTATTCTCAAGGTTAGAAAGATCTCTGATCGAACCTTCTTGCTTCACCTGGGCGGAAAACTTGAAGTTAATTCAAAGGTTCCCCTGAAGACCCGTGACGATTTATCTAGGGCCTATACCCCGGGAGTTGCTCGAATCTGCCTAGCAATTGCCAAGGATCCATCTGATACCAGACGCCTAACAATCAAGCGTAATACCGTCGCTGTTGTCACTGATGGGTCTGCCGTTTTAGGCCTTGGAAACCTTGGTCCGGCAGCAGCCCTTCCAGTGATGGAAGGTAAGGCTGCACTCTTTAAGAGATTTGCCGATGTTGATGCTTGGCCGGTATGCCTTGATACCCAAGATGTCGATGAGATTGTTAGGACTGTGCAGTTAATTGCTCCGGTCTATGGCGGAATCAATCTAGAAGATATCTCAGCTCCCCGCTGCTTTGAGGTCGAGGCAAGATTGAGAGAGCTTCTTGACATCCCGGTATTTCATGATGATCAACATGGCACAGCAGTGGTAGTCCTAGCTGCTCTTCGCAATGCTCTGAAACTAGTAAAGAAAGACTTAGGCAAGACTAGGATTGTTCTAAATGGTGCAGGAGCTGCAGGGACAGCGATTGCTCGCCTACTTGTCCTTGCAGGGGCCAAGAACATAATTGGTTTTGACAGCAGAGGGGCAATAAACAAGAAGAGTGTCAGCAATAGCGCTATGCGAAAGTGGTTTATTGAGAACTGCAACCCTGAGCAATTTGAAGGAAATCTAAGCCAAGCCATGAAGGGCGCAGATATATTTGTTGGGGTGAGCGCGCCAAATCTTTTGAGTGAGGCAGAAATTCAGTCAATGGCTAAAGGCTCCATCGTCTTTGCCCTAGCTAACCCTGATCCTGAGGTAGATCCGGTGATCGCCCGAAGGTATGCATCGGTTGTTGCCACAGGAAGAAGTGACCAGCCAAATCAGATCAATAATGTTCTAGCTTTTCCTGGAATATTTCGCGGTCTATTAGATTCTGGGGCTTCGAAGATTACTGACGAACTTCTTGTAGCCTGCGCTGAGGCAATTGCAAGCTGTGTGGATGAGAATCAGCTAAATGCTTCTTTTATCGTTCCCAGCGTTTTTGATGCAAATGTCGTTAAGTCTGTAGCTGACGCGGTCAAGAGGTTTGCTTAACTTGTCGATTGCTGACTGGGTGGAGCAGTATCTAAACTCCTCTGCGCCTTTCTTTATATATGTGGCCCTGGGATCCATAGTCTTTGTTGAAACCGGGATACTTTTGGCCTTCTTTCTTCCCGGGGATTCAATCCTATTTGCCGCAGGTTTAGTTGCAGCAACAAGAGATGACACCAATATCCTCTTTCTGATCACCATAATCTTCATTGCGGCATTTATGGGAGACCAGGTGGGATATGTCTTGGGAAGAAAATATGGAAGAAGTTACTTGGAGCGGCGATCTTCGAAGAGAATCGATGCCATGGTGACCCGAGCTGAGGCCTTCTATGAAAAGTATGGCTGGAGCGCAGTAATTCTGGCTCGGTTCTATCCCTGGATCCGCACCTTCATGCCGCCAATTGCCGGAATTGCCAAGATGAATTACTACAGATTCTTGGCAGCCAATGCCCTTGGTGCTCTGCTCTGGGGAGTTGGCATCACACTTCTTGGTTTCTATGCCGCTTCAATTCCAGCCCTTAAAGATTCATCCCGGGTAATAGCAGTATTTTTTGTGCTCTTGACAATTGCTCTGACTATAAAGAATTACCTGCGCTCTAAACGCGATTGACGCACTCCGCCAACTATCACCCCGATATAAGTCATCACAATTCCAGATACCAGATACCAACTGACGCTTACCCCTTTAGTAGGTGAGTAGATGTCAAGAAGGAGTGAGGCAAACAATTGGCCGCCAACGCTAAAGAGGGTAAAGGTCAGAACCCCAAGATGTTGGACAATTAGAGAAGTTGCTGCGATATAGATGACGCCAATCACTCCGCCGGTATAGATCCACCAAGGCCCTGACGGAAGTGGTTGTAGTTCGACTTTCCCAAGTGCGGTAAGAATCAAGATAAATACGACCAAGAAGGATGTCCCAGTTATGAAATTAAGTAGCGATGTGGTGTAACTATTTTGCGAGTATTCATTGATCTGGCCGTTTAGAGCTCGCTGAACTCCCACTAAGGCTCCAGCAATTAGTGTTAGAAATAGCGCAAAGAGTTGAAAATTATCCTTCTCTAACTTATCTAAGACTGAGACCAAAACGGCAAGGACTGTTATGAATGCTGCTGCTATTCGCCTTGGTGAGATGAGTTTTACTCCACCACCAGTTAGGCCAATTCGATCTACTAGAAGTGAGACTGTGCTCTGGCCTGCGATTGAAGCAACAGAATAAAGCGCCACCCCGATTAGAGGAACCACGCTGGTTTGAAGGGCCACGAATGCTCCCCCAAGGGCTCCGGCCAGAAGCCTTACCCTCGGAATCTCACCTTGCTCAACTGCTTGCCTAAGGCGCTTGATTCCCTCTTTGATTGAAGGACTAAAGATTGCATAGATTGCTATGAAGAATAATCCAGAGGAGAATGAAACTAGAGCTGCCTGTGGTGCGTTATCAAGGCGATATGAGAGTTCACCATTGGCCCTTGCTTGAAGCGCAATCATCACCCCAGATAGTGCAGCAAGCCCATCTAGCGGTAAGGCCTTACTCCTTGACTTGGCCACTTAACCCCAACCACTTGTCTTCTAGCTCTGCCCGAAGCTTTTCTATATCAGATAGCTTAGCGCCAACTTCAAGAAGCATCTTGTGATCAAAGGCTGCCTCCTCTTGCTCTCTAATCAACCCTTGTTCTTGTTGAATGACTCTCTCAAGCTGTCTTTCAACCTTTGCCAGCTCTTTCTTTATCAGGCGCAACTGAGCAGCTCCGGAAATCTCTTTCTTATCAGCGATAGCAATGCTCCGAGAAATCATCTCAGTCCTTAACTCTAAATATTGTTCAATTCCCAAAGGCAAATCTTGAAGAGTTTCATCACCGATTAGCCCAACAAAGCGATCACACACCCTTTCGAGAAAGTAGCGATCATGGGAGATAGCAATTATTACTCCAGCGTAGGTATCTAAGAGATCTTCAAGGGCAGTGAGTGTCTCAACATCGAAGTCATTAGTTGGCTCATCAAGTAGAAGAACATTTGGTGAATCCATAAGTAGGCGAGTTAATTGCAGTCTTCGCTTCTCGCCACCTGAGAGATCACGGACCATCTTCTGCTGTCCCTCATAATCAAAGCCGAGCCGCTCACAGAGCTGTGAGGCTGAAATCTCTCGCCCCCCGGCAAGATCTACCCGTAGAGCCACATTTTCAACGGCCTCCAAGACTCGCCAGGCGGGATCTAGCTCCTCGAGGTGCTGTGAGAGAAAAGCAACTCTGACTGTGATGCCTCTCTGTAATTTGCCAGCGGAGAAGCGATATTGCCCAGCCAGGGTTCGCATCAAAGTGGTCTTTCCTGAGCCATTCACGCCTACTAGGGCGATGCGATCTGCAGGGCCGATATTCCAATTAAGTTTTTCAATCAGGGTAATTTCACCGATACTTAATTTGGCATTGTGAATCTCATAGACCATGCTTCCTAGGCGATTGGTAGCAAAGTTCAATAACTCTGCCTGATTTCTCGGCGATGGTTCAGCAGAAATCAATTGATTAGCGGCATCAACTCGAAACTTCGGCTTCGAAGTTCTTGCAGGTGCTCCACGACGCAGCCAGGCAAGTTCTTTGCGAATCAAGTTATTGCGTCTAGCATCTTCAGCGCCTGCTTGTCTCACTCTCTCAGCCTTGGCAAGAACATAGGCAGAGTAGCCACCTTCATATGACTCTACTTTGCCATCAATCATCTCCCAGATGGAATCTGATACTTCATCTAAGAACCAACGATCATGGGTAATTACTACCACTGCTAGCTCGCGGCGTTTGCGTAAATGCTTTGCAAGCCAGGCTACTCCCTCGACGTCAAGGTGATTTGTCGGCTCATCTAGCAAAACGACATCAAGGCTCTGTATTAGTAATTTAGCAATGCCAACTCTTCGCTTCTCACCTCCTGATAGTGAAGCAAAGGGGCGATCCATGATCGAGCTTTCATATCCACCAAAGAGCCCAGCGATGATCTCACGCACACCAGAATCACTTGCCCATTCGTGAACTTTCTTTACCCCAACTACAACATCTCGAACTGTCGCACCTGCTTGAGCGCTATCTACTTGGCTTAGAGAGCCAAGCTTTGCCCAATTAGCCCTAGTAACTCTTCCGGAGTCAACATCTTCCAGGCCCGCTAGGATTCTAAGGAGCGTTGATTTACCACCTCCATTTCGCCCAACAATCCCTATTCGCTCACCCTCTGAGATGCCGAGTGAGACATCAACTAGTAGGGGCGTAATCTCAAAGGCCTTTGAAACCCCTTCGATATTGATGATGTTACGAGCCATAAGAGCGCAGAGTATTACAGAGTCATTAGAGTGTTCCTATGAGCGTTTCCAAGGCTCTTCGCGCCGCACTTGGTGGAGATTGCGCAGTGATTGATGATGAACAGATACTCGCATCTTATGAAAGAGATCAGGCGCCTTTTGCCCCATCTTCTAAGGCCGCTGCGGTCTTGATTGCTAAGTCAATTGATGAGGTATCAAAGGCCGTTAAGTTCGCCAACCAAGAATCAATTCCTGTTGTAGTCCGTGGCGCTGGTAGTGGGCTTGCAGGGGGCGCTAATTCAATTCAAGGCTGCATCGTAATCTCAACAGAGAAGCTAAGTAGGATCCTAGAGATTGATCCCATCAATCAAATAGCGAGAGTTGAAGCAGGGGTCATAAACAGCGATCTGGATAAAGCAGCTGAGGAGTTTGGTTTGACTTATCTCCCGGATCCAGCCAGTCGCTCCTGGTCAACTATTGGCGGCAATATTGCAACTAACGCCGGGGGCATGTGCTGCATTAAGTATGGAGTAACTTCACAGCATGTTCGGGCGATAAGAGTTGTTTTATCAGATGGAGAAGTTGTTGATTTCGGCTTTCCAACCAAGAAATCGGTCACGACCCTTGATTTACTTCATCTCTTCATTGGCTCAGAGGGAACCTTAGGGGTTGTAGTCGAAGCAACACTTTCATTAGTACCTAGGCTAAGGAAGCCAGTTACTCTAATCGCCACATTTCCCAGCGTTATCAAGGCTGCTGATGCCGCAATTGAAATGCTCACTATCCGTCCATCAATGCTGGAACTGATTGATAAGACCACTCTTAGTGCGGTTGAAGAGTGGAAGCCGATGGGTTTTGAAAGCTGCGAATCGGTATTAATCATGCAAAGCGATGAATCAGCTGATGATTGCCAGAAGGCTCAAGAGATAGCCCTTAAGCATGGCGCCATTGATGCAATCTATTCAGATGACCCTAAGGATTCCGATGATCTAATCCAGGTGAGAAAACTGGCCTACTCTTCCTTAGAGCGCCTTGGAGTAGCACTCATTGATGATGTAGTAGTTCCTGTTTCAAAGATCTCTCAATTAGTATCTGGCATTGAAAACATCGCAGCAAGAAACTCGGTGAAAATCGGAGTCTTTGGTCATGCTGGTGATGGAAATATGCATCCCACCATCATCTACCCTCATAACGATAAAGGAGCTGAGGCTAGGGCGCTTAGGGCCTTTAATGAGATTATCGCTCTAGCTCAGGGGCTAGGTGGGACTGCTAGTGGAGAGCATGGAATTGGCGGACTGAAGATCTCAGCCTTACTTAATGAAACTCCAGAGAGAATCTTGAAGATACAGAGAGAGATTAAGTCCATTCTTGATCCAAATAGAATCTTTAATCCTGGAAAGAAATTCCCTATTTAGTTGAACCCTAATTTGGCAGCCGTAAGTGAATGATCGTGGGAATCAATCCGAATCTCTCTGCCTAGCTTGATCTTTATTGCTTGCCCAATTCCAAGTGCTGGACTTGCAATTCCGCCCCCGAAGGCAATTGGCAAATTCACCCGCTTTAGCCTCTTCTCTATTCTTAGTGCAAGTTTTGTTAGATAGCTTGCGGCTTCATCTAATATCAAAGCAGCACTCTTTGAACCGTTAGATGCGCAATTAGCAACAATGGGAGTAAGTCCTGCAATTGCTGATCTATCTTTTGAATAAACAAATTGCCTAATCGTGGGCCAGTCGTTACCGCCGATTACTTGGGATAGCTCATTAGATAATTCATCTAATACAGATAATTCTTCAATCTGAGTCATTAGATGACGAAGAGCTGTTAGACCAATCCAATAACCAGCTCCTTCATCACCTAATAGATAACCCCAACCGCCAATACTTATCTCCTCTCCTGCCTCGGTGATATGAACTGCTATCGATCCAGTCCCCGCATAGAGATAGATACCTTCGCCATCTCTAAACTCTGATCGATAGGCGAGTGCTACATCTGTCCCAATTGATAACTTAGAACCAGGAAAAGCCTTAAGGAAGTACTCCTCTATCTTTTCAACTGATCCGAGTCCAGTGAGTCCAATAGTTATACGATCAGGTATCAAATCACCGAGATCTCTTTTCAAGACAGCTAAGAACTTTTCCATTTTTTCTTGCGATTCAATTCGATAAAGATGGCCGTCTATGGGATTACTTGAGCCTTTGGATTTGATGGCGCCAGATTGATCGATTAAGGTCCATTTGCTCGAGGATGAACCACCATCTACTCCTAGACTGAGCATTGAATTTAGCCTTTCACGGCGCCGGCAGTAAGACCCTTTATGAACTGTTCGGAAAGTACCAAATAAAGGACTACTAAAGGAAGTGCCGCTAGGCAGAGTCCTGCAAATAGAACCCCCCACTGTGAGGCATATTGGCCAAAGAAGACGGTTAAACCCTGCATCAAAGTCTTCTTCTCCGGGCTCTGCAAGAAAACAAGGGGAAGGAAGAAATCGTTCCAGATAGGAATAGCTGAGTAGATAGCCACAATAGCCATTCCAGGACGAACTAGTGGAACTAGTACTTTAGAGAGTAACTTAAATTCACTAGCTCCATCAATTCTGGCGGCATTATCTAAATCTGTTGGCAGAGATTTGAAGAAACCGCTCATGATAAATGTTGCTGCTGGAAGTGCCGCTGAGGTATAGATCAGGATCAATCCCAGTCTAGAATCCAAGAGATTCATCCAATTGAGCTGGATAAAAAGTGGAAGAATTGCTAGTTTGGCTGGTATCAACATTCCGGTGAGAATGAATCCGAAAATTAGGTTATTGCCCCTAAATCTATATCTACCTAAGACAAAGCCCGCCCCTAGAGCAAGAACCAGGATCAGAATTAATGAGCCACCCGTAATGACCAGGGAATTGATGAAGTAGGAGCCAAACTCTCCTTCGCTCCAAACTCTCTTATAGTTTTCCCAGAAAGGGTCTCTCGCAAGCGCAAAAGGGGTTCTGGCGAATTCGTTCGATTCACGAAGGGATGAATTAAGAAGAAAAAAGACAGGTAGCAGCACTATCAAAGAGTTAATTATCAAGACACTTTGGAAGAAGGTGCGAGATGCAAAGAGTTTTATCACTGCTCTACCTCACGCTTACGAAGTAATGCAGAGCCAAAGGCGGCCCCGAGTCCTACCAATGTAAAGATCAGAACGCCGAGAGCTGAGCCAACACCCACATTGTTCGCACCAGAGTCAATCGAACCGAAAGAGAGTCGATAAAACATTAGAGCCAGAGTATCTGTAGCTCCCGCAGGGCTTCCATTTGATCCCCCGATTACAAAGGGAAGATCAAACCATTCATATGCTCCAATGAATGTAAGAACCGTGATAATGGTCAAAGAGGGGGCAAGGAGTGGAAAAATAATCCTTCTAAAGATCTGACCCTCTGATGCTCCATCAATACGGGCTGCTTCAATGTACTCACTATTTACAGCATTTAGCCCTGCTAAAAACACTATCGCCGGAAATCCAACCCAGCGCCATAGGTTTATCAACATCAAAGTTGGGAGAGCTGTTGAAGTATCCCCTAGCCAAGGTTTGGCAAGCTCGGGAAAACCAATTCCAGCGATAATCTGATTTACGGGTCCGTAATAGGGATCAAACAAGGATTGCCAGAGATATCCCACGACAACTAGCGAGAAGATAACTGGGAGAAAGACAACAACTCGATAGAAGCGAAGCCCTCTTCTCACTCTGAACATGGCATAAGCAAAAAGTAGTCCTAAAGAAGTTTGGAATGTCATAATGACTACAAAGGCGGTGGTGTTATGCCTTAGAGCTGCAATTAATTGATCAAGGTAAGGATAGGCAAAGAGTTTCTGAAAATTCTCAAATCCGACAAATGTGCTTCTCTGAAAACCCTCCCAACTAAAGAGTGCATAACTTAGAGTCGTTAGTGCTGGAACGGTTGTGAAAACGATGATCACCGCGAGTGCGGGGATTAGTAGCGCCCCTATTGTTCGGTTCTGTTCTTTGCGGAGCGCTGATGACATCTAAAGGCCTAGAAGTAGCTCTGAGCGCATCAAAGATGCGCTCAGAGCTACTAATTACTCTTAGGACTTACCCTTTTGAGGTGCGTACCAAGAAGCTACTGCGGTCTGAACATCCTTGGCTAATTGCTCTGGTGTCGTTCCACCAACAATTAGCTTCTGGAATCCAGGCTGAAGAATTGAAGAGCTAGTCGGACTCTCAAAGCGGAATCCAACGACATTGAGGAAGGGTGTTCCTAGAGTTGTTCTCCAACGATTGATTTCTTTAACAGCTGGATCATTTATCTTCACATACGGCGCAGTTGGGATAAAGGCGATCTCATCAACGAGTGCCTGACCAAATTCTTTGGTCCCAAGGAAGTTGATGAGCTTCAAAGCTGCTACTTTCTGTGTGGTTTTTGAGTTAATGGCATAAGCGCCATCAGCCCAGGTTCCTACATAACGCTTGGCTCCGGCGGTGGCCTTAGGAGCTGGGAACCAACCAACCGTGATTGAGGGATTTAGGGAGCGGAAATAACCAATCTCATAGTTTCCTCCAATATAGAAGGCTGCCTTCTCGTTTGCAAAGAGGCCACGCGCTGTGTTGTAGTCGATACCTTGGTAATTAGCCGGCATCCACTTAGCAAGGTCTGCAACTGCCTTGAGGCTTGCTACATAACCTTTGTCAGTAAATGTTTTCTTTCCTGCGACAACATCGTTGAAGAATGCTGTTCCACCATAGAAAGTTGGGCCAATAGTTGCATGTAGCTGCTCAAGGGCAGGACCGTTACCACCAGCATTACCCAGTGGAAGGAATCCAGCTTTCTTTACTTTTTCGAAAGCAATTTGAAGTTGTGCCCATGTTTGTGGCAAGGCACGCACTCCAGCTTTCTCTAGAATATCTGGGTTGTACATGACTCCCAAAGCAGAGACCGCATATGGCAATCCGTATTGCTTCTTATCTTTGTATCCTTGAGCACCTGCAAGAATTCCAACAGGCAACTTCTTTAGAGCAGGAACGTCTGCAGTCGTTAACGGCATAAAGTTTCCAGCGTCAGAAAGGTTTGCCATTCCGCCGTATGGGCGCATTTGAATAACATCAGGGCCTTTTCCAGCCGTTAAGGCAGTTGCCACAATGGCGTTGTACTCAGTATTTAGATATGGCGTGAACTTAACTGTGATACCAGGATTCTTTGCTTCGAAAAGCCTCATCTGGTTCTCATAGAACGCTTTATCTTCAGTGCGCCAGCTCCAGAATGTAATTTCTGTGTTGGCTGAAGCTATAGAAGCTCCAGGTGCAACCACGGTCACTGCCGCAAAAAGGGCTGCGACTAGGCCGCGGGTTTTTGAGATTTTCACTTAATTTCCTCCTTGAGGGCGGTGGGTGTGGTTCTTTCTGGAGCGGATTGAAACAGCAGCTCTTGAAAGATCTAGAGCGGACTTGGTGCCACTCCAGTTTCTCTGCGCCAGTGCGACACAGAGACAGTCAACCACCGTTAGCTGCGCAATGCGCGAAGCCGTTGCACCGCTACGGAAGGTGGTTTCCCGTGCGGCGGTATGTAATACAAAATCTGCAAGTGATACGGCGGGACTTCTAAGGGTATTGGTAATCAGAACTAATGTTACCCCACGCTTCTTAAATTCGCGCATGACATCAACTGTGTCAACAGTGGTTCCTGAGTGGGTAATTGCTACTAAGACATCGCCCTTACCTAAAACCGCGATAGAGGTCATAGCAGAGTGGAAGTCTGTCCAAGATATTGCTCTCTTAGAGAGCCTATTAAGCTTTGATTGAAAGTCCATAGCGACAAAACCGCTAGAGACTAGGCCGAACAGTCCTATTGTCTCTGCTTTTTCAAAAACTTCCACAGTTTTTTCAAAGGTCTGAATGTCTAATTTCTCAGCAGTTGACTCTATAGCCCTTGCATCTGTGTAGGTAACCTTTTCAATTATTGAAGCCAGGCTATCGTTGGGAGTAATACCGCCATCTAGATACTCGGCGTTGAATTGCTTGGCACTTTTCCATGATAGATCTCTTACTAGGGCCATTTTGAATTCTGGAAAACCACGAAAGCCTAAAGCCTTACTAAATCGAACAACGGATGAAACTGAAGTCTTACTATGAGCAGCAAGTTGAGTGATACTCATGGGAGCAATCAACTGAGGATCTCTTAATATGACCTCAGCAATTGCAATCTCGCTGGCGTGAAATGAACCCAGTTGGCTCTGAATCAATTCCAGCAGGTTTGAATTATGGCTAGGGGCAACTAGCGATAACTGTTTAGCCATGACCACCTTCCATGAAAAATCATTTCAGCAAGACTATATGTTGGTGAAAATTATCGCCTTGGCCTCAAAAGGTCAAGTATTCATAGGCTTACCAAGCGCACTTCTGACTCGCGAGCCTGAAGCCTTTAGCGAGGCGAGGGCTTTATCAGCTGAAATATCTAACAGGATCATAACGATTGCTACTTTCACCTGATCTCGA
This sequence comes from Actinomycetota bacterium, assembly GCA_016870365.1. Lineage (GTDB taxonomy): Bacteria > Actinomycetota > Actinomycetes > Nanopelagicales > Nanopelagicaceae > MAG-120802. Next base: position 18,429 of record VGBW01000011.1, on the reverse strand, counting down.
GCCTCTCTAAGAGCATCTTGGGCCCTTCTGCCGTCGCAGCCAGTAGCAGCTTGAATGATTCTAATGGCTCGATCCCTTAGCTTAACATTGCTGACCTGAAGATCGACCATAAGATTTCCATAAGTTTTTCCAAGGTTAATCATGGAGACTGTGGAAATCATATTGAGGACTAGCTTTTGAGCCGTTCCAGCTTTTAGCCTTGTTGAGCCTGCCAATATTTCTGCTCCCGTATTTATCTCAATTGCAATATCGGCAAATTTGGAACTCTCGACATCTAAATTACAAGAAAGAGCAATCGCGGCAGCCCCAAGCTTTTTGGCATATTGCAACGCACCAATTACATAAGGGGTTCGACCACTTGCAGCAACTCCGACTAAAGCATCTTTGCTTGAGAAATTCATTTTCTTTAGATCTGCAAGAGCGCCATCAAGAACATCTTCAGCACCTTCGATGCCAGTTCGTAGCGCAGTGTCTCCTCCTGCAATCAGAGCAACTACTACACCGTCTTCCAGCGAAAAAGTTGGAATGCATTCGGCAGCGTCCAATACGCCTAGCCTTCCTGAGGTTCCTGCCCCAACATAAACAAGCCTCCCTCCTGATTCAATTCGCTTAGTAATCACTGTAATCGCTTCAGCAATACTTGGTAATACTCTGGCCACCCCTTCTATAACACTCTTATCATTTTCATTAAAGACAGTAAGAAGGTCTATGGTTGATAAGGTGTCAATCTTGGAGAATCTAGGGTCAATTGCCTCAGTGTCTAATCGGCCAAGGTCTTCATTCACAATGGCTAACCCTAGTAACCTTGCCTCATGGAGGCCAAATACCTATTTGCTGGTGCTGGAATTCTTCTAGTTCTTATCTATGCCATCGGATCTGGGGTCTGGGTCTCCGCCTCTCCTGGATGGTATTCATCGCTAAATCGCCCACCATGGCAACCACCTGACTTTGTCTTTGGACTCATCTGGCCCTATAACTTCATAGTTCTAGGTATTGCTTCATATCGAGTATCTAAGTATCTGACTCGAATGGAAAACATCTCCTGGCTGGTTTTCTTCGGGCTAAGTGTTAGCGCAGCACTTACTTGGGCTTATCAGTTTTATGTTCCCCATAATCTCCCACTTGCCGCAATCGCGCTGGCGATAACAGCGCTTCTAACCCTTCCAGTTCTCTATCTCACCTTTAGAGCATCGATACTCATGGGATTTCTTCTTATTCCTTATCAAGCTTGGGTAGCAATTGCAGCCACCTTAGCCTGGGGTTACTCAACTAGAAATTAAGCCGTCTCATCATCAAGCGTTGCAGCAGAGATCACCCCGGCAGAGGCCACTAGAACTCCGAGTCCCATGAAAACCGAACTTGCACCAAATGGCGCAGCCAGTGCTCCTGCTGCCAGTGGGACTAAGAACTGGCCCATGCGATTGCCAAATAGACGAATCGATATCGCCATGGCTCGTTCTTGGGCTGGAGTCTTCTTGGAGACTATGGACATAGTTAGAGGTTGACCGATCCCCAATAAGAATCCAACTATGGCCATAGATAAACCAAGGGTCAGGGAGCTATTGGCATAGATGGAGGCAAAGAGAAAAACCGCAGATAAGAAAATGCTGTGATTCATCGTTCTGGCAGATCCATAGCTCTTGACTAATCGCCCTAGCAAGAACCTCGAGATCATGGCAGTAGCAGAGCGGATCGAGAGAATCACGCCTATTACCACCGGGCTAATACCTTTTTCCGTTCCCACTAGAGGCAGAATCACTACTAATACATCATTTGCCGCTGCTACCGAGAGCGAGGTCCAGATAGCTGGTTTTATTCCAGGGCGCCTTAGGACATCTCTGGCTCTCATTGCTCCTGCCGCATCGCGCTCTTGTTGAGATTTGATCTGCTTGACTCCTTTAGAGAGAAAGATGGGAACTAGCGCAAGGAGCGCCAATATTGAGGCAAATACAAAAGCCGAGGTTGATGAGCGCGGCAGCACTCCCGCAGCGCCTGCAATTACCCCACCAAGGGCTGGTCCTACGCTGTGACCAAGCGATGTTGCGAAAGAAAAGTATCCAAAGTTCTGATCCTGTAATTCCATAGGACTTCTATTGGCTACCATCGCTTGACTAGCGGCAACGTTGGAAAGGTGAGCCACTCCGGCGATGGATGTGGCTGCTGCTATAGCGATAACATTATTAAGAAATGCGAATGCGATCCCTAGAGCAATAAAGGAAAGACAGCCAGCAAGTAGAAGTGGTATCTCGCCAATTCTTCCTACCCACCTACCCATAGGAACTGCTACTAATAATGGGACTAGCGCGTATATAGATGCAATGAGACCGATCTCATAGCCTGATGCGCCATTTTCTAACGCCCGATAGGTAATCATGGGTCGCATCACATAGATGCTGGCCTGGGCCAGCGCAACATTTACTAACAAGGCCCGGAGCCAGCGTTGAGATCTATCGCCCATCAAGAGTCGGCCTTGGTTTTTCCTCTGTTTCTTCCTATGAAACGACGATATATCGGGGGGAGAAAAATCAATAGAATCAAGAAGAGATACAGTGACTTAGTCAAAGGACCATCGAGCAAGACGCCATGATCTCCTTGGCTGATTTGCAGAGCACGTTTGTAGTAGAGCTCGGCCAAGGGACCTAGGATCACTCCAATCACCATGGGTGTGATTGGGACGGCAAATCGCCTAAAGAGATAGCCAATCATTCCTACCCCTAGGGCGACCTGAAGATCAAAGATTGAGTTATTGAGAGCATAAGCGCCGAGCAGAGCGAAGGTTGCTATTCCTGCATATAGGTAAGGCCTTGGAATGTAAAGCAGCTTAACCCAGAATCGGATGAAGGGTAGGTTTAGGATCAGCAAAAGGGTATTACCAATAAATAGTGAGGCGATTAGAGCCCAAACTAGCTCTGGGTTAGTCATAAACAAGAGCGGGCCTGGTTGTATCGAATAACTTTGGAATGCGACGAGGACAACTGCAGCGGTGGCAGATGTGGGCAATCCCAGAGCAAGGAGCGGCACTAGAGCTCCCGCTGCATTGGCGTTATTTGCAGCTTCCGGACCTGCCACGCCTTCAATTGCGCCATGGCCAAACTCTTCCCTGTTCTTGCCTCTGGCCAGTTTTCTCTCTACTGCGTAGGAGAGGAATGTGGGAACCTCAGACCCTCCAGCCGGCACAACCCCTAGAGGAAAACCAATTGCCGTTCCTCGCAGCCATGGCTTCCAAGAGCGCTTAAGGTCACTCTTGCTCATTATCGCTCGACCACCGATCGGTATGACCTGCCAAGGCCCATGGTTAAACCTACTTGCCAGATAAAAAATCTCCCCAAGAGCAAAGAGTGCAACGATCACCGTTACTGTCTCTATCCCATCGATAGCTGCTCTGTTTCCAAAGGTCAGGCGTAGAGAGCCTGATTGCAGGTCCGCTCCTACCAAGCCCACGGTTAGCCCAACTGCAAGCGAGAGTATCCCGCGAATCCGAGAGGAGCCAAGAAGTGTGCCGACGGTGGCGAAGGCAGTTATTATCAAAGCTAGAAATCCCGCCGGCTGCACAGTCAGTGCTATCTCTGCCAGCTCTGGCGCTGCCATTGCAAGAAGTAAGGTTGCGATAGTCCCCGCGACAAAGGAGCCAATGGCTGCGGTGGCTAAAGCTGCAGCTGCCCTTCCTGCCCGCGCCATCTTATTTCCTTCAACTGCAGTAATTACCGAACCGCTCTCACCTGGGGTATTTAGCAGGATGGAAGTTGTTGATCCTCCATACATAGCCCCGTAGTAGATTGCAGCAAACATGATGAGGGCTTGGGTGGGCTGAACTGTCAAAGTTATCGGCAGCAGAAGTCCTATTGCCAACGCCGGTCCTATTCCAGGCAAGACTCCAACCAGTGTTCCCAAGAAAGTCCCGATGAAGCCATAAATCAGATTGCTAAATACAAAAGCCGCGGCAAAGCCATCTAGAAGAAAGTTGAAGTTATCTAACATCAACTGCCGACCTTTGATATGGCCCGCTCGATGAACCACTCTGGCAATTGGATATCGAGTAGGTTCGTGAAACTAAAGAAAACTAGAGCTGAAAACACAAAGGCGATGAGACCGACCCTAACAATCCTCTTGGCGCCAAAAGCATAAGCCACAGACCAGAATGAGATTGTGGCCGCAATTATGTAGCCGGTTCTCTCCAGTAAGAAAGTATGCAATCCAATGCCGATCAGGATAATCAGCATGGTCTTAAAGTCAGCTCTTTGGAAAGTGCTATCAGCGCCTGCCCCTTCAGGGATAGCTGCACGTCCACGAAATACTTCCCAGGCAATGCCTAATGAGGCCAACATCAGAAGTGTTGCTACCGCGTATGGAAAGGTGCGCGGGCTGATTACCGTGTTATTTGTGGGTAGAACTAAACCACTGGTGTCCCAGAAAACAACTAATGAAACAAGGAAGAGGGCGCCGGCAAAGACCAGCTCCCCCTTCCCTGCTTGTGAGACTTTGTTCAAGTCAGCACTTCCTTGAGTTAGCCACCAAGACCTAGGTCTTTGATAACCCCTGCTACTAATGGAAGTTGAATGGTCAGGAATGATCCAAAAGCCTTACCTGCGGCCCATTCATCATCCCAGTTGTATTGCTTTAGATATCCCTTCCAGGTATCGGTGCCACGCATGGTGTCGAAAACCTTCACCATGTTTAGGCGATCGGCTTCAGATAGATCCGCAGTCGCCATGACTCCGCGCCAGTTTCCATAGACCAGATCAACGCCCTGTTCCTTCAAGGTCCTAGCGTTATAACCTGGCAGACGCTTGGCTGATGAGACTGCAAGCACTCTGATCTTTCCTGCTACCAGTTGTGCCTGGAATTCAGCAGAGCCAGAGGTTCCAGCAATAGTGGCTCCGGAGAGAATGGAGACAAGAACTTCAGGTCCACCAGAGTGGACCACAAAGTTCATCGCCTTGGGGTCAATGCCGGCAGCTTTTGCAAGTAGACCGATGAATTGATGATCGGTTGAACCTAGTGATCCACCAGAGATAGCAAGTTTTGGGTTTGCTTTCCAGTCAGCAAGGAATGCTGAGAGCGTCTTGTATTTGGAAGTTACTGGGACCGCCAGAGCTTGATACTCGCGCATCACCTTGGCAACTGGAGTCGAGGCTTGTAATTTAAGCGGCGACTTGTTTGAAGGAATTCCTCCTGCCATGGCAAGTCCGGTAATCAGAACTGATTCAGGCTTAGCTTTTATTTCCTGGAAGAATGCCAGCCCTGTTGTTCCACCGGCTCCGGGCTTAAATGTTGAGCTGTAGGTGGTAAGAAGTCCTTCCTTCTTCAGCGATTCGCTAATCGCAGTTGAGGTCTGTGAGTATCCGCCTGGGTTAGCAGGAACTACCCAATCAAGGTTCTTAAGTGGCTTAAGGTCGGGGTAACCCCAACGAAGTTGGCCTGAAGCTGTCCCATAGGCCATGGTGATGCAACGAAGGTCTAAGCCTTCTGCTCCACGGGCTTTGGCGACCATTCCAGCACGGCCGCACTCATCCCCAGCTTTTGCTTTTGCTGAAGGAACCTTTGCAGCACTTGCTGAAGTTGTTCCAGAAATAACTAGCGCAGAAGAGGTCAGCGCCACTGCCGCTGCAATAAGTGTTTTCTTCAAAGACATTTTTTCTCCTATTTTTTTTCCTCTCGAGGGCGAGGGAGGAGGTCCACCGTATCGGCCTGGGTGGCATGACAGAAGCCTTTTCGGTCTCGGATTGATAACACTTTGGTGGACAAGGCTGAAAAACTGCCATTATGGGCCCCATGAAGTTCTTTGCCTCTCAGCTTGCTACATCCCAGGCGCTACTAGAGGGGGTGACGCTAAGGGTTGAGAGCGGGGTAATTGCTGAGATAAAGAAAGGAGAATTAGCTGGAGCAAAGCAACTAAGCGGCGTAGTAATTCCAGGCTTTGTTGATGTTCACTGTCATGGCGGGGGAGGGCATGACTTATCTACAGATCCTAGAGGGGCCGAGTTTCACCTAAGGCATGGAAGTACGACTCTGCTTGCAAGTTTCATCTCAGAGCCCGTTGCTTCAATAAAGGAAAAGATTTCTAGATTAGAACTTGGAAGGAATTTGATTGGCATACATCTTGAAGGGCCATATCTCTCCCACATTCACTCTGGAGCGCATAAGAAAGAGTATTTACTACCTCCTAATCTGGATGATTTAGAGGAATATGTCGCCAGCGGCAAGGTCTGCTACATGACCATAGCCCCAGAGGTTGATGGTGCACTTGAAGCTATTTCATACCTTGCCAGCAATAGCGTAAGAATGTCTATTGGGCATAGCGCAGCAACATCAGGAGTTGTCAAGCAAGCAGTAGCAAATGGCGCAAGTAGCGTCACCCATTTCTATAATGCCATGAGAAAAGATTTGGATGACCAAGGCTGTCTTGCTGGTTATAGCCTCAATCAAAGCTCCCTCTTCTTGGAGTTGATCATCGATGGGATCCATGTTCCTTACTCAGTGATGAAGGAGGTGATCAGGCGCGCCCCAAATCGAATCATTGCAGTTACCGATGCGGCTCCATTTGCCGGAAACCCTGATGGCAGCTACCAACTAGGCGAGCTTCCAGTAAGCGTTTCAGGTGGCGTTGCTCGTTTGACAAGCAATGGCGCGCTTGCTGGAAGCATGCTCACTATGGATAAGGCCTTTAAGAATGCTATGGACAGTCTTGAGTTAGATTTGATCCAAGCAGTTAGCCTCTTTTCCACAAATCCGGCTAGATTACTGGGACAAAACACGGTTGGAGATATCGCTGTGGGAAAGAGAGCGAACTTCTTAACCTTTGATGAAAAGTGGAACCTTAATGAGGTCTTCTTTGAAGGCGAGCTAGTTTCCTAGCTCCTTAAGGGCCTGACCAGAAGTTCGATAGACGGTCCATTCATCCATGGCTTGGGCTCCAAGGCTTCTATAAAACTCGATTGCCGGTGAATTCCAGTCAAGGACCCACCATTGCAAGCGACCGTAGCCTTTCTCATTACAGACTTGAGCTAAGTGTTTAAGAAGTGCCTTGCCATATCCCTTGCCGCGAAACTCTGGCTTGATATAAAGATCTTCCAGATAGATTCCATGTTTCGCCTGCCAGGTTGAGTAATTCAAGAACCAGATCGCCATTCCGGCAATGTCGCCATCTACTTCTACGAAATCACAGAACACTTTTGGATTCTCGGCGAAGATTGTTTCGATAATCTCTTTCTCGCTCGCTTCGACTTCATCCGGGGCTTTCTCGTATTGGGCTAGGTCTTTGATTAACTGCAGGATGATTGACGCCTCATCGCTTCGCGCCGGTCTAATCTTCATCAGGCTCGCTCTTCCCTAATCGAATTTCCACCGTCAACAACTAGAGCTTGGCCCGTCATGTAGCCAGAGCTTGTTGATGCTAACCATCCCACCAATCCAGCTATCTCTTCTGGTTTTCCACTTCTCCCTAGTGGAGTCTTTAAGCCTTGCAATTTCTCATGAGCGCCCTGGGTATCGGTCTCGATCCATCCTGGCAATACTGCATTACAAGTAACTCCGTACTTCGCTTCATCTAAAGCTATCGAGCGCATCAATCCGATCATCGCTGCTTTTGCAGCGGCATAAACCGGTTGGTCAGCCATCGCCATCAGTCCACCAGTAACGCTAGAGACCATAATGATGCGACCACTCTTTGATTTTCGCAACAGTGGCAGAGCTGCTTTGGTGAGATTGAAAGCGGTATCAACGTTTCGTTGCATGCCTCGCTGCCAGGCTTCACTAGTAACATTCGTAAGATCACTAGCCTCATCGGCTCCAAGTGGGCTATTTACGCTCGCCATTCCAGCGTTATTTACCAAGATATCCAAAGTTCCCACCGCCTCAATCACTCGAGCACAATCACTCTCACTTGTTAAGTCAGCAACTAGCCCGGTGACTCCAATCTCACTTGCTCGATCATGGATTCGCTCGGTAGTTGAAGTTATAAAGACTTCAGCGCCCAACTCTTTGAGCGTCTTAGCGATTGCTATTCCGATTCCTCCTGGAGCGCCAGCGCCCGAAACAAGTGCAGACCTTGTCTTTGGTCTTTTCTGGTCAATCACAGTATAGGAATTCGACTCTTAAGGCGGCCAATAAGTTCATTATTTCGAATATCACCCTCAACCGTATTACTACTGCTAAAGATCTGCGGCTTGACCCCCCGCGCAATAAGTATCTCAACCGATCTAGCAGTAATTGCATTCACGATGGCTGCGCCCATTGCGGTTGATGTGGGAGCCACTTTTTCAGGGATCTCATCGAAGACAATCGAAGCATCACCCACTTCGCCCAGATTATCAATGACGATATCTGCGAGTTCATGTAGCTTTCTTCCTTTGGCGCGCGCTACTGAAGATGTAGCATGTTGAATACTTGTTATGGCGATCACCACCAGGCCCAGTTCTTTTACTCTCTTTGCGATTTCTTCAATCAACGCATTGCCACCAGAATTAGATGCAATAATAAAGACGTCCCCTTTTGAGAGGCGATGTTTACCGAGAATCGTCGGAGCCAGTTCTGCATCTCGCTCTAATTCCGTGCTTCGACTTGCATTTTTGTGAAGCATCAAATCCTCATCCAAAATTGGATTGACCGCGCCGAGGCCGCCGGCTCGATAAAACATCTCTTCAGCCAACATGTGTGAGTGGCCAGTGCCAAAGATGTGGATTAGACCATCATTCTCCAAGGAATCAGCCATCGCACTAGCTGCGCGCTCGATCGAATCATCATTCTCCCTAAGCTCATCCAATTTTTTTATCAGATTATCTAAATAGCGACCTTGTGCCCTCACGATTCCCTCTTGTCGATTGATCCATTGATCGACCCCGCTCCTGTAACAAGAGCGACCTTTCCAGCGAGTGAGAACATGGACCTACTTTAGTGATCCTTCAGTCAAGCCGGCTACAACTTGCTTGTTAAACACGATGTAGACGATGATCATGGGGATGGTTATTACCGTGAGTGCGGCAAATAGCAATTGATAATCCGTAACATATTTGGTTGAAAAGGCGAGCAGTCCTGCGGGAATCGTCTTGTAATCATCTGTTTGAACGTAAATGTTGGCGAGAAGAAACTCATTCCATGATCCCAGCGCAGTGAAGATCGCGACGGTGGCTATTCCGGGCTTGAGCAGTGGCAGAGCAATAATCTTGTACATGCCGAAGTCGCTACTACCATCTACGCGCGCAGCCTCAAAAAGTTCTTTAGGGAGCGAATCCAGGTATGCCTTCAAGAGCCATGTAGCTAAAGGAATTCCTAAACCTGTATAAGGAAGTACCAGAGTGAATCGCGAATCTGGGGCATGCCAGATTTGAGGAGGGATCCGAGCACTTCTTTGCTTACACTTTTGAGGAAGTAACCGGTAGGACCATCCTTCATGGAGAGTTAGTAAGTATGGGGGTTTTAATCATGTCTTATCTTCAAGGTAATGACTTTCAACGAGCCAAAGAAACGATATCTCTAGCAAGAACCAGGCATCGCCTAGAAGATCTTGGGGTCAAGCGTGAAGAGGTCCTAGAGAGTCTGCGAAGGCTTCAGTCATACACAATCGAGCAGAATCACTGGTATTCGCAGGCTCGATTCGTTGATCCAGCCAAGATTGATGATGAGGAGATTATTGGCTTATTGAACTGGTGAGGTTACTTGGTAAGCGTTACTTTACTAAGCCCTGTTGGAGAATCTGGATTGAAGCCATTTTTTACGGCAAAACCAAGAGTTAAGTATTGAATCAGAGCGGCATCAATTATCGTTGACTCTTCCTCGCTATCTAGGCTAGAGCCGAGAATTGTTCTCTCATCTTCTATTGCAAGTTGACTGCTCCCTAGCCAGATAATCTCTGGTTGACTCTGGCGAATACGAATAATTGAATCCTCCAGCGCCCCTTTTGGCATCCCTGAGGGCGAAAGCACTATTACTTGGCAATCTTTGCTAAGGGTTGCAATCGGGCCATGTTGATAATCAGCGCTAGACATCCCTTGTACCGGAATATAGCTAGTCTCTTGGATCTTAAGTGCCAGCTCTTTGGCATTGGCATATGCATATCCCCTGCCAATCACCACAATTTCCCTCTTGGCATCTAGCGTGCTAGCAAAACTATCTACATCACTCAAGCTCGAAAGACACTTTCTAGAAGCATCACCTAGGTGTGAGCGATTCTTCCCCCTCTTTCCCATCCAGGCATCAATCAGGAGTAGTGATGCCAGGAGTTCAGCTGAATAACTCTTTGTGGCAGCAACGGCAACTTCAGGCCCTGCAGATAGATCTATATGAATATCACCGGCTCTTGCCAGGGGAGAATCTGAGACATTCGTCATGGTGATTAGTAGCGCTCCGCCCTCTCTAGAGGCGCTTGCAAAGGAGAGGAGATCCGGTGATCTTCCGCTCTGACTTAAGGCAATAACTAAGGTGTCTTTGAAATTAGGTTTGGCGCCATAGATTGAAACAGATGAAGGTGAAGCAAGTCCCACTGGCAGTCCCAATTTGACTTCAATGAGAAACTTCAAATAGTGGCCTGCGTTAGCAGAGGTTCCTCGAGCTAAGATAATTACATTAGCTATAGTCTTTGATTCTATTTCCTCTGCTGCCCTTTCAAATTGCTTCTCAGAATCGATCAGCCTTGAGAAAACCTCAGGGCTCTCAGAAATCTCTGAAAACATCTTAAAATCTTTAACGTTCACTTAGTTCTCAACGTCCAAAGTCATCTTCAACACGTTCGATGTCATCTTCTCCAAAATAGGTGCCGGCTTGAACCTCAATGAAGATCACATCGCTATTTCCAATACTTGCAATGCGATGCAAGCTTCCTGCGGGAATATCGAGACTATCGCCCACTTCAAGTGATGAAACTACACCGTTAATGGTCACCTGCGCCTGTCCTGAAACAATAAACCAATGCTCAGAACGCTTCTGATGGCGCTGGTATGAAAGCCTCTTTCCAGGCTTAACCCAGATGCACTTAACTTTATGAGATGGGCTCTCTTGCAAGACCTCATAGCGGCCCCAAGGGCGATCCGATTTTTCTAGCACATTCATATTCTAATAGGTTGGGCAAAATCGGTAGGTTCGCCCTAGCCTGGACGCTAGGCGGAAAGGAAAATCCACCAGATTGGTCTCTTGGTGAAACCAAAGAAGTTACTCCTAAAGCGATAATTGATGGTGCTATAGAGAGCTATTCTGAACTTATCTCTTTGAGCCGATAGGGCTTTCGGTCATACAAGCTATCGCTATCTCGGAGGCCAGGGCACTTGAGCCAAATGTTCGAATAATATTTTTAGGATTGAAATCCCAGGTTGGCCAACCCATGTCAACAAATATTGCATCTGGCCTACCGCGATTGATTCTATCTAGCGCACCAAGTATCTTGTTATCTCTAAATGCATCCCTGAAGGCCACCACCAGAGAACCTTGAGTGAGTATTGATAGATCGATATCGCTTGACTCTAGTTTCACTTTCTTGCCTGCTCTAACAAGAGGTCTTCGCAATCCCCAACCGACAAATCCGGCAGCAATAGTTGGGTCTGCAGATAACTCAATTAGAAACACCCGATCAGTTGAGATAAAGAGTTCACCTTGGCAATGAACTCCAGATCGAAATCTTGAAGCCTCTGGCAGAAACACGGGAGACAAATCTTTGGCTTTTGGCGGGCTCCAACTCCAAATTCTCTTCGCGTTCTCCTCTATTGACTGACGACTAATCTCTTGTGCGTCCACTGCCTCGCTTATTGTCATCAAACTATCTTCCACAAAGCTAGATTGATCATAGAGCCCAGAGAAACAGAGCAAATCTGCGCCAGCAGAAATTGCTCGAAGGGCTGAGGTGCTAATTCTCTTTGGACCACCGAGTGCTCCCATATCTAGAGCATCTGTCACAACTAGCCCAGTAAAACCCAGTTTTCTACGTAATAAATCCCTAGTAATCACATTAGAGCAAGAAGCGGGAGAGGCGGGGTCAAGGGATGAAAGCAATATGTGTCCCATCATTATCGCCTCTACATCATCGCCTATTGCTGAAATAAATGGCTTGAGGTGGGTCTCGGTTAGTTCACTAATATCTCCATTGAGTTGCGCTAAGTCATTATGGCTATCTTCTAATACCCCACCGTGCCCGGGAAAATGCTTGATGCATGAAGCAATTCCTGCGCCACGCAATCCCTTTATTGCACTTGCTACGTGGACGGCTACCAAATCTGCATCGCCACCAAAAGACCTTACCCCCACTATTGGGCTATCACTATGAGTTGAAACGTCAGCAACAGGGGCTAAGTTCAAGTTGACTCCAATAGAATTCAGCACTTTTCCTAATTCCCTAAAAGAATTCTCCGTTAATCCCAAATCATTGCAACGTCCCAAAAGTGCAGGAGTTGGGAAGGGGCTTCCTTCAGGAACAAAGAGGCGAGTTACATCGCCACCTTCCTCGTCTAGGGAAATAATAATTCTTGGGGAGATGGCTCTGATCTTAAGAATTAGCTCACGTGCTACATCCAGGGATGGGCAGTTAGAGCTAAAGAGGGTAATTCCCCCTAACCCATTTTCTAGATACTTATATATCCATTCAGGTATCTCGGTACCGCCAAACCCAGGAGAGAAATGGGCCAATATTGCCTTTTCAGTATCACTGAACTTCATCCCTTAACAGCTCCTGCTGTCACGCCTGTGGCTATTCGTTTCTGAATCAGGGAGAAGAATATTACAACTGGGATAGCCGTCACTGTAGATGCCGCCATTAGAGGGCCCCAATCGGTTCCAGTTCTAGTGGTAAAACCAGCAAGCCAAACTGGTAGCGTTAAATTCTCTTGGCTTTGCATAATGATGTAGGCCAGCAAGAATTCATTCCAGGCTTGAATGAATGCAAATATTGCAGTGGCAACTAATCCTGGAGCCATTAATGGCAAGAGAACATGACGGTATGCCTGAACTCTTGTGCAACCATCGACTAGGGCAGCTTCCTCAATATCTATGGGGATGTTGGCTAGGAAACCTCTTAGAGTCCAAATAGTGAAAGGCAAGATAAATGCCACATAGGTAAGCGCTAGACCTCCTATGGTATTTGTCAATTGAAGGCGCGTTAACAAGAGGAATAGGGGAATTATCAGCGCAGAAAGTGGGAGCATCTGCACGATAAGAAGAGATGAGATAAAGCTTCGCTTACCGGTAAATTTAGTTCTAGCTATGGCCACGCTTGCAAACGTTGCTATAAATAGTGAAATAGCAACGGTTATTAGGACCACAATCAAACTATTGCGAAGACTGGCATAAAAACCCTCTCTTGAGAAAGCGTTCTGATAATTTTCAATGGTAAAAGATCTGGGCAGAATCGTCGGCTCGGTTGAGAGGACATCCTGGCGGTTCTTAAAAGAGGTAGTGACCATCCAGTAAACTGGAAAGCCCATAAAGACAATGGCGAATACTCCAGAGATATTTGCATAGATCGAACTCTTCTTATGCATTACTATCTCCAATTTGGACCATCTTCTTTATGTAGAACCAAGTAACACCCAATAACGAGATAATCATTAAGAGAGCAATGGCTGCCCCCATTCCATACTCACTTAAACCGAAAGACTTTTCAAAGGCATAGATCGCCATTGTGTAATACTCAGAAGCTGGTCGATTATCAAGTAGTACCCAGATTTGGGTAAAGACTTGGAAGTCCCAGATGATTGAAAGGCTAATCAAAATCACATAAATAGGAAGCAGTATTGGAAGGATTACAGACCTAAATATCTGTCTGGAGTTAGCGCCGTCAATGGCAGCTGCTTCCAATAGCTCCTTAGGAACTTGAGTTAATGCAGCATAGATGCTGATTGTTATGAATGGGACTGCGCCCCAGACCACAACTCCGCCGATGATGGAAAAGCCTGAAAAAGTATTGGTAAACCAATTGCGTTGAGCAAAGTCAAAACCTAGGCGATTGATGGTTGAGGTGATAATGCTAAATTCAAAGGAGAACATCCACTTCCAAATTGAGATACCAACCAGTGCAGGAATCGCCCAAACGAGAATCAAGGTGGTGTTCAACAGCCATCGAAGTATGGAATTCATCCTCGCCATTAAGTGTGCTAGCCAAGCACCAATCACTATCGAAGCTGCCACCATAGCAAATGTAAAGATGAATGTTCTACGTAGAACTATCCAGAATTCCGGATCTTTGAGTAGCGCTAGGTAGTTTTCAAAGCCAATCCAAGTCGGGATGCCCGAGACAATCTCTGCCAAGCCAAATTGCTGAAAACTTAGCGTTATCAGTCGAAATACGGGAAAGCCTAAGATCAGTAGAATTACGGTTAACGCAGGAGCAATTAAGAGATAGGGCCAGAAATTACTCTTTGGCTCTATCCTTAATTTTGTTGCGCTAGTCATCAGATCTCAAACCTGCTTCCCAATAAACGAGTGGAGAGTGGTGCGCCCTCGACGCTACCACTCTCCTTTACCTCGTTAGGAGTTTTCTTGCTTCTAGTTCAGCAGTTTTGTGATCTCCGCAGATGCATCTTTGGCTGCTTGCGCAACTGTCTTCTTTCCTGTTGCGATATCAGAGAGCATGGTTTGAAGAACGTTTGCGTTCTCCACATTTACCCACTTCTGTGCTGCAGGAACGAACCATGTCGAGGTAGCACCTTTTGCAACTTGAGCATTGCCTCCCTTAACTAGGGTCAACATGCTGGTGTTGTTGGGAAGATTGCCCACCTTGACGATTTCACGCATTGCTTGGCCAGAGGTGAATGACTTAATCCAGTAAATACCCCACTCTGGATTCTTTGCCTTAGCAGGAACTCCAAGATTAGATCCACCGAGGAATGCTGGCATGTATTCACCAGCGCGAATTGAAGGCATCGGGAAGAAGGCGCCCTTTTGAGGAGCAATGCAGCATGTTTCCCAGCCATTTGAGTAGCTCATCGCAACGTTTCCACCTGCGAAGACCTCCCATTGACCACCCTCATCGCCAGACTTATCGGCTTTAGAGTATTTATCAACAATGTTTTTCCAGCGAGTTAGCCCTTCAACAGAGGCTGCTGAATCCAGTGAACCTTTCCACTTTCCAGCTTCCTCAACTGCAATTGCCCCCTTGGAGTCATAAACAAAGCCAATTGCTGCATACCAATACTTACCTGGCATATAAACAGCAGAGAACTTTGAGTTGGAAGAATTTGCCGCCATTAACTTATCTGCGGCTGCTGTAAATTGCTCATAAGTTCTTGGAACCTTGATCTTTAGTGAAGTAAATAAATCAGTGCGATACATGACTGCTCGCGACCCAGCATAGTAAGGAACTGCAAAGAGCTTGCCGTTATAGCTTCCAGCCTCCTCTAGGCCTTTGAGCCAGTTAGTGCTGTAGGCAAATTGACTCTTTGAGCTACTTAGATCCTTAAGGGCACCGGCTGCTGAGTATTTCAGAACCTGGGTATTACCAAACTCAAATACGTCTGGTGTATTCCCGGCAACTAGGGCTGCATCGAGTTTCTTTAGAGAATCTCCCCAAGTCTGATATTGAATGTCAACCTTGACATTTGGATACTTTGAATTAAACATCTTATTTGCACGATCAAGTGCTGCTGGCCAAGATTTGGCATCTCCTTGAATCCAGACAGTAACTGTGCCGCTATCTTTCGGTGAAGCACTTGCCATGCTCGCGCCAAGAAAGAGCGAGCTGATAAGTGTCATCGAAGAAATAATGGCGATAATCTTTTTGCGCGTTATGCGCATGAGAGACCTCCCGGTTTGGTGCTACCTGCTGGCAATTCCAACAGGTCGTAGTAGGCTGGTCTAGTCCAATTCTCATCAAAATGCTAGTGTCTGGCAGGTTTTTCGGGCAATTGTTATGGAATCGGTATCACCCCGTTGAGAAGGGGAGAAGAAGGGGGTGGGGGCTTTGGCCAAGGAGGAGTCACTCAAGCCTGTTCGTATCTCAGAGTTGATTCGCGCTGACCTATCCGAGCTTGCAATCCATGAAGTCATCCCTACTGAAAGACAGATGGCCGAACACTTTGGCGTTTCCCGAGTAACTATTCGAAATGCTTTAGAGATCTTGGAGCACGCCGGTCTTGTCTATCGTAGACAAGGCTCTGGGACATTTGTAGCGCCTCATCGAGATACTCACCACCATCGCCTTAGATCATTTAGCGAAGAACTCGCCTTAAGAGAAATTGAATATGAAACCTCAGTGATAGATGTTAGGCTGATTGAAAATCCTGAATTAACCGATTCATCGTGGGCAAAGATTGATGAGCCCTCATACCGCATCGAAAGAGTCAGAGCGAATAAAAAAGTAGCCCTCTCTTGGGAAGTCTCATACGTAAAGGCAAGGTTTGCTCCTGGCCTTGATAAAGAGCGGCTCTCCGGCTCTTTATACAAACTGCTCTCAGATAATTATGGGCAGGTGGTGGAGAGCGCGGATGAGGAAATTTCATCGTTACTTATTGAAGAAGACATCTCTAGGAAGTTATCTGTATCGGCAGGAACCCCAGCAATTGAAATCAAGCGGAGAGCGTTTAATAAACGAGGAGATTGCCTGGAGTTAGCCAGAGCAATAAGGCCCAACGGTCAAGAATTTCTAAAATATAGCATCAGGCGTTAAGACTCTCTTTGTTATATCAAGAATTAAATTGCTGCTGCACGACTAATACGATCACGGATTGCAACTGCAAGACCTGAGCCACTTGGTGGAATTACTCTTATAGTTCTTAATCCCTGATTATCTGCTTTGCGGAGCGCGGCATACAACACCCTGGCATACTCTTCAATGCTATTTGGCTCTGCCAAGCGAATGGCACCTTGCGGAGTAGCCACATCGCTCATTGCAATCAGACCCTCACCTTCTTGGCATTGACCATCAATTAGCACTTTTGCCTTTGGTGCGTAATGCTGCTTATCTGAACCTGAAACACGAATTCTTGTTTCGCCAACCGAATCAAGGATTATTCCGGTGCTCTTCTCGATCATCTCAGAGCTAACGGCTCCAGGGCGAAGAATTGTTGGGTTATCGCCACTGCAATCAATGATTGTCGATTCAACTCCCACTAGACAAATTCCCCCATCAAGAATCTGGTCACCTGGCAATAGATAGTCACTTAACTCCTCGCCGACGGCCTGAGCAGTAGTTGGTGAAACTGCGCCATAACGATTGGCGCTTGGGGCGACAATTCCCTTTCCACCTATTGCTTTAAATTGACTCAATAGCCCCAGAGCCAGGCTATTTGCGGGAATTCTTAAGCCCACAATCTCTTGACCTCCAGTTAGGTAATCACCAGCAACTCCTCGCCTCTTCAGAAGTAGCGTCATAGGGCCTGGCCAGAAATCCCTCATAAGATTTATTGCATACTCTGGAACATCTTTTGCCCAGTAGTCGACATCGTTTAGCCCTGCGATATGCACAATTACTGGGTGATTTGCGGGTCGATTCTTGACTTCATACATCCTGGCCACTGCTTTCATGTTTTGCGCATCTGCTCCGATGCCATAGACCGTCTCTGTTGGAAAGGCTATTAGGTCCCCTGCCTTTAATTTCTCAGCGCTTTGGCGTAATACGCTAAGCGAGCATTGAGAAATAATCGTGGCCATAGCAGGTATCTTAGGCTTATGAGAAAAGTGAATCGAATTACCACAGCCATTATCGCTCTATTTGCTCTAAGCACGCTCTGGGTCTATCCAGCCCAAGGCGCTGAATCAGATCCCCACGTAACAGTTACTGGAGTAGGAACAGTCAGCGTTGTTCCTGATGCAGTCCGGTTTTATTTAGGCGTCACCTCGCTTAGCGATAAGAGCGCTACCGCCCTATCGAGTGCATCAAAGGCTGCAGCTGGTGTTAGGTCTGCGCTAAAGTCAGAGGGAATCGCCACCAAAGATATTAAGAGCTCAAACCTATCTGTCTATCCAGAATATAATTACACCCAAGATAAGGGCTCAGTAATTATTGGATATCGCGCCACTCAATCTTTTACCGTAGTGATTCGCAAAGCAGAGAGCGCTGGGAAAGTAATTGAATCAGTGGTGAACGCTGGAAATGAAAGTGTTACGATAAATGGAATCGTGCCATTTATTTCTAAGGGATCTGCAGCGATGCAGGAGGCAAGAGCTGCCGCTGTTGCTGATGCTAAATCTAGAGCCTCTTCTTACGCCAAACTCCTTGGAGCCTCTCTAGGCAGAGTAATTTCATTGCAAGAGAACTCTACGCCTTCTTATTCCTTCCCAATGCTTGGAGTCGCTAAGGCAGAAGATGCCTCAACTCCGGTAATTGATCTTGGTGAGGAAGAAGTCTCTATCTCCATCACTGTGAAATGGGCTTTGAGCTAAGAGCACTTGTGGTGGGTAGTGGATTTGAACCACTGAAGGCATAGCCGGCGGATTTACAGTCCGCTCCCATTGGCCACTCGGGCAACCCACCATTTAGTACCTGTGAGCGCAAGGGTAACAACTCGCCCTCGCGCT
>VGBW01000010.1 GCA_016870365.1 Actinomycetota bacterium | reverse complement strand
TATCGGTAAGGAAATCTTTCACAACTGAGTCTGTCGGTTACTAGCGTGCGAGAGAACCGGGACAGAGAAAACGAATAGCGCGCTACGCCCGTAGAAGCCCTGTTTCAGTGTCGAAGGACCCGGGTTCAATTCCCGGCACCTCCACCAAAATCAGACTTTCCTTTCAAGAAAGGTTCGAGCAGAGTTGTATAACCCCACCGAAGATACCCCTTAAAGAGGTTCTAAGGAATTAGTTTTCCATTTCTTTTCAACTGCCATATAGCACCCAGTCCCGTGCTTAAACCAAGGGCGCCAATGACATTTGCGCCGGAACTTACAAATCTAACGAGCAAATAGGCCCCACTAATAATAGAAAGGATTGCCAAAACGAGAATAGACCAGCGACGGAATCGTGACATCTTCTTTGGTCGAAATAAGGAAAGCAGAAAGGCGATTGGGCCACCATAGAAAGCAGGTGCCACGATTATTGCCACCATAAGCGCAAGTGATTCCATGTCTGAATACTAGACCTGGAGGATATTGATTAGTCAGAGAGCTTTAAGCGCGCTCACAACCCTTGTTAACGAGGCTTTGGCATCACCAAAGAGAAGCGTGGTCTTAGCATCAAAGAGAAGTTCATTTTCGATACCAGCAAAACCTGGTCTCATGGATCTCTTAAGGAAAATCACATTCCCAGCTTGAGCAACATCAAGAATTGGCATTCCATAGATGGGACATCCTGGCGTTGTTTTGGCAGCGGGATTGACCACGTCATTTGCTCCAATAATTAGCGCTACATCAGTTTGTGGAAATGTTGGATTTACTTCATCCATCTCAGATAACTGCTCATACGGCACATTGGCCTCAGCAAGTAGAACATTCATATGCCCTGGCATACGCCCTGCTACCGGATGAATGCCGTAGACCACATCAATTCCCTTAGCAGATAAGAGATCTGCTAATTCTCTAACTGTGTGCTGTGCCTGAGCAACAGCTAGGCCAAAGCCTGGAACGATGACAACTCTTCGAGCATAGTTGAGCAAAATGGCCACATCATCAGGTGATCCAGATTTAACTGTCCTATCCTCTCCTGTTGCTGAGCTATCTTGAGGCTTGGCAGTAAATGCCCCAAACAAGGTGCCAAATAGTGAACGCCCCATTGCCTCCGCCATCAATCGGGTCAGAATTGTTCCTGAGGCTCCCACTAGAGTTCCAGCAATAATCAATAGCGTCGAATCAAGGAGATATCCACCGGCGGCAACTGTTAGGCCGGTAAAGGCATTTAACAATGAGATAACAATTGGCACATCTGCTCCACCAACTGGAAGGACAAATAAGATTCCAAAGGCAAGCGATAAGCCGGCAAGAAACAAAAGTGGAGTAGTGCCAAGGGAGGTCACGACCCAGCCCGCGCAAACGAGGGTTGCAACAAGAGTTCCTGCGACAACAAATCTTCCTCCAGCAAGAACAACTGGACGAGTAGTCATCAACTCTTGGAGCTTAAGGAAGGTAACAACCGATCCAGAGAAAGAGGTTGAGCCGACAACCACGGTAAATACCGTAGCAATAACTACTGCAGTGGGTGCGATTTGGCCCAGCTTCAAATATTCCACAATTGCCACAAGTGCTGCAGCCGCGCCACCCACTCCATTAAAAAGCGCAACTAGCTGTGGCATCGCTGTCATCTGGACTTTTCTCGCTGCTGGAACGCCAACAATCAAGCCAAAAGCAATGGCTCCTAAGATCCAGCCAAGATTATTAAGTGGCAATCGGCCATCACTGCTATAGAAGAATACCGCGATGGTTGCAATTGTGGCTCCCGTTGCCCCTAGCAGATTTCCTCGCCTTGCAGTTCTTGGATGTGATAAGCCTTTAAGTGCCAGAATAAACATCACGCCAGTGCTAAGGCCAATCAATTCATAGAGAAAGCGGCTCATTTATTTATCACCTGAGCTCTTACCTTTGGCACCTTTGCCTTTAAACATCTCAAGCATGCGATCTGTCACTACAAAGCCGCCGACCATATTTATTGTGGCAAGGACTATGGCAGCAAGTGATAATCCAAGCTCTAGTTCACTATCACTATGGTCTGCCACGATAATTGCGCCGACCAAGATAACTCCATGAATTGCATTAGCACCACTCATTAGCGGGGTATGAAGAGTTGATGAGACTTTGGAAACTACCTCAAAGCCGACAAATATGGAGAGGGTAAAGATGGAGATTATCGCCATGACTTCCATAGCTCTAAGACCCTTTCCTTAGATTTCCACCGTGGGTAAGGGCTGCGGCATCAATTATTTCATCTGAGAAATCGGGAGTAATAGCACCATCTTTAACCATCAGAAGAAGTAAGTTCACAATGTTTCGAGAGAGCAAATAGGAGGAGTGAAATGGCAATTGACTTGGAACATCCTTGCCGCCCCAGAGCAGAACTGAATTGCCTACGGTAATTATCTCTCCCGGCTTTGAACCCTCAACATTTCCCCCGCTTTCAGCGGCCAGATCAACAATCACCGAACCTGGAGCCATTGCTTGATACATCTCTTTTGTTACTAGCCTTGGCGCGGCTCTTTCTGGAACTGCGGCGGTAGTAATTAAGACATGAGACTTAGTTATGTAAGGAGCTAGAAGTTCCCTTTGTTTTGCTGCACGCTCCTCACTCATCTCTCTGGCATACCCGCCAGATCCCTCGAGTGCTTCAAGTTCTAGCTCAATAAAAGTAGCGCCCATTGATCTAACTTCTTCAGCAGATGAGGGGCGAACATCGTAGGCAGAGACCACTGCTCCCAATCTCCTAGAGGTAGCAATTGCCTGGAGTCCTGCAACTCCTGCCCCAAGCACTAGGACATTTGCTGGAGTAACGGTTCCTGCAGCTGTCATAAGTAGAGGAAAAAAGCGTGGCGAGAGCTCTGCTGCAACAAGTGCTGCTCTATATCCAGCACAGAGCGCTTGAGAAGTTAGGGCATCCATAGATTGAGCCCTTGAAATTCTAGGTAGCGCTTCTAAGGAAAGTGCGGTTGCCCCAGCCTTGGCAAGAGCATCAATACTCTCGTTAGCGTTCACCGTTGAAAGAAATGAAATAGTAATAGCTCCACTTTTTAGATTACTCACCTGAGATGGAGTAAGTGGCTGGACTGAGAGAATTACATCAGCGCTGGCTAATTCTTTTCCTTGTTCACTTGGACTAAATACCGTAGCGCCTTGCTCTATATAGCTTTCATCACTAGCTCCGGCATGGAGCCCAGCATTTGTTTCAATAGCAACACTTAGGCCGACCCTAGTTAATTTGGAGATGATGTCTGGAAGGAGTGCTACTCGTTTCTCGCCATCCTGACTCTCGGCTGGAACCGCTACGCGCATATGAAAACCCTATCTAGTTGATCAAGATACCAACAAATTCAAAGAGGTGAATCTTGAATGAAATGATATTCAAAGCCTTCCCTTCAATTCACCGCGTAGGCTGTGATAGAGGATGGCTTGAATAGTACTTCGACGATGAAATGCCTGACGCCAGATCTTTGAGGCAGGGCCATCAATTACTGATGCGCTCACTTCTTCTCCGCGATGAGCTGGAAGGCAATGCATAAATATCGCATCGTTGCTAGCAAGTGACATTAACTCATCATTGACCTGATAACTTGAAAGTGCCCGCTCTTTTTCAATGCGATCTGCTTCAATATCTCCCATGGACATCCAGACATCGGTATATAAGACACTGGCTCCACTAACAGCTGATCTGGCATCAGTAGTTACTTCAACTCTTCCGCCACTTTCCAGAGCTAATTCACTGGCAAGATCTAGAACTTCTTTCTTAGGGGCGAACTTTCCATCCGGGGTCGCTGCAACCACATGTGCACCCATAATTGCGCCCATCATTAACCAAGCTGTGGCGACATTATTTCCATCACCGAGATAAGTGAACTTTCTTCCTGAGATGTCTCTTCCAAATACCTCACGGATTGTTAGCCAATCGGCAAGTGCTTGAGTGGGATGGTCATAATCGGTGAGGCCATTGATCACTGGAATGCTGGCATTTGCCCCCAACTCATCGACATCGCTTTGGGCAAAGGTGCGAATAATCAAGGCTTGGGCAAACTGGCTGATCACTTTGGCGGTGTCGGCGATAGTCTCCCCTCTACCGATTTGGAGCTCATCACCTCTTAGAAATATTGGAGTACCGCCAAGATGAGCCACTGCGCTCTCAGATGCGAGTCGAGTCCGAGTAGAGGGCTTGGACATGTAGATAGCAACAGCTTTATTGGCTAGTAGATCTGGCGCCTTCAGGGGCGCGCTTGCAAACTCTGAAGCGGTGGCAAGGAGCATCTCCACATCAGATCTGAGCAGATCTTGGCTACGCAAGAGATCTTTCATCTGCCTATCTTATGGCCCCCAGTTAGCGCAGGCGCACTTTCCTACTCGCCCTATTATTAGCGCTATGAAGCGAGCAAATCACCGAACCCAGGTTATGGGGCTATTTTCTGGAGGCAAAGCAAGTAGCGATGGTGATACTTTGATTGATACTCGCACGCAGGAGCAGCTAGATTCAGGAGATCACGAAAGGTTCTCTCATTATGTGCGCAAAGAAAAGATTGTGGAATCAGCAGTCTCTGGGAAACCAGTGACTGCCCTCTGTGGCAAGAGATGGATTCCATCTCGTGATCCCAATAAATTTCCCATCTGCCCAACCTGTAAAGAGATTCATGCCGGCCTTCGTAAAGGCCCAGATGATCAATCTAATAATGAACTCTAGGTAAGAGATGGCGCTTGGCACGGCTACCAAATCAGATAGCGATACTGATTTAAAAGCAGATCGCCCATGGGTCTGTGTAGTTTGGGATGATCCAGTTAATTTGATGACCTATGTTACTCATGTATTCATGGTGCTCTTTGGTTACTCCAAAGAGAAAGCCACAGAGTTGATGCTAAGAGTTCATGTTGAGGGAAGAGCGCAAGTTTCAAGTGGCACTCGTGAGGAGATGGAGCGAGATGTCCAGCGCCTCCATGAATATGGGCTCTGGGCAACGCTGCAAAGAGATGATGAGTACTAGGTAAATGTCATCATTTGGAAGAGATGAAAATGGCGAGATCTCAATAGTTATCTCAACTCAGGAATCACAGGTACTAATCAATCTTACAGAACAACTTCTAGAACTGCTTTCCCAGGGAGAATCTCTAGCTGAGCATCAAGACCCACTACTTCATTTAGTGGGAATTTCGGATTCTGATGCACTCCCTGAAGATCCTGTGCTACGAAGGTTATTTCCTGATGCCTATGAGGATTCGGCCTCTGCTGGTGAATTCCGTCGTTATACCGAATATGGTTTACGTGAGAAGAAGAAAGCCCATGCCCGCATCATCTATGAAGCTCTAACTAGCCAAGAGGAACCAGAGGAGATTTCAAGTTCTCATACTCCAATAGATAAAGGCTCTTTCAAGCTCATCATAGAGAGCTCGCAAATATTGGATTGGCTCTCAGGGCTTAATGATTTAAGGCTAGCTCTAGCAGTTCGCTTGGGAATCGGCGGGGATAAGTCAGAAAGAGAGAGCATTGATACCGAAGCTATTCATAAGAAATATGAGTTGATGCTAGAAAGTGATCCCATGAAGGCCGTGTATGCAGTCTATTCCTGGATTGGCTGGCTGCAGCAATCTTTATTGGAGGAGATTTCTCCAAGCTAAAAAGAATCAGGGCCCGGTCTCCCGCGCCCTGATCCTTAATTTCTTTTACTCCTTATTAATCGTCCTTCATTCCTTCGGCAATTGACTTCATGCGTGCGATCTTGAGGATTGTTAGACCGAACACGCACTTAGATGCTATGTCAGCGATGGTGTAACCAACTTGACGCCCAACGAAGGCACCAGAGCTTGCTGCTCCATCTGCATCGATGATTGGAAGGAGGTAGGAGATTGGGTAAACGCCCCAGGTAGCGATGAGGAGGAGACGGATGCGGCCAACTGTGGCTGCAACTCCCTCAGGCTGACGATCTAGGGACTTACCTAGCTCTATGAATAGAATATAGAGGATGTAGAGGAATGGAATGGTGGAGAGAACGCCCCACATAATCTTCTCACCCTGGTCTGCAGAAACTTCTCCTGGATAACCTAGTGCGATCATTGCTGCTGATGCAGGAACGAGGCGTGTTAGCAGCGAGCGAGTTGCTTCTTTGGCAAGAGCCAATACTGCGATTAGTTCAACAAGAAGTAGCGGCACTGTAAGGATCCAGTCAACGTAGCGGTATGCCTCATTAAACGCCGCTGAACTTGCGTTGCTATCAGTTACTACTTCAAATGTCCCCTCTTTCGTTGCATCCTTGAAAGAATCAAAGATTCTCACGTAGTGATAAGCAGCGATGAAGGTAACCATGGATGAAAGAACCAGGGCGTTGCGATACTTAGGAAGAACGCGGTTCTGTGAAACAAGGGTATAGACGGTTGTTGCGAGCATGGATACAAGTCCAAAAGAGAGGATGTTGTAGACCGTGCTCCACTGAGATGCGTCTAGTTGCATTTCAATAAGCCTCCGTGGGCAGTTAGGATTGCTCGACACAGGTAGAGCCGAGCGATCACCTCCCCCGTAGACCCATATGAAGCCTCGGCAGGCGCAATCAGGCGAAAGGGTGCCGGGTACTCACTAGAATTTCAACCCAGTAATTCGGTAATTCTTAAGGACTTTGCTCTTTTTCAGGGCAAATCGGACATCTTTGGTATGGCTCTCGGCAGATTTCGCTATAGCCTGCTCGGAGAAGGCCTATTGGTTGAGCACCTTTAGACTTGCGGCTATGGCCAATAAGTATGGATCTGCGCCAATTGGCCTATTTGATTCTGGCCTTGGGGGCCTTACTGTGGCTAGAGCAATAATCGATCAATTGCCCAACGAGACCTTGATCTACTTCGGTGATACCGCCCGAGGTCCCTATGGCCCTCGGCCACTAGCCCAAGTACGCTCCTTCGCCCTTGAGATCATGGACTCTTTAGTGGATGCCGGGGTTAAGGCCATTGTTATTGCCTGCAACACCGCAAGTGCTGCGATGCTAAGAGATGCCAGAGAGCGTTACTCCATACCGGTAATAGAGGTCATTCAACCGGCTGTTCGACGGGCTGTATCTGCCAGCAAGAATGGCAAGGTAGGAGTTATTGGTACTCAAACGACCATTGACTCTGGGGCCTATAACGACGCCTTTGCTGCAGCTCCTCACTTTGAGCTAATCGCACTTGCCTGTCCAAAGTTTGTCTCCTTTGTTGAAAGCGGCATGACCTCTGGAGATGAGGTAACAGAGGTTGCAACGCGGTACCTGGCTCCGCTAAAGGCCGCTGGAGTTGACACTTTGGTCTTAGGTTGCACCCACTACCCGCTCCTTACTGGGGTGATTTCCTACGTGATGGGCAGTGAAGTTAACTTAGTCTCAAGTGCGGAAGAGACAGCTAAAGAGCTCTATAGAGTATTAGTTGAAAACAATCTCTTGAGAAGTGATAAGAAGGCGCCAAGTCACCAATTCATTGCAAGTGGTGACACCGATACCTTTACCCACTTAGCCAGACGCTTCCTAGGCCCTGAAGTTAACTTTGTTAAGGGTCAGATCTAGATACATGAGCGGAGATTGTTAAGGTGACAGAGGTCAAACGTAGTGATTCAAGGGGGGCGGAGCAACTTCGGCCGATTACTTTTGAGAGGAATTGGCTCAATAACGCCGAAGGATCAGTCTTGGTTTCCTTCGGCAATACCCGAGTTCTCTGCGTTGCCTCCTTCGCTCCCGGAGTTCCCCGCTGGTTAGCTGGAAGTGGCAAGGGCTGGGTGACTAGTGAATATGCCATGTTGCCTCGGGCTACCCATAGCCGAGCAGATCGAGAGAGCGTTAAGGGAAAATTGGGTGGCAGAACTCAAGAGATATCAAGACTAATTGGCAGGTCATTGCGAGCAATTGTCGATTTTCAAGCACTGGGTGAGAACACCATCGTTCTAGATTGTGATGTGCTCCAAGCAGATGGGGGAACTAGGACGGTAGCTATTACTGGGGCATATGTTGCCTTAAGTGATGCGCTCTCCTGGGCGATGAAGCAGGGACATATCACTGGCAAATCTCCACTGATTGGCTCTGTGGCAGCAGTGAGCGTGGGAATTATTGATGGCGCTCCACTTGTTGATCTTTGCTATGAAGAAGATGTTCGAGCGCAGACTGATATGAATATTGTCTGCACTGGCGAGGGCAAATACATTGAAGTTCAAGGAACTGCAGAAGGCGAGCCCCTTGATAGAGCCCTTCTTGATCAACTATTAGATCTTGGGGCAAAGGGTTGTAAGCAGATAGCGATGCTCCAAGCTCAAGTGCTAGCAAGATAGAGCGTAATGTCGGTAGATAAGAAAACCCTGGTCTTAGCTACTAGAAACCAAGGAAAACTTGTTGAAGTGAAGCGGATGTTGAAGATTCATGCTCCAGAGATATCACCTATCTCGATGACTGATCTAGATATTGCAGATATTGAGGAGATAGGAAGTAGCTTCGAAGAAAATGCCCTCTTAAAGGCGCGCACGGTCACGCAGCTCACGGGCCTTGCTACTCTGGCCGATGACAGTGGGTTATCCATAGAGGCTCTTGATGGCGAACCTGGAGTTTTCTCTGCCCGTTATGGCGGAGTTCATGGCGATGATGCGGCAAACAATGCCAAGGTATTAAAGATGATGGAGCAGATAGAAAACAGGACAGCATCATTTGTCGCAGTGCTGGCACTGACCAGGCCAGATGGCCAGAGCCTTATCGCCAGGGGTGAGCTGGTAGGTCAGATAAGGCGAAGCCCCATCGGTGATCAGGGTTTTGGCTATGACCCCATTTTTCAACCAGAGGGTTTTAGTATCACAACTGCGCAGATGAGCCCAGAGATCAAGGATTCGATTAGCCATAGAGGTAAAGCTCTGGCGCAAATAGCCCCAAGAATCTCTCCCTTTCTCTCCCTGTGATAGTGGTGAAAAGTGCGCACTCGCAGGTAGGCTTGGAACAGCAAGGCGCGCTTCTAGTTAGTTAGATTGCGTAAGGGCAGGTGCGCCAAGCTTTAGAGCGAAGGAGTGATAGTGGTGGCAAGGAAGAAAGCTTCTGCAAAGCGCCCGGCAAAGAAAGCTACGAAGAGAGTCGCAAAGAAAGCAAAGCGGCGCGGTAGGAAGTCCCCTGCAAAGCGCCCGGCAAAGAAAGCTACGAAGAGAGTCGTTAAGAAAGCAAAGCGGCGCGGTAGGAAGTCCCCTGCAAAGCGCCCGGCAAAGAAAGCTGCAGCTAGGCGCTCTACTAGGCGAAGCGCCAAGAAGGCTAGTGGAAGAAGCGATCTTTCAAAGATCGCAATTCCGCCGGTTCCTTTAAGAAGAAGCGATCTTTCAAAGATCGCAATTCCGCCGGTTCCTTTAAAGGGTGCAGTTCCAATTACATCAACTCCTGCTCCAGCAAGGAGCGCAATGGCTGGAACTCCTGTCGCTCCGGTGAAGAAGTCAAACAATCTTCCCTTTCTAGTCATCGCAGGTGTTGTGCTGCTAGCAATTTTTGCGCTCACTAACTCCTCAAGTGATGAAGAGGCGAAGCCAACTCCAACTGAGACAGTTTCCGAGGAGCCAACTGCTGAACCAACAGAGAGTGAGAGCGAAGAACCGGCAATTACAGCTTATGAAGCTCCGACGAGCTTTGTAGCGATTCGCAATGCCTCAGGTGGAGTAACGCTGCGCTGGAAAGCGCCCGTGACAACTGATGGTTTGACTGGCTATGCCATTTCTGTTTCCTATGACGCCATTGATTTTGTTGATGTTTCAACAGTAGGCGCAGATCAACTCTCATTTGATATCGCACTGGCAGGCGATGAGGGTGGAACCCAGTTCTTGCTGCAATCTGTCTATTCAGATGGCACCAAGGTTGATGCCACCAAGTTCTCACTAAAGGGCAAGTATCAGAACTAAGTGAATTACATTGAAGAACCGCTCCTAAGACTCTAGGAGCGGTTTCTTATTTCTGTAGAACTTCGAGGATTGCAGAGACATAGGCGTTTACGCCGGGAGGATTTAGATGAACCCCATCGGAGGCAAAGAACTCAGGATGATTTGCTGAGATGGCATCCCAATCAACCAAAGTGGAATTGGGATAGCGAGAGATTACACTCCTAATCAGAGTA
Source organism: Actinomycetota bacterium (assembly GCA_016870365.1). Lineage (GTDB taxonomy): Bacteria > Actinomycetota > Actinomycetes > Nanopelagicales > Nanopelagicaceae > MAG-120802. Next base: position 32,698 of record VGBW01000010.1, on the reverse strand, counting down.
TTATTCTCATTCTTCCAAGATTTTTGAACAGCGGTATTAACCACAATAATCTTTGGCTGGTTCCTAACAACTTCCATAAGGGCCAAGACATCTCTTTCTACCAATCGATTGTTGTTGCCCAGGTTTAGCACCACAGGGGATGAGCCAACGAATTGTCGATCGGTTCTGGCCACCTCAATTAACTCATTGATTTGTCTGCCGACTCTGGCATTGATTAACTCGATACGCTCAAATTGAGCTAGGACATTTCTAATTCCAAGAATGACTGAGTCTCCGGTGACCCAGAGCCCTGGGCTACCAGGGTTGGTGATTACTTGATCAACTGGCTCTTGCGGGGTAGTCGCTAATTCTTCTTGAGCGGCAATTTCATCTGCTTTTCTTATCCCATCATTTGCCACCAGAATTGTTGCTCCAAGCAGGGCCACTACCGCTACAAGGGTTGAGAGTTTCTGTCTGATCCGCGCTGCCTTGGTTCGATATTTCATTCCTCGGAACCAGAGTTCGAAGTATCCACGTCTTACTGGAATTTCGACATAACGCAGAGAGATATCGGCAAGGGCAAATACGATCAAGGTTCTTAGGGCATAGAGAGCCCAATCATCGCCCACTAGATCAAGAGAGGGTCTGGTTAGTTGAAAGACGATCCAATGCCAGAGATAGATTCCATAAGATCGCTCGCCTATCCAGATTAGAGCCTTGGTGCTTAATATGGGCGCAAATCTTGATGCTGGATGGACCACGGAGATTAAAGTGGCACAACCAAATATGGCAGATAGTGGAAAGGCAATGCGATATAGCGTTGGATCACTTTCGTTAATGAATAGAAAAGTGCCAAGTAGTCCCAGCAGGCCAAAGACTCCAATCAGATCAACAAAGTTTTGGGCTCTTTTGCTGATCTCTCGAGTCAGGTTCGCTGGTTTCCAGCTAACAGCAAGAGCCGAGCTCAGAAAGAATCCAATGGAATGCGTATCAGTTCCAAAGTAAACATGGCTAATTGCTGATGCCTTAGTGTCAATCTGCACTGAGTAGGCAAGGAGAGCTATTCCTGATGCCATAGCGATAGCCAGAGAAATGATTGAAATGCGCTTCTTGCCGAAGTACTTCAAGATGAGAAGCAGCACTAAGGGCCAAATCAAATAGAACTGGGCTTCAACAGCTAGCGACCAGGTGTGTTGTAGAAGGGGTGGCCTGCCAATACTTTCAAAGTAATCCTGGTGCCTTGAAACCAGAGCCCAATTCATAGAACCTGATAAGACATAGCCAATATCGGCGATGAATCTCTTGACAGTCTCTGGGGCGTAGACTCCGATAAACAAAAGGGTGAAGACGATCATGGCAACTAGCGCAGGAACTAGTCGCCTGATGCGACTTAAGTAGAAAGCCCTTAAATCAAGAGTGCCAGATCTATCAATCGAGTCAAGAATAAGTCCAGTTATTACATATCCTGAGATAACAAAGAAGAGATCAACTCCCAGAAAACCCCCTGGAATCCAATCAATACCTAAGTGATAAAGCAGAACGGCCAGAACTGCGACGGCCCTAAGGCCATCAACTGAGTGGATATAGCGACTGCTAGAAGGCATCACCGACGTTTCTTAGTTGCGCTCTTCTTACCTGAACTCTTCTTAGCTGCCTTATCATCTCCTGCCGCATTAATTCTTGAGGCCTCCTTGGCATCAGCACTGGGAGTGCTATCTGAAGAGATAGCCGAGACAACTTGCTCTTGTAGCTCTGCTAGTCGATTGAAAGCCCTCTCTAACCTCCGGCGTGATTGGGAGATGGCACTCTCAGCAGAATCAAGTGATTGGCTTTGAATTTGATAAATGCGCTCTGCCTCTGAAATGAATCCCTCTAGCCAGTTTCTGTATTCTGAGACCTCGGTGCTGGCTTCAAGGATTAGGTGATCTGCCTCTCTCCGAGCGCTAGTTGTAATTGCCTCACCTTCGCGCTTCTTGCTACCTAACAACTCTTCAGCTCTTGAATTCGCCTCTGCCAAGATATCTGAGGCATCACTTTCTGCTGCTTTTATATATTCACGCCCACGCGACTCAGCATGGGAGAGAAGTGACTCAGCTCTTGCCTCTGCTTGTTCTAACGTGGAGCTAGCTACCTTTTTGCTCTCACTTAGTAACTTCTCGGCACTTGCATTCGCTTTGACCTCCCTCTCATTCGCTTTGACCTCCCTCTGTTGAGCGGCGCGAATGAGGGACATCGCAGTCTCGGTGGCTAGAATTTCAAATTCTTCCTTGCTTAATCCGGTGATGTCACGGCGCGAGCGAAGATCATTCAATTGTGATTCAAGTTCACGGATGCGATCTAGCGAAGCTGATCCTGCTGATGGATTCTTCTTACTGGCTTCACTTTCCTCGCCTTTAAATCCGATCCATGATAAAAAATTCCTATCGGCCAACTTTATTCAGCTCCTCATCAGATTCGTGCTTCTTTAAGCACCTCGGGGCATGAATCCTCCCACGATTGGCGCTACCTTGAAAGTGGGCTGATGGGAGCTCTCATGGATAAAGACCGCGGAGGTGATGGGCCTGGGCTACGCGTGCCACTCCGACCATATTGGCCGCTTCTCGCCAAGTCAGATGCTCGCCCTTGGCCTTATCGGATACCTCAGCAATGGCTCGCATCAAGATGGAATTGAGATTGTCTTTAACTTCCTTCGCGCTCCAGAAATAATTCTGTTTATCTTGAACCCATTCGAAGTACGAGACGATTACTCCACCGCAGTTAGCTAGAATATCTGGAATAACGAATAGCCCTTTATCATTCATGATCGCATCTCCTGCAGGAGTAGTTGGAGCGTTGGCTCCTTCAACCACAATCTTGGCTTTAATGCCAGGGGCAGTTGCTTCGGTGATGGCATCAGAGAGCGCTGCCGGTACCAATACATCAACGCCTAGATGGAGTAGTTCGGTATTGGTCAGGCTATCTGTTCCAGGCACACTAGATAGGTTGCCACTTTCTTGCACGTGCTTTTTTAGATCCGCAACGCTATCAAACCCTGTTGCTCCACCAGAGGCATCGCTTACCGCAACCACCTTTAATCCCATCTGCTCTAAGGCAATTGCTGCCCAATATCCAACTTTCCCAAATCCTTGAATAGCAACTGTGGCACCCTTTGGATCAATTCCTTTAAGTTTTAAGGCTTCACGAACCAAGATTGCTACACCATCTCCGGTCGCAGAAGTTCTACCGAGAGATCCCCCAAGAACTATTGGTTTTCCAGTGACCACTCCAGGAACTGAGAATCCCGCATTTACAGAATAGGTATCCATCATCCAGGCCATGTTGCGTTCATCAGTTCCCACATCGGGTGCTGGGATATCTCGCTCTGGACCAATTATGGGAAGAATCTCTGAGGTGTAGCGCCGAGTCAATCTCTCATTTTCTGCCAGAGACAACTTTGCAGGATCTACTGCCACACCGCCCTTTGCACCACCATAAGGAAGATTGGCAAGTGCACACTTCCAAGTCATGAGCATTGCAAGTGCAACGGTTTCATCTAGATCAATATTCTGATGGAATCGAACGCCGCCTTTAGAAGGGCCACGAGTTGTTGAATATTGAACGCGATAGCCCTTATACATCTCAACACGGCCATCATCTCGGCGCAGGGGGACCGCCACTTCTAATATGCGACGGGGAGTTGAAAGGGTATTCCAATCACTTTCAGAGAGCCTTAATTGTTCAATCGCTCTTCTCAATTGAGATAGAGCGGTATCAAGTGGTGATTCGGTAGAACTTCTTTCCTTAAACGCCATTGTCATAGCAAGAATCTATGCCTAACTATGGGAAAAGACCACTTCCATAAGTAAGCAGATCATGATCTACACGGTAGCGATATTAAGCAAATCAGAAATTGAACTGGTGCGGGAGGTGGGACTTGAACCCACACGCCGAAGCACAGGTTCCTAAGACCTGCGTGTCTGCCATTTCACCACTCCCGCAAGAGATGCGGGCGTAAGGATACCCAGTTATTGCCATCCCCATTGCCGCAAGAAGCAAGGCTGGGTCGGTAGCCTTGTCTAGGTGTCAGCCTCTAATTCACCAATCTTGCCAGAGCTTTCCCCTCGTCAGCTGCTGGCCTCTGCCATTTTGGAATCAGTTAGAGTCGCTATTACAAAGGGCGACCTGCCAGGTGAGTTAAGTTCTAATCCGGCTCTTGATGAGATAACCCTGGAGCGGCCAAAGAATCGCGAGCACGGGGACTATGCAACCTCGATTGCTCTTGCGCTTGCAAAGGGCGCTGGAAAAGCTCCAAGACAAATTGCAGAGATAATTAGTAGCGCACTCAAGTCAAATGAAATTATCCAAAGAATTGATATTGCTGGCCCTGGATTCATAAATATAACTCTAGCTAAAGCATCTCAAGGCGCTGTTGTTAAATCAATCTTGGCTCAAGGTGAAAAATATGGGCAGGTTAATGTTCTTTCAGGAGTGAGAATAAATTTGGAGTTCATTAGCGCCAATCCCACTGGGCCTCTTCATTTGGGTCACACCCGTTGGGCCGCAGTCGGCGACGCCCTGGCCCGAGTTCTAATCGCTGGTGGAGCGCAAGTCACTCGTGAGTTTTATATTAACGATCGTGGAAATCAGATGGATCTCTTCGGAGCATCCCTTGTAGCCTCAGCCCTGGGGCAGGACAGGCCTGAAGATGGTTATCAAGGGCAATACATAGATGATCTGGCTCAAGAAATTCTTATCATGCACCCAGAATATGAAAGACTAAGTGGCCAGAGCGCGATTGAGAGTTTTCGTGAAGCAGGTTATGGCCTGCAATTAGCTCAACAGCAGAGAGTTCTAGATAATTTTGGAACACACTTTGACATCTGGTTTTCGGAGCGCTCTCTTCATAGTGGTGATGGCATTGATAGAGCCTTGGAAACTCTTAAATCCCAGGGTCATACCTATCGAGAAGATGGAGCCTTATGGCTAAGAACTACTGACTTTGGCGATGATAAGGATCGGGTATTAGTCAAATCTGCAGGAGAGTTAACTTACTTCTCATCGGATACTGCTTATTACCTTGATAAGAGAAGGCGCGGCTTTGATGTCTGCATCTACATGCTAGGGGCAGATCACCATGGATATGTAGGCAGACTTAAAGCAACCGCTGCTTGCGCCGGAGATGACCCGGAATACAACATCGAGGTACTAATTGGACAATTGGTCAAGATTGTTGAAGGTGGACAGGAGATCAAGCTCTCTAAAAGAGCTGGAACGATAATCACCCTAGAGGAGCTAGTGGAAAAAGTGGGAGTTGATGCAACTCGCTATAGCCTGATTCGCCATCCGGTGGATACTTCCATGGTGTTAGATATCGATTTACTCAAGAAGAGAACCAACGATAATCCAGTCTTTTATGTGCAATATGCCCATGCCAGAATCTGTGCAGTTCTGCGCAATGCCAAAGACTTGTCTGTTAAGTATGGAAGCAGCTCTTATCAGGCAGAACTATTAACTCATGAGCGAGAGAGAGAACTACTCGGCGGTTTGGCAGAATTCCCTCGAGTAGTTGCAAGTGCTGCCGAACTTCGACAACCACATCGCATTGCAAGATATATAGAGCAATTAGCAACTTTGTATCACGGGTTTTATAACGATTGTCGCGTTCTCCCCTTAGGAGATGAAGCAGCAGGGGCCATACACTCTTCTCGAGCATCGCTTTGTGATGCAACCCGTCAGGTAATAAGCAATGCTTTAGATCTACTTGGCGTAAGTGCGCCGGAGAAGATGTAGCTATGAGCCAAGATCTAAATCCCATGATCTGGCCAGTGACTGCCAGACGCGTAAATGGCGAAATGTCAATAGGGAATATCAGAGTTAGTGATTTGGCAGATGAGTTTGGGACTCCCTCCTTTGTTCTCGATGAAGCAGATTTTCAAGCTCGAGCAGGTAGCTGGGCTAAGGCATTGCAAGAAGCATTTGGGCCCAATGCTGGAACTGCTTATTACGCTGCCAAATCTTTTATCTCGACTCAGATTGCGCGCTGGATTGATGAGGCCGGCCTGGGTCTTGATGTCTGCACCGATGGTGAGCTAGCAGTAGCGATAGCGGTTAATTTCCCAGCCAAAAAGATTGAGCTACACGGCAATAACAAGTCAGAGTCAGAGATTGCCTCTGCTATTGATTATAGGGTTGGAGTAATTGTGATCGACTCACTGCAAGAGATAGATCGTGTTGCCAGGATTGCCCATGAAAAGTCCATTATCCAAGGGGTTCTACTTCGTCTAAATCCTGGAGTTGATGCTGATACCCATGAAGCCATTTCAACGGGCCATGAGGATGTGAAGTTTGGATTCTCAATTGCCTCTGGGGCTGCATGGGATGCAGTTTTGTCGGTTAAGAAACATGAATCACTTGAACTGAAAGGGCTGCATGCTCACATTGGTTCACAGATTTTCACCCCCGCTGCCTTTGAGTTAAGTGCCTCAAGACTTATCTCCATACTTGCAAAGTATCGAGACGAGTTTGGCGTAGAACTTGCAGAACTCGATCTTGGTGGTGGATATGCCATTGCCTATCTTGATAGCGACAGACCGAGTTCGGCTGAGGAAGTATTGAGCGTTGTTGCAAAAAGGGTCAAGGCAGAGTGTGAAAAGGCACTACTAAGACTTCCAAGAGTCTCAATTGAACCCGGTCGAGTAATCGTTGGTCCTTCTATGGTCACTATTTATGAAGTTGGAACAACCAAAGAAGTTAGCCTTGCTGATGGTTCAGATCGTTGGTATGTATCAGTTGATGGCGGCATGAGCGATAACATCCGCCCGGCTTTATATGGGGCAGAGTATTCAATAGCCCTTGCAAATCGCAGTAGCAGCGCTCCTGTTAGAAATTCTCGAGTAGTTGGCAAGCACTGTGAAACTGGAGATATCATCATTAGAGAAGTTCAGCTACCTAGCGACATCGTCCCAGGTGATCTCCTAGTTGTTCCCGCAACCGGCGCATATGGCCGCAGTATGGCCAGCAATTACAACCATATGGTAAGGCCGCCAGTGATTTGCGTCCTTAATGGCAAGGCGCGCAGCATAATTCGCCGCGAAACTCACCGCGACCTTCTAGCCTTGGAGATTGAGGAAGAGCCAAGAAATATCGGCAAAGGTGGTAGCAGATGAGTAGCGCGCAGCAGAGTTTCAATGTCGCCATGCTTGGCTGCGGCGTCGTTGGCTCAGAAGTAGCACGCCTGCTTTTAGCAGATGATGGAGACTTTGCTGCTCGCTCTGGAGCTAGATTGGATCTGATCCGCATTGCAGTTAGAGATAGCAAAGCTAGCCGGGGCCAGATTCCAGCAACGATTCTTACCCAAGATGCTGAATCTGTTGTCAGCGATCCTCTAGTGGATATTGTCATCGAGGTTATGGGCGGGATAGAGCCTGCCCGCAGCTTGATATTAAAGGCAATTAGTAATGGCAAGTCAATCATCACCGCCAATAAAGCCCTCTTAGCCCAACATGGAGCAGAGTTATTTAGCGCAGCTGATAAGGCTGGAGTGGATCTCTACTATGAAGCATCAGTTGGTGGAGCAATCCCAATACTTCGCCCGATGCGTGAATCTATTGTTGGAGATCATGTAAATAGAGTCATAGGAATTGTCAATGGCACCACCAATTACATTCTCACCAAGATGGATGAAGACGGTTCATCATTTGATGAGGCTTTGAAGGAGGCGCAGTATCTAGGTTTTGCTGAAGCAGATCCCACAGCCGATGTTGCCGGCCATGATGCTGCAGCCAAAGCGGCAATCTTGGCAGGCCTTGCCTTCCACTCAAGAATTGCTTCAAGTGATGTTTTTTGCGAAGGAATTAGCCAAATCAGCGGCAGGGATGTGGCAGTGGCAAGAGATATGGGTTGTGTTATCAAGTTATTAGCAATTGCAGAGCTAACTAAAGATAACCAGATTTCAGTGCGCGTTCATCCCACATTGATATCTCGTAAGCATCCATTGGCTGCAGTTCGCCTTGCCTTTAATGCAGTCTTTATCGAAGCGCAATCTGCTGGTGAGTTGATGTTCTATGGCAGAGGTGCTGGGGGAGAGCCAACAGCGAGTGCTATTTTGGGGGATCTAATTGCCATCGCTCGCAATAAGATAAGAGGCGGTCAAGGTCATGGCGAGAGTGATTACGCAGACCTAGCAATTGCACCGATAGGCAAGGTCAAATCACAGTATCTAATTAGACTTGATGTGGTCGATAGGCCTGGAGTACTGGCAAGTGTGGCCCAGCTATTTGCTGCCAATGGCGTCTCTATTGAGACGGTCAGACAAACAGGACGTGGTGACAGCGCAGAATTGATTGTGGCAACTCACTACGCCCCAGAATCCTCGTTAAAGGAAACAGTCAAGTCTCTGGCAGATAGCGATGTAGTAAAGAGCGTGGAGAGCGTACTACGTATTGAAGGAAGCAAACAGTGAGGTTGTTCAAGAAACCTGGAGCTCACCAGTGGCGTGGAGTGATAACAGAATATAAAGAGCATCTGTCTGTTAGCGCTAAGACTCCAATCGTCACTTTGAATGAGGGTGGCACACCACTTGTTTATGCAGGCACGCTCTCTGCCATGCTCGGTAGTGATATCTGGCTCAAACTTGAAGGAGTAAATCCCACCGGATCTTTTAAAGATCGTGGCATGACCATGGCTATTTCAAAGGCTGCTGAAGATGGTGCAAAGGCTGTCATCTGCGCCTCTACTGGCAATACCAGCGCTAGTGCTGCGGCATATGCCACAAAAGCCGGGATGATTCCTGTGGTTTTAGTTCCCCAAGGGAAGATTGCTATGGGTAAGTTGGCACAAGCAATTGCTCATGGAGCCAAGCTGCTTCAGGTAAGAGGCAACTTTGATGATTGTCTAACTTTGGCAAAGCAACTATCTGAGCAATATCCAGTTTCACTTGTTAATTCAGTAAATCCTTATCGTATCGAAGGACAGAAAACTGCATCCTTTGAAGTAATTGACGCACTCGGCTATGCGCCAGATATTCATGTAATGCCAGTTGGTAATGCTGGAAACATTACGGCATACTGGAAAGGATATAGGGAGTATTACGCCGATGGAAATTCCAAATCACTTCCCCAAATGTGGGGCTTTCAAGCAAGGGGAGCAGCTCCAATTGTACGTGGCAGAATCGTAAGAAACCCGGAGACACTGGCCACCGCAATTCGCATTGGAAATCCGGCATCATGGAAGCAAGCAGAACAAGCTCGTGATGAATCGAAAGGTTTGATAGATATGGTTAGTGATGCTGAGATATTAAGCGCCTATCGCTTAGTAGCATCAAAGGAGGGAGTTTTTGTTGAACCATCTAGCGCGGCAGGACTTGCAGGCTTGATTAAATACAAAGCAGCTAAGAAGCTACCCAAGGATAAGAAGATTGTAATTACTGTAACTGGCAATGGCCTCAAAGATATCCAATGGACCTTGGATGGGGCAGAAAAACCAATTACCGTGCCTACAGATGTAGAAAAAGCTGCCAAAGTGATTGGACTGAGCTAATGATGTCTAGAGGATTTAAGGATCGTCTCACCTATAAGGCAACTCCCATGCAAGCCAGTGTTCCGGCAAGCTCAGCCAATTTGGGCCCTGGTTTTGATTGTTTAGCACTTGCCTTAGAGCTTCGCGATACTTATGTGGCCCAAATTCTAGATGAAGAAGTATTTGATGTTGATGTCACCGGTCAAGGCGCCGATGACGTGAAAAGAGATGGTAAGCACCTAGTTATCAAAGCGATGATGGCAGGTTTTGAGTTCATGGGAGGAAGACCTAGAGGGATCGCACTGAGATGCCTTAATGAGATTCCACATGGAAAAGGTCTTGGATCATCGGCTGCTGCAATTGTCGGAGGCTTAAGTCTTGCCAGGTCTTTAGTTCTTTCTGGGAATAGTTTGATGAGCGATGATGACCTAATCGCACTGGCTACAGATATCGAAGGACATCCGGATAATGTGGCAGCTGCAACCCTGGGAGGTGCAATTATTTCTTGGATGGAAGATAGGGCAAAGGTTGCAACCGGATGTGCTTCAGGTTTTGGCGTAGATCCAAGTATCCGAGCCCTCTTATTTATCCCAGATTCCCGGCTCTCAACTGGCAGAGCACGCAGAATGCTTCCCGGGCAGATCTCTCATAAAGATGCCAGCATCAACTCTGGAAGATCTGCCTTATTGGTTCATGCTCTATCTTTTCGTCCCGAGTTATTGTTTATAGCAACTGAGGATCGCCTTCATCAAAGTTATCGAAGAGAAGGTATGCCAAGATCTGTTGATCTAGTAAATAGGCTTCGAGGCGCTGGGGTTGCGGCGATGATCTCTGGAGCTGGGCCCTCAGTCTTGGTGCTTCACGCCGCAACTAGGGCCGAGCATGAGGATTTGGTTCGCAGCGCAGGCAATCACTTCACTGCGATAGATCTCGAGATCTCTCCAAGTGGAGTAAGGCTTGCGGCAGTGTAGATAGCCCTCCAAAAGGCGGGCGAAGGCCCGGATTTGTCCCGGCCATTGGCTTGGGTGTAGATTATGGCCTCGTCGGGCAGACATCTTGAGCCCACAATCTGTTACTTCCCGTAAGACCAGATTTAGAAAAATCGTAAAACAATCTAACTAAAAGACCTCACCTAAGGTCTAGAAAAGAACCATAGATGGCAGAAACAAGCACACGTGCTCGGAGAGAATCTGGCGATCTATCTGCATTGCTACTCGCGGAGCTTAGAAAAATCGCAACCAACCTTGGCATCCAAGGCGCAGGGGATCTAAAGAAGCCTGAACTAGTAACCGCGATCACCGACCTGCAGGCGGCTAACCGCGAAGCTGCCAAAGCCGAACGCGAAGCTCGCAGAACTGCTAGACATCAGAAGAGGCGCGGCAACAACTCAAATGAAGCCTCGTCATCAGGTAGCGATGATGATCAAGATGGGGATGATATGGATCCAGATAACTCTAGCAACAACTCCTCCAATAACTCAGAGCCCAGTAACTCTCGAGAGAACGCTCGAAGAGATAGACAGTGGCGCAGAGACCGTTACCGCGATAGAGGCCGTGACCGTCATAGAGATAGAGATCGCTCAAGCAGTGGTGAGCGAGAGATTGTTTTAAGTGCGGATGATGTGCTGCTTCCAGTTGGTGGCTTGCTAGATATTCTCGATAACTACGCATTCTTGCGCACTGCCGGGTATCTGCCTGGTCCAAATGATGTCTATGTCTCACTCCAACAGGTGCGCAGATACGGGCTTAGAAAAGGTGATGTGATCACAGGTCAGGTTCGCCAACCTCGTGAAGGTGAAAAGAAGGAGAAGTTCAATGCCCTAGTCCGTCTAGACACCATCAACGGTATGGATCCTGAGGGCGCTAAAGAGCGCGTGGATTTTACAAAACTCGTGCCGCTCTATCCACAAGATCGTCTCCGCTTGGAGACGGCGCCAAGTGTTCTTACCACCCGAGTTATTGATTTGATTGCCCCAATTGGTAAAGGCCAGCGTGGATTAATCGTCTCTCCTCCTAAGGCTGGAAAAACCATGGTGCTGCAGGCAATTGCCAACGCCATCACCACCAACAACCCCGAGTGTCATTTGATGGTTGTTCTGGTTGATGAGCGCCCTGAGGAAGTTACTGATATGCAAAGATCAGTAAAGGGTGAAGTAATTGCCTCGACCTTTGATCGCCCAGCAGATGATCACACCACAGTCGCAGAACTTGCAATCGAGCGCGCTAAGCGCTTGGTCGAGCTCGGCCATGATGTGGTGGTCTTACTGGATTCAATCACTCGCCTTGGCCGTGCATACAACATCGCAGCCCCGGCATCTGGTCGAATCCTCTCAGGCGGCGTTGATTCAGCAGCGCTATATCCACCCAAGAGATTCTTTGGAGCAGCAAGAAACATTGAAGATGGCGGATCACTGACTATCCTGGCAACAGCCCTAGTTGAAACTGGCTCAAAGATGGATGAAGTTATCTTTGAAGAGTTCAAGGGGACTGGAAACATGGAGCTTAAGCTGGATCGCAGATTTGCCGATAAGCGCATATTCCCCGCTGTTGATATTGATGCCTCTGGAACCCGTAAGGAAGAGATTCTGATGGGACCTGAGGAGCTAAATATTGTCTGGAAGCTTCGTCGAGTACTCCACGCCCTTGATTCGCAGCAAGCACTCGAACTTCTCTTAGAGAAGATGAAGGGAACTAAGTCCAACGCTGAATTCTTGATGCAAGTTCAAAAGACCACCGTTGGTCCTGATCAAGCCCCAAGGGGGGAGTAAGGCCAATTGGCTCAATAGCGGGGGCTTTAGGTAGCCTTTGCGCCTATAGGGCTGGCTCACCGAGGGATTGGACCCAGCCAGAAGAAGTAAGGAGCAGCAAAGATGCGTAAAGATATTCATCCTGAATATGGATATGTGATATTTCGGGACACCTCTGCAGATTTTGCAATACTAACTCGCTCCACGATTAAAAGTGGTAAGAAGATGACTTGGAGCGATGGCAAGGAGTATCCCCTAGTAACTGTGGAGATTTCCTCAGCTAGCCATCCTTTCTATACCGGCAAGCAGCGCATCCTGGATACCGGGGGACGAGTAGCTAAGTTCGAGGAGAGAGTCAAGAAGCAGCAGACCAAGAAGTAGCTTCCTAGAGCAAAGGCCGTCGCCCCTGCAAGGTATGGGGTGCGGTCTTTTCTTATTTAGAACTCAGGTTTGATTAGGCAGGGAGGTGAGCAAATATGGCCGAGAAAAGCGCCAACCGTTTCTCCACCATGCCTGAAATCCTTGCAGAGTATGAGCAGTTAGAAAAAGACATGGCAGATCCGTCAATTCATGCTGACCAGGGCAAAGTTCGCCAACTGGGGAAAAGATATGCCCAATTAGGGCCAGTCATCGCTGGCTATCGCGCCTTTAAAAAGTCTGAGGAGGATCTAATTGCCGCTCGTGAATTAGCCAAGGGCGATGCTGACTTTGCCTCAGAGATTCCAGCCCTTGAAAGGGCTTATGAAGAATATGCCAGTGCTATGGAAGAGCTGCTACTCCCAAGAGATCCCAATGATGATCGCGATGTCATCTTGGAGATAAAAGCGGGGGCCGGTGGTGATGAGTCAGCTCTCTTTGCCGGAGATCTCTTGAGGATGTATCTACGTTATGCCGAGAAACAAGGTTGGAAGACTGAGATCATTGATGCCACCGAAAGCGATCTTGGCGGATATAAAGATATCTCGGTAGCGGTCAAGGCCCGTGGCGGAGCAGCTGCCGGGTCTGCCCCGTTTTCAAAGCTAAAATTTGAGGGCGGGGTCCATCGAGTTCAAAGAGTCCCAGAGACTGAATCACAGGGTCGTATCCACACCTCGGCTGCAGGAGTTCTAGTCCTGCCAGAAGCTGAGGAAATTGATGTGCAGATTAACATGAGCGAACTCCGCATTGATGTCTATCGCTCATCTGGTCCCGGCGGACAGAGCGTCAACACCACGGACTCCGCTGTTCGCATTACTCACATTCCATCGGGCATCGTAGTTTCTTGCCAGAATGAGAAGAGCCAATTACAGAATAAGGAATCAGCACTTCGAATACTCAGAGCCAGATTGTTGGCAGCGGCCCAAGAAGCAGCAGATGCCGCGGCAGCTGCCACTAGGAAGAGCCAAGTGCGCACCGTTGATAGATCTGAGCGAATCCGCACCTATAACTTTCCAGAGAATCGGATTAGTGATCATCGCGTGAATTTCAAGGCAAATAATCTTGATGCAGTATTGAATGGAGAGCTAGATGAGGTTATTGGAGCCCTGCTTGAAGCTGACAAGGCAGAGAAACTCTTAGCTGCGCAAGCCTGAAGCAATGAGCATCAAGCAACTTCTAAAGGATAAGAAAGCGCAGTTGGCATCTGCAGGAATCTCGAAAGTAGATGGCGAATTAATGCTGGCATTTGTTCTTGGAGTTGAGCGAATGGAGCTTCACGCCAGAGGCTTCGAGTTGAGTGCTGAGCAGATAGAACTATTTGAGGAATTAGTTGCCAAAAGGATTTCAGGAAGACCAACCCAGTACTTAATTGGGCAGGCTCCATTTAGATATCTGACCTTCCAAGTTGGCGATGGTGTTCTAATTCCAAGGCCTGAAAGCGAGGCCTTAGTTGAGGCGGCTCTTTCGGAAATCGAGAGGATTTGCTTGAGCCAAAAGCACTCTAGTAGCGCTCCAGTAAGCGTTGTAGATCTCGGTTCAGGAAGCGGGGCCCTTGCCATTTCCATCGCCTATGAAGCAGGCAAGAAGAATTGGCCGGTAACTGTGGTGGCAGTTGAAAAGTCAGAAGCTGCCATCGAATGGCTCAAGCGCAACATTGCAGCTTGTGATGTGCCAGTTCGCGTTGTCTCCGGCGATGTTTCACAGGTCTTAGATGGGGTTAAATGCGACATAGTGATAGCAAATCCTCCATATGTTCCAGATGGAGATAACTTGCCAGAACTAGTCATGGCAAATGAACCTAGAGTGGCCCTCTTTGGTGGCGGAGTTGATGGCCTTGATATTCCAAGAAGATTTATCCAGGCTGCATCGAGATTGTTAAAGCCTGGAGGCTTACTAATCATGGAGCATCATGAGAGCCAATCTCTGCTCCTTGAGGCTGAGTTATCAAAGGGCTACTCTCAGATTAGCCACAACCGAGATCTAAATAATCGTCCAAGATGGATCAGCGCTAGGGGAGAGGCAAACTAATGGCAGAGAGATTCTCGCTCACAGATGGCCTAATCGATAGCCAAGAGCTAATTGAAAGAGCAGTGGCATCTCTTCGTGATGGCAAATTAATCATCGCCCCTCTCGAACATGGCTATGTCTATCTAGCCGATGCTTTCAATCATGGAGCAGTTAGGAAGATTCATAAGCTACGCCGAGTCCCACCAGCAACGGCGGCGCAAGTGATAGTTGGAGATACTGCAACCGTTAAGGGAATTGCTCTGCAATTTGGTCAAACATTAAGCGCTTTGGCAGAAAAATTTTGGCCTGGCTTATTAACTATCAATCTCACCCCGGCTCAAGGTTTAGTATGGGATTTAGGGGATGCGAGAGCTTTGAATGAGATTTCAGTTCGAGTGCCAGAAGCAGAATTTGTTCGCAGTGTCGCACTTGCCTCAGGTCCACTTGCAGTAGGAGCGGCCGCTCTATCTGGGAGACCAGCGCCACGAAAAACAACGTTCTTTCCAGCCCTAGATGGTGATTATGCAGCGCTCTTTGACCAAGGTGAATTACCCGAGGGGCCAAGTTCCACTGTTATTGGTATCGAGCAAGAGGGGGCAAGGCTGGTGCGTGCGGGAGCCATATCACTAGCCGAATTGCGCTCTGTAACTGCCAATATCTCAGTTCCCGCCTAGGATTTAGTCCATGTCATCGAATTTCTTTGGCCCTGATTTCCAAGCTCTGCAGGGCCAGGATCCAGAGATAGCTGCAATATTAATCTCTGAGCTTGATAGACAGCGGCAGAATCTGCAGTTGATAGCCAGCGAGAATTTCACTTCCTCTGCGGTGCTGGCAGCCCTTGGGTCAACTCTTTCAAATAAATATGCTGAAGGCTATCCCGGAAAGCGTTATTACGGAGGATGCGAAGAGGTAGATAAAGCTGAGGTGATTGGCGTTGCCAGGGCTAAGGAATTATTCGGCGCAGAACATGCAAATCTCCAACCGCATTCTGGTGCAAGTGCAAATGTGGCTGTCTATCAAGCATTTGCTAAACCAGGCGATACTGTTCTTGCGATGTCGCTACCCCATGGTGGGCATTTGACCCATGGATCGAAAGTTAACTTCTCTGGCAAATGGTTTAACGTCGAGTCATATGGCGTGCGCCAAGCAGATGAATTAATCGATTATGGCGAATTGCTTGAGACGGCAAAGCGAGTCCGCCCCAAGATGATCTGCTCGGGTGCTACTGCATATCCTCGGCTGATTGATTTCAAGAGAATTCGCGAGATCTGCGATGAAGTCGGCGCAATTATGTGGGTTGATGCCGCTCATTTCATCGGATTGGTCGCTGGTAAAGCGATTCCATCACCAGTTCCGTATGCCGATGTAGTCTCATTTACCACTCATAAAGTCTTACGTGGTCCACGCGGTGGCATGATCCTTTCAAAAGCTGCGCATGCTGCTGCGATTGATAAGGCGATCTTCCCGGGGATGCAGGGTGGACCGATCATGAGCGCAGTTGCAGCTAAGGCGGTTGCGCTAAAGGAGTGTCAACAGAGCTCCTACCAGGCCTACGCCAAGCAGGTAATTGAGAATGCAAAAGCTCTCGCAAGCGCGCTAGAGAGTGAAGGAATGAGAGCGGTATCCGGTGGGACCGATACCCACCTTGCGTTAATTGATATTCGGGGGACTGGAATGAATGGCAAGGTCGCAGATGAGCGCTGTGGCAGATCCGGAATCACTTTAAACAAGAATGCGATCCCATTTGACCCCGAAAGTCCTGCGGTAGCAAGTGGAATCAGAGTGGGAACTCCAGCGGTAACTACTCAAGGGATGGGTGTTGAGCAGATGCCAATCATCGGTAATTTGATAGCGCGGGCAATCAGAGATGGAGAAGATGAGGGCAAATGCGCTCAAATTCGAAGTGAAGTGCATGCCTTAACTGCGAAGTTCCCTGTTTATCCAGGCTAATGCGCGAATACTTCTTAACTCTTTTAGTTGCTGCTGCCCTAACTTACATGCTCACCCCACTGATTCAAGTTATTGCGCTGCGCTCAAAGGCGGTGGCCTCAGTTAGAGAACGCGATATCCACACGCAAGTTACTCCACTTTGGGGCGGCCTTGCGATGTGGCTGGCAATGGGGGCCACCCTAATAATGGTAAGTAGCCTTAATCTAGTGGGAAAGGCTTATTCCAGAGAGTTGCTTGGGATATTT
Organism: Actinomycetota bacterium; assembly: GCA_016870365.1. GTDB lineage: Bacteria > Actinomycetota > Actinomycetes > Nanopelagicales > Nanopelagicaceae > MAG-120802. The sequence goes on along the minus strand of VGBW01000010.1, from coordinate 15,859 downwards.
CTTGCTGCAAGCTTTGTGCTCCTGATCGGTACACTTGATGATCGCTATGAGCTAGATGCCATCACCAAATTAGCTGGACAAGGCCTGGCTGCGGCAATCCTATTATTTTTTGGAATCCAGGTTCTCTGGCTGCCAATAGATGGAATCATCGTTCTTCCTACAAACATTGGCCAGCTGCTAACGGTGGTAGTAGTGGTAACGATAATAAACGCGGTTAACTTCATCGACGGTTTAGATGGACTAGCCACGGGAATAGTTGGAATTTCAGCAGCAGCATTTTTTGGATTCTCTTATCTTTTGGCTGTTGAAAATGGCTTTAGTCGAGCAGGTGCTCCATCGCTAGTAACTGCAATTGTTATTGGATGCTGCATTGGATTTTTGCCGCATAACATCTATCCAGCGCGGATTTTCATGGGGGATTCGGGTTCGATGTTCCTTGGGTTATTGCTAGCTGCCTCGGCAATTACATTGATGGGACAGATTGATGCGAACGCAGTCTTTGCGGAAGATATCGGACCGGCAGCCCTTCCATTACTTCTTCCGTTTGCAGTTCTCGCCGTACCGCTTTTTGACTTCGGCATGGCAATCTTGCGCCGACTCCGTCAAGGAAAATCACCATTTGCTCCAGACAAAGAGCACTTACATCACAAGTTGATGAAACTAGGTAACTCGCAACAACGTACGGTAGTAATTCTCTATTTCTTAACTGCAACCCTCGCGCTTCCAACAATGATCTCAGCATTTGCGCCACTATACCTCGCACTCGCCTTATTCATTTTTCTTACCTTTATTACCATAGGACTTGCAAGTACAAATCGCACACCAAAGGGATTCCATGTCGTCAATTGAAGTACCAATCGCACTACGTAGAATGCTAAGTACCGCAATTAGGTACTCGGTTACAGTTTGGGCAATCATGATTCTTGTGACGCTTGTATATCCGGGACCAGGGAAGATGTTCAGTGTATTTATTTCGCTCGCAACTGTCACAATTTATTTTCTTGGCTCACTTTTGCTCTTTCGATATAGTGGTAAATCTGCGATCGTGTTCTTGCTTCTAGTTCAGGTGACGTACTTCTTGAAATTATCTTTGGTTGCTCTGGCACTGATTCTTGTGTTTAGATTCTTTGGGGAGAGTCTTGATAGATTTTGGTTTGGTATATCCACGATTCTCTTATCCGCCGCTTGGCTAGCTGGAGAAATTCGCGGTTTTCTTCGAATCCGCTACATCATTGAAACTGAAGGCAGATAGGATCGCATCATGAGCGACACAGGAAAGAAGCCAGGTAGCCCAAACGAAGAGGGCGCATTTTGGTCAATAATCGGTTATCTAGTCTCGGGACTCTTAATTTGGGGCGGAGGAGGCTTACTTCTCGACAAGTGGCTGGGTACTTCGTTTTTGGGGATTGGCGGATTGCTCCTTGGTGTGACCTCAGCCATATATTTGATTTGGCTGCGATTCATACGGGATTAGATATATCCCCAAAATTTTCCTTTGCGAGAAATCTGAATATCAGATAGGTTCTCGCAATAGTTTGTGACCCTTTAAAGGAATGTGAGAATGGTTTCCTGGAGTTTGAAATGATTTCGCAAAGCGCGACTCCGACGAATCCGGGGTTCGTCCCGCCAGGTGCAAAGGATTTTCAATTTCCTCCAATATGGGGTGATTCAATTTACCTAACAAAGCCAGTAATCTTGATAGGTCTATCAGTCGTCATTATTTCTAGTTTTCTACTAGCGGCTACTCGTAATAAAGCAGTCGTTCCTGGTCGCCTTCAGTTTGCTGGTGAAGGAGTTTATACTCTTGTAAGAAACACTCTGGGTCGAGATGTTATAGGGCCCGAATATCTGAAATTTGTTCCTCTCCTATTTTCTATTTTTTGCTTTATATTGGTGAACAATATTTTTGGGATAGTTCCATTGATTCAGTTCCCGACCATGTCGCATATTGGTTTCCCAGTTGCCGTAATGATCTTCTCATATGTCACTTATCACTACATAGGAGTTGAAAAGCACGGTTTAGTTAAATATTTGAAAGACATTTGCTTTATGCCTGGGATTCCAAAACCCGTGTATTTGATTCTTACACCAGTTGAAATACTAACGTATTTTGTGACTCGCCCTCTTACGCTATCGCTTCGTCTTTTTGCAAATATGTTTGCGGGTCACTTATTGCTCTTGGTATTTGCTTTTGGGGGCGAGTACCTAATTAGTTCTGGATTAATCATGAAAGTTTTGGGTGTCTTCTCATTTGGAATGGCCGTGGGCCTTTCATTTTTTGAGCTTGGTATCCAATGCCTTCAAGCCTACATATTTACTCTACTCTCCGCCTTATATATTGCTGGGGCATTGGCGGAGGGGCATTGATGGGGAAAAAGCTGCGAGTTGGATAACTCGCCAAAGAGGACAGGATTCTCTCCAGCTATGGGGAGGAAAAGGAAACACAATTTAGAAAGGAATGAAAATGACAGGCACACTAGCGATCGTCGGATTCGGTCTATCAACCATTGGGCCAGGTATAGCAACGGGGTTAATCTTCGCGGCTTACATCAACGGCTTGGCAAGACAGCCAGAAGCACGTGGCTTGTTGCAGCCAATTGCGTTCCTAGGTTTCGCTCTCGCTGAGGCGCTCGCACTCTTCGGGCTAGTTCTTGCATTTGTGCTTAAGTAAATCCAATGACAAAGGATAAAGACAACGGCAGGGGATATATGGGAAGGGATACTTAAGATGAACTTATTTGCAGGGAACCTAGTCAGTTTCGCAGCTGAAGAGGGACCAAGCCCCGTAGTACCGCATCCCTCCGAAATCTTTGTTGGTGTTATAGCTTTCGGAATCTTACTTTTTCTTATTTCAAGAAAAGTGGTGCCTCGTTTTGAATTGATCTTCTCCGAAAGAACTGCTGCAATCGAGGGCGGGATTGCTAAGGCCGAGCGTGCTCAAGAAGACGCAGCCAAAGCACTGGCACAATATCAAGCTCAATTAGCTAATGCTAGGAGTGAAGCACAAACTATCCGTGAGGAAGCACGAGTTCAAGGAATTGCAATTATTGAAGATATGCGAGCTCGAGCCTTGGAGGAAACGTCCCGAATTACAGCTGCTGCACAAGCTTCTATTGAAACAGAGCGCCAACAGGCAATAATTCAATTGCGTAACGAAGTGGGAAAGCTAGCGACTGAACTGGCATCCAAAATTGTGGGTGAAGCACTTGATGATCAAGTCCGGCAGACCAGAATTATCGATCGATTCCTCTCTGATTTCGAGAAGAGTAATTGATGAAAGTTGCAAGAGAATTAGTTGGTGCCAGTCGCGAGTCTAGAGCACAGGCTAGAGTTCTGCTGGATAATATTCTCAAAACTCCAATCGATGTCGTTGCATTTTCCAACGATATTTTCGCGATAGTTCAAGTACTAGACAGTTCTGCCGCACTTCGCAGGGGGCTTACTGACCCAGCCCGAGATAAAGAAGACAAGTCAGCGCTGGTGCAAACTCTTCTTAAGAATAAGTTTTCTGGTGCAGCCATAGAATTACTTCAAGAGCTAACAAAGATGCGTTGGTCTAGTCCAGCTGATTTTTCAAATGTTTTGGAACAGCTCGCGATAGAGACTGAGACTAGTGCAGCAAACATGGTCGAGGAGCTTGATCGGCTCGAAGAGGAAATATTTGTTCTTTCTCGAATTATCGCAAGTAATAGTGAATTGAGACAGAGCTTGAGTTCTCCAATATTTTCACCTGCGGCAAAACAATCCTTGATTACATCACTCATAAGAGGAAAAGTTTCGGCATCTACATCGCGTTTACTAAATCATATTGCTTCTGGTCTTCGTGGTCGCAATATAGAGAGCACGATGTCCTACTACCAAGCTGCTATTGCGGCGCGTCGTGAGCGCCTCGTAGCTTTTGTACGGATAGCAGTCCCTATCTCGGTTACTCAACGGAAAAAGCTTGAATCCGTATTAGCAGAGAAGATTGGCCAACCAGTTCGAGTCAATTTAGAGATAGATAAGGCAGTACTTGGTGGAGTTTCTATTCGTTTTGGAGATGAATTGATTGATGCAACTATTGCAAGTCGTATAGCAGACGTGGGCAGAGCGCTCGCGGGATAGGGAGATAAATCATGGCGGAACTTACGATTCGACCTGAAGAGATTCGTGATGCCTTAGCGAACTTCGTTAAGTCGTACGAACCAGGCGCTGCGTCCCGTGATGAAATCGGAACTGTTGTTGAAGCAGCCGATGGCATCGCTCGCGTTGAAGGACTTCCTTCAACTATGACCAATGAGTTGCTCAAGTTCGATGATGGCACCCTCGGTATCGCACTCAACCTCGATGTGCGCGAGATTGGCGTTGTTGTACTTGGAGATTTCAGTGGCATTGAAGAAGGACAGACTGTCCGTCGCACCGGCGAGATTCTCTCTGTCCCAGTTGGAGATGGCTTCCTCGGTCGCGTTGTCGACCCACTGGGACGTCCAATCGATGGCAAAGGCGAGATTAAGGCAGAGGCGACTCGTGCACTTGAACTTCAGGCGCCTTCTGTTGTGCAACGTCAACCAGTCAAGGAACCGCTTGCTACCGGAATCAAAGCTATCGACGCTATGACCGCTATCGGCCGCGGACAGCGCCAGCTAATCATCGGTGATCGCCAGACCGGTAAGACTGCGGTTGCAGTCGATACCATCATTAATCAGCGTGATAACTGGAAGAGTGGCGATAAGAAGAAACAAGTTAAATGTATTTATGTAGCAATTGGTCAGAAGGGTTCAACTATCGCATCTGTTAAAGGTGCGCTGGAAGAAGCCGGAGCGATGGAGTACACCACAATCGTTGCAGCACCAGCATCAGATCCAGCAGGCTTTAAGTATCTAGCTCCATACACCGGCTCTGCTATTGGTCAGCACTGGATGTATGGCGGGGGACATGTACTAATTGTTTTCGATGATCTCTCCAAGCAAGCAGAGGCTTATCGCTCAGTTTCGCTATTGCTTCGTCGTCCACCAGGGCGCGAGGCATATCCTGGCGATGTCTTCTACTTACACTCACGTCTGCTAGAGCGCTGTGCAAAGTTATCTGATGAGATGGGTGGCGGCTCAATGACCGGTCTTCCAATCATCGAGACAAAAGGTAATGACATCTCGGCCTTCATTCCAACAAACGTTATTTCAATTACCGATGGACAGTGCTTCCTTGAAACCGATCTCTTTAACTCAGGCGTTCGCCCTGCCATCAACGTTGGTATCTCAGTCTCTCGCGTTGGTGGTTCTGCTCAGACTAAAGCAATGAAGAAGATTGCCGGTCGTCTACGTCTTGATCTTGCCCAGTTTCGTGAGTTAGAGGCATTCGCGGCCTTTGGTTCAGACCTTGATGCGGCATCAAAGGCACAACTAGGGCGCGGTGGTCGTTTGGTAGAGCTACTAAAGCAACAGCAATACACCCCGTTCTCGCTAGAGAGAATGGTCGTTTCCATCTGGGCAGGAACGACTGGACAATTAGATTCAGTTGCCGTTGCTGATATTCGCCGCTTTGAATCAGAGTTTCTTGATTACGTGGGACGCAAACATAAGGGCATATTTGATGTAATCGCTGAGAGCAAAGAACTGAGCGATGACACAGTTGCCAAAATGAGCGCAGCAATCAATTCCTTCAAAGAGCAATTTGCTGCATCATCAGATGCTGCCGTCAATGAAGCCCCTGCTCAAGCTGAAGGTAGCGATGGCACCGAGCAGATTACGAAATATAAGAAGTAGCTAAATGGGCGCACAACTACGCATCTATCGTAGACGCATTCGCTCGATCAGAGCGACTAAAAAGATCACTCGTGCCATGGAGTTAATCTCGGCATCGCGTATCATCAAAGCGCAGCAACGAGTAGCAGCATCGACGCCATATGCGAATGAATTAACGCGTGCGGTGAGCGCAGTTGCCACATTCTCAAATACCGATCACCCACTAACGACTGAATCGGCTACCCTTAAAAGAGCAGCAGTATTGATTATTACTGCAGATAGAGGTATGGCTGGTGCTTACTCATCTAGTGCCATAAAAGAGGCAGATGGCCTGGTCATCACTCTTAAAGAGCGTGGCTTGGAAGTCAATACCTATTTAGTGGGAAGAAAAGCGGTTAATTACTTCAAATTCCGTAAACGTCCGATCAAGAACTCTTGGACTGGTTTCTCCGATAATCCCACCTACGCCCATGCCAAGGCCATCTCTGATGAGCTGATCTCGGCCTTTATCGCCGATGCTCAAGTCGATGTTAATGGCGTTGACGAACTGCATATTGTCTACACCGAATTTAGATCAATGATCACTCAGATTGCCATGAACAAGCGGATGCTTCCCCTAGAAGTTGTCGAGGCAGAGGGTCCTGCTCCTGCAGGGCTACTGCCGATGTATGAGTTTGAGCCAGATGCCGCAGAAGTTCTCGATGCTCTTCTGCCACGCTATATCGAATCGCGCGTCTATAACGCCCTACTGCAATCGGCAGCCTCCGAGCATGCAGCAAGGCGCCGCGCGATGAAGTCAGCAACAGATAATGCTGATGAGCTAATTAAGTCGTTGACCAGACTTGCAAACGCGGCCCGCCAGGCCGAAATTACGCAAGAAATCAGTGAAATCGTCGGCGGCGCAGATGCGCTCGCCTCAGCCAGCGCAGGGAGCCAATAATGACAACTAAGACAGCAACCGGACGCGTAGCGCGCGTAATTGGACCGGTCGTTGATATCGAATTTCCAGCAGATTCGATGCCTGCGATCTATAACGCGCTAAACGTGGAAGTAAAGCTCGGTGGTGAATCAAGAAAGCTAACGCTAGAAGTCGCCCAACACATCGGCGATAACTTGGTGCGCGCTATCTCAATGCAACCAACTGATGGAATGGTCCGCGGCGTTGAGGTAAGTGATACCGGATCTGCAATCTCTGTTCCAGTCGGGGAAGTGACCAAGGGCCATGTATTTAACGCCCTCGGTGAATCACTTGATGTGCCAACCTCATCTCTTGAAATCAAAGAACGTTGGCCAATTCATAGAAGTGCCCCTGCCTTTGATCAACTTGAATCAAAGACTGAGATGTTTGCAACCGGAATCAAAGTTATCGATCTACTCACTCCTTATGTGAAGGGTGGAAAGGTCGGTCTCTTTGGTGGCGCTGGCGTTGGTAAGACGGTTCTCATCCAAGAGATGATCTATCGCGTTGCTGAGAACTTCGGGGGCGTTTCGGTGTTTGCCGGCGTTGGTGAGCGTACTCGCGAGGGTAACGACCTATTTTTGGAAATGACAGAGACCGGAGTTATCAATAAGACAGCTCTAGTCTTTGGTCAGATGGATGAGCCACCTGGAACGCGTCTTCGTGTGGCGCTTTCAGCTCTAACAATGGCCGAGTATTTCCGTGATGTGCAGAAGCAGGATGTGCTTTTGTTTATCGATAACATTTTCCGCTTTACACAAGCAGGATCTGAAGTTTCAACTCTGCTTGGCCGTATGCCATCAGCTGTGGGATATCAGCCAACTCTGGCTGATGAAATGGGCGTGCTTCAGGAGCGTATTACTTCAACCAGAGGACACTCCATTACCTCGATGCAGGCTATTTATGTTCCAGCCGATGACATCACTGACCCTGCTCCACACACCACATTCACCCACCTTGATGCCACAACAGTTCTATCTCGCCCGATTTCAGAACTTGGCATCTATCCTGCGGTGGATCCACTTGATTCAACTTCGCGCATTCTTGACCCTAGATATATCGGCGAGAATCACTTCCGAGTAGCAAACCGCGTTAAGCAGATCTTGCAGAGATATAAAGATCTTCAAGACATCATCGCCATCCTTGGTATTGATGAACTTTCTGAAGAAGATCGCATCCTGGTCGGTCGCGCTCGTCGTATCCAGCGCTTCCTATCTCAGAATACATTCGTTGCCAAGGTCTTTACCGGCCTTGATGGCTCATTTGTTCCGCTTACAGAAACCATCGCAGCATTTAATGCGGTGGCAAATGGAGATTATGACCATATTCCAGAGCAGGCCTTCTTCATGTGCGGCGGTCTAGAGGATGTCGAACGTAAAGCCGCAGAATTGGCGAAGAAGTAGAAGATGTCAGAGAAAACTCTAACCGTTGAGTTCGTAACGCCAGAGAAGCGAGTCTTCTCTGGCAAAGCGATCTCACTCTTTGCTCGAACCCTAGAGGGTGATCTCGGGATCCTAGTTGATCACGCACCACTTTTTGGGGTCTTAGTAGATGGCAAGGTAAGAATCAAAGGCCTTGATGCAAGCTTGCAGGAGTTTGAAGTTAGTGGCGGCTTTATCTCAGTTGCCTATAATCGTATTTCAGTTTTAGGTGAGAGTGCGACGCAGTAGTGTAATTCTTGCAGCCCTTGTGCTATTACTTGGCGCCCGGCCTGCCTTTGGGCATTACCCAGTCAATCTCAAGACCTCGCATAACACAGTTGCCAAGAGCCCGATTCTGCTTGATGGCACCATCTCGTTTGCGGTCTATGCTGACTTCGCCAAGGCAAATGACAAGCGCAGCGTTCGTTTTGCCCTCAAAGGGGGTCAGAGGCTCAAGGCTGAGTATCTGATACTAGATAGAACCCCTACAAGTAGATTAAGGAGTTCATCTCTTCCAGTTATCACAATCACTAGCCCCTCTGGCAAGAGGATTGCTATGAAGATCAACGAGAGAACATCTTTCTATGAACCTTATGGCAAGAAGAATTACTTCTTTCTTTCAAGAGTTTCTCAAAGCGCTGAGGCAGGTATTTACTCCATCACTGCCAGGGCGAAGATGAAATCAGCAGTAGTTATAGCTATCGGCCAAAATGAAACCAGAGGCGATTTTCTGGAGGCGGGAAGTGACGTTGGTCAATGCCCAGTTTCTATAGAGAATGAAGAAATGATCACAAATAGTAGGGCGAATCAACTGGTCTCCATGAGTGAGCTGGCAGCAGAGGTTTGCGCAGCAGCGAATTCTTGGGCCTATCGAGTCGCTGCGCGAGACGGTGAGGACTTCATGCTCACACAAGATTATTCAAATACCAGAGTCACTGTCTCGATTAGATCGGGAACGATTACTAAGGTTGATGTGGGTTAAGCCTTAATCAACCCTGGTCACGTCGGCCCCAAGTGCCGTTAGTTGCTCGGCAAAATTAGGATAGCCACGATCTATGTGATGGCCGCCTTCGACGAAAGTAACCCCATCACTTACTAGCCCTGCCAGCACTAATCCAGCACCTGCCCTGATATCGGGAGCAACTACTGGGGCTGATGAGAGGTGTTCTATTCCAGTAATTGAGGCGTAGTGGCCATCAACTCGGATCTTGGCACCTAAGCGAAGCAGCTCATTAACAAACATAAAGCGGCCTTCAAAGACGTTTTCGGTTACCAAGGAATCACCCTCTGCGATGGCATTTAAGGTAATAACAAAAGGCTGAAGATCTGTAGGAAATCCGGGGAAAGGAAGAGTTGCCACATCAATGGCACTTGGCCTTCTATCCATTTTCACTCTCATTCCATCGGCAATACTGGTGATCACCGCACCTGCTGAAACTAGCTTCTCAAGGACAAGCTCAAGATGTTCAGGCTTTGCCCCGTGGATTTTGATATCACCTTGGGTCATGACCGCTGCAAATGCCCATGTTCCAGTCACTATGCGATCGGCAATTGCAGAATGGCTAGCACCTTTAAGTGATTTGACTCCAGTAATTGTTATCGTGGAAGTGCCAAGGCCTTGGATATTAGCTCCCAAAGCGATTAAGAAGTTTCCGACATCAACAATATCTGGCTCTCTAGCGGCATTTTCAAGTTTAGTAACCCCTGAGGCCAGCACTGCTGCGCTCATAATGTTTTCAGTGGCACCAACGCTTGGGAACTCAAGTTCAATCTCTGTTCCAACGAGGCCATCAGGAGCGCTTGCGATGATGTATCCATGCTCGTTGTGAGCCTTAGCGCCAAGTGAAACTAAGCCTTTAGTATGAAAATCAAGTCCTCTAGAGCCGATGGCATCACCGCCAGGAAGTGCGACTTCGGCTTTTCCAAGTCTTGCAACTAATGGACCTAAAACATTTATTGATGCTCGAAGCTTTCTTACCGATTCATATTCTGCGCGATAACCTGGGACCTCGGGAACTTCAATCGTGATGCTCTTTGCTTCCAAGTCTCGGGAAACCTTGCAACCTAATTGATCTAGTAGTTCTGCCATCATGGCAACATCTGCAATGTCTGGAACATTCCTAATTGTTGAGCTTCCTGGGGCAAGTAGTGAGACTGCCATTAACTTTAGAACCGAGTTCTTAGCACCAGATATATGGACATCACCAACCAATCGTGCGCCACCTACTACACGGAAGCGATCGGGGTTTATCTGTCCGGCTATGGGATAGAGCTTGGCCATAAACTCCCTTTTATCCCTTCTTGATTGCGCTTATCTGCTTACTTAAGTGGCTACATCGTAACGACTCTATTAGGGTGAGCCCATGGTAAATCTGACTCGTGTTTATACAAGAACTGGCGATGATGGCACGACATCTCTCGGGGATATGAGTCGAACCTCTAAAAATGACCCACGTCTTGAGGCATATGCCACCGTCGATGAGGCCAACTCCTACATCGGAGTAGTTCTAGCCAGCGCCAAATTGGATCCGCAGATTTCCAGGCTACTGGTGCGAATTCAGAATGACTTGTTTGACGTTGGCGCAGATCTTTGCACCCCAGTAGTTGATAGCCCAACACATGAACCACTTAGAGTTCTGGAATCGCAGGTAGATTACATTGAGGCTCAAATTGATCATTACAACTCAAGTCTTGCTGACTTGAAATCTTTTGTTTTGCCTTCAGGAACTCCAGCATCTGCTCATCTGCATGTGGCAAGAACAGTAGTAAGACGAGCTGAGCGAAGAACTTGGCAAGCCATAAACTCATTTGGCGAAGGAGTCAATAAGTTAACTGCCAAGTACTTAAATCGTTTATCAGACCTACTCTTCGTTCTAGCTAGATACGAGAACAGAGATAGCGGGGATCAGCTCTGGGTTCCTGGAAAGAATCGCTAGTTCTTTAGTATTACCTGAGCCAGGCTAATTTCTTCTGGGAAGGCCAATACTCTAGGACCGCTTTTAGTTTGAGCCAGAGTTGCTTTAATGCCATGCTCAACTAATCTCAGGCGCAACATCTCGCCTTCTACAAAGTTAGTGGGCGAGGCCACGACTTTTAGCAATCCGTATTCGCTCTCATCACCAATCGTTCTTGGCTTTTCAACAAGCGAGGATCCACGGGAGAACGCCCACTTAAGCAAGACGATAAACAAGCCCATCACTGCAAAGCCGGCAAAAGAAGAGATAAATAGCGCGTTATCAATTCCGCCTAGCATTACCAAATCCTACTAGTTACTTGGGCTAGCAGCTGGAGTCGGGGCAACTATGGGGCTGTAGATATTGCCAGGCTTTGGCTTATTTCCAGCATCTCTATGACAGGTCACCTTAATTGATCCAATTGATGTTCCTGGGGTTACTTCGGCCCCACTTATGAGGAAGATAGTAGCCTGGGCTTTCTTCTCACTGCTTCGGTGATAGGTAGTTAGAGTTCCAATTTTCTCTTTCGTCAAATCCTCAGCCTCGAACCTAAAAACTGAGGAGTTGACTTCCCACCATTTACATCCCGTCTCTGAGGCAACAAAGACTGCTCCGCATGCGAACTCTTCGCAGGCTTTAACTACTGATTGAAGAGTCTTCTTTGCAGAAAGTAGCCCGACTACATCTTTGCTACTCGGAACCTTGGCATAAACGCCCTCTCGTCCTTTAAAACCCTCAGGGGGCCATTTTGCGGCAGGTGAGGGGATGGGCTTAGCAGTTTTTTTTGCGACGACCTTGACCTGATCCGCTTGGCCATATGCACTTGAAGACAAAGCAATGGCAAGGCAAGTGATTGATATCTTTATTAGCCTTTCAGACACGGAGGCAATCTTGCCTCAACTGCGAGAGAATATCCCTGTGAGTCCGCGGAGGAATAGACCAAAGCAGCGTGGTAGAAGAGCAAAAATTGATGATGAAAGTGATGCCGCCTCCCATCAGGGCATTGAGGAGCATAGCGAGGGGATCTATACGGTCCGAAAGATCACAGGATCATCTTCAAGTAAGCCCTATCGCTGCCCAGGATGTGATCAATTGATTCCAATGGCAACGCCACATATAGTTGCTTGGATTGAACATGATGTGGAATATCGTCGCCATTGGCATAGCGCATGTTGGGCAAAGAAGGATAAAAGAAGACCAAATATTGAGAGGAGTAGAAACGCTCCTAGATATTAGCGCCTGCGGCGCTTATGCAGAACTCTTGTTAGAGACATGACGATTCGATCAGCTCTTTGGCTCCTGTTGAAAGTAGTGAAGTTTATGGGGATTGGAAACCTGGTTCTAATTATGGATCTTGGGTAAGTAAACTCAAGTAGGCCCTCGGCTCCGTGAGTCCTGCCGTAACCGCTATCTTTGATGCCACCAAATGGTAGAGAACTAACTGCGGTATTGGAAAAAGCTGAGTTAATCGAGACCATTCCGCACTTAAGCAGGGATGCAATCCTCTTGCCATTCTTCTTTGACCAGACTGCGGCACCAAGTCCATAGTTGCTGTTATTTGCTAGATCTACCGCCTGATCCATATTTCTTACAGTATTGATAACTAGAGTTGGGCCAAAGGTCTCATCGGTGATCGCCTTTGAGTCCTCAGGCACATCAGCCAAAATAACAGGGCTAACAAAGCTTCCCTTAATTGCAGATTTATCACCAAATAAGAAGCGCCCGCCACGTCTTTGAGCATCTTCGATATGAGCTTTAACTATCCCTAGCTGAGAGGGCATAGTAGCCGGGCCGTAATTCGCGCCATCTTCATAACCCGGTTTCAGCTTTGCTGCTTGTTCAACGATCAAGTTAGAGAACCTCTCAGCCACATCTTTGTGTACATAAACGCGTTCTGCTGCAATGCAAGATTGACCAGCATTAGCCATAGCATGCCAGAGCGTCACTTCAGCGGCCTTTCTTAGATCAGCATCTCGATCAATTAATACCGCATCTTTCCCGCCGCACTCGAGCAGCAAAGGGGTCATATTCACAGCGCACGCTGCTGCCACTAGTTTTCCAGTCTTTGTTGAACCAGTAAATGAAATCTTTCCCACATTAGCTTTTGTAAGAGCTGCTCCAGTTTCTGCCCCTCCAGTAATTACTGTGAAGATATCTGCAAAGGGGGCAACAGGCTTCCAACTCTCTCCAAGCCATGCGCCAACGGCTGGAGTAAATTCACTGGGCTTAAAAACTACCGTATTTCCGGCAGCCAGGGCATAAGCAATTGAGCCAACAGGGGTAAAGAAGGGGTAATTCCAGGGACCGATGATTCCAATCACTCCGAAGGGACATCTCTGAACTCTTGCAGCCATATTAAACATTAGTAGACCTGAGGGGCGAGATTGATCACCCAATACTTTCGTAGCATATTTTGCTGCCCAGCCAATATGTTCAATTGCGATACTTACTTCAAGGCGTGCGTCACTCAAGGGCTTTCCAGTTTCGCGGTGAATTAGCTCTGCGCTGCCTTCAATCTCGCGGGTTAATAGCGAGGCCCAATCACGCAAGATGATTCCGCGCTTTCGAAAACTTAACGAGGCCCAATGCTCACTTGCAACACTTGCTTTAGCAACAGCTTCATCAACTTCCTGTGCGGAAGTTTGGGCAAACACCCCAATAACTTCTCCAGTTGCTGGATTTATCGATTCAAAAGTGGCGGGTTTCATCGCTCGTGCTGATCTGGGTTTGGCGGCCATGGGCTAAGAGTAAACTCTCCTTCATGCCAGCGAGGAGTCAACCTGCGCTGATTAGACCGAGTACGGTGCTTCCAGCGCAGCGGGAACCCATAACGATAATCACATCTGATGGACTAAGACTCATCGGCGAAGTAGCAACGCCAATAAGCGGCGATAGAAGTCACGGAATTCTCTGCCTCCACCCCCTTCCAACATATGGCGGGATGATGGATAGCCATATCTACAAGAAGGCAGCGAATCGTCTACCCGCACTAGCTGAGATTACCGTTGTCCGATTTAACACTCGGGGGACTGCAAGTGATCAAGGTAAGAGCGAGGGTGAATTCGGCGGTGGCGTTACAGAACGAGCCGATGTAGTCGCGGCAATCGAATACTGTTTCAACCAATTACAAATCAAAGAACTATGGGTCGTTGGTTGGTCCTTCGGGACAGATCTTGCTTTTCAACATGCGACCGATGCAAGAGTAAAGGGATTGATTCTCCTATCGCCGCCGCTAAGAACCACGACAGAAGAACAGTTGCGATTCTGGAGCGAAGATGGTCGACCTGTGATTGCGCTCATTCCAGAACTTGATGATTACCTCAAGCCAGATGAAGCGCGCCTGCGGTTCTCGGCTTTGAAACAACTGGAACTAATTGCTGTGGCAGATGCAAAACATCTCTGGGTGGGAGAACCGTTTGTGCATAGAGTTTTAAGTGAGATTGTCCGAATTGTTAATCTCGGCCGACTTCCGCTTCCAACGGTGTATTGAATTAGATTGATCTCGAAAACCTGCTCAGGCACTAGACTGAAGCGGTGGCCAAGAATGTGAAGCGTCAATTTCCTAGCATCAGATCCCTCCGAGAACTGATGAAGTTTCGAAGGATTCGCCTCAATAGAACAGCCGCTCGACTCGAGCGAGCTTTTACGATTTGGGATCTGCGCGAAATTGCCAAACGCAGAACCCCCATAGGACCGTTTGACTACACAGATGGAGCCGCCGACTCAGAGAGTTCTTTGAACCGCGCGCGAATCGCCTATCAAGAGATTGAATTTGTCCCTGCAATTCTGCGCGATGTCTCGTCGGTGGATACCTCTCGCAGAGTTTTTGATCAAGTTTTTCAGCTTCCATTTGGAATATCGCCCACCGGCTTCACCAGATTGATGCAGACCGAGGGGGAGATTGCGGGCGCGCGGGCTGCTGAAAGGTTTGGAATACCTTTCTCACTCTCAACGCTGGGGACCACCTCAATAGAGGACGTCTGTGCGGCTGCGCCAAATGGCTCCAACTGGTTCCAGCTCTATATGTGGAAGGACCGCGATCGCAGCATCGAACTTATTGAGCGCGCAAAGCGGGCCGGAGTTAAGACCTTGCACTTAACGGTAGATGCTCCAGTTGCTGGTCATAGATTGCGCGATTCTTACAATGGATTGACAATTCCACCCACGCTCTCAATGAAGACCATCTTGAATGCGATTCCTAGGCCGGCCTGGTGGTTCAATTTCGTGTCAACTCCGCCGGTCATCTTTGCATCAATGAGTTCTTGGAACGGCACAGTCGCACAACTCTTAGACACCATGTTCGACCCCACCATGACTTTTGAGGATTTCAAGTGGATTAGAAAAACCTGGGATGGAAATCTCATAATCAAGGGCGTGCAAAATCTTGAAGATGCAGAGATTGCTGCAGAGCTTGGAGCCGATGCCGTCCTACTATCCAATCATGGAGGTCGGCAACTTGATCGCGCCCCCGTACCTCTTCATCTTCTCGCCAAGATAAAGCGAGAGTTCCACAAAGATTATGAGATTCATATCGATACCGGAATCACGCATGGCTTAGATATTCTCGCAGCCATAGCCCATGGGGCTCGTTTCGCATATATCGGCCGTGCATATTTATATGGCTTGATGGCTGGGGGTCAAGCAGGAGTCGAGAGAGCTCTAACAATCCTTCAGGGTCAAATCATCCGGAATATGAAACTTCTAGGAGTGACTTCTCTAGATGAATTGGAACCACGTCATGCAAGATTGATGCAAGACCCTCGTCAATAGAGGGGGTTTAATCAAGCCTCGAGATCTTGGTTCCAT
>VGBW01000009.1 GCA_016870365.1 Actinomycetota bacterium | reverse complement strand
GAAAATGAGGGATAAATAGTGCAACTTAGATTAGCCCCCTGGGCTCTCCTTGGGGTAGCTGCCATGTGGGGCATCTCATTTGTCTGGATGAAGGACATTCTAGATGAGCAGGATGTCTATAGCTTTCTAACATCAAGATTTATCTTTGCAGCTGTGTCAATGATTATCATCAAGCCAAAGGTATTAAGGCTCTTTACCAAGGAACTTGTCACTAAAGGATTCATTATTGGTTCAGCTCTAGGCTCTGGATATGTCTTTCAAACCCTAGGTCTTGATCGAACTACTCCTGCAATCACCGGTTTTATTACTGGTCTTTATGTAGTAATCACGCCTCTAATAGCAGGATTACTGCTCAAGGAGCGAGTAACCCTAGCGATGTGGGGCTTTATCTTCCTTGCTATGGCGGGTCTTGCAGTTCTCTCTGTTAAAGGTTGGAGTGTTGGATTTGGAGAGCTCCTGGTATTCATCTCAGCGATCTTGTTTGCGATTCACATCATCATGCTTGGTGCTTGGAGCAAGAATTTTGATGCCTACGCCTTAACGGTGGTGCAGTTAATCGGTTGCGCCCTTTTGTCGGCAATTCCAGCAGGGATTAATGGATTCACGCCTCCCCCAGAGACTAAAGTTTGGGCAGTTGTAATCTTTACGGCCGTCTTTGCAACAGCTCTTGCTTTTGTGATTCAAACCTGGTCCCAGGCTCGAATCTCAACCACTAAAGTAGCGGTGATACTCACGATGGAAGTGGTCTTTGCCGCTCTATTCTCTTTTGCCTATGGAATGGAGCCTTTTACTCTTCGATTAGCAACCGGTGGAACTTTGATGCTTATTGCCATGCTTGCGATAGTGCAGCCACGCTTTTCTTCTACACGATCTAGTTGAGATAATAGGGCAATGATAACTGGCTCAAATGTCATAGATCTAAGGTCTGATACCGTAACCAAACCTTCAGTAGGGATGCGTGCTGCCATGGCTAACGCAGAAGTTGGCGATGATGTCTACTCAGATGATCCAACCGTAAATTCCCTAGAAGAAAGAGTTGCAGAGCTATTTGGAAAAGAGGCAGCCCTGTTTACTCCAAGTGGCTCCCTTGCTAATCAATTAGCAATTAGATCTTTGGTTTCCCCAGGAGATGAGCTCATTTGTGAGACAAATTCACATATTGCACGAGCAGAGTTGGGAGCTGGGGCGGTATTTAGTGGAATTACTACTCGGACTTGGCTGGCAGAGCGTGGGTTATTAAATGCCACACAGGTTCTAGAGTTGGCAAGACCTGATTCTGGTCCTTACCTTGTTTCAACAACGGCTATTGCAATTGAGAATACCCATAATTTTGGCGGTGGAAGTGTTCAGCCCATGGATCAAATCGCTCTGCTTAGTAAGCAGGCAGAAGAATTAGGGCTCTATCTTCACCTAGATGGAGCGAGAATTTGGAATGCGCACGTGGCATCTGGAATTCCATTATCAGAGTATGGTAAATATTTTGAAACTATAAGCGTCTGCCTATCAAAAGGCCTTGGAGCTCCAGTTGGATCATTGATGATATCAAGTAAAGAGCGCATTGCCTCCTCTAGGGTTTGGCGCAAGAGATATGGCGCTGGGATGAGACAGGTTGGCATTTTGGCAGCAGCTGGTCACTTCGCTCTTGACAACAATATCGCCCGAATAGCTGAAGATCACTTAAAGGCCAAGAAGCTAGCCCATGCCTGTGCCGGCGCTGCGCCCACTACGATTAATCCAGATTCTGTTGAGACAAACATCATTGGCCTTGACCTCTCTGAAGCAAAGATGTCTGCAATTGAATTTGCCTCGGCAGCAAGACAGAAGGGCCTATGGGTGAGCGCTCTTGGAGAGAACTATGTCAGATTAGTTACACATATGGATATCTCTGATGAAGCAAATGATCGCGCCTGCTTTATCTTGCAGGAACTTCTAAATGGCGCCTTCATGGTTGAGTAGCCACTGTTTATATTTCAATCCATAAGCATAATTTCCTAGAGCTCCGGATGATTTGACAATTCGATGGCAAGGAACTACTAAGGCAATTGAATTTCGGGCACAAGCACTTCCTGCAGCTCTCACTGCATCAGCAGAACCTGCACGTCTGGCAAGATCGGCATAGGAGAGAGTCTTGCCCGGAGATACTTTTCTCATGACTCTCCATACCGTTTGCGAAAACTTCTCACCTTCTTGATCAACGCTAATACCATCAAGTGCAAATAAATCCCCGTCAAAGTAATCGTTAATAAGCACTGAGACTATGGGAATTTCATTGACTCTCTTAACTTCTAAGTTCCTCTCCTTTCTTGAAATTGTGGAGAGAAGATCTTCTTGGGTGGTAAAACCTGCGGCGATGAGGACATGTTCGCGAGAAATAAGAGATAGCACCCCAACTGGAGTCTTAAGAGAAGTTCCAAGCAACACGGGAAAAGACTAATGCCAGGGCTGATTGAGGTAAAGACTAAGAACGATCGCGAAGCATCTCTGCAACAAGAAAAGCAAGTTCGAGAGATTGGGTGTGATTAAGCCTTGGATCACAGGCGCTCTCATAGCGGGTAGCAAGATCCTCATGTGAAATCGCCTCCCCTCCACCAACACACTCGGTGACATCATCGCCGGTTAACTCGATATGGATTCCACCAGGATGAGTTCCAAGTTCTTGATGGACTTCAAAGAATCCCCTTACCTCATCTAGAACATCATCGAATTTACGGGTCTTATATCCACTGGGCGCTTCATAAGTATTGCCATGCATAGGATCACATACCCAGAGAACTTTGGCTCCAGACTTGCTCGCCGCCTCAATAATTCCAGGAAGGGCTCCGCGCACATTTGCTGCGCCCATTCGGGTGATAAAGGTCAGTCTTCCTGGCTCATCATTTGGATTGAGAGCTTTGATGACCTCCAGGGCGTTCTCAGGGCTTGTTTTTGGTCCGAGTTTTACCCCAATAGGATTTCTGATCTTCTTTGCAAAATCAATATGAGCTCCGTCCAACTGTCGGGTGCGATCACCAATCCAGAGAAAGTGTGCTGATACATCATAAGCATTACCAGTTCTTGAATCGATTCTCGTTAGGGCCTTTTCATACTCAAGAATCAAAGCTTCATGGCTTGAATAGAAATCAACAGTCTTGAACTCCGCAGGGTTAATCCCGGCAGATCGCATGAAATCAAGAGCTCTGCCAATCTCATTAGCCATAGCTTCATAACGAGTGCCAATGCGAGAATCCTTAACAAATCCCTTATTCCACTCATGCACTAAACGTAGGTCCGCGAATCCGCCTTGGGTAAAAGCACGAACTAGATTGAGAGTTGCAGATGAGGTGTGATAGACCTTGACTAGGCGAGCAGGATTTGGACGGCGAGCAGCTTGGCTAAATTCCAAATCATTAACGGCATCTCCGCGATATGCAGGCAGAGATATTTCTCCTCGGGTCTCCAAATCATTACTTCTTGGCTTAGCAAATTGCCCAGCCATTCGACCTACTTTGATTACGGGCAAACTAGCCCCGTATTGAAGAACTGCAGCCATCTGCAAGATAGTCTTTATACGATTGCGGATGGAATCGGCAGTCGCTGCGGCAAAAGTCTCTGCGCAATCACCGCCCTGGAGCATGAAGGCCTTACCATCTGCTGCCTGCGCAATTTTCTCTTTCAAGTTGTCGCATTCGCCAGCAAAAACTAAAGGTGGTAGTGACTTTAGCTCTTTAACTGCCCGCTCTAATTCAGAGCGATCTGGCCAATTAGGCTGTTGCGATGCCTCAAGGGCTGGGTCAAAGAGAGACTCGATTGACATGGTCAAAGAGTAGGCAACTTAGGGCAATCGGCGCTTGCCGATTATCCGAAGAAGACCTCTGCCTCTTTCAATAGCGAGGGATCTACTGTCTTTAACTTCGCAGTGGCCGTTGCCAGAGGAACTCGCTTAATTGCCGTTCCATGGAGGGCAACCATCTTGCCCCAGTCGCCTTCATGAGCCGCAGTTATTGCATGTAGGCCAAAGCGGGTAGCCAGAACACGATCAAATGCCGTTGGCGTTCCACCGCGTTGAATGTGTCCAAGGATGGAGGTGCGAGCCTCAGCCCCAGTACGTTTTTCAATCTCTGTTGCCAGCCACTCACCAATGCCTGAGAGCTTTACATGACCAAAGGCATCTTTGGTGGAATCTTTGGTAATTAAATCGCCATCTTTTGGAAGTGCGCCCTCGGCAACTACCAAGATAGGGGCATAGGATTGCTCAAATCTAGACTTCACATATGAACAGACTTTTTCAATATCGAATGGCACTTCAGGGATAAGAATGCATGAAGCACCGCCTGCAAGACCTGAGTGCAGCGCAATCCAACCAGCATGTCTTCCCATAACCTCGACAATTAATGCGCGATGATGAGATTCAGCGGTGGTATGAAGACGATCAATTGCTTCAACTGCGATATTTACTGCTGTATCAAAACCAAAGGTGTAGTCAGTATTACTTAAATCGTTATCAATGGTCTTTGGAACGCCAATTACCTTGACCCCTAGGCCACCTAATTTCGTTGCCACTCCCAAGGTGTCCTCGCCGCCGATTACAATCAGAGCGTCAACATTCACTTTTGCAAGATTCTCTTTGATCTTTTTTACACCATTTTCAATCTTAAATGGATTGGTGCGAGATGAACCGAGAATTGTTCCACCCCTTGGCAAGATGCCACGAGTCGCCCTCATATTAAGCGGCATCGTAAGACCCTCTAGAGGACCTCTCCATCCATCACGAAATCCGATGAACTCATAGCCATATTCTTTCTCGCCCTTGCGAACCACTGCCCTTATGACAGCATTGAGCCCTGGGCAATCTCCACCGCCTGTAAGCACACCGAAACGCATATAAACTCCGATTGGCTAAAGGGATTTGAGTCTGCTCTGACTCAAGTGGGAGATTCTAGCGCATCACAAAACTATCGAGGAAATTAACGCGTAACTACAATGCCTTTTCCGACTACAACTATTCCGCCAGGTGAGACGGTGAAGCGCTGGCGATCTCTCTCCAAATCAAATCCAATACTGGCTCCAGATTCAACTACTACGCTCTTATCCAGTATTGCATTCTTAACCCTGGCTCCATCTCCTATTCGCACGGCTGGCATAAGCACCGAGCTTTCAACGACGCAGTCACGACCGGCATGCACATCATAGGAGGCCACGGTTCTGCGTAGCTCCCCGCCAGAAATAATCGAGCCCGCTCCGACCACGGAATCGAAGGCAATTCCCCGCTCGGAGAATTTTGCAGGCGGAAGTGATGGTGGATTGGTAAGGATCGGCCACTTTCGGTTATATAGATTAAATACCGGAAGCGGTGAGACTAGATCCATGTGAGCATCAAAATAATTGTCAATACTTCCCACATCACGCCAATAACTTTTATCGCGCTCTGTCTCACCTGGCACAACGTTATTAGCAAAATCATAAACCTTGGCAAGGCCAGCTCTAGTCATAGCCGGAATAATGTTGGCGCCCAAGTCATGCCTGGAATCAACATCTTCAGAGTCTAGGATTAGCGCTTCCTCCATGGCATCACGGCGGAAAATGTAGTTACCCATGGAAACTAGACAGAGATCAGGATGACCTGGCATAGCTGGTGGATCTTTAGTTTTTTCGTGGAATGCCTTTATGGAAACTCCATCGCTATCGAGTTCTATAACGCCAAAATCTGAAGCCTCTGATCTCTTGACTCTAATTGCAGCAACTGTTACCCCTGCTCCACTTTGCAAGTGACTTAAATACATCGCATTTGTATCCATGCGGTAGACATGGTCGGCTCCAAAGACAATTACATGTTTTGGATTCTCATCGTGGATTAGATTGAAATTCTGCAAGATCGCATCAGCACTTCCGGTATACCAGCGTGGACCGAGTCTCTGCTGGGCGGGAACTGGAGTTATGTAGTTACCTAGAAGAGTAGACATTCTCCAAGTAGTAGTTATATGCCTATCGAGCGAATGAGATTTGTATTGAGTAAGAACTGCAATTCTTAGGAAACCTGCATTGACAAGATTTGAGAGAACAAAATCAACTAAACGATATGAGCCACCAAAAGGAACTGCCGGCTTAGCTCTATCTGCTGTCAGCGGCATCAAACGCTTACCCTCACCACCGGCAAGAACTATTCCTAATGGAAGATCTAAGCGAGGCATAGACCTAACGATACTCTTGGCAGGTGAGCCGCGCTAAGGTAAAAGTAGCCATGATTACTAGAGAGTGGCCTCCTGAAATATATGGTGGAGCAGGGGTTCATATCTCGAACCTAGTCTCTGCCCTTAATGAAAGCGGTGAGATCGAAAGTTTTGTGCACTGCTTTGGAGGACCAAGAGGTGATGCCTCAAATTATCAATTACCTAGCGAGTTATCCTCGATTAATCCTGCGCTTCAAGCCCTGCTAATTGATAGTGATATTGCCAAGAACCTTAAAGGAATGGATATCGCTCATTCCCATACCTGGTATGCAAACCTATCCGGATATTTAGCTATGAAGATATTTGAAATTCCTCATGTGATCACCTCCCATTCATTAGAGCCTCTGCGCCCGTGGAAGGCTGAGCAATTAGCTGGCGGTTATCAGATTTCATCATGGGCTGAGAAAATTTCATATGAGAGCGCATCTGCCATCATCGCAGTTAGCGAAGGCATGAGAGAGGATGTCTTAAAGGCCTACCCAGAGGTTGATCCCAACAAGGTAGTAACGATAAGAAGTGGGATAGACACCAAAGCTTTTGCCCCCAATCCAAATCTTGCGGTTTTAAAGAAGTTTGGAGTTAGCCAGCCCTTTGGCTTATTTGTTGGAAGAATCACGAGGCAGAAGGGACTAGCTCATCTCCTTCGTGCCTGGCAGAAGGTCTCCGAAGAATACTGCTTAGTTCTTGCTGCAGGATCTCCTGATGAACCAGCCGTCAGTGCTGAAGTTGAACAACTGATTTCAGAGCTGGCACATCAGCGTGGACGTGTCATCTGGATTAAGCAGATGCTGAATCGAGAAGAGTTAACTGCGCTTCTCACTGGAGCCCAAGTATTTCTCTGTCCTTCAATCTATGAACCCTTAGGAATTGTTAACCTAGAGGCTATGGCCTGCCAAACAGCAGTCATAGCCTCAAGAGTGGGCGGTATCCCTGAAGTGGTAATTGATAATGAAACTGGGGTATTAGTTGATTACTCAGCTAACCCTTCAGAATTTGAAGAGTCATTAGCTTTGGCTATAAATAATGTGATGTCAGATAAATCACTTTCCATAAGATACGGTCAATTAGGCAGAAAACGTGCCACTGAGCACTTTGGATGGGATAGGGTCGCCCAAGCTACCGTCGAGTTATATCGGAGTTTGATAAAGTAAATGTCTAAGAAAGGTTGGGCGCTTTTTGCCCTGGTAGGTCTGCTGTGGGGCGTTCCGTACCTATTCATGAAAGTCGCCGTTGAAGAACTATCTACCCCTGTCATTGTCTTCTCGCGCCTGGCTATCGGCTCACTTCTCTTGATTCCAGTGGCGCTCTATGAAAAATCTATCCGCCCAGCCCTTAAGTACTGGCCCTACATCATGTATTACTCCGTTCTTGAGATGGTGATTCCTTGGTATTTGATCACCACCGCGCAAAAGGATCTCTCATCAGGATTAGTAGCACTATTAGTTTCAACTGTTCCCATATGGGCCACTCTATTTGCTCATCATGGCGGTGATAGCACAGCAGCTCATCGCACTAGAATCTTTGGAATTGCCACAGGGTTATTAGGTGTGGCACTTCTGGTTGGAATTGAGTCCTTAAATGACTTTGAAAGTGCAATTGCCATAATGATGGTCTTGATTGCATCCATTTCTTATGCCTGGGCACTAAATATGATAACCAGGCTGGGTCCTGAGATTTCTGGGGTGGCAATCAATGGCTTATCGATGGCAATGGCTTTGGTTTTCTTTGCTCCCTTCGCCGCAATAAACCTTCCAACTCAGAGCCCCTCGATGGAGGCAATCGGCGCCACTGTAGCTCTAGGATTCTTTTCAACGGGCCTTGCCTTCTGGATTTTCTTTATCGTCCTAAGAGAAATTGGACCTGCCAGAGCATCGTTGGTGGTCTATCCGAACACTGCGGTTGCAGTAGTTCTTGGAATCATAATTCTTGATGAGAAGTTAACGCTAGCAATTGCTATTGGGCTTCCATTGGTTTTGATTGGGTCTTACCTTGCAAGCAAGAAGTCTGACACGCCAGTTGTTACTGGGTAAACCCCAGCTTGAATAGAGCTTTGGGATCACTTTGCCAATTGGCCAAGACCTTTACATAAAGTCCAAGAAATACTCGGGCCTTTAATTTCTTTTCAATCTCAGCTCTCGCCATAGTGCCAACTCGCTTTAGCTTCTCACCTTTATGGCCAATGATTATTGCCTTCTGGCTATCGCGCTCGACAATGATCGATGCATGAATATCAAAGAAAGCAGCATCGCCTTCTTGTTTTCTTTCACGCTCTGAGATCTCATCAATCAAGACGGCAATTGAGTGAGGAACCTCTTCAAAGACATCTTCGATAGCAGCCTCTCTAATCAGATCAGCGATCTGGGTAGTGAGCTCTTGATCAGAGCTCATATCGGCTGGATAGAAAGGTGGTGATTCTGGAGCGTATTTGGCTAGCAGATCCATCAGCAATTGCACTTGATCATCAGTTTTGGCCGATAAAGGCACCACGTCATCCCAGGCAAAGCCAGCATCTTTTGCTAATTTACTTGCCGCAATTAATTGCTCTGGCATCAGAGCCTTCTTGGCCATATCGATCATAGTTAGGGCACAAATTTTCTTTGCTCTTTGATGACGTGCCATCTCTTTGGCTATGAAGAGATCCCCTGCTCCAATTGCTTCAACAGAGGGAATGCAGAGCACAATGGCATCAACGGATTCCATGCTCTCATTCACAACAGAATTTAGCGCTCCACCCAGCAGCGTCTTTGGCTTATGAACTCCGGGGGTGTCGACAACAACTAGTTGAAAATCAGGGCGTGTGACAATTCCTCGTATCGCATTTCTAGTGGTATTTGGATGATGAGAGGTAATAACTACTTTCTGGCCAACTAGAGCGTTAACAAGAGTTGATTTACCAGTATTGGGCCTGCCCACAATTGCAACAAAGGCAGCTTTATATTTCATCATCGCTAAGGGTACCCGTAATTTGCCCACTGATTGGCACCATCAATTCAAGTGCATCTGGAACTGAGCTAACTATCTCAGCCAAGCGCTCACCAATTAAGCGGTGACAGCCATCGCTAGTAGGTGAGGTGATCGGTCCTGGAACTGCCATGACTGGGCGCATGATCTCGGCAGCATCACGAGCGGTTCTTAGTGATCCACTTCTAAAGGCTGCCTCGACTACTATGGTCCCTCTTGAGAGAGCTGCAATCAATCTGTTTCTAGTTAGAAATCTCTCTGCTCTTGCTCCTACTTTAGGCATCACTTCAGATACCAGAGCTCCGCTTTCCTGTAGTTCAGAGAAGATTTTGCTATTTCCGGCAGGGTAACTAACCGAAACTCCAGATGCGAGAACTGCAAAAGTGGAACCTTCAGCAGCCAGGCAGCCACGATGGGCATGGGTATCTATTCCATATGCTCCCCCACTTACTACTGCCCAATTGCGATCTGCAAAACCGCTTGCAAATTCACTAGCAACTCTTGCTCCATAAAGAGTCGGTTTTCTTGTCCCAACAATGGAAACACACTGCGCTTGCAAATTAGCGCCCTTAATAACTAAACCAATCGGTGGATTGCGTAAGTCATGAAGAGCAGTAGGCCAACACTTTGACGCTGGAGTGATAAATCTCGCATCGGCTGCCTCTATCTCTTCCCAGAGCTCTTGAACAGAAGCACCGATAAGGGCCTGTCGAATCTCTCCAGACACTCTATTTACCTGCTCATATGCTCCATCGGTAATTCGCTCCACCAACTCAACGGCGCCATATCGCTTCAACTCAACTGACCAAGGGATACTTCCTGGCTCAATGACGTTGAAGAGCTTTAAGCGTGCTTGAATATCCAAATCTTCATTTATCTGCTTTTCGATCTCTGCCATTGCAGGAGGGTAAAAGTAGAGAGCATTAGTAGTCTTTGGATCTTGCTCAGATGTGAATAACCCTACTTGTTAATTAGAGCTGAGATATTTGCATATGACTTTCTATGTATCTGAGTAACCCCTAGTTCAATTAGAGACCTCTCATGATCCCTGGTTACATATCCTTTGTGTTGAGCAAAGTGATAGCCGGGATACAGGGTATCTACCTTGATCATGATTCGATCACGATAGACCTTGGCAAGAATTGATGCTGCAGATATTGAAATAGCAACTTGATCTCCCTTCCAGATAGCAAGGGATTCACAGCGCAGTCCTGGAATCTGATACCCATCGGTCAGGACATATTCGGGCTCTATTGCCAGAGCGCTTATAGCTCGGCGCATTCCTTCCAGATTAGCATTATGTAAGCCGATTTCATCTATCTCTGATGCTGGAATTTCAATTATTGAATACTCTAAAGCCTGCTGGGTAATTACTTCGAATAGCTCTTCGCGTGTAGTTGGTGTGAGCTCTTTTGAATCCCGTACTTGTTCTAACTTCACCTCATGAATATCTCTTAGCATTACTGCCGCTACAACTAATGGTCCTGCACAGGCACCTCTGCCTGCCTCATCAACTCCTGCAATCTTTGTGATCCCCGATTCCAGAAGTCTAGATTCAATCATGAATCGAGAATCCCTACTTAGGGTTTCTTACTGGAATCTTTGAAAGATCTTCGCCTTTTTCAAGAACTCCAAGCTTTGAAAGGGGCCAGATGATAAATACAGCCCGGCCTGTGACTTTATCTAGGGGGACCATTCCCTTGTTGGGATCATCGGTGTGAAAACGAGAATCAGCGCTAGCCCCACGGTGATCACCCATCACCCAGATAAATCCTTCAGGCACTTCAACTTCAAATTCTGAATCACTGGGCTTGTCGCCTGCATAAATATAAGGCTCGTTGATGCTAATGCCATTAACTTCAATTTCTCCATCTTTTGCGCAGCAGCGAACTCTATCTCCGCCAACTCCAATAACTCTCTTGATCAAATACTGCTTAGAGGGGTCTGGAAGAACGCCAACGAAAACTAGGGAATTCTTTATTGCCTTACGTACTCCTGATGCATCATCATAACTTGGTGATAGCCAATTGGCCGGATCTCGAAATACGACAACTTCGCCTCGCTTGACATCACCAAAAAGCGCTCCGAACTTATTAACTCCCACTCGATCATCAACCAAAAGGGTGTTCTCCATAGAGCCGGATGGGATATAGAAGAATTGGACGAAAAAAGTTTTAACGATTATCGAAAGTACTAAAGCCGAGATTACCAAGATGGGAAGTTCGCGAAGGCTACTTCCCCTCGCTTTAGGCGACATTTGTCTTTACTTTAGGACTTAGTGGGTTCAGCTTCAGTAGGAGTTGCTTCCTCTGTTACTTGAGCGCTCTCCGGAGTAACGCTAGCTTTAACTACTGCCTCAGGTGCAACTTCCTCCGCTACTACCACAACTTCAGCAATTTCTTCTGCCGGATCAGTTTTGGAAGTTGAATATATGACCTCTAGGTCATCTGCTGCACGACGCTCACGAATCTTGGCAGCTTTGCCACGAAGATCACGGAGATAGAAGAGTTTGGAACGACGAACCTCGCCTTTTCTTACTAATTCAATCTTTTCAATAACCGGTGCATGAACTGGGAAAATTCTCTCAACACCAACTCCATAGGAGATCTTGCGAACAGTAAAGGTCTCGCGAACTCCAGATCCTTGACGTGCAATTACTAGTCCTTGAAAAACCTGAATACGGCTCTTGCTGCCTTCGATAACTCGGACATGAACTTTTATCTCATCACCTGGACGAAAGTTCGGAAGGTCCTTTCGGAGAGAGGAGGCATCTAGGGCATCGAGCACGTTCATTATGTTGTCCTCACAATTAGTCTCTTTTTTCACTGCAGGCTTATCCAAGGAATCGGCCTAAGAACTTGGCGTATCTTGCCATATCTCTAGGCTAAGCGCTAAATCCCCAAAAAGGGCCGGCAGAGAGTGAGCTATTGCCCCCGGAGTTGGGCGCTGAGGGTCGCATGCAGAAAAGGGCCAGCAACTATTACCGCGCTACTTGCAGAACCGTCTCGAGCCTTAGCAACTGAAAAAGTTGCTCCTGCTTCTTGGGCGATAAGTGATGCTGCAGCATAATCCCATTCATTTACTCCCTCTTCGAAGAAAGCATCAAGTGAGCCACTTGCAACATGACAGATATCAACGGCGCATGCACCAAGTCTTCTTAAATCTCTAACCTTAGGAAGTAAGTCTTGAATTATCTTGGCTTGAACTCTGCGATTCTTGATGTCATAGGCAAATCCGGTGCCTAGTAGAGCGCGATCTAGAGCAACTGGATCATTACACTTAATTGGCAGATTATTTAGAAAAGCGCCATCTGACTTTGAGGCTTTCCATAATGAATTACTTGTCGGTGAATAGACCACTCCTGCTATAACTTCTTTTCCGTTCTTTGCTGCGATACTAATACACCAGCCAGGTAGGTCATAGAGATAGTTAACGGTTCCATCGATTGGATCAATCACCCAGGTGATTCCAGTGTCGCTTTTCTTGTTTGCTCCCTCCTCGCCTATTAACCCGTCCCCTGGCCTTTGAGCAAGAATTTGGCCTGCTATTAAAGCTTCACTCTGATGATCTTTTTGGGTGGCAAAATCAAGCGCACCGCTTTTTTGGTCTAATTCAAATTTGCTTGGTCGATCTGAGAGTAATTCGCCGGCATTCTTGGCTACTTGCTCAGCTAGGGCCAATAACTCAAGGTTTAGCGCCATCAACCAATCTAATCATAGTTTGATAACCACCAAGTAGACTGCCCATCATGCTCACCTCCTATAAGAGATTATTTGCTGTGCCCGGAGGTTGGAACTTTTCTCTAGCAGGCTTTATCTTGCGTATGCCCATCTCCATGCTCTACATCGCAATCGTCCTCTTCGTGGTTGCTGAAACCGGCTCATACTCATTGGCAGGGGGGCTATCGATGGTGGCATCGCTGGTCCTATCAGTAGCGACACCGCTTTGGTCCAGGGCAGCAGATCAATTTGGTCAAAATAGAGTCCTTGCTATAACCGCACCAGTTCATTTATTTTTTCTAGGCTTGTTTGTCTATCTAGTAAAAAGCGATGCCCCAAACTGGAGTTGGTTTACCTCGGCGATAATCTTTGAGGGCTTTGTCATAGGCTCAGGTCAGATGGTCAGACGCCGTTGGATTCATGTCATCGGTGATGATAGGAAGTTAATTGACACCGCATACTCCTTTGAGGCCTTAGTTGATGAAGTTATTTACACAAGCGGACCTGCACTGACTGCTATCACCGCCTCCTACTTCTTCCCAGAGGCTGCGATATTCACTGCTATGGGCTTTGTTGCTGTTGGAGCACTGCTTTTTCTGACTCAAAGAGGTACACAACCCCCGGCTCATCCGCGTCAATTAGGTGATGATCACCCCTTGCTCATTAGGGATCGTTTTGTTCAAGCGCTATTTATTCCCATGATGATGTGCGGAGCATTCTTTGGGGGAACTGGGTTAGTAATCGTGGCTTATCTTGATGAATTTGGAGTTCGCGAACATAGCGGATTCTTCGTCGCGATCTGGTCTTTTAGCTCTGGAATATCGGCATTCGTTAGCGGATCAATACATTGGAAGATAAATGAAGCACGCAGATTCATCATCTCGATCTTTGCTCTGGCTCTGCTGACTGCTCCTATATTGATGGCTGCACAAATATTTACGGGCGACTTAACAATTATGGCTATGGCGCTATTCGTCAATGGGCTGGCAATCGCTCCGCTGCTAACAGCAGGTTTTACTGTCGCTGAGCGCTCAGTTGGTCCCAAGCGCACTACCGAAGTTCTGGCGTGGTCAATCTCTGCGCTGAACCTGGGCGGGGCCATTCCTACAGCAATTACTGGATACATCATTGACACATACGGCTCAACTGTAGCATTCGTAGTGCCAGTTGCCTGTATTTTGATTGCCCTGCTATCTCTTCTGCCATTTCTTAGGCTCTGGAAGGCCAAAGTAATTCAACTCTAAGCCTAATTTCCCATAGATTTCACTAATCTTGTGGCAATCTTTGCCTATGACTGACTTGCGCTTTATCGCTCGCTCGCAAGATGGAGAGCATCTAGAGCTAAGTGACGGTGAGGGAAATCATTTCTCGCTACGAGTTAGCGATACTCTGCGCGCTGCAATCAATGAGCGTCGTTTAGCTAGCGTAGTTGATAGCGCTCCACAGTTTTCCATCAAAGAGATACAATCTCGACTTAGAGCTGGTGAGAGTTTTGCTGAAGTTGCTCGCATCTCAGGTCTTTCAATTGAGAAAGTTGAGCGCTATGCCAGTCCTATCTTGCAAGAGCGTGGATGGATAATTGAGTTGGCGGAGAAAGCCTCACCAAAAGGCACAGCACTCCGACTCTCTGAGTTGGTAATTCAACGTCTGGCTCCTCGTGGGGTCAATATGAATCAGATCTCTTGGAGAACCTGGAGACTAGATGATGGAACTTGGCATCTAGTGCTTACCTATCCTTCAAGAGATGGACAATCAGAGGCAACTTGGATCTTTGATGCAAGTAAGCGAACTCTGCATTCAAGAGATGATGGCGCCAGATGGATAAACGGCGAAGAAACTTTCCAAAAGGCTAACTCTAGAAGTGATCGACTAAGTGATCACGGCGTTTTATTCCCTATGGATGGAGAGTCTCCCAAACCACCACGCTTAGTTGCGGTCAGGACTAATCCAAACCTTCGTGATGAGCCAAATGATCCACAAGAAATCGCTCCTGATGCTAAGAAGGATGGAGTAACTAAGAGGATTTCAATTCCATCCTGGGATGACATTATGTTTGGTCGAGGAAGGAAGAAGGATGAAGAAGAGGAGGAGCGTTAGATATCAGCGCTTAATAGAGGTATTGCTAACTCGGCTTGAGTAATTCCCCCATGGTGTCCGACCATAGATAGTTGCAGTTCTTCGCGATCGGGCTCGACCATGATGAACTCAGAATTGGCAATAGCAA
This sequence comes from Actinomycetota bacterium, assembly GCA_016870365.1. Classification (GTDB taxonomy): domain Bacteria; phylum Actinomycetota; class Actinomycetes; order Nanopelagicales; family Nanopelagicaceae; genus MAG-120802. The sequence goes on along the minus strand of VGBW01000009.1, from coordinate 28,247 downwards.
TCAAATCACCAATTCGATCCAGGTTCTTTACTAGCACCTGGGGGCCAAAGAGATTCAGGGCAGTTGCCTCCGCACGGGTATAGAGAGTTACTCTCTCTCCAAAGAACTCCTGCCATTGTGACTTGGTTTCATCTAGGGAGCCTGGCTTCAGATAGAGATAGCGCACTCTAGGTTCGCCCCCAAGCAAGGCCACATTCCTAAGTAAATCATTTTCCTTGCCCAGAACTACAAAGTCATCCCGATTGATCATTCCATGGTCTGATGTAACCCAGAGCCGTGTTCCCTTAGGCAGGTTCTCTACAAGTTTCAATACCAATTCTGCGCTCTTCGACATGGCAAAGTGAAATTTCTCAGAGCCCATGCCATCACGATGTGAGGCACTATCAACATCATCAATATAGAGATAAGCAAATGATTTGTAAGTACTTAGCGCACTCTTTGCTTGATCTACCATCTCATCTACTTGATTAACCCCATAGTAATCAGCGCCACGAAGGGCAGCTCTTGTAAAGCCAGTCTCTTGATATCGCTTTGCTGCAATGTGAGAGACTTTGATTCCCTCCTTCTTTGCCCGCTCAAATAGAGTCGCCTCTGATTGCCATATATAAGGATCTACTCGTTCATCCCACTTGAGAGCATTCAATAAACGATCGGGGCTGCCACTATTAGGAATTCTCATGGTGTAGCCAACCATTCCATGAACTCCAACAGCACAACCGGTACCAAGGGAGGTCAAACTTGCCGAAGTCGTTGAAGGAAAAGTTGCTTGTAATTGGTCAAAGCCTCTTAATTGCGAAAATACTGGCAAATCTTTTCTTACAAGCTCCAGAGCATTAATTCCCATGCCATCTACTAAAAGTAGACACTCTCTTTGACCCTCATTCTTAGTAATCCCGAGAGAGTTAACACACTTGGAAACCCCAAGTGTTGCAAAGATAGATTGTGATAGATCTGAAAGCAGGTAGGCCACACGCCTATCTTTCCAGTAACCTTGACCTCTAATGATCAAATACTCGGAAACAGTAGTTAATGCCCTTAAAGATAAGAGCCCAATAGTAGCTCTGGAGTCGACAATTATCAGTCATGGCCTGCCCAGACCTAGGAATCTTGAGATCGCCTTGGAGGTAGAAAGGATTGTGACCGAATCTGGTGCAACCTCAGCAACCATCGCAATCCTTGACGGGCAAATTCATGTAGGCCTTGAGCATGATCAATTAGAGCGCGTAGCAAGTGATGAGAATATCGTTAAGGCTTCAATAAGAGACTTGGCGATAATTACTAGTAAGAAGAAGAGCGCAGCAACTACAGTTGCTGCCACATCCCATATTGCTCACTTGGCTGGTATCTCACTCTTTGCCACAGGAGGGCTAGGCGGTGTTCATCGTGAGGCTTGGCAGAGCTGGGATGAATCAGCAGACCTACTTGCCTTGGCAAATACGCCGGTCGTAATCGTTTGCGCTGGAGCTAAATCAATACTTGATGTGAGCGCCACTTTAGAAAGACTTGAAACGCTATCGGTACCAATTCTTGGTTACAAAACAAATAGATTCCCGGGCTTTTATCTCACTGACTCTGGCTTTGAGCTAGAATACAGGGCAGATTCTGCTCAAGAGATTGCCCAAATTTGGAGAGCGCGAGGGGATGTGGCAACAAATCAGAGCGCTCTGATCGTGGCAAATCCTGTTAGTAAAGAGATGGAGAAATCACTTCACGATCAACTGCTGCAAGATGGTCTTGCTAGGGCGAAAGCTGATGGAGTAATTGGAAAAGATGTTACCCCATTCCTCCTGGAATATTTTCATGCCAACTCTAAGGGCGAATCTTTAAGGGTGAACATTGAGATAATCAAAGCAAATGCTGCTCTAGCAGCTCAGATTGCAGTAGCAATGAGTTAATCATGGCTCGAATCCTTTGTATCGGCGATGCCATGCTTGATGTAATAGTAAGAATGCAGGGGCCAATGTATTTAGGTAGTGACACTATTTCTCAAATCTCAACCCATGCAGGCGGAGCTGCGGCAAATACTGCCACATGGCTGGCATCTACTAGCCATAGCGTCTTTTATGTCTGTCGGCTTGGAGATGATGCTGCAGGGCAAGTGATCGCCAATCAACTTGATACTTGGAATATTGAATTCAAGCGAGAATTCTTAAGTGGACATAGAACTGGGATTGTCGTGGTCCTAGTTGATCAAAATGGAGAACGCTCAATGTTTCCCGATCGAGGAGCAAATTCAGGTCTTAGCGAAATAGATCTGCCTGACTTATCTAGATTTGATGCCGTTTTTCTCTCAGGCTATTCCCTCTTCAATCCCCTCTCTCAAGATGGGGTCCTTAGAATGATTGACCAGATACGGAAGGCGAATGTAAAGATCTTTTTCAATCCCGGATCAGTCGGAGTAATGAGTAATCTGGGACCAGAAATATGTCGGGCCAGGACCCAATTGATGGATCTATTGATTATGAACGAGGCTGAGGCAGAGTTTCTAACTGGCCAAAGTGATACTAAATCCGCTCTTGAGCAGCTCTCACAAGATGTTGAAACAGTGGTCATAACAGCCAACAGGAAAGGGGCGATGGGTAGGTTAAGAGGCCAGGAAATAATAGATTCGCCAATTAAGCCAATTACTGCAATCGATTCCACAGGAGCAGGAGATGCATTTGCTGCTGGGTTTATTGGAAGATGGATTGAATCTAAGGATTTAGAATCATCTCTAAGGGCTGGTAATTCACTAGCCAGTGGGTGTGTCGCAACTATCGGAGCTAGGCCGAGCGTCAATCCCGAGTAATCCATACTTTACTTGGCAGAATCGTGCCCATGGCTAAAACAGGTTCAAGCAAGGGCTCAAGCAAGAAGATTGCATCCGCCAAACCTGGAGAGTTTCCAGGAAAAATTCTTGATATCGATGTCTCATCTGAGATGTCTGATTCATTTCTTGAATATGCCTACTCTGTTATTTACTCCAGAGCTCTTCCTGATGCCCGTGATGGATTAAAGCCAGTTCATCGCAGAATCCTCCATCAGATGTCTGAGATGGGACTTCGACCAGATAAAGGGCATGTTAAGAGCGCGCGAGTTGTTGGTGAGGTGATGGGTAAGTTACATCCCCATGGTGATGGAGCGATTTATGATGCGCTAGTTCGCATGGCACAGAATTTTTCGATGCGTCTGCCATTAGTTGACGGCCATGGAAACTTCGGCTCCCTTGATGCTGGCCCTGCTGCAATGCGCTATACCGAAGCACGACTGGCAAGTGCTGCCCTAATGATGGTTGAGGAAGCTGATGAAGATACTGTCGATTTTGGCGCGAATTATGATGGTCAGATTTTAGAACCATTGGTACTACCTGCAGCTTTTCCTAATCTCTTAGTAAATGGCGCAACTGGTATCGCTGTTGGAATGGCAACAAATATGGCGCCACATAATTTAGGTGAAGTAATTAGGGCCACTAAGCATCTCATTGAAAACCCCAGCGCCACCCTTGCGCAGGTAATGAAGTTCATCCCTGCTCCGGATTTTCCAACGGGGGGAAGAATCATTGGTAAAGAGGGCATACGTGAGGCCTACCAAAGTGGCAAGGGGGCATTTAAGGTTCGCGCTAAGGCTGAAGTTGGCAAAGTTAGCGCCCGCAAATCTGGAATAACCATCACTGAACTGCCGTTTAACATCGGACCTGAAAAAGTTGTTGAGCGTATCAGCGAGCTAGTCAAGTCCAAGAAGATTCAAGGCATCTCAGACATCGTCGATCTAAGCGATGGTCAATCGGGAACTAAGGTGGTTGTTGAAGTTAAGAATGGCTTTGAGCCAGAGGCGGTGTTAGAAAACCTTTATAAACTCACCCCCCTTGAGGATGCCTTCTCCATCAACGCAGTTGCGCTAGTAAATGGCAAGCCACGGACTCTGGGCTTGAAGGAACTGCTTCAAGTATTTATCGATCACCGCATTCAGGTGGTAACCAGGAGATCAAACTTTCGAAAGGCCAAAGCTTCTGCTCGATTAGGTCTCGTTGAAGGTTTGTTGAAGGCCATTATCGATATCGATAGGGTAGTAAAGATTATTAGAGGTAGCGATGATGGCAATGAGGCAAAGGAAGCTCTGATTAAGGGCTTGAAGTTAAGCGATGAACAAGCCACCTACATATTGGATATGCCACTTAGAAGGTTGACTAAGATGTCAAAAATTGAATTGGATGCCGAAGCTAGAGAGCTAAAAGCCACCATCTCCAAGCTCACAGCGCTACTAAAGAGTGAGGAGGCCCTAAGAAGTCAAGTATCAGATGAGCTAAGTGAAGTGAGCGCTAAATACGCCACAGCCCGGCGCACGCTAATTGCTTAAGCGTCGATTCTCTCGCGATCAATATCACTAGTTGCGATAAATTCTTTCCTCGGGGCTACTTCATTACCCATCAAAAGCTCAAACACCTTCTCGGCAGCGGCAGCATCCTTTATGGTAATTCTTCTAAGTGTGCGCCTATCAGGATCCATAGTTGTCTCACGGAGCTGATCGGCATCCATCTCACCTAGGCCTTTATAGCGCTGCAGTGGCTCCTTCCATCGCTTTCCTTGTTTCTTCAAGTCTGCTAATAACTTCTTCATCTCATCATCGGAGTAGGTGTAATGAACCTCTGCCTTCTTGCCTCCCCCGCCAATTGCTTCAATGCGATAAAGTGGTGGAATCGCAGCAAATACTCGTCCATCATCGATCAAGGGCTTCATATAGCGATAGAGCAGGGTAAGCATCAAGCATCTGATGTGAGCTCCGTCAACGTCAGCATCTGACATCAGAATAACTCTTCCATATCTAGCATCTTCGAGAGTGAACGACTTCCCAGATCCTGCGCCGATTACTTGGATGATTGCTGCGCACTCCGCGTTATCTAGCATCTGAGATAGCGATGCTTTCTGCACATTTAATATCTTCCCCTTTAGGGGCAAGATTGCTTGGAATTCAGAGTTTCTGGCAGCCTTAGTGGTGCCAAGTGCTGACTCGCCTTCAACAATAAAGAGCTCGGTGCGTGAGACATCTCCTGAACGACAATCAGATAGTTTGGCTGGAAGTGATGAGCTCTCAAGGGCGCTCTTTCGTCTTTGCAACTCCTTATGGGCCCTGGATGAAATACGAGTCCTTGCAGCGTTAGCAACTTTCTCCAATACTAAAGACCCATTGGCCTTATCAATTCGCTTGGTGGAAGTAAAGAACTTCTTAAGTTCCTCTGATACTACTTGAGTAACAATTCTTGTTACTGCAGGAGTTCCTAGAACCTCTTTAGTTTGACCTTCAAACTGTGGCTCCTGCATCCGCACCGTTATAACCGCGGTTAGGCCTTCGAGGATATCTTCCTTGATGACATCGGGCTCATTCTTCCTTAATGCCCCTTTTACGCGCAGGAATTCATTGAAGGTCTTTACCAATGCCCTCTCGAAGCCTTGAACGTGGGTTCCACCCTTCGCAGTCGCGATGATATTTACAAAGGAGCGAAGGGTGCTCTCATAGCCATCTCCCCATTTGATGGCGATATCAACGTCCATATCTCGCTCAACTTCTTGTGGCTCAAGATGGCCCTTCTCATCTAATACTGGAACCCTCTCTTGGTAATGACCCTGACCAGTCAAGCGGATTACATCACCCACTGCCTGATCTGGCTGAATGAAGTGGCAATACTCAGAGATCCCGCCCTTGTGAAAGAAGGTTTCTGAGCTCTCTTTACTAGTGCGATTATCATTAACAAGCAGAGTAAGGCCTGGTACTAGATAAGAGGTTTGACGGGCTCTAGTGTAGATCTCCTCTAGATCATGTTGGGCATCCTTTATGAATATCTGTTTATCTGACCACCACTTAATTCGAGTCCCAGTTATCTTCGATGAAACCTTTCCGATGATGCGAAGCCCTGATTCAGGTTCGAATTGAGCATTTGGTCCATCTCCATCAAATATTCCAGCAACTCCCCGCTTGAATGACATCCAATAAATCTTTCCATCACGATCTACTTCAACATCAAGACGTGATGCCAGGGCATTTACCACAGATGCTCCAACTCCATGAAGGCCACCGGTTGCCGAATATGAACTAGTGCCAAATTTTCCACCTGCATGCAGTTTGGTCATCACAACTTCGACGCCAGTAAGCCCAGTCTTTGGTTCCTTATCAACCGGAATTCCCCGTCCATCATCATGGACTTCAATTGATCCATCTTTCTCTAAATTGATCTCAATCTTCTTGCAATATCCTGCCAAGGACTCATCAACGGCGTTATCAATAATCTCCCAGAGGCAGTGCATAAGGCCGCGACCATCGGTTGAACCGATATACATCCCGGGCCGTTTTCTAACCGCATCAAGACCTTCTAATACTGAGAGATCTTTGGCCGAGTAAGACTTCTCTACACTACGCACTTGTTCCGCGCCTTGAGTCTCTACCACGATGGGCAAGGGTATCTACGAGATCAAAAGCGGCTGTCAATACGCGCCGAAAAGGGTGAGAATTTCATTTTTCCAGCGAAGAGAGTCATTAATTGTGAGAAGAAATACCGATTTCGACCTGCGGGGAATAAGCCAGGGTGGTTTGATGTTCCTCTAGGACGAAACGAGTTAGGAAAGATGAGCCAGAAATGACCGAGAATCTATTGCTTACCTCAACGCCCCTTAACGCCCTTGATCGCTGTGACCGCTGTGGTGCTCAGGCTTATGTTCGTGCGGTCATGTCTAATGGATTTGAATTACTCTTCTGTGCTCACCATGCCAAGAAATACCAAGATGGCCTAGCAAGCGCTGCTGCTCGCATCGATGATGAGACAGAGCGTCTTAGCGCAGAATTAGCGGCGAGATAATCTTTGATACCAGGCTTGGTCTACCAGTTCTAGCTTCCTCTCTATCTGAAACGCCGCTTAACTTAACTAGAGAGTTAACTGCTAAGTAACGAAGTGGCTCCAGCTCCCACTTTCTGATCCTCTGGTTAACAAAGTGCAGATTAGTCAAATCACTCTCCTTGCCAGCAATTAGTTGAGCCAATATTTTGCTGGCCAAATAACTCATAGTTACGCCATCTCCAGCATAGCCACCAAGACGGCCGTAGCCAGATGATTTATCAAATTGCAGATAAGGCTCCCAATTTCGAGTAATTGCTACTGCCCCACCCCAAGCATGTGTGAACTTCACATCTTTCAAAATGGGAAACCATGAAATTAATAGCGAGCGAATTGTCGCGTGCACCTTTTCGGTCTTCTCCTTGGCAACACTTAACTTTGATCCAAAGGGATAAGTAGCGCCCCGGCCGCCGATTGCGATTCGGTTATCCAAAGTGCGCTGGGCGTAATTGACCATATGCAAAGCCTCAGCAAAGGTAATCCTCGATGAATTACCAAGCTCACTCCAAATCGAACCACTTAAAGGCTCAGTCGCAACCATCAAAGAATACAGCGGTATGAACTCCCGGTCTGCGCTGCCCAAGGCCTCGGTCGCCTGGATTACAACTGGGGCGGCGATGTGGGCGTTATTGACCAAGACCCCGCCCCCTACAGCGGTCGCGAAAGAACTTTCGAAAAGTTCAGCCCCACGCTTCGCTACATCCCTAATCAACAAGCTAACGAGATTGAAAGGATTGATGGTCGCACAGTTCGGATTGAAGAGCGCTCCCTTGATTCCATCAACATTCAACTTCGCCTTAGCTTCACTCGCTGATAGCCACAAATGACTTGAATCAACGCGCTCTCTTAAACGCGATACTTGCGCATCATTTCGCGCAAAGTAAAGGCTTCCAGACTTTGTGAACCCAACGCTTTCATCAGCAAATCCCCCAATTTCATCGATCGCTGAATCTAGAGCTTCAAATAATTGATTGGTTCTTGCCTCGCCAATCCTTGCAATCAATGACCTCCTATAGACCGGATACTCACTCGATGCCCAACCACCATTTCGACCACTTGCACCGAATCCAAATTCATACGCCTCAAAGATGGCAATCCTTAGAGTTGGATCGAGCGCAAGGAGATGATGCGCGCTCCATAACCCGCTAAACCCGCCGCCGATGATGCAAACATCGTATTCAGACTTCGGCTCAGTACTCTCAATCCTTATCGCATACGCTTGCCAAAGCACCCCACTATTCACCACTCTCAAGTCCAATCTCTAAGCGAGTAATAGATCCTACCTACATATTCGTGCACAACGCCTTGCCAACCGGGAATAGTGGATAGCGGCGCAAATGACCAAATTGGAGGGCGCTGCGAGAAGATGTAATCAACAGCAATCGGGTCTACCTTCACGCCAGCTTTTGTGAAAGTTGCATAGGCTCGCTTGAGATGAGTAGCCGATGAAACTAGTAACCACTTTCGCTCTACCTCGAGTAGCTTCTTAGTCTCAATTGCATTTTCTCTAGTGTTGGTCGAGCCATTTTCAATGATTATTTTTGACTTTGGAACACCCAGCCCCACCCATAGATCTCTCGCCAGCTCACTCTCCCCAACTCCATCTTCAATCTCCTTACCAAAGGAGGTATAAACCAGCCTAAATTCAGGACATAGCTTTAAGAGGCGAACTGGCTCAGTTACCCGCTCTGCCCCCGCCGTTAGTTGAATCCCAGTTACTTCATCGAAATCAGCATTTAGAATGACGCCACCAAGTGCAATCACTCCCTCATATTCGCTGCACGGAATATGATCTCGCAAGCTGGCATCGGCGAATCTGAATTGATTGAGGGCAAAATTCTCCAGCGGCCGGCTTGCAACATACAACGCAAAAGGACTGCTTAGAAGGATTGAAAAGAATAGGAAAGCAACTAAGACTGATCTCCTAAACTTTGAATTTCTTCGGCGGAAAAGAAAGATTGATAGAGCTAGAGTGATAGTCCAAATAGTCAGAGGATCGGTGGCGAAGCGAAGTATCCACTCGATGAACTCAAACACTTAGCCATTCTCCCACTCGAGACAACTTTTAGGGCAAGGACTATCCTCCAAAGACAAGCTTGTGGAGGTTTACACCTTGATACATAGCGAGGACTAAGGATGGGCTCCTCTCTCGAATTTTGATATGGGTCTAATTAACCCTGAAACCCAACCTCTCGATGTGATCCATCGCAGAATGGCTTCTCCTCTGAGTGGCCGCAGCGGCAGAGCGAAAAGTTCTCCTTAGTTTCTATGACATTTCCATCGGCATCGACGAAGTCGACAGCGCCAGTTACTCGGATTGAGCCATTTGGCTTTACGAAGATCTTCGGGCGCTCTTCCATTCGATAATTCTAATCTAGGTAATCGCGAAGGACTTGCGAACGAGATGGGTGGCGCAGCTTGGACATCGTCTTGGATTCGATCTGGCGGATACGTTCGCGGGTTACGCCATAGACCTTGCCGATTTCATCGAGGGTCTTTGGTTGCCCATCAGTTAGGCCGAAGCGCATCGCAACAACGCCGGCTTCGCGCTCTGAGAGTGTGTCGAGAACTGAGTGGAGTTGTTCTTGAAGAAGTGTGAATGAGACCGCATCGGCCGGGACGATTGCTTCGGAGTCTTCGATTAGATCGCCGAACTCTGAATCTCCCTCTTCGCCAAGTGGGGTGTGAAGTGAGATTGGTTCGCGGCCATACTTTTGGACTTCGACGACTTTCTCTGGTGTCATATCTAGTTCTCTAGCCAACTCTTCTGGGGTCGGTTCGCGACCTAGATCTTGGAGCATCTGTCGCTGGACGCGGGCAAGTTTGTTAATGACTTCAACCATGTGGACTGGGATACGGATCGTTCTTGCTTGATCGGCCATTGCTCTAGTAATTGCCTGGCGGATCCACCAGGTGGCATAGGTCGAGAACTTATAGCCCTTTGTGTAATCGAATTTCTCTACTGCTCGAATTAGACCAAGATTCCCCTCTTGAATTAGATCAAGAAATAGCATGCCTCGTCCCGTGTAGCGCTTGGCAAGAGAGACTACCAGGCGCAAGTTAGCTTCAAGTAGATGGTTCTTAGCCTGCTTGCCATCTTCTGCAATCCATTCAAGCTCGCGCTTATACGAGCGCTCCATCTTCTCGCCTGAACTTAATTTTGCTTCAGCAAATAGACCAGCTTCAATTCTCATCGCAAGTTCAACTTCAAGTTCGGCATTTAGCAGGGCTACTCGACCAATCTGCTTTAGATAATCTTTAACTGGATCTGCGGTGGCGCCAGCTGTGAGAACTGTCTGCGGTGGCGCATCATCTTCCTCAGAATCCTTAAGGGTGAACTCACCTTCCTCTTTCTTCGCTTCTTCAGTTAGAATAACTACGCGAACATCACTTGCACCTTCAGCCGCCTCTTCGCCAGTCTCGGCAACCAACTTCTCAAGATCTGCTAGCTCAACATCTTCTAGCTCAACATCTTCTCCATCAATTCTTGTAATGACTTTCTTTCCTACTGGTTTGCCAATTCCAGCAGCTGCAGCCTTTGCCGCCTCTATCTCTGCCTTGGTTGGAAAGAGACGACGACCTTTCTTCTCGGCTGGCTTTGCTTGAGCCTCTCTTGCAAGCCTCATCGCCTCTAGCTCTGCTTTAGTGGGGAATAACCTGGGGCCTTTTGATTTAGCGCCCTTCTTACCTTTCTTATGCGAACTCTTAACGGCGCTCTTCATGCTCTTTCTTGCAGCGCTCTTCTTCTTAGTTGCATTTTTGGGCGCCCTAGATAGAGCCACGAATTAGTCCTTTGCTTTAAGTTGACGAACTGCCAGAACTTCATTTGCTTCTAGCCTTTAGGGGATTTGGCTATGGCTATATTATAAATTGTCCACAGAGGTAAATGCACATCCGAACCACTTTATTCCTTACTCCGCGTGGGCTAATTGGAGAGATTCACGGATTATCTGGCCTACGCTCTCAACCTCAATCAGGAATCCATCATGTCCAAAGGGTGAGGAAATTCGCCTCAAGGGTCGGGCAGTGGGGGTGAGTTCCACAATTTCCTCCTGCAAGCGGGGCGGAAAGAGCCGGTCTGTGTCGATAGAGACAACGACGATCGGAACTTGGGCAGCGGCCAAAGCTGCTGCGACTCCTCCCCGATCGCGACCAATATCGTGGGAAATCATCGCCGACTCCAGTGTTATATAGGTATTGGCATCAAATCTGCGTTGCAACTTGAGGGCCTGATGGTCGAGATAGGAGGTCACCGCAAAGCGACCTGTGTCATCTCCTTGTAGGTCCCGTCCAAATCGAGTATCCATCTCATATTCGGTTCGATAGGAGAGATGAGCGATCTTGCGAGCTATGCCCATTCCCTCAACAGGGCCAATTGCCTGTTCATAGTAATCCCCGCCGTTGAAATATGGGTCAGCTTTGATCGCGTGAATCTCGGTGCTCCAAGTTCCAATCTGATCACCGGTGGCCACTGCAGAAGATCCAATAGTGCAAATGGCTCCGATGCGATCTGGGTATTCAATCGCCCATTCAAGCGAGCGCATCCCCCCTAATGATGGCCCAACTGCCAATACATAGCCAGGGATTTCTAATTGATTCGATAACTCAACTTCAGCCCGTACCAGGTCGCGAACTGTTAGGTATGGAAACCTTGAACCCCATCGCTTGCCATCGGGTGCAAGCGATGAAGCTCCAGTACTTCCTTGACATCCCCCAATGACATTGGGACAGATGATGAAGTATTTCTCGCTATCAAAGGGCAAGCCTGCGCCAACCATCTGTGGCCACCAAGCGGTGACATCAGACCATCCAGTTAACGCATGATTGATTAGGATCGCGTTTGACCTATCACTATTTAGCTCGCCCCAAGTTTGATAAGCAATTGTGATATCAGGCAATACTTCACCTGACTCCAATTGGAGATCACCCAGTTCATGAAAACGGCGCTGCCCCGGATCATGGAACTCTAGCCATGCTCCAGTGATGGCCTCGGTAATCGCCATTTTATTGAGTTCTAGGAATTACTTCGCCGCAGCGAAAGCTTTTTCAAGATCTTTTTTGATATCTGCGATATTTTCAATCCCCAGGGAGAGGCGAACCAGGCCTGGAGTAACTCCAGCGCTTAGCTGCTCTTCTGGACTTAACTGAGAATGAGTAGTTGATGCTGGATGGATGGCAAGAGATCTGACATCACCGATATTTGCCACATGAGAGAAGATATCTAAGGAATCGATGAACTTCCTGCCAGCTTCAATTCCACCCTTTATTTCAAAGGAGAGAACTGATCCACTGCCCCTGGGAGCATATTTCTTAGCTAACTTATTCCAAGGAGATGATTCCAGTGAGGCATAGTTAACCTCTAATACCTGAGGATGGGTCTCCAGCCACTTAGCAGTTGCTAAGGCGTTGTCGACATGGCGCTCGAGTCTGATTGAGAGCGTCTCAAGGCCTTGAGCCAAGAGCCAAGCATTAAATGGCGCAACAGCTGCTCCGATGTCACGAAGCAAGGTCAGGCGAATCTTAAAGATATATGCCAGATTCGCTCCAAAAGCAGAACCCACTCCAAGTGCTTGGGCATAAACGATGCCGTGATAGCTTGGGTCTGGCTGGTTGAAATCCTTGAAGCGCTCTGGATATTTTGCATAATCAAACTTTCCAGCATCAACGATTGCTCCAACCACTACATTTCCATGGCCTGAGAGAAACTTCGTTGCTGAGTGAACCACAACATCTGCGCCATGTTCGATGGGGCGAATCAGAAATGGGGTGGCAACGGTGTTATCAACAATTAGCGGCACTCCGGCTCTATGAGCGACATCAGATACGGCTTGAATGTCTAGGATATCGTTCTTCGGATTAGCTATCGTCTCACCGAAGAAAGCCTTGGTATTTGGGCGTATCTCCTTCTTCCAGCTCTCGGGATCCTCAGGATTATCAACGAAGGTGACCTCGATGCCGAACTTTGGCAATGTGTAATGAAAGAGATTGTAGGTACCGCCATATAGCGATGGCGATGAGACTATGTGGTCTCCGGCTTGGGCAACGTTAAGAACTGCAAATGTTGTCGCTGCCGACCCTGAGGCCAGAAGCAGAGCTGCCACTCCACCTTCTAGAGATGCGATTCTCTGCTCCACTGCATCTTGGGTGGGATTCATGATGCGGGTATAGATATTGCCGAGCTCTGCCAGACCAAATAAATCCGCAGCATGTTTAGTGTCGCGGAATTGATATGCGGTGGTCTGATAGAGAGGCAGCGCCCTTGCTCCGGTAGTTGGGTCCGGAACTTGTCCAGCATGGACTTGACGAGTTTCAAAGTGAGAATCGGTTACGGAAAAAGATGACACGAGTTAAACCTCCCTAAACTAAGGGGCCTGGCAACTGTGATGCAGACCCGCGCTTGTCGATGGCGCCTTGCTATCGACCAGGTCCTCACCCGGAGCACCCCACCGCGGTGGAGGGTTGCCGCTCAGTTAGCCGGGGCTATGAACTAAGACTCGTGACCCGGGGCTTACTCTAGAGCAAGAATTAGGAAAAAGTCCAGCCTATTTACAATCGGCCGGCCTGATGGAGGCGGCGCAAGAACTCCCTCGTTTGGCTCTTCTTAGGGCTTTCTAAGATTTTCTTCGGCTCTCCCGACTCCAGAATTCGTCCCTGATGCAAGTAGCAGAGCTCATCGGCAACTTGTTTTGCAAAACCCATCTCATGAGTGGCAAGCACCATCGTCATTCCTTCACTCTTTAGATCTCTAACGGTGCTTAAGACTTCATTGACTAAGACTGGATCTAGGGCGCTAGTAATTTCATCAAGTAAGAGAAGGCGAGGATGTCTGGCAAGGGAGCGGATAATTGCCACTCTCTGCTGCTGTCCCCCGCTCAGTCGATCTGGATATTGATCAGCTTTTTCATTCAAACCAAATTTCTTCAATAACTCTAAAGCTTCATCTATCGCTTTATCTTTTGCCACCTTCTGCACCTTAGTGGGAGCTAGTATCACATTTTCAAGCACTGTCATATGCGGAAAGAGGTTAAAGGATTGAAATACCATCCCCAGCTTCTCTCTTACCTGATCAGGACTGATATCAACTGCAGAAATATCTGCTCCATCAAGAAGAATCTGACCATCATCTATTTGATCAAGTAAGTTAATACAACGCAGTAGTGTTGATTTACCACTACCAGAGGCACCGATAAAGACTGTGGCTTTATGCTCAAGAACTGTAAAAGAGATATCTTCTAGAACAACCTCACTTCCAAAACTCTTACGAACCTTGTCTAGTTGTAGTACTGGATGACTCATGCTTGCCCTACAGCATTTTCTCGCTCATATGAATTCCTAAGCATGCGGTCAGTCCAGCGAGTCAAGGGAATTGTCACCAGAAGAAAGATGATTGCCGCCATCACATACGGGGTGTAATTAAAGGTCTTTGCAGTTTGAATCTGAGCCGCCCTTACTGCATCAGTAACTCCCAGAATTGAAACCAGACCAGTATCTTTGATGAGAGCCACTAAATCATTGAGAAGTGGTGGAGTGACTCGTTTTAGGGCTTGAGGAAGAACTACATGGCGAAGCGTCTGAAAATTACTTAATCCCAGAGAGCGGGCCGCAGCCCTCTGGCTGGGATGGACGGTAAGAATTCCTGAGCGAATAACCTCGGCCACATAAGCCGAGTAAGTGATGATCACCGCAAGGGTTCCCAAGATCAAGACATTATTGGTCAAACCCTTTATCTCTAGAGCTGGAACCCCAAAACCAACCAGAAGGATAACCAGCAACATGGGAATGCCACGAAATACATCGACATAAACTGTGGCCAGCAGCCTAAATGGCGTTAAAGCCGGAGATCTAGAGGTTCTAAGGAGTGCAATCGCTAAGCCAATTAGCGCTACAGAAGTTCCTGCGATGACAGTTAGAGTGGCATTGGTAGTGAAACCAAGAAGTATTTTCGGCAGAATCTCAACGCCATAGGCCCATTTGAAGAAAGTATTTCTAAGGGTTTCCCATCCAGGGGAGGTAACTAAGACTAGACCGAGAGTTCCAAGAACTAAGAAGCTTGAAAGAACTGCAATGAGCGCACTCTTTCGATTTCGTGCCTTCCTTGCCGTTCGCCTGGTAAGTTCGATCTCACTTGGGCTCCAAGAGCCTCCAAAGTCATAAGAGGAGGGCGTAGCTCTGTTAGAGCCACGCCCCGATTTCTTAGCCATCAGAGAAGCTTAGAAGCTTGCCCTTTCTTGGCAACTATCCAAGTACTGGAGCTCCTGCAGATGATGTCAACCATTTATCGATAATGGCTTGAAGTGTTCCATTATTGGTAATGGAATCAACTGCGCCTGAAACGCATGAGGTGATGGAATTATCCTTCGATAGCAAGAGACCAAATCCTTGATCTCCTGAATCGCTGCCATCAATCTGTCCAACGATGATTCCATTTGGAACTTCAACGGCTGAGAGATAGAAAGCCGTTGGAAGATCTACAACTAGGCCATCAATCTGCTTATTCTTCAAAGCAGTAACAGCGGCGGCGTTATCGTTAAATACCGAGGCCTTTAGCCCCAATTGAGACTCAATTACATCAAGTGAGGTAGTTGAAACTGCCGCACCTAACTTGGCCTTAGCATCGGCCAGGCCTTGCAAAGTAGTGACTCCATCAATCTTGCTTCCCTTGAAAGAGACAATTGCTTGATTTGACTTGTAATAAGGAGATGAGAAGTCAACTACCTGCTTGCGCTCATCGGTAATTGAGTATTGCTGGAGATTGAAGTCAAAAGCCTTTGGTCCTGGGGCAATTGCAGCGTCAAAGCTGGTGCGAACCCACTTGACTGCTGATTGGTCATAGCCAAGCTCGCTTGCTACTGCATAGGCCACTGCTGCTTCAAAGCCCTCGCCTGATTCTGGGGCATCATCGATGACCCATGGATAGTAGGCAGGCTCACCGGTGGCAATTGTCAGAACGCCTGCTTCAACGGTTGCAAGAGATTCTGGCGTGCATGTTGTTGATTCACCTGAGGAACTCTCATCACTTGATGAAGAACAGGCTGTGATCACTAGAGCGGTGAGAAGTAATGGGATGAATCTAAGGAGTCTTTTCACTTTTTCCCTGCCTTTCGCAAATTTGGAGCCTAAGGCCTGCCAACAATTGTCAGACCCGCACTTGCCGATGGCGCCTTGCTATCGACCAGGTCCTCACCCGGAGCACCCCACCGCGGTGGAGGGTTGCCGTCCAGTTAGCCGGGGCTTAATGCTGGAACTCTTGACCTAGGGCGGATATTAGAAAAATCAAAGTGAAAAGTCCATATCAGAGCTAGGCATGCCGTGGGCATCTGCCACAGCCTGGTAATAGATCTGGCCCTTGTGAACATTTAATCCCTTAGCAAGGCCAGGGTTTTGCGAAAGGGCTGTCTTCCAGCCTTTATTAGCAAGGGCTAGTCCGTAAGGCAAGGTGGCATTTGAAAGGGCATAGGTTGAGGTGAAGGGAAGTGCTCCTGGCATATTTGCCACACAATAGAAGATGCTCTCATGGACCTTGTATGTTGGCTCGGCGTGAGTGGTGGGCCGGGAATCTTGGAAGCAACCACCTTGATCTATTGCAATATCAACTAGAACTGAGCCCTTCTTTGATTTAGAGACCAACTCATTACTAATCAGCTTTGGAGCCTTTGCGCCATGGATTAGAACTGCTCCAATTATCAGATCTGAGATGAGAGCCTCTTGTTCAATTTCATGGGTATTGGAAACTAGAGTCTTAATAGCGCCATTAAAAATCTGATCAATTTGTGCAAGTCTGCTCTGGTTCAAATCAATAACAGTCACATCGGCTCTCATGCCAAGGGCAATAGTGGCTGCAGCAAGACCTGCAGTTCCTCCACCAAGAATCAAAACTTTTCCAGGCCTTACCCCAGGCACTCCCCCAAGTAATACTCCCCGCCCTCCAGCACTTGCTTGTAGGGCTGCAGCCCCAACTTGCGGAGCCATACGACCTGCCACCTCACTCATGGGGGCCAATAGTGGAAGCGCGCCATCTAGCTCCACTGTCTCGTAAGCAATTGCTGTGATACCGCTATCAATTAACGCCTGCGTACACTCCTTTGATGCCGCAAGATGAAGATAGGTGAAGAGAACTTGTCCTTCTCTCATTCGGTGATACTCGTCGGCAACTGGCTCCTTAACCTTTAGAACTAACTCAGATTCAGCCCAAAGTTGATCTGCAGAGGAGAGTATTGTTGCTCCAAGGCTTTTGTAATCATCATCTGAAATGGCGCAGCCAAGGCCGGCTGAGCTTTCAATCAGGACTTCGTGCCCTGCGCGAATAAACTCTCGAGCCCCGGCAGGAGTTAGGGCAACTCTATACTCATGGTTCTTTATCTCTTTGGGAATGCCGATGATCATCTCTAGATAGTACCCGAGAAGAGCTCACTACAGATTTTGGGGTGTAGCTCACTTCGCATCTGGGCAAATGAGTTAGGGGCCCATCCCGAGCTGAAGACTTGCCTGAGCAATTTGCTCATCGAATATGTTGGATCATCTTGCTCTGCTCTATCTAACGCCCTTTGGGCAAGTGCACCATCGCCACGTTCATAGGCAACGGCTGCAAATAAATTAGCGACCGGGGCGATATAGCCTTTTGGGGCAAGGCGAAGTAAGAATCGCCAAGCAGTGAAACAAGTATCTAGGCTTGCAGCACCTACACTTCCCAAAGCGTAATCTCTGACCTGCAAGTCCTTAAGACGAACTAAGAGCAGAGCAATTAGCTCCTTATCTTTCACTAAACCGTGCTCTTCAAACTCCTTTATAAAGTCATTTACCGCTCTGGCTCCTTGCCTCTGCGACAGTAGCAGATTCTGGTCATAATCAATTTGATCTACTTTTCTGACCAATTCAACTAGTTCCTTATCACCATCAAGTGCTGAGATAGATTCAATTAATTGCTCCAGCGTGGCATAAGGAATTGGCCTGCCCTCGGCAACCTGTTCTGCAGCAACCCTTGATTCAATCAACTCAGGCAGCTCATTTCCCTCTTCGGGGCAACAGACTTGATCTTCACAAATCAGAGAGCGATAACGGTTTTGCTCAACGGTTATCACCTCGCGCAGGCTAAGTCCATAGTCACTAATGGCTGCAAGAACTGCTGAGATGACCTCCTTCTGACTCTCACCGATTGGGCTCTTATAGAAGATAGCGATAGCAGATTCAGCGTTATCTCTTGATAAATGCGAGGTGAGAACTCTTAGCTCATCACCTGAGATCTGAGTGGGAAAATCAATACGGATTGCCATAGCTATGGCGGCATTTTTAAGGCTCAATAGAACTATGGAATCCTGCGGATTAAATCCGATCAAGAATGGAACTGCGGAAAGTAGATCTTTTGGTGTTGTAAGTGTGCTCATGGGCCAAGCATCTGGGGAGGTAAAACCCTAAAATATTGAAGTTGATAGAAATGTTGATAACTAGCCTCTGTAGATACCCCGGGCCGGCCTAATGTCTAGATCCCTACTCACCTTTTGAACAATGGCTCCATCAATTGGGGCGCTAAGTGCCCCTGCTCGCCAAAAACCGCTCCAAGTGGTGGTCAGTTCAACTCTCTTTTGGCCAGAGCTTTTATAGGTGTTCTCAATGAGCATTAAGGGATATGGGGCTCCAGGCAGCCGCGTGGCGAAGTCATTGCCATCTCCAAAATCCCAGGAGAACTCTGGAGTCAAGTGAATGGTTATGGGGGTGCCAAGAACCACAATAACGGCAGTGAAATGCGCTGGAGTATTAGTTAGAAAATTAACGCTCTGGTTTACCAAGATGTTATCTAAAGGTTGAGTGATGATTACGCCCCTTGGAATCAAACTCTTAACTTGATCACTTATCTGCGAACCTGAAATTCGCTTTACTCTTGGCTTTGGTGAAGGTCTTGGTCCTTGAGAGGCCGGTCTTACAGCAGTGACTGGCTTTGGCAGCCATGGAATCCAGGTGCGCTTGGTAGTTGAGGTGGGCCTCGGTTTTGGTGAAGTTCTCTCCTCATGCCCCACCTTTCCCTTCTTCACTGTAATCACCACCTCGTTGCTGTCTTGATCGGCCTTAACATCAATACATGTCTCATTCTCACAAGCGCCATGAGCGGGGTTTAGAAAAGCCACTAGAAGCACGGTAGTCAGAAGGGTTTTGCGCACCGCAAGATGATGCCGGCGCGAAGATTCTGCTCACCTTGGCATGGATAGATTTTGGGGAAATCACAGCCCTGTGCGGGCTTATAGCCAGATGGCCCAAGAGAGTGCTCTGCCCGCCTCTGGCACTTTCTAAGACTAAGCCTCTAGCCTTGCTCTATGTGCATCGGATGTATGGCTATGTACGCAGCGGCTCTTGCCGGAGTGGATGCTCAAGGAGCGCCAGATCCTGCCCCAGTAATAGTTATCCAAAAGCCCACAGCTGCCCAATTAGTTCGCGCCGCATTCAAGGAGAACAGAAATATCATCAAGACGAACCTAAACAATCGAGCGATTTAATCTCGATTCTTTTAGATCTGCTCTAACCTCTTATCTCTTAACTACATCCTGAAGTATTGCCGCAACCTTCACAGACATAGCAGGCACCCGAGGTGCGCATCTTTACTCCACAGCTAACACAAAGAGGTGCATCGGATCTAACCCCTGCGATCTTCTCTAGCAGCTCGGTTGAAGAACCTATCTGTATTGGCGAAGTATCGGGTGTTACTGGATCACTCCTTTCCTCGATTACCTCACCCTCAGCCTCGACAACTTGAGCATACTCAGCGGTTTCAAGGGCAGCTGCTCTCTCTGCTGCGGTATAGACCCCGAAGGCAGCTCTCTCTTCATACCTCAGGTAATCAAGTGCTAGCCGGCGGAAGATGTAATCCATCATGGATTGGGCCATACGAATATCTGGATCATCGGTAATTCCTGCTGGTTCAAAGCGAGAGTTGGTGAACTTAGATACATAGGTCTCTAGTGGCACTCCGTATTGCAGGCCAATCGAAACTGCAATTGAGAAGGCATCCATAACACCTGCCAGAGTTGAACCCTGCTTGCCAAGTTTTAAGAAGATCTCGCCTAATTGACCATCCTCATAAGTCCCAGCGTTCATATAACCTTCAGCGCCACCCACGGAAAATGAGGTGGTTCTTGAAGGACGAGACTTTGGTAGGCGCTTGCGAGTTGCCGGAGCAGGAGCTGTATTTACCTGATCATCTTTGCCATTGTTCTTAGATTTTGCATCAGAGAGCGGCTGACCAACTTTACAACTATCGCGATAGACAGCGAGCGCTTTTAGCCCCAGCTTCCATCCCTCATAATAAACCTCTTCCACATCTTCAACGCTGGCATCTGCAGGCAGATTTACTGTCTTTGAGATAGCCCCTGAAAGAAATGGCTGACAGGCCGCCATCATTCTTACATGTCCCATGGGAGCAATCGATCTAGCTCCAAGAGCGCAATCAAAGACATCGTAATGCTCCACCTTCAGCCCAGGTGAATCAACGACATGGCCATTAGCTGCGATGTATTCCACAATGGCTTCGATAGTTTCCTCGGCATAACCCAATTTCTTTAGCGCTTGTGGCACGGTCTGGTTAACGATCTGGAGAGAACCCCCACCAACCATCTTCTTAAACTTAACGAGGGAGAAATCTGGCTCAATACCAGTGGTATCGCAATCCATCATTAGCCCAATCGTTCCAGTTGGGGCAAGGACTGAGGCTTGAGCATTTCTCCAGCCATTTTTCTCACCCAGGGCAATGCAGCTATCCCATTGCTTATTAGCCTCAGCTAGAACATCTCTATCAAGAGTTGAGATAGATTTGACCGAAAGTGAGGCTGCCTGGTGCTTCTTTATTACTCGAGTATGTGGAGCTACATTTCTGGCATAGCCTTCATAGGGACCAACAATTCCTGCCATCTCAGCTGAGCGGCGGTATGAAGTTCCAGTCATTAAAGAGGTGATTGCTCCAGCAAGTGCGCGACCGCCCTCTGAATCATAGGCAAGGCCTGAAGCCATAAGAAGCGCGCCAAGGTTTGCATACCCAATTCCTAGTTGACGATAAGCCCTAGTGGTTACTCGTATTGCCTCGGTTGGAAAATCTGCAAAACAAATTGAGATATCCATTGCAGTAATAATCATCTCAACTGCTTTAACAAAGCTCTTGACATCAAATGAACCATCGCTTTTCAAAAACTTCATTAGGTTCAAAGAGGCTAGGTTGCATGAGGAGTTATCAAGTGACATATATTCCGAGCAAGGATTGGAGGCATTGATTCGCCCAGTCTCAGAGTTGGTATGCCAATCATTGATGGTGGTGTCATATTGGATTCCAGGGTCGGCACAGGCCCAAGCAGCCTCTGCCATCTTGCGAAAGAGTTGACGGGAATCAACCTCTTCCATTACCTCACCAGTTGAGCGGGCCGTTAGACCAAACTTTGCGTTATTTTCATAGGCGCGCATAAATTCATCGCTTACTCGAACTGAGTTATTGGCATTCTGATATTGCACCGAGATGATGTCTTTGCCGCCAAGATCCATATCAAAACCAGCATCGCGAAGCGCGCGAATCTTGTTTTCTTCCTTTACCTTAGTCTCAATAAATTCTTCGATATCTGGATGATCGACATCAAGAACCACCATCTTGGCAGCTCTTCTTGTGGCTCCTCCTGATTTGATGGTTCCGGCGGAGGAATCAGCGCCACGCATAAATGAAACCGGACCTGAGGCAGTGCCCCCTGATTTTAAGAGCTCTTTGGATGAGCGAAGACGAGAGAGATTTAAGCCCGCCCCCGATCCACCTTTGAAGATCATACCCTCTTCGCGATACCAGTTAAGGATCGATTCCATTGTGTCATCAACTGAGAGGATGAAACAGGCAGAGACTTGCTGCGGAGCTGAAGTTCCCACGTTAAACCAAACTGGTGAATTAAAGGAAAATATCTGATGTAGCAGCATATACGTTAACTCATGTTCAAAGATTTCTGCATCAGCAGGCGTTGCAAAATAACCATGCTCTTTTCCAGCTTTGGTATAGGTAAGCACCACACGATCAATAACTTGCTTGAGTGAATGCTCTCGACTCTCATGACCTAGCGCGCCACGGAAATATTTAGTGGAAACAATGGTTGAGGCATTTACCGACCAGAAATCCGGAAACTCAACACCGCGTTGTTCAAAGACCACTTCTCCGCTCTTCCAATTGGTCTGCACCACATCGCGCCTCTCCCAATTGACTTTCTCATATGGGTGCTCGCCAGCTGTTGTATAGACCCGCTCCATTTTCAAGCCTTTATCCATCTTGGCTTTCTCCGATGGGCGATTGATTACCGTGTCCGACATTTCTTCTTTCTCCAGTTTTTTCTTGAATTTTTAATTTTGGTTTTCTTGACTTTTCTTAATTTCTATTTAGTTTTTCTCTCATCTACTTATCGGACTTTTTTATTTGAGTTGCGGGGAGGCAACTTGAGATTCGCTCTCTATCTCTAACTTTTCGATCGGCAGGGCCCGGAGAAGAGCGATCTCGCCTTCGAAATCTTCAAGGGAAGAGAAGTTACGGTATACCGAGGCATATCGCAGGTAGGCGACCTCATCTAATTCTCGAAGTGGCGGCAAGATTGCCATGCCCACCTCTTGAGCTTCGATCTCGGTCTGTCCTGTGGAGCGAAGGGTGTCCTCCACTCTCATTGCCAGCAGGGCTAAATCATCATCATTTACTGGTCGGTTCTGGCAGGCCTTGCGCACGCCATTGATGACCTTCTCGCGATTGAAGGGCTCAGTAGCCCCGCTACGCTTGATGATGGAGAGAACTGCAGTCTCTGAGGTTGAAAAACGAGAGCCGCATTGAGCGCACTCTCTTCTGCGACGAATTGAACTTCCTTCATCACTAGGACGCGAGTCGATGACTCTGGAATCCTCATATCGGCAGAAGGGGCAGTTCACGGCGTGTCGTCCTCTCAATCCTGGGAATTCCTCGATATTGGGTGTAATGGAGCCTTAGCGACCAATCACTACTTATGGAAGCATATCGCAGAGCAACCCCAATATCTAGGGGTAAGAGTAAAGCAAGGGTTTAGTGTTTGCAATAGGTAAAGAGACTGAGACCCTATGGGCGTGTCGGGATATAGATCTTCTGACCGGCTTGGAGGTTCGGGGATTTCAAATCATTAACTTCCAAAATATCTGCCACCAGGGCTCGCCTATCTGCCTCGGGGGAGATTCCCTCAGCAATCGACCAGAGGGTGTCCCCTGGCCTTACGCTGATCTTCATATAAGGGCTAGAGATGGATTGGCTCTTTGATCCCGCCGTGGCGCCATCAAAGGCGGCAAAGCCTGAGAGAAGCAGGATGGAGAGTGAAGAGATGACTGCCAACCTTGTCAGCCCTCGACCATGCGGGGTTGGTCGAAGCGCTGCTGGACCTTGATTTATAGGGGATTTCACGCGCCTAGCATCCTTAGTAAGGCAGGGATTGATGGCGATTGTCGTCATCTTCTCTCTCCAGATACTTCTAGATCAGATCGGCGAGAAGTGGGGATACTCTTCGAACGTCTGTTCTAAGAGAAAAGATACACCCCGCCGCCGACATCGACAAGTCTTTTTAGAACATTTGTTTGATTATTTCGCAACTTTGTTCTAAACTCCGATCATGAGCAAGAGACCTGCAAATCTGACCGAACTGCCCGATGGCCCAGTTGATGAGAATGGCCTCACCCCTCGTCAGACCAAGATCCTTGTAGCGATCAAAGAGGCTATGCAGGCCCATGGCTACCCCCCTTCCATGCGTGAGATCGGTGAAGCAGCAGGGCTCGCCTCCCCATCAAGTGTTAAGTATCAACTAGAAGCTCTTGAGCAGAAAGGTTGGATCCGACGTGACCCATCGCGTGGTCGAGCTTTAGAGGTACTAACCCCAGGTGATGAGAGATTTGAAGATATCAAGCCGGAGAAGGTCCATAACGTTCCATTAGTAGGTCGCATTGCAGCCGGTGGTCCAATTCTTGCAGAACAAAATGTTGAAGGGCTCTTCCCGCTTCCAGCATCATTAGTTGGCGAGGGCGATCTCTTCATGTTGAAAGTCGTTGGTGATTCCATGATCAATGCTGCGATCTGTGATGGCGACTTTGTTGTAATTCGCTCCCAGAAGGATGCAGATAAGGGTGAAATTGTTGCAGCGATGATTGATGGTGAGGCAACAGTTAAGACCTTTACTAGAAAGAATGGCCAGATCTGGCTAATGCCGGCAAATGATGAGTACCAGCCAATGGATGGATCTCAGGCAGAGATTCTTGGCGTGGTAACTGCCGTTCTTCGCTCGCTTTAAGTTTCATTTAACAAGGTACTTCTCTAGAGCATGAGCTAGTGAGCCATCAACCAGGGCATGAAGCGATGTTCCTTGAGGCAGATACTCTTGACTTAGTATCTCCCCATGTTCATGGATCTGACTCACTAGATCTCCTCGATCATAAGGAAGCACAGTTCTAACTTCAACTCTTGGCTGTGGCAGTGAGGTCTCAATGGCCCGAATGAGTTTTTCAATACCTGACCCGCTATGAACTGAGATTAGATAAGAATCCGGCTCTTGCCTTAATACTTGAGCAATCACCTCAGGATCTGCGATATCTACCTTATTCAAGGCGACGATTTCCGGGATTTTCGCTCCACCAATTTCGGCGATTACCGCTCTAACTGCCTTGATCTGGCCCAAGGGATCTGAGTGTGAGCCATCTACTACATGAACGATTACATCAGCCCCTGAGACCTCCTCAAGGGTTGATTTGAAGGCATCAATTAGATCGTGCGGTAGGTGCTTAACAAATCCCACCGTATCGCTCAGGGTGTAGATCCGGCCATCGCTGGTCTCTGAGCGTCTAACAGTTGGATCCAAGGTGGCAAAAAGCGCATTCTGCACTAGCACTCCAGCATTGGTTAAGCGATTTAGTAGCGATGACTTTCCAGCGTTGGTATAGCCCGCTATTGCAACAGAGGGAATGGAGTTTCTCCTACGTTCTTGCCTCTTGGTATCTCGAGCAACTTTCATATCGCCAATTTCCCTGCGCAGCTTGGACATCTTGTCGCGGATACGGCGGCGATCTACCTCTATCTTGGTTTCGCCAGGACCGCGTCCACCAATTCCACCTGCTTGGCGCGAGAGTGAATCACCCCAACCACGAAGTCTCGGCAACATATAGCTCATCTGGGCTAATTCAACTTGGGCTTTACCCTCTTTGCTCTTGGCATGTTGGGCAAAAATATCCAAAATCAGTGCGGTGCGATCAACTACTTTTACCTTTACCTTATCTTCCAGATTCCTTAGTTGAGAGGGGCTTAACTCTCCATCACAGACCACGGTATCTGCACCTGTGGACTTCACGATGCCTTTAAGCTCGCTCACTTTTCCAGAGCCGACAAATGTTGCAGGATCTGGCTTATCACGGCGTTGAATGAGCGCATCTAAGACGGTTGATCCTGCAGTCTGAGCTAGGGCTGCCAGCTCCTCCATGGAGTTTTCTGCATCTTTATCGCTTCCCTCAGTCCAGACACCTACCAAGATAACTCGCTCAAGTCTTAACTGGCGATACTCGGCCTCGGAGATATCACTTAGCTCTGTGGAGAGGCCGGTGACTCTCCGTAGAGCTTGGCGATCACTCAAATCTTGCTGCGTTGAATGAAATGAGTCGGGAATAGGAATCTCAGAATCAAACGCTGCTGCCACTTGCCGGCTCTCAGAGATTAAGTCCTCTATCTCTGGCAGCTCTTTTTCCTTAGCCAAGATAAGGCTCCAGATCATGATCACTAATTAATACTGCAGGGCCAGTTAGAGTGGCATTGGAATGAAGATCTAGCTCAACTATCAATCTTCCTCCAGGAGGATTAATTACCCATTTAGCCGGCAGCTTCAGGCCTTTTTTCACCGTGGCAGCAAGAGCTACTGCGCAGGTGCCAGTACCACATGACCTAGTCTCGCCACTTCCTCGTTCATGAACTCTCATGGCAAGTTCGCCGTTTGCCAAGAATTGAACGAATTCAACGTTAACACCCTCTGGGTAATCCTCTTTTGGGCGAACTACGGGAGGATCCTTCAGATCGCCGATATCATCAAGTGAATCCACAAAGACCACCGCATGGGGGTTTCCCATGCTTAAGTGATATCCACTCCAGGCTTTGCCATTATTTGTAGCAGTAACTGGGCCATCGATAATCTCAACTTGTCCCATGTTCACGCTGATATCACCGGCGACATCAGCGCTTAAATACTTAGCACCGTCGCGCGTGAGTATGGAGAATATTCCCGCCGCTTGATGTCCTCTTTCTACTAAATACCTCGCCATCACTCTGATTCCATTGCCACACATCTCAGCTAGAGATCCATCAGCGTTTCGATAATCCATAAACCACTTACCATCTGGTTTGGTAATTCTTATTAGACCATCTGCCCCAATGCCACTTTGCCTATTGCATACTGCAGCAGTCTGATTTGATGAGAGATTGTTCTGATCATCTGGGTCAAAAAAGATTATGAAATCATTCTCAGAGCCATGGCCATAGGTGCCAGTAAGTGGGGCTTTCATCCAAGACCAATAATAGAGGAGATGATTTCTTCTAGGAGTTGTGGCCCGGAACTACCTTTGATCCAAGTGATTCTCTCATCTCTTGAAAACCAGGTCTCCTGTCTTCTGGCATATTTCCTGGTGGCCCGCTTAGTCTCCTCTTTGGCTTCAGCCTCACTTAGCTGGCCCCTGGCAAACTTAATTACCTGGGCATATCCAAGGCCAGCCTGAGCAGTTCTTGCCTCCAACAGACCGTGAGAAATAAGGCCTTTTACCTCATCTACTAGCCCCTTTTCCCACATCTTCTCAACGCGAGCATCAATTCGCGATGCAAGACTTGAGCGCTCCATAAATAGGCCAAATTGCTTCGCCTCTGGATACCTACTGCTTCCCACTCTTGGCAGATTTGCGGTGTAGGGCAGGCCCGTTAATTCAATTACCTCCAGGGCTCTTACCACTCTTCGTGAATTCTCCTTGGGAATTGCCGCAGCGGCTGCTGGGTCTAACCTAGCAAGTCTTTGATGCATCAGGTCTTGGCCAAGCTCCTCTGCCTGCTTAGCTATTTTCTCACGCAGAACTGGATCAGTATCTGGAAAATCAAGGTCATCCAAAATTGCCTTGATATAGAGCCCGGTTCCGCCAACCACAATTACTGGTTTATTTAGAGCAAGTAATTGATCAATAGTGTTTCTAGCATCAATTTGATATTGAGCAACTGAAGCTTCTTGATTAACTTCTAAGATATCTAGTAAGTGATGTGGGATTCCTCGCCTCTCCTGAAGTGAGAGTTTGGCCGTTCCAATATCCATCCCTTTATAGAGCTGCATCGAGTCGGCATTGACTATCTCACCTCCCATAGCTTCTGCGAGTAAAAGAGCTAGCTCACTTTTTCCAGTTGCCGTGGCCCCGCAGATTACAATTACTGTCATCTAGGATGAACGCTCTTTAAAGTTGGCATTCCCAGCATTACTCCATTTGATTCAGCCTCTGATTTTCTAGCGCTAAAAGCATCTCCTCCTCTAGTGGGGCGGATATTTACGCTCTGGCTATCTCCAATAAGGAAGTGAGCCTGTGCCTCTTTGATAGTTAGCTCGGCAAAATCTCCAGACCTAGCTTCGTCTGGGGCTGCGAAGTGAACTAGGCGAAAATCTCTACTCTTGCCTGAAGCGCTCCTGCCGTCAATATCGGTGATCAAAACCTCAACTCCTTTGCCAAGTAATTGGCAATTATCCCTCTTTGAAATCTGATTCAAGTGCTCATGCAATCGCTCATAGCGCTCTGCAACGATTTGCCCTGGAATCTGATTTTCCATTTCAGCAGCTGGGGTGCCAGGCCGCTTGGAGTATTTGAAGCTATAGGCGGCAAGAAAGCCGACCTCGCTGCAAATATCTAGCGTTGCTTGAAAATCTGCTTCACTCTCTCCAGGGAATCCCACAATTACATCGGTGGTAATACTTGCTTGTGGAATTGCGTTGCGAACTTTGCTAATAATGGAGCGATAGCGATCAACTCGATATGAGCGTCGCATCGCTGCCAATATCTGATCAGATCCAGATTGCAGCGGCATATGAAGATGAGGCATGACATTCTTTGTCTCAGCCATAGCATCAATTACATCATCGGTGAAATCTCTTGGATGAGGCGACATAAAGCGAACTCGCTCTAGCCCCTCAATCTGGCCACAGGCTCTAAGTAATTTGGCAAAGGCCCTCCTATCTCCAAAGTCAACGCCATATGCATTTACGTTCTGGCCCAGAAGAGTTATCTCAATAACTCCATCTGCCACCAGAGCTCTTATCTCGCTTAATATTTCATCAGCGCTTCGATCTTTCTCGCGGCCGCGAAGAGCGGGAACTATGCAGAAGGT
>VGBW01000008.1 GCA_016870365.1 Actinomycetota bacterium | reverse complement strand
AATGGCGAAGTTGTTGAAACTGGACATTCAGAGACTGGATTTTGGCGAATAAAGCCAGATAATCAATTAGAAGTTCTTATCTCTCATAGCAGCGGAGTATCGGAGGGGTGGGTGGGAAGATTTGATGGACCAAAGATCCAATTGGCTATGGATCATGCCTATTCGGCTCCCTCTGCTAAAGCTATCGAAGGTGGTCAAAGGCTCTATGGGCTAGTTGATGGAGAGCTCTTTTATGCCTATGACATGGCATTTAATGGCCATAGATTGCAGGCCCATATCTGGTCCACCCTTCCTAGAGTTACCTAGAAGATGAATTCAGGTGAGGTTCTACTTGAAGTTGTAAGAAGTGATTTAGTTGAGTCAACTCATAGTGGGCACATTCTCATACTCAATCAAGGGGGGCAAGAGGTAGTAGCCCTGGGAGATATTGACCAACTTATCTATCCCCGCTCAGCGGTTAAATCTCTGCAAACCTCTGCCATGCTAAGGGCGGGGTTGAAGCTAGATGAGGAGCAGATCGCACTTGCCTGCGCTAGCCATGCCGGAAGTGCGCAACATCTAGCGGTAGTTAGATCTACTCTTGCAAGCGTAGGCCTTGATGAATCATCACTTCTTAACACCCCGGAGAAACCACTTGGAGCTCTTGAGCGATCTGCTTGGGGTGATCGCCCGCCAACGCCTCTTGCCGCTAATTGCAGCGGAAAACATGCGGCGATGGTGGCAACTTGCAAGGTAAATAACTGGGATCTAGCGAGCTATAAAGACCCTAATCACCCTCTGCAATTGGCGATTGCTAATGAACTTGGAGTATTAAGTGGCGAGCGGATCTGGCATGTAGCCGTTGATGGCTGTGGAGCGGCGCTCTTTGCGCTATCACTTAAAGGGTTAGCTAGGGCCATCAGGAACTTAATTCTTTCCAAAGATCCGATTCACAGGTCTGTTATTGCCAGTTGCATCAATAATCCAGTCTTAGTCTCTGGAATAAATCGACTACCAACTCTGCTTATGCAGAAAGTTACCGGCTTATTCGTCAAAGATGGCGCCGAGTCAGTGATGGTTATGGCAACTAAAAGAGGTGAAGTTATAGTCTGGAAAATCAGTGATGGATCTCAAAGGGGGGCAGGTGAATTAGCAAGAGCGGGCCTTTTGCATCTGGGAATAGACCTTGATCTCGAGCCTGAATATGTGATGGGTGGGGGTGAGGTTGTAGGCGTGATCAGAGCGAGTAAACTCGTGTCTCATGGCTAGGCAGAGTCGGATTGCATCTTTGATGCTCCATACCTCACCGCTGGAACAAGCCGGCATTGGTGATGCCGGGGGAATGAATGTCTATGTAGTTGAGAGCGCAAAGAGAATCGCTGCCTCTGGTATTGGAGTTGATATCTACACCAGAGCCAATCGCTCCGGCCTTCCTGAGGTGGTGGAGATTGCCGATGGAGTATGCATTCGTCACCTAGAGGCCGGGCCCTATGGTGGAATTTCTAAGGATGAACTACCCTCACAGGTTTGCGCGCTGATGTCATCATTTATGCATCAAGAAGCGCGTCTGGCTTCTAACTACTACCAGCTGGTTCATTCTCATTACTGGATCTCAGGCCAACTAGGTTGGCTAGTTAGCGAGCGCTTATCAATCCCGCTAGTTAATAACATGCATACGATGGCCAAGGTGAAAAACCTCGCACTCGCTGAGGGCGAGAGAGCAGAGCCAGAGATTCGGGCCATTGGCGAGGAGCAAGTAGTAAGAGTTGCTAGCGCCCTTATTGCCAATACCGCCTCGGAGGCTGCCAGCTTAGTTTCACTCTATGACGCCTGCCCTGATCGAGTCTTTGTGGTTCCTCCCGGAGTTGATCTAAAGACCTACAAAGTCGGCGCCGGAAAGGGCGCTGCCAGGGTAAAGCTGCTGATCGAGCCAGAGACTTTGCTTCTTGCCTTCGTGGGAAGAATCCAGCCTCATAAGGGACCAGATGTGCTAATCCGCGCAGTTGCTGAGATGCTAAGACACGCACCATCTCTTAGACCTCGCCTTAAGGCAGTAATTATTGGAGGAGCATCAGGAAGCGGGGAGGGTGAGATTGAAAAGCTAATAGGACTTGCTAGATTCTTAGGAGTATCTGAGGTTTTTGAATTCCTGCCACCGGTAGTGCATGAAGATCTCTCTGATTGGTATCGCGCAAGTGACTTAGTCTTCATCCCTTCATACTCAGAATCATTTGGCTTGGTGGCACTTGAAGCACAAGCTTGCGGAACCCCGGTGGTTGCAACTGCTGTTGGTGGGCTTCGTACCGCCGTTGCTGATGGAATTTCAGGTTCGTTGGTTGACGGACATGATCCACGCGCCTGGTCCGCGGTCATCGCTCCTCTATTGACAGATCCAGAGCGCCGCTCGTTGCTCTCTAAGGGCGCAGTGGAACATGCCTCGCACTTCGGCTGGGATGCGACGGCGCGCGGCATCCTCGATGTATATGATCGCGTACTTTCCCGCGGTAAATCAGCACGTCTTAACCTCGCCCAATAAAGTAGCGCTCATGTCCACCCGCGCCATGGCATTGGCCACGATCGATGAATTCTTGGAATCACACGATATTGATTGTGAAAAGACTTCAGAGAGCGTATATTTGTTGACTCTTCCTGGCGAGAAGAAACTCCAGACTCACTGCGCGCTCGTCATCGGAGATCAATCACTTAGTATAAACGCCTTCGTTATTCGTAAACCTGATGAGAATGCTACAGCGGTGCATGAGTGGTTATTGAAAAAGAACGCCACAATGTATTGTGTTGCCTTTGCAATAAATGAACTTGGTGATATCTATCTTGTAGGGCGTCTTCCATTTAGCGCAGTCACAGAGCAAGAGTTGGATCGAGTTATTGGCTCAGTGCTCCAGTACTCTGACTCATCTTTTAATCCGTTACTGGAATTGGGATTTAGCACTGCAATTCGTCGGGAGTGGGCTTGGCGCGTTTCACGCGGTGAATCTCTCGCCAATTTGGAGGCTTTCAAACACCTGGTTTGACACTTGCGCGTGTTGGCCTAGTGCAGACCCACAATCTTTGTCGCAAAGACCATCAGAGCCGCACATACGGCAGCCATGGGGACTGTGACCACCCATGCGCTAAGAATCTTGCCGACCACCGGCCAGCTCACTGCCTTCTTTCCGCCGACAGCACCCGAACCGATAATGGCTGATGTGATGGTATGTGTTGTAGAGATTGGCGCTTTGAAATTGATGGCTAGTACGAAAAGAATGCTGGAGGCGACGGCTTCTGAGGCAACGCCTCGAAGTTGATCAATATGTACCATGCGCTTGCCAAGTGTCTTCATGATGCGCCAACCACCAGCGTAGGTTCCTGCGGCAATGGCGAGAGCTGCTGCAATCTTGACCCATGTTGGAATCGAATCACCTGAATGAAATCCGCCAACAACGAGGGCCAGCGTCATTACACCCATGGTCTTCTGGGCATCCTGCAAGCCATGCCCCACAGACATGGCTGTCGCAGAACAGATCTGAGCGCCTTTGAAGTACTTGCTTACAGCGCTGCGCATTGAGTTGCGAAATAGGTTCTGAAGCAAAGCGGTTAGGGCAAAGGCCAGGGTGAAGCCAACGAGGGGTGAGATAACCATCGGAATTGCCACCTTCTTGATGACTCCATCCCAATGCACTATTTCTGATGAGGCGAGTGCGGCTCCGACTAATCCGCCAATGAGTGCATGTGAAGAAGATGAAGGAATTCCAAGCCACCAAGTAATCATGTTCCAAGCGATAGCGCCTAAGACTCCGCCAAGTACGACGTATAGGCCACTTACAGATGACGCGACATCGACGATTCCACTACCGACAGTTCTTGCAACCCCTTCGCTAATGAAAGCGCCAACAAAATTTCCAATGGCAGCAAGAGCTAATGCTTGCTTGGGCTGAAGCGCTTTAGTTTCGACAGATGTAGCAATTGCATTTGCAGCATCGTGAAAACCATTTGTGAAATCAAAAACTAGAGCAACGACGATAATAAATGAGACGAGAAGATAGGCATCGCCCACTCTCAGGACTCCTTGAGCGAGATGGTGCGTATCACACGTGCTACTTTTGCCATACGGTCAAGAGACTCTTCAAGTTGATCGATGGTCCCAGAGACGCGAAGAATCGTCATAGAGTCAACACTGCCATCATAAAGCTGTGCAGTGATGCGGCGATGAATGCGATCGCCCTCATCCTCAAGTCGATCCACTTCTAGGTAGTAATGATCAAGGTCCTTTAAGTTCTTAAGACGTGGCATGGAGGACGCTGTCAATTCAGCGCATTTTCTGACGGTATCAACCAGGTCGGTGGCCAGAGTTGGGAAATCCCCGATACGATGAAGAACAGCGACATCAGTCGCTTCCTCAATCGCATCCATCGCGTCATCCAGGGAGTTGGCAAGCTCTTGAAGATCGCCGCGGTCATACGGCGTAACAAACATGTCATCAATTCTTCGCACGATCTTTCCAAGTAACTCATCAGCTTCGGATTCGATATTGCCGATTCGCTTTGCCAGTTCGCGACGTGATTCGATCGGAGCGGCGACTAATTCAACCGCCGATCTAGAAGCGGCGGCAAGGCGTTCTGCAAGTGATGTGTAGAGATCGAAGAGGACCGCATCTTTGGGTGTAAATCCCATGAATTTCCTCCTGCATAAGCCAATCAGAATCTAGCGTGAACTAGAGGAGATACTAGGGCAAGTTTCGGGATTTGCTCATGAACTGCCAAGATATCGCCATGGCATCGAAAAGCTCCTCTCTTGGCTCACTCCTTTTGCTGCGTCACGGCCAGAGCGAATGGAATGCCAAGAATCTCTTCACTGGATGGGTTGATGTTCCACTCAGCCATGAGGGTGAGGCAGAGGCGAAAAGAGCTGGAGAGCTGTTAAGGGAGAAGAATCTTCTGCCAGATGTTCTTCATACCTCGCTTCTAACTAGAGCAATTCATACCGCAGAGATTGCACTCGGCGTGTGTGAGAGAAAATGGATTCCCGTCAATAGATCTTGGCGACTAAATGAGCGTCACTATGGAGCCCTGCAAGGAAGAGATAAGGCTGCCATCTTGAAAGAATATGGCGCGGAGCAATTTAAGCTCTGGAGAAGATCTTTTGATACCCCACCTCCTGCCATAGCTGACTTGGATCAATACTCACAAGCAGGCGATGTTCGGTATAGAGATTTAGGGCCAGAGCTACCAAAGACTGAGTGCCTAAAAGATGTAGTCCAGCGCCTATTGCCTTATCTGAATAACGAGATCGCTAAGGACTTAAGGCAAGCAAAGACGGTCTTGGTAGCAGCCCATGGCAACTCAATTAGGGCAATAGTCAAACACCTGGCCTGTATTTCAGATGGCGCTATTGCTGAAGTCAATATCCCAACTGGAATTCCATTGCTCTATCAATTTGATGATGACTTTGAGCCCATCGTTAAGGAGGGGGAATACCTAGACCCAGAGGCTGCAATGAAATCAATTGAAGCAGTGGCAAACCAGGGAAAGTAGTGCCAGGCCTTGGCTATAAGATGGAACTGTAGATTCCAGTATTGGCAACCACCAGAGCATCAAGTTCTACCTTGCCGTTTTTTGCAAAATAGAGAATAACTGGAACTCGGTATCCTGGCTTAACCCCAAGGGTGGCAATCTTGGCTTTGGCATTTGCCGAATCACCCTCAAAAAACATCGGCCTATTCCTAAGTAGTTGCACATCTGTTACCAGATCTGCCCTCTGCCCGCCGACAGTAATTGCAACTAATTGATCGACGTCATCGCTGTGATTGACGATAAATCCGATTAGGGTTCCGGTGCCATCAGGAAGTGCAATGATTTTCACATTGCGGACCTTAAGATCGCCACTGTCCTTCTCAACGCCATCGGTGACTTGCTTGATCAATCGAGTTGGGGCATTACCACCAGCTGCGCAACTTGTAAGAAATAGGCTACCAACGATTATCGTTGCAACAACCCTTGACCTCATTGGGCAATAATGGCAGAAAGTTATTATCTAACGCTGACTTTCGCTGGTTTTCGTGATTGAGATAACTCTGATAAAATAATCCTCCAGCGAAAGGCAACGAATGTCATTTAAGGTCGGCGAAACCGTTGTTTACCCCCACCACGGTGCGGCTCTCATAGAAGCAATTGAGACCCGGACCATCAAAGGCGAAGAGAAGATCTACCTAGTTTTGAAGGTCGCACAAGGCGATCTAACGGTGCAAGTACCAGCAGAGAACGTTGATCTAGTTGGCGTTAGAGATGTTGTGGATTCCTCAGGTCTTGAGCGAGTCTTTGGAGTTCTGCGCCAGCCTTATACCGAGGAGCCAACCAATTGGTCCCGTCGCTACAAAGCAAACCTTGAGAAGTTGGCCTCTGGTGATGTCATCAAGGTCGCCGAGGTCGTTCGCGATCTCTTCCGCCGCGACCTAGATCGCGGACTTTCTGCCGGCGAGAAGCGCATGCTTGCCAAAGCGCGGGCAATATTGATTTCAGAGCTAGCTTTGGCAGAACATACTGATGAAGCAAAAGCCGAATCAATCCTCGATGAGGTATTAGCCTCCTAAAGCACTCTGGCGTTAGGGTCTTATGAGCCAATTACCAAGAAGCGCCGCCATCATCGCCGGCGCTGGGATGGGCCATAGATTAGGCGCAGATATCCCAAAGGCTCTAATTCAAATACAAGGCATCACTCTGTTAGAGCGCGCCTTTGCATCGCTATCTAGAGTTGTTGACGAAATTATCATTACTGCCCCCTCTGGGTATGAAGAGCAATTTAGATCGCTGGTTGGTCAGAGCGCGCACGTTATTACCGGCGGGGCATTAAGAAGTGATTCCATAAGGATTGCTCTTAAGGCTCTCTCACCAAGCGTTGAAAGCGTTCTGATTCATGATGCCGCAAGGGCCCTGGCTAGTAGTGGCCTGGCAAGGAGAGTATTAAGTCAAGTGCAGGCAGGCCAGGACGCTGTTATTCCAGCATTGAAGGTGGTAGATACCATCAAGGAAATCGATAGAGATGGCTTTGTAAGGTCGACCCCTGATCGCTCATCTCTTGTTGCAGCCCAGACCCCTCAGGGATTTAGCCGCCAAGTATTGGAGCGAGCCCATAGCGCCTCAGATGAGGCCACCGATGATGCAGCTCTAGTTGAAGCCTTAGGAATAAAGGTAAAAACAATCGAAGGTGAGATTTCGGCCTTCAAGATAACAACTAAAGAGGATATTAGCCAAGCTCTATCTCTCCTAAATCCTGGCGATAGAGATATCAGAGTAGGACTTGGCGTTGATGCCCATGCATTCTCATCTGATCAAGATAGGAAGCTATGGCTAGCTGGACTTTATTGGCCCGATCAAGTCGGAGTAGACGGGTACTCTGATGGCGATGTAGCAGCTCATGCAATCTGTGATGCCCTATTTGGCGCAGCAGGCCTTGGTGATCTTGGTTCGAACTTTGGCGTTGATGACCCTAGATATCTTGGAGCAAGTGGAGAAGTCTTATTGAAAGAGACTCTGGCAAGAATCACCTCCGCGGGATTTGAAATAGGAAATGTTTCAGTACAAATTGTCTGCAGCAGACCAAGGATTGGCCCAAGAAGAGGCGAGGCAATAGGAGTCATCTCAAAAGCTTTAGGGGGAGCTGAAGTTTCAGTAAGTGCCACCTCAACAGACGGTCTGGGCTTTACCGGGCAGGGTTTAGGTATCTCATCTCTTGCAACTGCGCTTTTGGTTGCGAAGAAATAGGATGGCAAGTGTGAACAAGCTCTGCCTCTATGACACTGCGTCTCGTCAGGTCTCAGAATTTAGACCACTAAAGCCTGGCCAGGCCTCAATTTATCTATGCGGTGCAACAGTTCAAGCATCTCCTCATGTGGGCCACATTAGAAGTGGGATTAATTTCGACATCTTACGGCGCTGGTTGATTGCCTCTGGATATAGGGTCACCTTCATTCGAAATGTGACCGACATTGATGACAAGATAATTCATAACGCAGGCCATGAAGACATACCTTGGTGGGAACTGGCTATGAAGTATGAGCGATCATTTAACGATGCCTATAGAGCCTTAAATGTGATGGCTCCTACCTATGAGCCAAGGGCTACAGGTCATATGACTCAGATGATTGAGTTGATCAAGAGGTTAGTTGAGAAGGGCTCAGCCTATGCTCCAGGAAATGGCGACGTTTATCTTGAAGTGCGCAAATTGAAGTCTTACCTAACTCTTTCGAGCCAGAAGCTAGATGATCTCTTGCTTACTAAGGATGGAGAAGAGAAATTCAAGCGCGACCCACGAGACTTTGCGCTCTGGAAGGGGGCTAAAGAAGGAGAGCCATCTTGGCCAACGCCTTGGGGCAATGGCAGGCCTGGTTGGCATATTGAGTGTTCAGCGATGGCCCTTGCATACCTAGGGCAGGAATTTGACATTCATGGTGGAGGCCTTGATTTGATTTTTCCTCATCATGAAAATGAGATAGCCCAATCTGAGGCAGCTGGATATAAGTTTGCCCGCCTTTGGATGCATAACGCCTGGGTGACAACCTCGGGCGAGAAGATGGGTAAGTCTTTGGGTAATTCACTACAGGTTGACGAGGTTTTGAAGAGAGTTAGAGGCATCGAACTTCGTTGGTACCTATCTAGCGCGCACTATCGCTCGATGTTGGAGTTCTCATTTGAAGCCCTCGATGAGGCAGCAGTGGCCTTTAGAAGAATTGAAAACTTCCTATATAGAGCTAGAGAAGCATTAGCAACCACCCCAGAGATAGTGATCAGCGATGAATTATCTGATGCGCTCGATGATGATCTAGCTGTTCCACAAGTACTAGCCCAGATCTCTGAGTGGTTGAAGCTAGGAAATAACGGACTTAGCTCCTTAGATAAAGCTCAAGTAGCAGAGTATTCAAGCTATATCCGGGCCGCGCTATCAATTCTGGGCACCGACCCCTTTGATCCGGCCTATTCCAGCCCATCTAGCGCTGACTTAAGTGGTGCAGTAGATGGACTTATCTCACTACTCTTGGAGCAGAGAAGTGCGGCAAGGGCTAGAAAGGATTTTGCTGCAGCAGATCAGATCCGTGATCAGATAAGCGCGATGGGCATCTCTATCGAAGACCGAGCAGATGGCGTGAGATGGAGTATCAATGGCTAAGCCCGATCGTAAACAGCCGAAGAGATCTCTAAGAGGCAGAGGACCAACGCCAAGAGCTGAGGATCGCCCCTATCACAAGAAATATAGGTCAAAGGAAGAGTTTCTTCGAAAGCGCACTGAAGGAAAGCGCATTAATTCCAAGCCCGGGCCCAAGGGCGGCAAGAAGATTGCCCCAAGGAGAGATCTTCGTCGAAGTGGGCGAGAGCATGTCGATACCGTTGCTGGTCGTAACGCAGTTCTTGAGGCACTGCGTGCCGGCATTCCCGCAAAGGAGCTAGTCCTGGCAGCAGGGGTTGATGTTGATGAAAGACTAAGTGAATCTGTCCGACTTGCCCAAAGGATGGCAATTGGAATCAAAGAAGTTGAAAGACGCGCCATAGAGAACATGACTGGAATTGCCAATCATCAAGGTATTGCACTTGTGGTCAAACCATTTCAATATTCATCGCAGAAAGAGATTTTTGCCAGAGCTAAAGATCCTGCCCTATTCATTGCAGTAGATGGGGTGACAGATCCTAGAAACATTGGCGCAATTGCAAGGAGCGCTGCAGCATTTAGCGCCGATGGCCTATTAATTCCTGAGCGGCGCAACGCCTCACTGACTGCTGCCGCTTGGAAGAGTTCGGCAGGAGCTGCAGCTAGGCTGCCTATTGCCCAGGTAACTAATCTGGCCAGATCTGTTGAGGATGCAAAGGCCTATGGTTGTTTTATCCTCGGTCTTGATGGCGATGCTGAAAAGGGCGTGGAAGAGCTAGAAATCGCTGACCAGCCGCTGTATCTAATTGTCGGCAGTGAGGGCAAGGGTTTATCAAGGCTAATTCGCGAAAAGTGCGACCTTCTCATCTCTATTCCCATAAGTAGCGCGGTGGAATCCCTGAACGCCAGTGTTGCCATATCAATTGCGCTATATGCTGTTGATAGAAAAAGAGCGATCAAATAGGGATTAGAGATGTCATATAACCGCTTTATCGCACTCGGTGACTCGATGACTGAGGGCATGCAGGATGAGAAGATAAAGGGAAAATATCGCGGTTGGGCAGATCGAGTTGCTGATGCCATGGCCGATAGTTATCAGAACTTCACCTATGCCAATCTAGCCGTCAGGGGCAAGAAGGTCGGCCAAGTATTGAGCGAACAAGTTCCGATAGCCATCGGATTAGTTGATGGAGCAACCACGCTCATCTCCTTTCATGCTGGAGCCAATGATGTGATCCGACCGAAATATGATCCGGTAAAGACCTTTCAGGAGTACAACCAAGCAGTTCGTGAACTTGTCAAAAGCGGCGCCACGGTCATGCTCTTCTGCGTTTTGGAAGATTCAGGCGCTAAGACTCGCGGGGCAAAGATCTGGAAAGAGCGATTTGAGACGTTTAATGAAAATGTGCGAAAGATGGCTAGTGAAGTTGGCGCTATCTTGCTAGATCCTAATCAAGAAAGCTCTTGGCGCCATCCGGGCTTTATCCATGAAGATCGTCTTCATCTAAATTCCCTAGGGCACTATCGTGTAGCTCAAGCAGTCCTGGCCAGATTGAATCTTGTTTATGATCAAAATTGGAGAACTCCGCTGCCGCCGCCAGCAGAGCTGCCCTTTGTGAAAGAGATGAGAACGAATCTTCGATGGCTCATTCTCTATGGAATTCCGTGGGCCATTAGGAGGGTGCGAGGACGTTCATCAGGTGATGGGCGAAGCCCCAAGTATCCAGCGCCTATTGCTTGGAAAAGCTAGCTAGAAAGTTACTACGCTCCAGCTCCACCCATTAGTTCCAGGCCTAATCAAGTGCTTGGCCAGAGTATCTGGCCCACATGATGCAGTGCCATGACCGCGATGGGCTCCATCCATGGTAATTACAGTATTTCCGCAAGGATTGGCAAGAACATCTTGGGTGGCATTTGCCAGATCCTTAGAGCGCATTGGGGTGACAGTGACCATCGCTGGTCTATCTAATTGGGAATAGGGCCCATGGCCAGATTGATTCGTCAGAGCAAACCACTGTAATGCTCTGTCATCTCTTACTCGGCCCTTGATCTGCGCGATCCAATAATTGAAAGTTCCAAACTCCATCAAGGGAAACACTGATCAAATGGGCGATATCGAGCATCGGCAAGCGATCTACTGAGGTAGTCTGAGGGCTTGACCAGATTGGCGTTGGCATGGCTGGTGCATTGTTCCAGTTTCTTGCCCAATGCCATACTTACTTGCTGAAAACGCCTCCCTAGCTCAGTGGTAGAGCATCCGCCTTGTAAGCGGAAGGTCGTCAGTTCAATCCTGACGGGGGGCTCAAATAATTGATTGATCCCCTCTACGTATCCGTCATTTGAGAATTGAAGGTGGCCCTCAAGTAGGTGCGTTGTAGCCTTATAGCTATGGCAGGCAAGGTGCACGAATTCGATGTTGTCATAGTCGGTTCTGGTTTCGGTGGATCAGTGGCTGCGCTGCGTTTGGTGGAAAAGGGTTATCGCGTTGCAGTTATTGAAGCAGGGCGAAGGTTTGAAGATGAGGATTTTCCCAAGACTTCTTGGAGATTATCAAGGTTTCTCTATGCCCCTCGTCTTGGTTTGAGGGGAATTCAGAGAATTCATGCCCTCCCGGATGTCTTGATTCTGGCTGGCGCTGGAGTTGGTGGTGGCTCTTTGGTCTATGCCAACACTTTATACGCCCCACCCGATTCTTACTTCCAGGATAAACAATGGGCAGATATAACTGATTGGAAATCAGAGCTAGCTCCTTGGTTTGATCAGGCATCAAGAGTCTTAGGAGTTTCAGAAAATCCCTACTTCTCTGCCTCTGATCAAGCCATGAAAGATGTTGCAGAAGAGATGGGCGTTGGCAGTAGTTTCAAGATGGCCCCGCTTGGCGTGCACTTTGGCTCAGGGCCAGCGGTATTAGAGAGAGATCCATACTTTGGAGGAG
Source organism: Actinomycetota bacterium (assembly GCA_016870365.1). Lineage (GTDB taxonomy): Bacteria > Actinomycetota > Actinomycetes > Nanopelagicales > Nanopelagicaceae > MAG-120802. The sequence continues at coordinate 41,186 of VGBW01000008.1, read as the reverse complement.
TAGGACCAGATCGGGTTGGGTGCCAACAATGCGGTGGATGTATGACCGGTTGTCGCTTCAATGCGAAAAATACGCTGCCTAAGAATTACTTAGGACTTGCAGAGAAAGCAGGAGCTATGGTTTTCCCAGAGCTAACCGTGGAGAGTTTTGAGCAGATAGATGACGGAGATTGGAAGATCACCGCTCGAGGCAGCTCTGCTTGGTTTGGCTCCAAAAAAGTATTCGTGGCCAAGGATCTAGTGCTAGCAGCCGGGACCTATAACACTCAGAAATTGCTCCATCGAATGAGAGATAGCAGGTCACTTCCGAAACTCTCACCATCTCTTGGCGCTCTATCGAGAACCAATTCGGAGGCTCTAACGGGTGCGATCATGCCAAGAGATTGCAAGATTGATTTCTCGAAAGGCGCTGCTATTACCTCATCATTCTTTCCAGATGAAAACACCCATGTTGAGCCGGTTCGATACGGCAGGGGGTCAAACCTAATGGGCCTGCTTCAAACCATAATGACCGATGGCCAGGCGGCAAAGCAGCGGCGGGCTAATTGGATAAGAAATGCGATGAGAAATCCCCTATTGTTTTTCAAGATATTTGATGTAAGGCGCTGGAGCCAGAGAACCGTGATTGCCTTGGTGATGCAGAACGTTGACTCCTCAATAAGAGTCTCTTCAAAGAAAGGAGTATTTGGCTGGCGTCTAACGTCAAAGAATGATGCCGATAGACCAAATGCCACCTATATTCCTGCAGCCAATGAAGTGGCGCGGAGAATTGCCAACAAGTATGGAGGAATTGCTGGAGGGCATGTGGGAGATCTAATTAGCGCTCCTTTTACTGCTCACTTTGTCGGAGGTTGTGTCATTGGGAGAGATGAGAGCCAAGGAGTGATAGATCCATATCATCGCGTCTGGAACTATCCAAGCCTTCATGTGGTCGATGGTTCCGCGCTAACTGCAAATCTTGGAGTGAATCCCGCGCTGACAATTACTGCTCAAGCAGAGCGCGCATTTTCTCTCTGGCCCAATAAGGGCGAGCTAGACCCCCGCCCCGCGCAAGAGAGTGCCTATGTGAGAATCAAAGCGGTGCTTCCAAGTAAACCATTTGTGCCAGAGCATGCCTATGGCGCGCTAAGAGTTAGCAGTGATTCCTAAGGCCTGCTTTAGCCTGCGATTCGGCGACAAGGTAATTGGCAATCCTGGATTCCTATAGAAATCTTTGAGTATCTGCCTTACTAGATCTGGCTTCTCCTTCAGCACCGCGTGAGATGTCCCAGGAAGTATTGCTAGCTGAGCATTTGGAATTGCTTCATATAGCGATGCGGTATGTTCGGTTGAAAATGGTTCATCATCGCCGGCCAAGATCAAAGTTGAGCACCTTATTCTCCTTAATTGTGCCCTATTCATCCTTGGCTCTCTTGCCCAGACTTTGTGGGCTTTAGCAACTATTTCAACTAATAGCTCTCTTGGCTGGCCACTTCTTTGGGCGAATTCATCCTTGTCTATCTCATCTACCTGGCCATAAAATGTTTGTAGGTTAAGACCGCAGTCATAATGATAATTGGCGCCAATCGTTACTAATGTTCTTACTAGATCAGGCCTGGCAATTGCCACCATCAGTCCAATAATCCCACCATCGCTATGGCCAATTACGTGAGTAGGCCTCTTGATTACATCTTCGATATAGGCGATTGCTTCATCTTTCTGAAATTTGAAATGATAATAACCCTTGCGCATCTTGGTTCTGCCATGAGCGCTTCGGTCATACCCATAGCTATGGTGGGTTCTCTTGACGCTTGGAAGAATCTTGGGCGCAAAGCTCTGTGTCGAGCTCAAGCCTCCATGGAGAAGCAGTAGCGGCTCTCTCTTCCTCTTGCTCCACTCTTGATGCCAGATCTGATGGCCACGAAGATCGATATAACTCACGAGATATCCATGATGTGTCGATTTCCTCGATCAAAGGTCAGATAATTCCAAGTCCAATCTGCCATCGTGCCAATCTTGTTTCGACCACCTAGGAGATAGAAGAGATGGAGCCAGAGCCAGGCATACCAAGCGATAGTGCCAGTCAGGCGTAATCCTTTGGCTTCCACCACTGCCTTATGTCGACCAATGGTGGCCATAGAGCCTCTATCAAGGTAGGTGAACTCCTTTAATGGCTCATTCTTAACTATTCTTGCAATCTGTTTTGCCACAAATTTTGCCTGTTGCATCGCAACCGGGGCCACCATAGGCAGGAACTCTCCATCTCTTCCTTTTGCCCCAGCGATATCACCAATTGCAAATACATATGGATAATTACTAACCTGTAGCGTCTTATCGACAGCGATTCTAATTCCATCATGAGGGAGTGCTAACACTTTCATCCCTGGCTCGCCCTTAACCCCTGCTGCCCAAATAGTTACTTCAGCAGGAATGCCTCTACCATCGCTGAGGATAATCTGCCGTGGCTTCACCTCGGCAACAGCAGCCTCGGTCAATACGCTAACACCCAACTTCTCTAGATCTTTCTTGGTGCGCGACGATAGTCTTTGAGAAAATGAGGGAAGAAGCCTCGGACCTGCTTCAATGAGATAAACGCCAACATTCCTAGCAGCTTGGGCGTTGTCAGAGTTTAGTGGGCCGCGTTTTAGTTCAGCGATCGCTCCAGCCATCTCAACTCCAGTGGGCCCACCACCGACAACAGCGATGGAGAACCTAGTATCGTCTTCAAAGCGGCAGAGATCCTCAAATCGACGCATTATCTCTGAGCGGATATTTAGCGCTTCACTCACGCTCTTCATCCCCAGGCTATGATCGGCAACCCCCTTGATACCGAAGTCATTTGTAGCAGAGCCAAGGGCCACGATTAGGAAGTCAAAATCTAGAACTTCACTAGAATCCAATTTTACGCTCTTGTTTCTATGATCAACCGATATGGGGGAGCCCATTCGGAATTTGACGCTAGTTTTTCTCAAAGCTCCGCGGATGGGATAGGCGACATGGTCTGCTGCCAGACCTGCGGTAGATACCTGGTAAAGCAGAGGTAGAAAGGTCTGAAAATTATGGCGATCTACCAATGTGACATCGGCGATTGAATCTAGCGCGCGCGCAACGGTAAGCCCACCAAAACCTGCTCCTAGAATTACTACCTTTGGCCGCATAAGGTGGATAAGTCTACTGTTCTACCCATGGCCCTGACGCGACGAATACTAGTTACTGGGGCTTCTGGCTATGTAGGTGGGCGCTTAGTTCCCGCACTTCTTAGTGAAAAAATGAAGGTGCGGATATTTGTCCGTGATAAACAAAAAATTGCTGGCCAGCCTTGGATTGATGCCGTGGAAGTTAGCGAGGGCGATGCCAGTAATTATCAAGAGAGTCTAGCTGCGCTAAAAGGAGTTCACACCGCTTTCTATTTGCTCCACTCAATTGGAGTGGGATCTGACTTTGATGAGATCGAGGCTGTGATGGCAGATAGTTTTTCCCGTGCTTGTCAGGCAGCCGGTGTTTCCCAGATTGTCTATCTGGGTGGAATTGCCAATGATAAGCATGCCAGTAAGCATCTAGCATCAAGAGCTAGGACCGGTGAGTTATTAGCTAGTGGAAAAGTTCCGGTGATAGAGTTTCGCGCGGGAATAATTATTGGATCAGGCTCTGCATCCTTTGAAATGCTTCGTCATCTAACCCATAGGCTTCCAGTGATGACCACTCCAAAGTGGGTGACGAATCTAACTCATCCAGTGGCCATTCGTGATGTGCTCTGGTACTTGATAAATGTGGCAAAGTTAGAGAAACCAGTATCTGGAGTATTCGATATTGGCGGTCCTGAAATACTCTCTTATGCCGATATGATGCAGAAATTCGCTAAAGCCTCAGGTCTGCGCCGCCGTTGGATTATCAGAGTTCCAGTGTTGACCCCTAGGCTATCAAGCCTTTGGATTGGCTTGGTCACTCCAGTTCCTACAGGGCTTGCTCGCCCACTTGTGGGTTCACTGATTAATGAAACTGTTGCAGATCCAAACAAGAGCATCGACTCAATAGTTGCTAGGCCAAAAGAAGGCCTCATTGATGTTTCGACAGCTATTAGCCTAGCCCTTTCGAAAACCAGCGCCAATCTCGTTGAAACCCGCTGGTCTGATGCCACATCTCCAACTGCTCCCTGGCAGAAAGCCCAAGGAGACCCTGAATGGGCAGGTGAGATGATTCTGCGCGATAGGCGCGAAGTATTAACTGATGCTCCGATTGATTGCGTTTGGAAATCTATTGAACAAATCGGTGGGCGGACTGGTTGGTATGGGGCAGATTTCCTCTGGTGGGCAAGAGGAGTTCTAGATCGCATGGTGGGTGGAGTTGGCTTAAGACGTGGCAGGCGTGATCCAAAGCACTTACGAGTCGGCGATAGTTTAGATTTCTGGCGAGTAGAAACTGTTGAGAAAGAAAAAGGACTCCGTCTTTATGCTGAAATGATCTTGCCAGGAAAGGCCTGGTTAGATTTTCGAGTCAGCAAAGAGGGAGATGGGGTGCGAATCGTCCAAGAAGCAACCTTCTCCCCCCGTGGTCTAGGTGGTCAGCTCTATTGGTATCTAGTTCTGCCGTTTCATAGCTTTCTCTTCCCAACGATGCTAAGAAATATCGTCAGAAGTTCTAAACGAAAGGCGTTATTCGGGGATGCATGAGTTTGATGAAGAAATCGATGCCCTAGCTGCCAAGATCTTAGAGTACTCACTAATCAGGCTCAAGAAAGATCCTCCGCTAGATGGGCCATGGAGTTATGAACAGCTATATAGCGAAGTGGGAGAGACCATCACTGCAGAGGGTCTTGGTGGCGACAAAGCTCTAGATGTTTTCAAACATGTCCTTGCTCAAGCCTGCATCTCAACAGACCATCCAAGATACCTAGCATTTATCCCCTCTGCGCCGACAGCATCGGCAACTCTCTTTGATCTAGTAGTTGGTGCCTCAGCTCTCTATGGCGGCTCATGGCTGGAGGGAGCAGGGGCGGTCTTTGCTGAGAATCAAGCACTCAAGTGGCTCAGTGATTTAGCTGATTTTCCGGCAAGCTCTGGAGGGGTCTTTGTTCAAGGCGGAACCATCGGAAATCTCTCGGCCCTAGTCGCTGCTCGTCACAGCGCAAGGGCTAAATATCCTGGAGTTAAGCGCTGGGTTGTTGCTGCCTCCAGCCAGGCCCATTCATCAATAAAGTCCGCAGCTGATGTCATGGACGTTGAGCTACTAGCAATTCCGACTGATAAAAACCATAGACTCCAAGGCAGCACGACTGCATTCGAAATCGATAAACATCACCTAGCAAATCCTGAGCAGAGAATCTTTGCAGTGATTGCGACTGCTGGAAGCACCAACCTTGGAATCATCGATGACCTAAAAGGCGTTGGGCAAGTAGCAAATGAGCGCGGCATTTGGTATCACATCGATGGAGCATATGGGCTTGCAGCCCTCGCCTCCCCTAGAAGCAAACCGTTATTTGGTGGCATTGAATTAGCAGATTCATTTATCGTCGATCCTCATAAGTGGCTCTTTGCTCCCTTTGATGCCTGCGCGTTAATCTATAAGAACCCAGAAATCGCCAGAGCCGCCCATACTCAGCAGGCGGGATACCTTAAGACCCTAGAGTCAGGGGATTGGAATCCATCCGACTATGCGATTCATCTAACAAGAAGAGTTAGAGGGCTTCCCTTCTGGTTCTCACTTGCCACTCATGGCACAGATAAATATGCCGAATCGATGGATAGGACTATGGATCTGGCAAGAGAAAGTGCCCAGCTAATAAGGGAGCATCCCAATCTAGAACTTCTTATCGAGCCAGAGCTCTCTATTGTGGCCTTTACTAGAAGAGGTTGGCAGCGGAGTGATTATCAAAGATGGAGCGATAGATTATTGGTAGATCAGATTGGCTTTGTCACTCCATCCTCGCATCAAGGTGAGCCAATCCTTCGCTTTGCCATAGTCAATCCCTGGACCTCAATTACTGATATCAAGGTCATCCTGGCCACCCTCTAACATCCCAAAGAATCAGCGATTCTCTAGTTCAATATCCCCATGGAGGAAGCCTCGCTAAACCTCGGCTACAAGCTTTCAGACCTTGAGATAAAGGTTCTGGATTTTGAGCGCCAATGGTGGAAGTACGCTGGGGCAAAAGATGCTGCAATAAAGGAGCTCTTCGGGCTTTCAACCCAGGGCTATTACGAACTGCTCAATAATCTAATTGATCGAGAGGATGCCCTTGATGCCTCTCCCCTGCTGGTAAAGAGGCTCAGGCGCCTGCGCCAGGCTCGAATTTCAGCTAGATCCCGATAGGCCCCCAGGGCTCAAGGGGGGCCCAAGACCCCTGATTTGAGAACGGGAATAGAGCCCCCTAGGCTTGCGTTAGCACTCAGCGGGTGAGAGTGACAAAACACCCGAAGTAGATCAAACTCGATGAAGGAGGAGCAATAACGATGGCCATTGCCATTAAGCCGCTTGAGGATCGTATCGTGATCAAGATTAGTGAGGCTGAAGAGAAGACCGCATCAGGTCTAGTTATTCCAGATACTGCAAAAGAAAAGCCACAAGAAGGCACGGTAGTTGCAGTTGGTCCGGGACGATTTGATGATGGAGTTCGCGTTCCAATGGATATCAAAGTTGGCGATGTAGTTCTCTATAGCAAGTATGGTGGAACTGAAATCAAGCATGGTGGCGAGGAATATTTAGTTCTCTCAGCCCGTGACATCCTTGCAGTAATCGCGAAGTAATTAGAAGAAGAGAAGAATAAGTAAACATGGGTAAATCACTGCAATTTGATGAGAACGCTCGTCGCGCTATGGAGCGCGGCGTTAATCTCCTGACCGATACTGTCAAAGTAACGCTAGGACCAAAGGGACGTAACGTGGTTATCGGTAAGTCATTTGGCGCACCGGTAATTACCAATGATGGCGTGACAATCGCTAAGGAAATTGAGATTTCAGATCCTGCTGAAAACATGGGAGCCCAATTAGTCAAGCAAGTTGCTGAGAAGACCAATGATGTCGCAGGAGATGGCACCACCACTGCCACAGTTCTTGCTCAAGCCATGGTCCGTGAAGGCTTAAGAAACCTAGCAGCTGGAGCCCAACCGATGGGGATCAAAGTTGGAATCGAGGCAGCAGTTGTCGCAGTAGTTGAGAAGCTCGGTGCTAACTCCACCAAGATTTCTGCTAAGGAGCAGATCGCAGATGTCGCAACTATCTCGGCCCAAGATCGCAGCATCGGTGATCTAATTGCTGAGGCGATGGATAAGGTTGGCAAAGATGGGGTCATTACCGTTGAAGAGTCTTCAACCACAGGCCTTGAGCTCGAATTTACCGAAGGTATGCAATTTGATAAGGGCTATATCTCGCCCTACTTTGTCACCGATCAAGATCGTATGGAGGCCACCCTAGAGGATGCCTACATCTTGATCTCGGCTGGCAAAATCTCAGCGCTTGCCGATCTTCTGCCAATTCTTGAGCAGGTTGCCAAGGCCTCAAAGCCACTATTGATTATTGCCGAAGACGTCGAGGGTGAGGCGCTCTCGACTCTGGTAGTAAACCGGATGCGCGGGGTCTTCACCTCGGCTGCGGTTAAGGCTCCAGGCTTTGGAGATCGTCGCAAGGCGATGCTGCAAGACATTGCAGTGCTAACTGGCGGCCAGGTTATCTCAAGCGAAGTTGGACTCAAGCTAGATCAGGTTTCTATAGATATGCTGGGAAGAGCTCGCAGAATCGTGATCAGCAAAGATAACACCACCATCGTTGATGGAGCCGGAAATAAGAAAGATGTGGAGGGTCGCATCGCCGAACTAAAGCGAGAGATTGAAGCAGTTGACTCTGATTGGGATAGAGAGAAGCTGCAGGAGCGTCTAGCGAAACTCTCTGGTGGCGTCTGTGTTATCAAAGTTGGAGCACATACTGAAGTTGAATTGAAAGAGAAGAAGCATCGTCTAGAAGATGCTATCTCGGCTACCCGCGCTGCGGTTGAAGAAGGAATCGTTGTGGGCGGAGGAGCAGCTCTTGTTCATGCTGCAACTGTTCTTGATGGAGATCTCGGCCATGAAGGTGATTCAGCAGTAGGGGTTCGATTAGTTGCTAAAGCCTGCCAAGAACCACTTCGTTGGATTGCCGAGAATGCTGGCCAAGAAGGCTATGTGGTCGTGGCGAAGGTTAGGACTCTAAAGCCAAATGAAGGCTTTAATGCCGCATCAGATGAGTATGAAGATCTTGTCAAGGCTGGAGTCATTGATCCAGTCAAGGTCACCCGCTCAGCTCTTGCCAATGCTGCTTCAATTGCTGCCATGTTCATTACAACTGAAGCCCTGGTCTTTGAAACTCCAGAGGTTAAGAAGGAAGAAGCTTCAGGGCATGGCCATAGCCATGGACCAGGTGGCCATAGTCACTAAATTCAGTACTAAGAAGAGTAAGGAAAGAGCCTTGATGGAAAACATCAGGGCTCTGTCTATATAAACTGCCGCCCATGGTTGTCGAGACGCTCAATATCTCAGGTCACATCTGGGCGATAACCCTTGGGATCATATTCTTGGTCACTCTAGGGGATCTAATCTGGGCCTGGTTTCATCGAAACTCCATAACTACCCTAAAAGAGGCGACGGCATGGACTGCGATCTATATCTCAGCGGCTATCGCCTTTGGCATCTCGCTTCGAAGCTGGGGCGGGCAGACCAAGTCGGCAGAGTTCTTCGCCGGCTGGATAACTGAGTACTCACTCTCCATTGATAATCTCTTTGTATTCCTCATTATTTTATCGAGGCTAAGAATCGAGAGGGAGAAAGAGCAGCTAGTACTACTTCTGGGTATTTTGATGGCGCTAGTGATGCGCGGAATATTCATAATTATTGGGGCTGCGGTAGTTGCCAGATTTGTGGCCATATTCTTCCTCTTTGGTGCTATTTTGCTCTGGACAGCTTATAAATTAATTACTGAAGACCCAGAGGAAGATGAGTGGCAAGAAAATCGCATTATCACCGCTATTAGAAAGCGTGGTTATTCCACATTTACTATCGCTCTAGTTGCGCTAGGAACTACCGATCTACTCTTTGCTCTTGATTCTATTCCTGCAATCTTTGGATTAACCAGAGATCCCTACATTGTCTTTATGGCTAACGCCTTTGCCCTTATGGGACTTAGACAGCTTTACTTCCTAGTTGGAATACTATTGAAGCGCTTGGTCTACCTCTCCAAAGGCTTATCAATTGTCCTAGGCTTTATTGGAATCAAGTTAATTATTGAAGCCCTGCATGGAGTTGGTATTGATTACATCTATGGATTTAAAGTCCCCCATATTTCATTAACGGTAGCGCTAGGTGTGATTATCTCTGCCCTTGCAGTTACTGCCGCCATAAGCCTGAGGGCTAGTGGAGATTACGATAAAGACAGAGAGTAGATGTTCTAGCTAAGCGCTATGTGGGCTGCTCTGGCGAGAAGCCCGAGAGATGATTTCAAGGCGCTCATCCTCTGTTAAACCGCCCCAGATTCCATAAGGCTCCTGTGAGGCAAGGGCGTGCGCTCTGCAAGCTGCGATTACTGGGCAAGTTGCGCAGACAGCCTTTGCAGCATTTTCTCTGGCGCGCCTTCTAGGTCCTCGCTCTCCATCTGGATGAAAGAACATCTCGGTGGGAAGTGAGCGGCAGGCCCCTTCAAATTGCCATTGCCAGTTATCGATAACTGGCTTTGGTAGGCGTGAGATCTCTGGCATGGCCGCAATATACAATCGCGCCATAGATTGTTCAAGTACTTTGGGGTAAATTCCTGGATTTCAGTTCGCCGATTTAGGTGATTAGCGCCACTATTAGCCCATGGCTCAGCGCCCCAAAAGTGCCGACCGCAAAGCCGGCTTAGAAGATGAGCGTCTCACCGTCGCCTCTGTGGCCCGAAGACTCGGAGTGGCTCCAGCGACCCTTAGAACTTGGGATAGGCGATATGGCCTAGGTCCTTCAAGTCATGCCCCAGGTGAGCACCGCAGATATAACTCGAGGGATCTAGCCAGGCTTAACTTGATGCGAAGGCTGATTATCCAGGGGCACGCACCCTGTGATGCGGCTGAAACGGCGCTAAAGAGCAAGATAAGAAGTGTCGAATCCTCACGCAATCAAAGTCCGGCAATTGAGATAGCAGATTGCGCTGATTTGATCGAATCACTTCTTAGGGCTGCCAGAGTTTATGACCGGGCCTTTATTGAAAATACCCTAAAGCGCCAGATAAGTGAGCGCGGGATTGTCAACGCCTGGAATGGGTTGATTGCGCCGGTTCTAATTGCGGTAGGAGATGAATGGGAGGAGCTTGGTACTGGCATAGAAATAGAGCACTTACTAACAGAGATCATTATTCGCCTGATGCAGAGCTCAAATCAAACCCCAGATAACCCAATTAATCCCCGGCCAGTGCTATTAGCCTGCATTGGCGAGGAGATGCATACCCTAGCCCTCCATACCTTGGGAGCAGCTTTATCTGAGAGAAATATTCAATCGCAATTTCTAGGTGCCAGAACTCCGATAGCCGCAGTTGGGGCGATGGTGAAGAAATCATCTCCTCCCGCAGTCTTTCTCTGGGCGCAGTTAGTTAAGAATGGAAAGTGCGAACTTGTTGGAGATATTCCAAAGATCAGACCGTCCCCACGAATAATTCTTGGTGGGCCAGGATGGCGCAAGTCTTCAAGGCAACCTGTGGTCAAGGTTGATTGCTTAGATGGCGCAATTACTGAAATTACGCGGGCAGTTGGAGCTTAAATACCCATTCCATTAAGGTGGAGCGGTGAGTGAGAGCGTCAATGAGAAGGTCGCAATGCTTGGCTTTACCTATGACGATGTTCTCCTGCTTCCAGATGCCTCAGAGGTAGTGCCTTCAGAGGTTGATACCAAGACCTTCCTAACCCGCCAGATCAAGTTAGATATCCCTTTAATCTCATCGGCGATGGATACTGTCACCGAATCGGCAATGGCTATTGCCATGGCCAAAGCTGGGGGAATCGGAATCATCCATAGAAACCTGGCTATTGATGAGCAGGTGATGCATGTGAAGTTGGCTAAAGGGGCAAACTTAAGAGTTGGGGCAGCAGTTGGAGTTGGCGAAGATGGATTCGAAAGAGCGCAAGCTCTAGTTGACGCTGGCGTTGATGTGATTGTGGTTGATACCGCTCATGGCCATCATCGGGCAGTCTTGGAAGCAATTGACAGAATCAAGAAGCACTTTCCTAGACAAGAAGTCATTGGCGGAAATGTGGCAACTCGAGCCGGCGCCCAAGCGCTAATTAATGCTGGGGCAGATGCTGTGAAAGTTGGAGTGGGGCCAGGATCTATTTGCACAACTCGTGTGGTTGCCGGAGTTGGGGTTCCACAGATAACCGCAATCATGGAAGCGGCTAAAGCTTGTAGGAAAGCTGACATTCCATTAATTGCAGATGGTGGCTTGCAGCACTCTGGTGATATTGCCAAGGCAATAGTGTCAGGTGCTGATACGGTGATGCTGGGATCTCTTCTTGCAGGTTGTGATGAATCACCGGGCGAGCTAGTTGAATCTGAGGGAAGAAAATTCAAGGTTTATCGTGGCATGGGCTCTCTTGGGGCTATGCAATCAAGAGGCGAGAGGAAATCTTTCTCGAAAGATCGCTACATGCAAGATGATGTTCTAGCCGAAGATAAGCTAGTTCCAGAAGGCATCGAAGGAAAAGTTGCTTATCGTGGCGGTGTTTCTGATGTGGTTCACCAATTAGTTGGAGGGCTGCGCTCGGGGATGGGATATGCCGGAGCTGAAGATATTGCTGCGCTACAAAGGCGCGGCCGATTAATCCAGATTACTGCAGCGGGACTTACTGAGAGCCATCCCCATGATGTTCTAGACGTGGCTGAATCCCCTAATTACTATCGGAGCAAATAATGGTTGATATCGAGATCTCACCTGGCAAGCGGGCCAGGACTGCCTATTCCTTTGATGACATTTCTATCGCGCCCTCTAGAAGAACCAGAGAACCGAGCGAAGTCTCCATCAATTGGCAGATTGATGCTTATAGTTTCGAGCTTCCATTGCTTGCAGCTCCTATGGATTCGGTGGTTTCACCAGAGAGCGCAATTGCGATTGGGAAATCAGGAGGCCTTGGGGTTCTAAATCTTGAAGGGCTTTGGAGTAGGTATGAAAACCCGAAGATTCAATTGGGTGAGATTTCCTCGATTCCAGCAGAGCAGGCAACTAGGAGAATGCAGGAGCTATATCGCGCTCCCATTAGGGCAGAGCTCATAAGGAAACGCCTGGCTGAGATTAGGGAGGCGGGAGTCTATGTTGCTGCAGCCCTTTCACCACAGCGCATCGCCGAGTTCTACAAAACGGTGATCGATGCCGGTGTTGATATCTTTGTTATTCGAGGAACCACAGTTAGCGCAGAGCATGTTTCAAAAGCTAAAGAGGCGCTCAATTTGAAGAAGTTCATTCATAATCTAGATGTTCCAGTAATTGTTGGCGGATGCGCCACCTCTCAGAGCGCTCTTCACTTAATGCGTGCAGGAGCTGCGGGAGTTCTAGTTGGTTTTGGCGGGGGAGCAGCCCACACAACTCGCCAAGTTCTTGGTATTTCTGTTCCTATGGCAACAGCAGTTGCTGATGTGGCTGCAGCAAGGCGAGAATATCTAGATGAATCTGGCGGTAGATATGTTCATGTAATTGCAGATGGCTCTATTGGAAAAAGTGGTGATATTGCTAAAGCAATTGCCTGCGGAGCAGATGCGGTGATGTTGGGATCTCCACTTGCAAGAGCAGAATCTGCCCCAGGTCGTGGTTGGCATTGGGGACCTGAGGCCCATCACGGCGAGCTACCTAGAGGCACGCGAGTTTATGTGGGCAGTTCTGGCAGCTTGGAGGAGATATTGCTGGGACCATCACATTCAGCAGATGGCAGCATGAATCTATTTGGCGCACTTCGCCGGGCTATGGCCACCTCTGGCTACTCTGACCTAAAAGAGTTCCAGAGAGTCGAAGTAGTCCTTAGCCGAGCATAAGAAGGCTAGATAGTGCAGAGCAATAATCAGGTATTGGTAATTGATTTTGGGGCGCAATATGCCCAGTTAATTGCCCGCAGGATTCGCCAAGCCAATGTTTATAGCGAGATCATTTCTCATCAGAGTTCCCTTGAAGAAATCATTGCCAGAAACCCCAAAGCAGTTATTCTTTCAGGTGGGCCTTCTTCGGTATATGTTGATAAGGCGCCCTTAGTTGACCGAAGGTTATTTGAACAAGGCATTCCTATCTTTGGCATTTGTTATGGCTTTCAGGTCATGGCTCAATTACTTGGAGGCGAGGTAGCCAAAACAGGCCTTAGTGAATATGGCAGGACCACCTTTAGATGCGATACCTCATCAAAGTTATTCTCAGGCCTTGATGAATCCTTTAATGTCTGGATGAGCCATGGCGATAGCGTCACTAAGGCTCCAACAGGGTTTAAGGAAGTTGGCAGTACTTCAGCAACCTCGGTCGCTGCTTTTGAAAGTAGTGATGGCAAATTGGCTGGAGTGCAATTTCATCCAGAAGTTCTTCATAGTGAAAACGGCCAGAAGATATTACGTAAATGGCTAATTGATGTGGTCCAGTGCAAGCCCTCCTGGACTTCAGAAAATATTGTAGAAAATGAGATCATGAATATTAGATCTAAGGTAGGAAACAGACGAGTCATCTGTGGCCTCTCCGGCGGGGTTGATTCAGCGGTTGCCGCAGCCCTAGTTCAGAGGGCAATCAGTAAGCAATTAACCTGTGTATTTGTCGATCATGGCCTGCTTCGAGATGGGGAGGCCAGGCAAGTCGAGAAAGATTTTGTTGCAGCAACCGGAGTTGAGCTTATGGTCGTGGATTCCAAACAGAGATTTCTAGATGCCCTAAAGGGTGTAATAGACCCGGAAGAGAAGCGAAGGATAATAGGCCGTGAGTTCATCAGAGTTTTTGAAGATGCAGCTAGGCAATTGTCCACAGATAGCAAGATAGAATTTCTCGTACAAGGGACGCTATATCCAGATGTTGTTGAATCAGGCGGTGGAAATGGTGCTGCCAATATCAAGTCTCACCATAATGTTGGTGGACTTCCTGATGATTTAGACTTTCAATTGATTGAACCGCTTCGCACTCTTTTCAAGGATGAGGTTCGCCAAGTAGGTCTATCCCTAGGGCTGCCAGGTGAGATTGTTTGGCGTCAACCCTTCCCAGGTCCAGGCCTGGCCATTCGTGTTATCGGTGAAGTTACTGAAGAAAGACTTAGAGTTTTGCGCCAGGCCGATTCAATCGCTCGTCAAGAATTACACTTAGCCGGTCTAGATCAGGTGATCTGGCAATCTCCAGTGGTCTTACTCGCTGAGGTGCGCAGCGTAGGCGTTCAAGGAGATGGCAGAAGTTATGGCCATCCCATTGTCCTTCGCCCAGTATCAAGTGAGGATGCGATGACCGCAGATTGGTCGCGAGTGCCTTATGAGGTGCTAGCAAGAATCTCCAATCGCATCACCAATGAGGTTAGTGAAGTTAATCGAGTCCTTCTTGACTTGACTTCCAAGCCGCCAGGAACTATCGAGTGGGAGTAGGAAGAAGGAAAGTGAAGCCAGGGATAACAGCAATCGCTCTACTTTCGGCTGCTCTCTTAGTTCCAATCGCACCTGCAAGTGCTGACAATAGGAATATCAAGCCAGCATCGATTGAGAGGAAAGTTAGGTGCAAAGAAAGTAAAGCAATAGCGCAATTGCCTATACGAATCCCAGCTCCAGAAAATCTTTTGAAGCGAGCGCCAAAGTATTTAACTCTGCAGACCAATTGTGGAAACATTGTGATTGAGACCTTTGCCAGAGAGGCTCCAGTAACCATCACAGTGATGGCGATTCTTGCCAGGGGTGGCTATTTCAATAATACTCTCTGCCATCGCTTAACCACAGAAGGTATTTTCGTTCTGCAGTGTGGCGATCCCACTGCCACTGGCTCAGGAGGTCCGACTTTTAGATATCGCGATGAGAATCTGCCCCTAGCTTCTGAGAATAATTATCCCGTAGGAAGCGTTGCTATGGTTGGTTCAGGACCTAATACCAACGGCTCTCAATTCTTCTTGGTCTATCAAGACACCACTCTTGGACCAAATTACAGCCTCTGGGGAGAGATAGTTTCAGGCCTGGAAATTGTCAAATATATTGCTCAAGGCGGCGTAAAAGGCGGTGGAGTAGATGGAACTCCGCTTCGCACGATTGGCATTGAAAGAGCGGTAACTCGTAATTCTTAATCGGTACTAACAACCTTAAATACCTCTGCAGCTCTTCCTGCTGCTAAACCATTTGCCTCAGCATTTCTCTCGCCCCATTTCCGGACCATCGCCTCTAGTTCTTCGTTATGGGCCGTTTGGCTCACGTGAGCCCTAAGGGCGGCGATCTTCTTGTCAATAGTTTCGGTGATATCAATGAAGTGATTCGGGCTAGGAGATCCGGTGATAAAAACTTCTCTTACTTTCCAAGGCATTAGTCCTGCCTCCCTAAATTCGGGGAAAGCGTAGGGATTTCTAGCATCAGGATAGATGGCTTGAATCGCGCTCTCACCGGCTGCTAGATGATCTGGATGGGATGAGTAGATGCGCTCCCAATTTCGCTCAGGTGATTGGATCACCATGCGATCTGGCTTTGCGATTCGAATAGCTTTGACAATATCTCGCCTGAGTTCAACGGTCGGCATGAGTGAGCCATCTCTGTAATTGAGAAAAGTTATCTCACTAACGCCAAGAGCTATTCCTGCGTTTTTCTGCTCGCGCTGTCTAACCTTTGCCATCTCTTCAATGGCAACCTCAGATTCTTCCCCACCTTGTTCGCCATTGGTGATAATGCAGTAGGAGACCGCAATGCCAGCCTCACGCCACTTAGCGATACTTCCCCCGGCTCCAAAGTCACAATCATCGGGATGGGCCACAACTACAAGAATTCGTTTGATTTCCTCATCAGCAATTGGGGTCACCTACCTATCCTAGACTTGCCACTATGGCGGCGCTTAATGAAGGGAAATTATTAGAGGGGCTAAATCCGCAGCAAGTAGCCGCTGTTACTCATAGCGGTTCCCCTCTGCTCGTAGTTGCTGGAGCCGGCTCTGGGAAAACCAGAGTATTAACTCGACGCCTTGCCTATCTGATGGCTGCAAGAGGCGTTGATCCTCATGAGATATTAGCCATTACTTTTACCAACAAAGCAGCCGGAGAGATGAAGGAACGTGTTGCTGAATTGGTGGGAAATCGCGCCAAGATAATCTGGGTTTCAACATTTCACTCAGCATCGTTAAGAATCCTTCGTCAAGAAGCCGGGAGATTGGGATTTAGATCGAGTTTCTCTATTTATGATCAAGCAGATTCCTTGCGTTTGATTACCTTGGTGATGAGAGATCTCAATCTAGACCCAAAGCGTCATAACCCAAGGGGAGTCGCATCGGTTATCTCTGGTGCTAAGAATGATTTATTGGGTCCAAGTGATTATAGAAATGCAACCCAAAACAGTTTTGAAGAGGTGGTTGCCGAGATCTATGCGATTTATCAAACTCGATTAACAAATGCCAATGCCCTGGACTTTGATGATTTGATCATGAAAACTGTAGATCTACTACAGAAGTTTCCAGAGGCTAGATCTCGCTATCGCCATCGCTTCAGGCACATTTTGGTCGATGAATATCAAGATACTAATCACGCCCAGTACATACTTATCAGGGAGCTAGTTGGAAGCGATAGGGAGGGAATCCCAGCAGCAGAGTTATCTGTAGTCGGCGATGCTGATCAATCCATCTATGGCTTTAGAGGGGCCACCATAAGAAATATCATGGCATTCGAAGAGGATTATCCCGATGCCCAAACAATCTTGCTAGAGCAGAACTATCGCTCAACGCAGAATATTTTGAGCGCGGCTAATGCGGTTATCTCACTAAATGAGGCTCGCAAAGAGAAGAATCTCTGGTCTGACGCTGGGAGCGGAGCCAAGTTGATGGGCTTTATCGGCGAGAATGAACACCATGAAGCCGAATACATAAGAGATGAGCTCTTTAGATTGCAGAGGGAAGGAATTTCAAACTTTGGCCAGAGCGCCATTTTTTATAGAACTAATGCGCAATCTCGTGTCTTTGAGGAAGTCTTCATGCGCGCCACCATTCCCTACAAAGTTGTGGGGGGAGTACGCTTTTACGAGCGCAAGGAGGTCAAGGATCTATTGGCCTATCTGCGCGTATTGGTAAATCCTGATGATGAAGTTAGTATGCGACGAATCATTAATACCCCCAAGCGTGGTCTGGGCGATAGAGCACTTGAAGCCATTGACGATCATGCAAAGGCTGAAGGAGTTACTTTCTGGCAGGGCTTGAATCGAGCAAGCGCAGCTGGCCTTGGAGTAAAGGCATCGTCGGCCATAGCCGAGTTTGTGGCGATGATTACTGCTCTTCAAGTATTAGTTGAAGCAAATCGCCCTGCCGCAACAATTGCAGCCGCAGTTCTTTATCAATCGGGGCTATTGGATGAGCTTAGAGATAGCAATGATCCGCAAGATGAAGTAAGAATTGAGAATCTAGAGGAGTTAGTAGCAGTTGCCGAAGAGTATCAAGAAAGAGAAGTTGATGATGGACAAGATAACTCACTTGCTGGATTCTTAGAAGATGTAGCGCTGGTAGCAGATGCTGATGAAATTCCAGAGGGGGAGGATCATGGCGGCGTGGTTACTTTGATGACGCTACATACCGCTAAAGGCTTGGAGTTTCCTACCGTCTTTCTAACCGGGATGGAAGAAGGAATCTTTCCGCACTCACGAACCCTTGGCGATAAGAAGGAGTTAGAGGAGGAGAGGCGATTGGCATATGTTGGTCTCACTCGCGCCCGAGAGAGGCTATACCTATCAAGATCTGAATATCGCTCCTCTTGGGGAGCTCCGAATTACAACCCACCTTCAAGATTCTTAGATGAGATTCCCGATGCGCTAATTGATTGGAGTAGGAGCGAGAGTGGATATGTCTCAGCTCCTATTACTAGACGAAGGTCCGCTCCAACTGCGTTACCAAAGACTGCTATCAAGTCAACTGCATTGCAGTTAGATGTTGGCGACCGAGTAATTCATGACACATTTGGCCTTGGCACTGTGATCGCGCTCTCAGGTGAGGCAGAAAAAGCAGTGGCCACAATCAATTTTGGAAGCTATGGCGAAAAGCGATTGTTGCTCCGCTATGCCCCAGTAGATAAGTTATGACCTGTGGACCTCTTTGAATATCAAGCCCGCGATTTATTTGAGGCCAACTCAATCCCGGTATTGAAGGCTCTAGTTGCCACCACCCCGGCGCAAGCGAAGGCAGCAGCAGAGGAAATCGGTGGAAAGGTTGTCGTTAAAGCTCAGGTAAAAGTTGGTGGCCGCGGTAAAGCAGGAGGGGTAAAGCTGGCTGAAAATGGCGATGATGCTTATGCAAAGGCTGAGGCAATTCTTGGGATGGACATTAAAGGACACATCGTCAAGAAAGTGATGATTGCAGCTGCTGCTCCAATTGAAAGTGAATACTACTTAGCAATACTTCTTGATCGTTCTAATCGCTCTTTTCTAGTCATGGCCTCTGCTTCAGGTGGGATGGACATTGAAGAAGTTGCTCACAAAGCCCCAGAGAAATTGGCTAAAGTTCATGTTAATCCCGATGAAGGAATTGATGAGGCAAAAGCCCTAGAGATTGTCCGAAGAGGCGGATTTGGAAGTGATGTAGAAAAACAAGTTGCTGATGTTCTTGTAACTCTTTGGAGAACCTTTCAAAGCTCGGATGCTACCTTGGTTGAAGTAAATCCTTTGGTAAAGACCGTCGATGGAAGAGTCATCGCCCTTGATGGAAAAGTTACCCTGGATGAGAATGCTGCGTTTCGCCACCCCGATTATGAAGGCCTAATCGATCATGACGCAGCAGATCCACTTGAGGCGCTTGCCAAAGCGCGCGATCTAAATTATGTCAAGCTCAAGGGGCAAGTGGGTGTAATTGGAAATGGGGCAGGGCTAGTGATGAGCACCCTTGATGTGGTGGCCTATGCTGGTGAGAGATTTGGTGGGGTAAAGCCAGCCAATTTCCTAGACATTGGCGGGGGAGCATCGGCTGCGGTGATGGCAGATGGGCTGTCAATAATTCTTGGGGATAAGGAAGTTAAGTCAGTTCTTGTAAATGTCTTTGGCGGAATTACCTCATGTGACGCCGTGGCCAAAGGGATTGTTCAAGCTCTGGAAATATTGGGTGACAAGGCAAGTAAGCCAATCGTGGTGCGCCTTGATGGAAATAATGTCCTGGAAGGAAGAGCAATATTGAATCAGGCGAATCATCCTTTGATTGAGCAGGTCGATAGCATGGATGGAGCAGCTAGCAGGGCTGCCGAGTTGGCAGCTAGATAATGGCAATTTTTCTCACCGAAAAAACCAAGGTAATCGTTCAGGGAATCACTGGTTCTGAAGGGAGTAAACACACCAGACGGATGATCTTAAGCGGGACCAACATCGTCGGCGGGGTAACTCCCGGCAAGGGTGGTCAGGTAGTAGAGATTGAAGGCAAGAACCTTCCAGTCTTTAACTCTGTTAAGGAAGCAGTTGCGGGAACCGGTGCTGACGCCTCAGTGATCTTTGTTCCACCAAAGTTTGCCAAGAGCGCAGTAATTGATGCCATCGATGCTCATCTGCCCTTGATAGTGGTTATCACTGAGGGAATTCCAGTTCACGACACCGCTAGTTTTTATGCTCATAGCTTGAAAGTCGGAAAATCTCGGATCATCGGACCTAATTGTCCAGGCTTAATTAGCCCAGGCAAATCAAATATTGGGATCACTCCAGCAGATATCACCGGCCCTGGAAGTATTGGATTGGTTTCAAAGTCAGGAACTCTTACCTATCAGATGATGTATGAGCTACGAGATATCGGCTTTACAACTGCTATCGGCATCGGTGGAGATCCGATTGTTGGCACCACTCACACCGATTGCCTCAAAGCTTTTCAAGATGATCCAGAGACCAAGGCGATTGTGATGATTGGTGAGATTGGTGGAGATGCTGAGGAGAGAGCGGCAGCATTTATCAAAGAGCATGTCACAAAGCCGGTTGTGGGATATGTTGCAGGATTTACCGCCCCTGAGGGAAAAACGATGGGCCATGCCGGGGCGATTGTCTCTGGCTCTTCAGGAACAGCAGAGGCAAAGAAGGTAGCTCTAGAGGCAGCTGGGGTTAAGGTTGGAAGGACACCAAGTCGGACTGCAGAACTGCTGCGTGCAATCCTTAAGGGATAAGCAAGAATAGAGGGATGTTGCCACTGCTGAAAGTTGCTTTCGGCCAAGGCCTGCGCAGCATTACCATAATTCTTCTTCCGCTAGCTTTCATCTCATTAGTAACTTGGGCTACTGCCGGAAGTTCCACTGGAAATACCGCAGATCCCATGAGATTTGCAATCTGGTTTTTTCTAGTTACCCATCACATCCCACTCGATCTATCTCTCTCCAGTGAAGCTATCTCAGGGCGGTTATCTTTCTCTCCCATAGGGGCTCTGATAATTCCCTTTCTAGTGATTAAGAGCGCGCTACTTCGCATGCAGGAAAGGCTTGGAGCGGAGCGAGGAGGTGATAGGAGAGCTCAGATACTGGCACTTTGCTTTGCTTATAGTCTCATCGGAACTTTGCTCTCACAGGCATCCCTTGGAAGCACCGTTAAGGCGCCTCTCTATATTGTTTTTCCAATCCTCGTTCTTGTTTCAGGGATCTCAGGATTTATTGCAAGTAATCTATTTCCCAATCACAAACTGGAATTTCCTTGGCAGCGGGCCCTTGGATCAGCAGCACTTGCCTTGATGGCCTTAGTTGGATTCTCGGGGCTGGTATTTAGCTCCTCTCTGATTTGGCACTTTGATGCAGTTCTTGATCTAACTAGAGTTATCGAACCTGGGGTCTTTGGCGGTTTGGCATTCTTGTTCATTCAGATTCTCTATCTTCCAAATTTCTTCATTGCAACGCTGAGTTATCTTGCTGGAAGTGGGGTAGTAATTGGCGATGGAACCTGGTTGAGTCCTTTCGTCCATCGCTTAGATGAAATCCCAGCAGTGCCTCTACTTGGTGGATTGCCGAGCAGAGCACAGCCGCTATTTCTATTATCCGTTTTGATAATTGTTGGGTTAGGGATAGTGATTGGAAGATATGGAGCAAGTAAATATCAGAATCAAGTAGAGCTACGTAGATTCATTTTGGCATTTCTTGGTTTTCTTGCTGCGCTCACCCTATTTGTCGCAAGAGCCTCAAGCGGGGAGCTCTTATCGCCAAATCTGGAATCGGTTGGTCCTCATTGGTATCTAATGCCAATTGCGCTCTGCCTAGAGATTGGCCTGGGAGTGGCTATCTTTCTATATGGGTCAAGAGCCATCTCGCGAGTGCGCAATTCTAGGCCTGCAAAATAGCGCTACCTCTTTCGAACTAGAATAGAGCCATGGCCCCAGCGAAAATATTAGATGGACGAATTGCGGCCCGAATAGTCAAGGCAGAGGTCGCTCAGGCTCTGGCAAAGCTAAAAAACAAGCCTGGTCTAGCAACCGTACTAGTGGGAGATGATGCTGGCTCACATTCATATGTCAATGGCAAACATAGAGATTGTAGTCAAGTCGGCATTAACTCAATACGTGTTGAATTGCCAGCAAGCGTGAGTCAAGCAGATTTGTTGGAAGAAGTTGATAAGTTAAATAGGTCTAAGGATTGTTCGGGCCTTATTGTGCAATTACCGCTACCAGCTCACATCGACACAAATGTAGTTCTAGGCGCTATTGATCCGGATAAAGATGCTGACGGCCTTCATCCGATCAATCTAGGCAAGCTAGCGCTTTCCCAAGCTGGAGTAGTTCCCTGCACACCTGGCGCCATTGTTGAGCTGCTCAAGAGAAATCAGATTTCTCTTGAGGGCAAAGAAGTTGTGATTATTGGTCGGGGCACCACAGTCGGTAGGCCCTTGAGTCTTTTGCTTTCTAGTAAGGGCATTGATGCTACAGTCACTCTGCTTCATAGCAAGAGCAGTGATATCAAGTCCCATACTAGACGAGCCGATATTCTTATTGCTGCCCTGGGACGTGCGCACTTTCTTACCTCGGATATGGTTAAGCAAGGCGTTGTGGCAGTCGATGTTGGAATCACTAGAAATGCATCGAGGCTGGTTGGCGATATTGACCCAGGGGTAAGCAAAGTCGCTAGCGCTATTGCTCCAATGCCAGGTGGTGTGGGGCCGATGACTCGAGCGCTGTTGTTGTCCAATCTATTAATGCTTCACAAGGAATGAGAAGGAGTGAACATCAAGCGACTTTCCTATGCCCTAGCACTTTGCGGGGTATTAACCGGAGCTCTGCTCTCGGTGCGAATCGGGGCGCTGATTATTGCTGCAGGCATAATTCTCTTTCTAAGCCCAGATGTCGGCTCAATGCGACCATCGCAGAAAGTGATTCCCATCGCCTTGGTAATAGCGCTGATCGCTATCGCATTGGCGCTCCCTAGAGGATAGAAGGTAAGTTTCGCGCCATGAGTAGATCCGGGAAAATCACTGTGATTGGCGCTGGTTTCTATGGTTCAACAACGGCTTTGCGCCTTGCCGAATACGACATTTTTGAGAGCGTCGTCTTGACTGACATCTTGGAAGGAAAGCCTGAAGGCTTGGCTCTAGATATTAATCAATCAAGGTCGATTGAAGGATTTGAGAGCAAAGTAATTGGAGCTACAACCACTGCAGATGGCAAAGGATATGAAGCCACCGCAGGATCTGACGTTGTAATAATTAGTGCAGGACTTCCCAGAAAACCTGGAATGTCTCGAATGGATCTGATTGGAGTCAATGCTGGAATCGTTAGAGGGGTTGCAGAGAATATTGCTAGGCATTCACCAGATGCCGTTGTTATCGTGGTTTCTAATCCACTTGATGAGATGACTGCTCTTGCACAGATTGCAACCAAGTTTCCCTATCAGAAAGTGATGGGCCAAGCTGGAATGCTTGATACCGCTAGATTCACTCACTTTGTGGCAGAAAAACTTAAGGTTCCAGTTGCATCAGTTAAGACTCTAACTCTAGGAAGCCATGGAGAAACTATGGTGCCGATTCCAAGTCGCTGCACGGTAAATGGTGCGCCACTTTCTGAGAAGTTAAGCGAGAGTGAGATACAGGAGCTGGTAACACGCACCCGAAATGGTGGAGCAGAAGTCGTGGCTCTTCTTAAGACTGGCTCTGCTTATTACGCTCCATCGGCTGCTGCGGCACGAATGGCTAGAGCGGTGATCCAAGATTCTGGTGAAGTCATGCCGGTCTGTGCATGGGTTGATGGTCAGTACGCAATCTCTGGAGTGTATCTCGGAGTTGAAGCTCAAATTGGTAGCGGTGGAATTACCAGAGTCATTGAAAGTAATTTGACTGCAAGTGAATTAGCAGAGCTAAGAGTTGCCGCTGAGGCAGTTCGTGCCAAGCAGGCAGATGTAAAAGATCTATAAGCAGAGAAAACCAAGAGAGGCAGATAGATGAGCAAGATAAGGGTGCAAGGCAGCGTCGTTGAACTCGATGGCGATGAGATGACACGAATCATCTGGGACTTCATTAAGAAGCAGTTGATCTTGCCTTATCTTGATGTCAACTTGGAGTACTACGATCTAGGCATTCAGCACCGCGATGCCACCGATGATCAAGTAACTATCGACAGCGCCAAAGCCATCCAGAAGCATGGAGTTGGCGTTAAGTGCGCCACCATCACCCCTGATGAGGCTAGGGTCAGAGAGTTTTCTTTGAAGAAGATGTGGAAATCTCCAAACGGAACTATTAGAAATATCTTAGGTGGGGTAATTTTCCGTGAGCCGATTATCATTAAGAACGTTCCAAGGCTTGTTCCACATTGGAGCAAACCTATTGTTATTGGACGTCATGCGTATGGGGATCAATACCGTGCAACTGACTTTAGGGTCCCAGGAGCTGGAAAGCTCACCGTAACTTTCACCCCAGAAGACGGCTCTGCTCCTATGGAGTTTAATGTCTTTGATTTCCCATCATCAGGCGTGGCTATGACGATGTATAACCTAGATGACTCAATCCGTGATTTTGCTAGAGCCTCGTTTAATTATGGAATTGCTCGAAAGTATCCGGTTTATTTATCAACCAAGAACACCATTTTGAAAACTTACGACGGAAGATTCAAGGATATCTTCGCGGAAGTCTTTGAAAGGGAATTCAAGTCAGAGTTCGAAAAACTTGGCCTAGCTTATGACCATCGTTTAATTGATGACATGGTGGCAACCTCACTTCGTTGGGAGGGCGGCTATATCTGGGCTTGTAAGAACTATGACGGAGATGTGCAATCAGATACCGTTGCACAGGGGTATGGCTCACTTGGACTTATGACCTCAGTGCTGATGTCACCAGATGGCAGAATTGTGGAAGCAGAAGCTGCTCATGGCACAGTCACTCGCCATTACCGCGATCATCAAGCCGGAAAGCCAACCTCAACAAATCCAATCGCATCAATCTTTGCTTGGACGCAAGGGCTGCAACACCGCGCAAAACTTGACAACACCCCAGAACTTGCAAAGTTTGCTAGCTCACTTGAGCGAGTCTGCATTCAAACTGTTGAAAGCGGGAAGATGACTAAAGATCTTGCGCTTCTTATTAGTAGCGATGCCCCATGGCTAAACACTCAAGAGTTTCTGGCAGCGATTGATGAGAATCTACAGAGAGAGATGAAGTAGAGAATTAGGTAAGAGAGAAAGCCCCCAACTTCGGGGGCCTTACTCAATGCTCTTCAATTAGTCAATACGCTTGCCATCTGTAGTGCTAAATAGATGGACAACACCACCCTTTGCTGTGACAGAAACTGTCTGCCCTGGCCTTGGTGGGCTCATTGGATCCCAACGAAGAATTAATTGAGCTACCTCAGCGCTGGCGTTGGCAAACTTAACATTTGAATCAGCTGGCCTGCCGTAAACGAAAGCATCGGCGCCCAACTCTTCAACGACTTCGACTACAACATCAAAGCCCACGCTTGATGCGCTAAATCCCTCTGGGCGGATTCCAACAGTTACAGAGGAACCTGCAGATGATGGAACATCAATGTCGAGGCCACCAAGTTTTGCTTTCCCACCTGATACTGGAGCGGTCAGTAAGTTCATAGCAGGCGATCCAATGAAGCCAGCCACGAAAATATTTGCTGGCTTGTCGTAGAGATTCCTTGGAGTATCAACTTGCTGTAGTAGCCCATCTTTGAGGACCGCTACCCGATCACCCATGGTCATAGCCTCTACCTGGTCATGTGTGACATAGACAGTGGTGATTCCTAGGCGGCGTTGTAGCGCAGCAATTTGGGTGCGAGTTGCAACACGCAGTTTGGCATCTAGGTTTGAAAGCGGCTCGTCCATCAAGAAGACCTTTGGTTCGCGAACAATTGCGCGTCCCATAGCAACTCTTTGGCGCTGACCACCAGAAAGAGCTTTTGGTTTGCGATCAAGGTATGGCTCAAGATCTAGTAACTTGGCAGCATCTAGAACGCGACGTCGGCGCTCCTCTTTAGCAACGCCGGCAATCTTTAGAGCAAAGCCCATATTTTCAGCAACTGACATATGGGGATATAGCGCATATGACTGGAAGACCATTGCGATATCGCGATCCTTGGGGGCGACATTTGTTACTTCGCGATCGCCGATATAAATAGCGCCGGTATCAATTTCCTCTAGGCCAGCAAGCATGCGAAGCGATGTTGATTTTCCGCAACCAGAAGGTCCTACTAAGACCAAAAACTCACCGTCATTGACGGTGAGACTCAGCTTATCTACTGCAGGAGCGTGGGTTCCGGGATAGATGCGTGATGCATCTTTGAATACGACTGATGCCACTTTTCTTATCTCTCTTCCTTCTCCGGGCAGGTACGTGCCCGACGATCCGTTGGATGAAGCAAGGCCACTTTCGGGGCTGGGGGAAGGGTAGCGGTGAGTTGAGCGTGGGCAAAAGGGGGGGATCAGCCTTGATTTAGCCTCAAGGCCCCCTGGTCTTATACCCTAGAGCCCTGATGGACCCTGGTGGTGCTACCCCTTTTAGCCTTCAAGACCTTGCCTTAGATATCTCAGTCGTAGCCCTATTTATCGCCCTTGGGGCGCTCTTTGTTGCTGCTGAAATTGCCCTGATCTCACTGAGGGAAGGTCAGTTAAAGGCCCTTGTCGAAAAGGGTAAGCGCGGGGCCAAGGTGGCCGATCTGGCCTCCCACCCCAACCGCTTTCTAGCAGCTGTCCAAGTCGGAGTGACCTTCAGTGGATTCCTCTCAGCAGCATTTGGCGCAGACCGCCTCGGTGATTACTTAATTCCTGCGCTAGAGGATGCCGGTTTGAGCGCCTCAATTAGTGAGGCTATCTCCCTAGTGGGCTTGACTCTCGTGATTGCTTATTTCTCTCTAGTCTTTGGTGAGTTGGTACCAAAGCGAGTGGCTCTTCACTCCAGCGAGAGAATTGCGCTCTTTGCAGTGACTCCAGTATCTATCACTGCGCGCCTATTTCGTCCTTTGATTTGGCTGCTTTCACATTCATCTGATTTAGTCTTGAAGTTGTTTGGCATTGACCCCAAGGCATCTCGTGAAGATATATCAGAGGAAGAGCTTGTAGATATGGTTACTGGGCATAAGGCGCTAAGTGAGGAAGAGCGCGACATTGTTGAAGAAGTTTTTAATGCTAGCGAGCGTCTAGTGCATGAGGTTATGGTGCCAAGAACTGAAGTAGATTTCCTTGAAGCCAATTCGTTAGTTGGTGATGCCATAATTACTGCCGTCGAAAAGGCTCATTCTCGATATCCGGTGGTGCGGGGAAGCAGTGATGAAGTTATTGGTTTTGTCCATGTAAGAGATTTACTTGACCCCGGACATTCAGGCAAGGGCACACCGATCATGAACTTGGTGCGCAGCATCATGTTCTTGCCTGGAACCAAAGGAGTTCTGCCAGCACTCTCCGAGATGCGATCTGCCCGACAGCAGATCGCAATAGTTCTTGATGAATATGGTGGAACTGATGGAATTGTTACTTTAGAAGACCTGGTTGAGACCTTAATTGGCGATGTTCACGATGAATATGACGATCATGATGTTGAGGTTTCAAGCCAGAGCCGCACCGGCGATTATGAAATGGATGCTCTGATATCACTTGAGGATCTGCATGAGCAGACGGGCATTGAAATCCCAGAGGGACCCTATGAGACTCTGAGTGGATATGTGATGCATGAGCTGGGGAGGATCCCGCAGCTCTATGATGTCATCCATCTAGCGGGGATTAGGCTGACGGTTCTGAGTTTAGAGGGCAAACGCGTCGGGACTGTCTTGATCTCAAAATTACATTCTCAAGATAGAAATTGAGAAGATAGGGCCATGAAGCGCGTCTTATCTGGGATTCAACCCACAGCAGACTCTTTCCATCTGGGCAATTACCTAGGTGCCATCAAGCAATGGGTTGACCTACAAAGCGACAACGATGCTTTTTATTGCATTGTTGATCTTCACGCCCTAACGGTTGGAACCGAACCTCAAGTCTTAAGAAAGCGAACCCTACTTGCAGCAGCGCAATTAATTGCGCTAGGCCTTGATCCTGATAGGTGCACGCTTTTCATCCAATCTCACGTGCCAGAACATACTCAACTAGGCTGGGTTCTTGAGTGCATGGCTGGCTTTGGTGAAGCAGCTCGGATGACGCAATTTAAAGATAAATCACAGAAGAGTGGAGCGGATCGAACGGTAGTTGGTGTATTCACCTACCCAATCCTTCAAGCGGCTGACATCATGCTTTATCAAGCAAATAGAGTCCCAGTGGGTGAGGATCAAAGACAGCATATTGAGCTGACCCGTGATCTAGGACGGAGATTTAACTCAAGATATGGGCAGACTTTCACCATTCCAGAGGCACATATCATCAAATCTGCAGCGAAAATTAACGACCTGCAAGATCCCAAGGCAAAGATGAGTAAGTCATCAGCATCAAGTGCGGGAGTAATTGATATCTTGGATTCTGCAGATGTAAATGTGAAGAAGATAAAGAGCGCAGTGACTGATACTGGCAAGGAAGTTAGCTTTAATGAGAGAGAAAAACCTGGGATATCAAACCTCTTGACCATCCACTCAGCTCTTAGCAAGAGGGCTATTCCTGATATTGAAAATGAATTTGCCGGAAAGGGCTATGGCGACTTCAAATCAGCTGTTGCTGAGGTGGTTAGCTCATACTTTGCTCCAGTAAAGAAGCGCACCGAGGAGCTCTTATCTGATGAAGGCCCACTGCTTAGACTATTGGAGCAGGGCAGGGACAAGGCCAGAGGTGTTGCCTCAGAGACCTTAGCAAAGACATATTCAGCCTTGGGATTGGTGCCAAGCTCTTTCAAGGGCAAGTAAGTTATGAGATCAAAGGCGCTTCTCATGGCGCTCGTCATTTCTCTATTCTCATCATCAACTCCTGCGATTGCTTCCGAGCCAAAGGTGGCTGTTGCCTATGACATTGGATTTCTTGGAGATAACTCCTTTAATGACGCTGTTCATGTCGCACTCAAGGCTGCGAAGAATAAGTATGGACTCGTTGAACCTTTTGTTCGAGAAGTGCCGACAAATGGAACTGCTGTAGATCGCCTTACACGCCTGCGCTTTCTGGCAAAGAGTGGTTACACCCTAATAATTGCAGTCGGGCCGGGTTATAGAGAGACGGTTGCAAGAGTTTCAAAGGAATACACCGAGACGCAATTTGCGATAATTAATGATAAATCTATTCCTCAATTGAATGTGTCAAATATTCATTTTAGAGAAGATCATGGCGCATACCTAGCAGGGGTAGCAGCGGCAAATCTTTCAAAGCGCAAGTCAATTGCATTTATCGGAAGCGAGCCTGAATTATTTGCAAGTTTCTACCAAGGAGCACAGGCTAATTTTCCAAAGGTGAAAATAAAGAACATTTCCTATCCAGATACCATCGAGGCGCTACGAAGTCAGCTAAACGGTATTGATATTGCCTACTCAACCTGGGACGGTGATCCTTCAGTCATGACTGTTATCAGCGAGAGTTTTGCCGGAAAGATTAGATTAATCGCAGAGACCCCAGATCAATACTTTGCTCAACTCTTACAATCGAAAGCAATTGTGGTGGCAATGGTTTCCAAGCAGTTGACCAAGCCAATAGCGCAACTTGTATCGGCAGCTCTTGAATCTCGGGCAGTTATTGATGTCATTGATGAAGCTGAAGGAATCTACGGCCGAGAATATGGCGCCGCTAATGGGGGAGTGGGCATCACTTTCAACGTCCCAACGGGCAACACTCTAAAGAGTGCAATCAAGCGGGCTCTCCTTCAACTGAAGCGGGGATAACTACCACCCTGGATGAGCGCTCTTGCCGCCATCGAAATCTATGATACTTCCAGTGGCAAAATCAAAAGTTTCACTAGTTAGCGCGAGAGCAAGGTTTGCAACTTCCTCGGCATTTCCAATACGTCCAACCGGGACAGTATTTGTCCACGATGTAAATCCTTCCGGCCATCTATTCTCTAGTTGGTTATCTCCAATAAGACCTAATCTGATTCCATTTATTCGCATTGGAGCTAGCGATAGGGCCAGTGAGCGGGTAGCTGACTCTAGGGCTGACTTTGAGGCCCCATAGATTTCATGACCTGATCTAGTATTCAAAGCTTCGATTGATGAAATATTGATAGCTAATCTAGCGCCCTTGGTTTTGGCGGCAAGAATTATTTCAATCGGGGATAGTAGATTTATTTGAAAGATCTCTTGGGCCCTATTCGATGAATAATCCTCAAGATTCAGAACTGATTGATCGGCGGCATTATTTATTACGCAATCCATTGCGCCAATCTGCTCTACAAGCTCGGTGCCACTTGAAGCTTTGGATAAATCTCTCTTTATTACTTCAATGCCATCGATACCTTTGGAGCTATTTACCTGACCAAAGACTTTCCATCCTGCAGAAACGAAAGTTTTGCAAAGAGCCGACCCAACTAATCCGCCAGCGCCTGTGATTAGAATCGATTGTTGATTATTCATGAAATAACTCCGGTAGGTCGGAAATGTCTGGATATTGAGAGACTAACTCATCTCTACTGGCTAATTCCATAGTTGAAAAAGCTGGGGCCAGAAAGCAGCTAACCAGCGAGTAAGACCTAGAACTCTCTGCAGCCATCCAAGTATTAGCTGGCACTCGGTAGTGGCGAGTATTTCCTTCGCGCTCTAGTCGATGAGTCATTAGATGGCCCTTTTCAATGGTGTGGAGGAGGAGAGGATCTCCAGACAGGTGGAGCCAGAGCTCTGCTTGAGGCAGGCGATGCCATGCTGAAAAGTCAGGGGAAATCACCATGAAATAGATGGCATTACTCAATTCATCTCGATAAATCCTTGAATACAAGCCCCCTTCGCCTTCAAGGGGCTGTAAATCAAGTCTTGCTATCAACTCGTCCTTATCCATGAAATTCCTTACGCAAGGTCTGCATAGCAGCCTCTACCTCTTTAGATAATTGGCAGAAAGCGATTAGCGTTGATTTACCATTGGCTATAACCTGTTTTCCGTCCACCCAAACATCACTAATGTCGCCACGCCCTGCTGCGAAGACTAGCTGAGCGAATGTGTCATGGAGTGGAATTAGGTGAGCTTTATTCAGCTCTATTGATATCAAATCTGCGCTCTTGCCCACTTCAATGCTTCCAATTGAACTCTCAAGTCCTAGCGCTCTTGCTGCCTCGATTGTGGCCATTCGGAATATCTGATTTGCTCTTAAGTTTTCAGGGCCATTGCTCTGGGCATATAAGTTGGCAGCCATTCTTATTACCGCCCACATATCTAGATCATTACTTGATGAGCAACCATCAGTGCCGAGTGCAACACAGAGCTTGCTATCCCGATATTTCTTGATATCGGCAATTCCGCTTCCTAATTTGAGATTGCTTCCTGGGCAATGTGCCACGGCAGCACCTGCTCCAACCAGTGATTCAATATCCTCATCTGATAGGTGAACGCCATGGCCCAACAAAGTATGAGACTCTAAGATGCCAGTCTCTTTGAGTATTGCAGTTGGAGATTTTCCAAATCGCTTCTGAACATCATCATTCTCTCTTAAATTCTCAGAGACATGAATGCTTATTGATGCCCCAATCTCTTTCGCTAATTTTCCAATTTCAACTAGGTGATCTGGTGAGACGGTGTAGGTGGAATGGGGCATCAGATATGCTGGAACATCTGGTCCGCCAACTTCTTGTAAGACTTGCTGCCATTTCTTTGCTATCTCCAATCTCATCTCCCAGCCAAGACCATCAAGACCGGTAAAATCAAAGAAAAGCGGCCCAGTGATATGGCGAATTCCAGTACTTGCTGCTCCCTTATGGGCCGCATCTGGGTAGAGATACATATCAAGGGTGGTTGTAGTTCCCGCAAGCAAAGATTCCAAGGCTCCAAGTTGGCTTCCCAAGGCAACGTTCCTTGGGTTCATGATCAAGCTCTCAGCTGCCCAGACTCTTTCTAGGAATCCTTGAAGGCTTACCCCTTCAGCCCAGCCACGAAGCAAGGACATTGCTAGATGGGTATGAGTGTTGATTAATCCTGGTGCAATCAGTTTGCCTTTAGCGTCATAGGTTGTAGCGCCTTTCAATGTCCTTGCACTTTGAATCGCAACAATCTTCTTATCTAAAATTCCAATAGCGTAATCCCTCAGAACTCTATCTTGGCTATCCGAGGTAACAACATATGTTGCATTATCAATTACTAAATCAAGGTTATTCACTTTGAGCCAAAACCTTTAGTGCGCCCTCAATAACTGCTAAGGCTTTAGACTTACCAGAATCAAGGGCTCTATTTATCTCATCCATAGCTATTTCACTCTCACCTAGTCCTGCAGCAGGATTTACAACAAGAGCTAGGCTGGCATAGGCAATACCTATCTCCCTTGCCAAGCTCACTTCAGGACATCCCGTCATTCCAACTACTGTTGCCCCGGCAAGACTGGCAAGGCGAATCTCTGAGGGAGTTTCAAATCTAGGTCCATTAAATCCAGCATAGATTCCATTCTCATGAAGCAAAATTCCTAAGGCCTTAGCGCTTTGGCGAAGAGCACCCTGTATTTTTGGATCATAGGCGCGAGTCAGGTCAACATGTTGGACTCCAGGCTTAGATCCATCCGAGAAGGTGTGTTCTCGCCCAGAGGTGAAGTCAACAAAGTCATCAATTAGCGATAGGTCACCAGGTGCAAGTCTTGGATCGATTCCCCCAACAACATTAATTGCAATTATCTCCTCAACGCCCAAGTCCTTCATCGCCTTGATATTGGCTCGATAATTGATTAGATGAGGCGGGATGCTATGGCCGCTGCCATGGCGAGTCAGGAATACTAGGTTCACACCGTTCCAAGTACCGCTTTTGACTGATGCCTCTCCATAGTTGGTATCTATCTCTTTGGCTACACCATCCTTTAGAGCAGGCAGGTCATAAAAACCAGTTCCAGCAATTAATCCAATCGACTTTGGCATCGAATCAGGATGCCAGGCCGGCCATCAATCGGCCGATGGTATTTCTATCTGCCTCTTTAGAACCAAATGTAGCAACGATCTTGCCATTAGAGATGACTGCGATTCTGTCAGCCAGTGAGAGGATCTCATCTAGCTCTGCTGAAACCAAGAGAACGGCAGCCCCAGCATCGCGAGCAGAAATTAGTTGATTGTGGATAAATTCAATTGATCCCACATCAATTCCTCTTGTGGGTTGAGATGCAACAACTACATCTAGTTGCTGACTTAGTTCTCGGGCAACGACAACCTTCTGCTTATTTCCGCCAGATAGTGAGTCTGCAGATAGAGAAGCGTTTGGAGCCCTGATATCAAATTTCTCAACAAGGGCCTCGCCATTATTGGCAACTTTTTCTAGATTTCTAATCCAACCATTGGCAAAAGGTGCCTGATCAAATCTATTCAAAACCAAATTATCGGCAATTGAATAAGAAGTTACTAGCCCATGCTTCTCTCGGTCTTCAGGAATATGAGATACCCCTGCCAAGTGTGCTGCTCTAGGACTTAGATTTGGAATCACTTGGCCTTTGACCATTACCTCTCCGCTTGAGCGAGGACGCATGCTACAAATTGCTTCAACTAACTCTCTCTGGCCATTTCCCTCAACACCTGCAATACCCAAGATTTCACCAGCATGAACTTCAAGGGATAAATCCCTAACTGCTTCGAGTTTTCTGTCATCAATAACCTTAAGATTCCTAACGGCAAGAAGGACCTCTTTGGGCTTGCCTGGGCCCTTTTCCACTCGGAGGACAACCTCACGGCCTACCATCATCTGAGCTAGCTTGGATTCACTACTTTCCTTTGGAGTGGTAGTTCCCATTAGCTTCCCATCGCGCAGAACAGCGATTCGATCGGCAACGGCCATGACCTCACGTAATTTATGGGTGATAAATAGGATCCCAACCCCACGCTTGGCAAGATTTCTTAGAACTTCAAGTAGTTCATCGGTTTCTTGAGGAGTTAGAACTGCAGTTGGTTCATCCAGAATCAGCAACTTAACATCGCGTCTAAGGGCTTTCAGAATCTCAACTCTTTGAGCCATTCCCACCGGAAGATCTTCGATGATGGCATCGGGATCAACCTCAAGGCCGTATTTTTCTGAAAGACTCAAGACTTCAGCTCTTGCTCGCTTGATGTTTAGAACGCCAAATCTCTTTGGTTCATCTCCTAGAATTAGGTTCTCAGTAACGCTCATCACGGGAACTAGTTGAAAATGCTGATGCACCATCCCTACGCCACGGGCGATTGCTGCTGCCGTGTCACTACTTTCCATGACAATGCCATCAATTTTTATGGTGCCAGAATCCGGCCTTACTAGACCAAAGACCGCCTTAACTAAAGTTGATTTCCCAGCGCCATTTTCACCAAGAAGAGCCAGAATCTCGCCCCCTTTAACAGTTAGCGAGATATTCTCATTGGCAATTACTGCACCAAACCTCTTGCTGACACCCTCAATTTCTAGAAGAGTGTTCATGACTTCTCCTTCTCATATGCAATGCCCTCAGCAGCAGGAGGGCGAACCTTTCCGGCAGAGATAGCCAGGACGAGAATTGTTAAGATATAGGGAAGCATGGTTATGAATTGTGGAGGAATTTCTACTACCTCATCAATCATTAATTGATTAGTGACAGCTTGAGTCAATCCAAAAAACAGCGCGGCAGCAAGTGCTCCAAGTGGATTCCATCTACCAAAGATCATGATGGCAAGGGCGGTAAAGCCTTTTCCTGCGGTAAATCCTCGCTCAAATATTCCTACTGCTTCAAGAGCTAGATAAGAACCAGCAAGCCCACCTACTGCTCCAGCAATAGTTACATTCATATAGCGCAGTCTTGTGACCGAGACTCCTGCAGTATCAGCACTTGCTGGTTGTTCACCAACCGCTCGAGAGCGTAATCCCCATGAGGTCTTATAGAGCGCAAACCAGAGAGCCAGGATAAAGAGGATTCCGAAGTAGGTAATCGGTCCATGGAATGAAAGGACTGGACCAAGTATGGGCCAGGCTCCAACCACTGGAAGATCAATGGGGTGGAGCGTTGCGGGGATTGAGTAGTTTTGGCGGTAGTAAAAGGAAGTGATGCCGGCTGCCAAAATATTGATAATCACCCCAGCAATAATCTGATTCATCTTCCAACTAACTGCCATGAGGGCCAGGAGCAGCCCCATCATCGCACCGGTGAAGACGCCAACAAACATCCCTTGAACTGTATCTTTCATGATCGCCCCTGCAAAGAAGGCAGTAAATGCTGAGAATAACATCGTTCCTTCAATGCCGATGTTTACAACTCCAGTCCGCTCACACATCACACCGACCATTGCGGCAAGGGCTAAGGGGAGTGCAAATTGAATTGCGGTGTAGAGAACTGAAGTGGCTACCAATCCATCCTTACGATAGAAATATGTAAAGACTACAAGGAATGCAAGAGTTATATAGTGACTAGTGCGAAGTTTCATTAATTGCTCCATCCACTCGTCATAGCTACACTCTCTTTGCGATTCTTAAAGAATTTCGCAAGTAATGGTGCAGTGACAAAGAACAAAATCATTGCTAGAAGTAGGTCAACTAACTCAGGGGCCGCTCCTGCCTCAAATTGCACAGTCGAAGCACTTGCTCTCATTCCACCAATGAGAATTGCAGCAGGGATAACTCCAAGCGGATTAGCTCTTCCAAGAAAGGCCACGGTAATTCCATCAAATCCGAGGCCGGCGTTAAAAGCTGGCTCAAATCTTCCAACAATGCTTAAGGTTTCTACTGCTCCAGCAACGCCAGCCACGGCTCCGCCAATTAGCATGCTTAACATGACGGTTTTCTTTACCGAGATTCCGGCATACCAGCCAGCATTCTTATTTCTTCCAATCGTTTCAATACTAAAACCAGTGGTGGTATTTTTCATGATCCACCAGAGCGTGATGGACAGGCCGATAGCTAGAAAGAATCCCAATGGTAGGCCCAATAAGTCCGGCATCTGGGCTGAATCTTGAATCTTTGGCGTTCTAGTAAGCGGCTGATCAGGCTCTTTAAAAGGGTTGCTAGTTAGATAATCAGAAAGAGCGATGACGATGCTATTTAACATGATGGTTGTAATAACTTCGTGAACTCCGCGGTAGGCCTTTAGCACTCCTGCGACTAGCGCCACGAGGGCGCCAAAAAACGCGCCAAAAATCAGAGCTAGTGGGACATGAACCAGAGCAGGCAGGCCAACGAAGGTATATCCAGCCCATGCAGAGGCCAGGGCGCCAGAGATTAATTGGCCTTGAGCCCCGATATTGAATAATCCTGCTCTAAGGCATATCGCTACTGCCAAGCCACTAAGGATCAAAGGAGTGGCTTTGGCAAGAGTGATTGCGATTCCATCAAAGGAACCAAAGGCAGTGGTGAATAAGACTTCATAAGCCAGAAGGGGATTTATCCCTTGAACAAGAACTAAGATGCCACCAAATTCCAAAGCGACAACAATTGATAATAGCGGAACTAGAATAGGGCTGAAATCAAGTTTTCTACCTTGCTTAGCATCCACAACCTACTCCGATGATCTTCGAATTGAGTCACTCTTCTGACCTAAAGGGAGATACGCCCCTTCTAGAATTAAAGGCGTATCTCCCTCTCTTCATAGCCTTATTCAAGTCTTAGAGCTTAACTCCGGTCTTAACGGTTCCATTTAGAACCTTTGGAGTGATTGCCTTCAACTTAGCCTGATAAGCAGCAGGAACTTTCTTTGCGAAATCATGCAGAGGAGCCAGTCCAACAGCTCCAAAATAGTTTCCGCCGTTAGAGCTTCCATCAACGATGGAGGCGATAACCGCAGCAACGCCCTTATCAATCAACTTCATTGCTGAAGTGACAAGGCAAGGACGAGCCTCAGGAACTGTTCCCCATTGATCGCTATCAACGCCGATGCAATATGCACCCTTCTTCTTGGCAACGCGAAGTAGGGCACCGTTTCCAGTGTTTCCGCCTGCGCCGAAGATGACGTCATAACCCTGGGAGAGAAGCTGCTGAGCAGTTGTTCCACCCCATGCTGGGTCATTAAATGCGTTATCTGGAGCGTGATAGATCAATTTGGAAGCCGGATACTTCTTGCCGAGTTCCTTGGCAGCATATGCAACGCCGTTGCGGTATCCCTCTCCGAAGTAACGAACTGGTGGAACAAGGTCAGTTCCAAGAACTGCACCAGTCTTACCAGTCTTTGTTAGGTGTCCAGCTAGATATCCTGCAAGGAAGCCGGCCTTATCTTCTGGGAAAACTAGGCCAGTTAGATTAGGAATCGTAGCTCCCTGGAATTGATCTACTCCAATGAACTTAATCTTTGGGTAGTCAGCAGCAGCTTTAGTCATGGCCTCTGCCATGAGGAAGCCAACGCCGATAATTACATTGTATTTCTTGCTTGCAAACTGGCCGATATTTGTGCCATAGTCTTTTGGATCTGTGGTTTCAATGTACTTAGCGAAACCACCATTGACTTTTGCCGCTAACTTTGCACCAGTCCAAGCAGATTGGTTAAATGATTTGTCATCAACTTTTCCAGTATCAGTCACCAGGCCGATGCAGAAAAGTTTTCCGGTACCGCAATCACTTTCCGATGCTGCTTTGGAGGGGGCCGCAAAGCCTAGAGCTGTAAGTGCTACTACAGCCGCTACAGATATCACGCGCTTAATCATGAATCTCCTCTCAAAGATCTCTGGCATTGAGGTATGCCCGAGGGTAAATCGATCGATTACCAGTGGGGAAATAGATTCCTTTTTGTGACTATTTCAGGGAGGCTCACTGATACGGGGAATCCTATCCATGCCAGATTTCAAGGAGAAATACTGGCCTATGCCAAATGCGCCGTGTCACATCACATTTCTGTGACTTATTTCCATTTTCGGCCATAACTCTGGTTCCCAAGTATCAACTCTGGCTTTAGACTGCTTAGGTGAGAACCATTGATTTTCTCCAAGAAGGCGATGGGGCGATCATATTGATTGATCAACGCCTTCTGCCCCATGAGAAGAAAGTCTTGACCATAAGAACCCATCAGGAGTTAATTGAGGCAATCCAAACCTTGGCTGTTCGCGGAGCGCCCGCCCTGGGAGTTGCTGGAGCTTTAGGGGTGGCCCTGATCGCCCTTAGAAGTGAGCAAAAGAGGTGGAGCAAAGTAAAGGTAGGTGAGGCAATTGCAGATCTAAGAGCTGCTCGCCCAACTGCGGTCAATCTGGCTTGGGGGGTTGATCAAGTTACTCCGCTTTTGCCTCAAGGTTCTGCCGCTGTTTTGAAATCAGCTTTAGCCATTAGCCAAGCAGATGGCCTCGCAAATAGAGCGATGGGCAAACGGGGGGCTGCCTATCTGTTGGAAAAGTGTGGAAGAAAGAAACTTCGAATTCTTACCCATTGCAACACCGGATCTTTGGCAACTAGTGATTGGGGAACGGCCCTTGGAGTAATCCGAGAATTAGGTGAGCAGGGATATGTCCAAGAAGTTCTTGCCGATGAGACCCGCCCTCTCTTGCAAGGCTCTCGATTAACTGCTTGGGAGTTAAGTGAGGCAGGCATTGAATATCGGATCCTTCCTGATGGGGCTGCAGCTAGCGCGCTCTTTTCAGGTCTAGTTGATGCGGTATTGATTGGAGCAGATCGCATCGCCAGAAATGGTGATAGCGCCAACAAGATAGGATCACTCGGAGTAGCGATTGCTGCTAAAGAATGTGGTGTTCCATTTCTAGTAGTCGCTCCAGAGTCAACAATTGATAGATCACTTGCCAGCGGAGAAGAGATAGAGATTGAATTTAGAGCAGATAGCGAGGTCACTCACTTTGCTGGAAAGAGCGTTGCCCCTCTTGGGGCAAGGAGCTATAACCCAGCATTTGATGTGACTTTAGCTAGATATATCACCGCTATTGTTACTGAGAAGTGCGTTTATGAGATTAGCAAAGGGGAGAGGCTGTGAAGTATCCAGATTTGGAGGAATTGGTAACTCGTTCCAAGTTAATTGGAGCTGATCAGTCACTCGTGGTCTACGGTGGTGGGAACACCTCTGCCAAGGGTGAGATAACTGACTATCTGGGTCGCAATCGTTCTGTCCTATGGGTCAAGGGCTCAGGGGCAGACATGCAGTATGGAGAGGCCGTTGATTACCCCGCCTTATATCTTGATGAGTTATCAGCCCTTAAGTCTCGAGGCGATCTAGATGATGACACGATGGTCGATTTTGTCACCAGAGCTCTAGTTGATCCCAGTGCGCGTCGCCCCTCAATTGAAACTTTGCTACATGCTTTCCTTCCTGCCAAGCATATAGACCATGTTCATGCAGATGCCATCTGTGCACTGACTAATCATGAAGATGGCGTAGATGCCGTTGGTGATGCACTCGGTGAAGGCTTTGCTTATGTTGAGTGGATTAGACCGGGATTTAGATTATCCAAACTTGTCAGTGAATTAAAGGACTATCAAGGGGTAGTGCTGGCTCATCACGGTCTAATTGTTTGGGACGATGATAGCCAGAGGTGCTATGAAAAGACCCTTGAGGCAGTTGGTAAGGCCAATGATTTCTTGGAAACTCTAAAGAGTAAGCCAAAAGCAGAATTTGTCCATCAAGATCTAGGCCAAGAGCAAATTCGAGAACTTTTGCTTCATCTACGCGGAAAGATTGGGAAGAAACAAGTATTGCGAGTTGATAGAAGACTTCGAGAGATTTCAGATCGACAAGACTTAGATAAAGTCGTTGCAGCCGGGGCGGCTAGCGCTGACCATATGCTACGAATCAGACCTTGGTCTTGCATCTTGACTCCAGATAAGGTGGATACTGCCGTTGATTCCTATAGAGCACGGTATGAAGCATATTTTGAAGCGAACAAATCTTCACTGCCGCAGGGTTATTCCAGTCACGGAAGTGATCCAAGGGTATTTCTGACTCCAGGGATTGGGATGATTGGTGCGGGAGCTTCAATTAGTGAGACAAATATGTTGGCAGACATTGCCTTCCACACCCATAGCGTCGGCTCAAAGGTAGTGGATTCTTTTCCAAGACCTAGAACTCTGCCTGATAGTGAAATATTCGGTTTCGACTACTGGCCCATGGAACTCTACAAACTAAAACTCAAACCTAAGGCTCCGCAGATGATGGGTAATATTTTTATTGTTACCGGAGCAGGTAGTGGAATCGGACGTGGAATTGCTCTCCACCTTGGATCACTTGGAGCAAATCTAGTTCTAGCTGACCTCGATCTAGAGGGACTTGCTCAGACCGAAACCGAATTTGTAGCGGGAAAGTATGCAAAGCCTCTTTTAGTCCAGGGAGATCAAAGCGATGAGGATGTGGTGAGAAAGACTCTAGAAGAAACCATAGATAATTTCGGTGGACTTGATGGCGTAGTTCTAAATGCTGGAATTGGCCTCTCTGGGTCTTTGGAGGATCTTGATTCTTCTCAGTGGCGAAGAGGCTTGGAGGTAAATCTGACAAGTTCATTCCTATTAACAAAACACTCGATGCGCACAATGCGGAGACAGGGGATGGGGGGATCGCTGGTTTATATCGCCAGTAAAAATGCTTTTGCACCCGGCGCTGGCTTTGGCGGATATTCAGTTTCAAAGGCAGGGATGATTCAATTGATGAGAATTGCAGCACTGGAGGGCGGAGCTATTGGAGTTAGAGCCAATGCACTAAATCCTGATGCGGTATTTGATAACAGCAAACTCTGGGAGGGTGGAATTCGCGAGCAGAGAGCCAAGGAACATGGTGTTAAGCCTGAGGAACTTGAGGATTTCTATGCCAAGCGCAATATTCTCAAAACAAGGGTTCGATCCATTGATGTTGCTCGCAGCGCTGCTCATTTACTTTCGGAAGAATCTTCACGGACCACTGGCGCAGTGATTCCCGTAGATGGCGGAGTGGCCGCAGGATTTCCAAGATAGGAGAGCCATGATCGATTGGAAGTTATTGCAAGATGAGGCAATACTTGCATCTAAATTTGCATATGCCCCTTATTCTAGTTTTCCGGTTGGGGCGGCTGGCTTAGTCAGTGATGGACGAATAGTTAGTGGATGCAATGTTGAGAATGCTAGCTATGGGCTAACGCTCTGCGCCGAGTGCTCGATGGTTTCAAACTTAATAATGAGTGGTGGAGGAAGACTAGTTGCTGCCCTCTGCGTTGATGGCAAAGGTGAGCTTCTCTCACCTTGTGGGCGTTGTCGCCAACTGCTATTTGAGCACGGCGGAGATGAACTTCAACTATTAACTCCCTCTGGAGCCCAGCCTATGTCAGTGATGCTTCCTTGGGGATTTGGTCCTGATGATTTAGATCAGAAAAAGTAAGATCATGAGTGAAGCCTTTGATGCTGTCGAAATAATTTCGACAAAGCGTGATAGAAATGAACTAAGTGATTCACAGATTGACTGGATTGTCGATGCCTACACCCGTGGAGTAGTAGCTGATGAACAGGTATCAGCGCTCTTAATGGCAATACTCTTGAATGGTATGAACATGCGTGAGATATCTCGTTGGACCGATGCCATGATTAATAGTGGTGAGAAAATGAACTGGGAAAACCTTGGTATTCCAACTGTTGATAAACATTCAACTGGTGGCGTGGGAGACAAAATCACACTTCCACTAGCGCCTTTAGTGGCAGCTTGTGGGGCCGCTGTTCCACAACTTTCAGGGAGAGGCCTTGGTCACACCGGAGGGACGC
>VGBW01000007.1 GCA_016870365.1 Actinomycetota bacterium | reverse complement strand
GCATTGTCGATAAATTTTTTAGCCCTATTTGGATCTACTGGATTCCAGGTGTAACCATCAACTTTTAAACTACTTCCAACTATGCAACCGTCGGCATATTCTAAATAGTCTGCAATAGTTTCGGCTTTTGCTCCTGTATTTAAAAAAACTGGCACATTTTTATCAACTGCTTCTCTCACTTTTGCCAAAGTACTAATTTCAGGTTCAGCCCCCGCCATTGATCCTGATACAAGGATTACATCTGCAAGGCTTGATACGACAGTTGATTGAGCCATTTGTGCAGGTGTTCTTGTTCCAATTGGTGAGGCAAATTCAGGAGTTATGTTCATAAAAATTGCTAAATCGTCACGAGAAAAATTTCTTCTATTTCGAAGAATGGTGGCCGCATCTGTTTCCCACAAACCCATATCTGACTCCCAAACACCAGTTACAACTTCGCGCATAAAATATGCATCAGTTGCGACGGCAATAGCTAAGGCACAATTTGCATCCCATAAAAAATCAACACCATATGGTCGATCTGTTGGTTTACATTCTGTAACAACTCTTGCCATAACAGCCGAAGCCTCAAGTCCAGCTTTCAATTGGTAAGGACGATCCCCTTCGTTGCAAAACATCACAGCATCAAAACCAGCATTCATTAAATGTTCAGTATCTCTTTTGACTTGATCAACAAGTCCTTGTACACCAAATTTTTCATCATATAAAGGAGTTCCAGGTAGTGGTGGAACGTGAGCCATCGCAATTAGAGGTTTTTTTACTTTTGGAAATATTTTCTTAAAGCGATCTGACATTATTTCTCCTCTGTTTGTTCATTTTATTCTACATGGATAACTTCCACACCCAAGTTTTCTAACTCTCTTATTACAGGATTACTTGGTTGAGCAGAGTTCCAGGCACCGCGATGCGAACAGATTCGTCCTCATCCTTGGCAAGCTTGATAAGCAACTCAACTGGCGTATTCGGGTCTTGGGCAACCTCAACTCTGTCTGTCATATCGCCCACTCATCAAGGCCCGACTGCATAACATCAAGGCTAGCCGAGGGCGAGGGATAGGGAAAGACCGCGGCGTATTGCGTAGCAATCTCGCAGGCAAAAGACGACCCCTTAAATTATTTCGTGCAACATCTATTGGTAAGTGTAGAATTGCATCGGTATGCAACACGCTCAATAACCTGCACTTTTCACGCTTGGTGGAGTTTCCCCGTATGCGAGCGGTTCGCTTATAATCCGGTCGTCGTGGGTTCGAGCTCCACCCGCCCTACTAGATTGCTCGAGATGCGATTTGAATATGTGGTCTAAAGCAAAGGTAATTCTCAGAACAGCAACATTAGAAGATCTAGAAGTTCTCCACCTTTGGGATAGAGATCCGCATGTCGGATATTCAGGTGGCGACACATATGACTGGGAATACGAACTAGGGCGTCTCGTGTCTTGGCGTGAGATTCTGATAGCTGAGGTAGATGGTCGGCCAATTGGCGTAACGGTTCTCATAGATACATGCGAAGAAGAGACGCATTACTGGGGAGCTCACTCCGAGCAAGGGGCATGGGCAATTGATATCTGGATAGGAAGCCCTGAAAATCGCTCAAAGGGTTACGGAAGAGAAATGATGCTGCAATCTTTGCATCGTTGCTTTGCCATACACAAAGCCCATAAAGTCTTGATCGACCCACTTGAATCAAATCTGCGAGCAATCAGTTTCTATGAACGATTGGGCTTCAGAGTATTAGGCCCAGTCATTTTCGACGATGATGAATGTCTAGTTATGGCAATAGACAAGGAAGAGTTCCTACGTTAACAGCCATTACCGCCAAGAAAACAAGGTAACTGATCCAAAAATAGAAAGACCCAACTTCAGATAGTCAATCCCATCATGGTGATTGAGATCAAAGCCTCGGAAACTCCCCTCTCTTCTAATTGATGGATAGCAAAGAGCAGGAGAAAGGTTGCGAGAAATGAAGATAGAAACAGGTAAGCAAGATCTGGTGTAGGGAATCCCGGATTAGACCCATCTGAATAGAGATATTCGACTCCCGCCAGTCCAAGAGTTATGAAAGAAGAGACAACAAAGGCCACTGACAGTCTTGATCGATGGTTGGATACATTTACAGCATAGCCAGGACCCCAATGCAGATAATGCACAATTAGTGAACTTCCTGCCTTAATAGAGGCCGTTTTGATTTGAGCCCTACCTGCCCCACTTACCGAAGTTTTCAATGTACTCAGGTACAAGAACATGTGAAGCGTCATCGTTGGTTATCGGTTTTCTAAATGAAGTGATGATTGGAATCTGACCAGCCCAAATATCTAGACCAGCATCTTCATGATCTAGTGCACCACCGCTACGCTCTTTAGCCGTCACATCATCAAGGGGAAGTTCCACAATCATGGTTTGGGCGAACTCCCTTGGTGTAATTGGTCGTCCTGCTTCCCACAATCCTGGAATCAACTTGTTAGTTAGAGTCTTCATCGCTTCGCTCTTTTCTTCGTCCTCAAGTGCCTTTGTGACACCGAATACCATCACCGATCTGTAGTTCATTGATGAATTAAATGCGCTTCGCGCTGCAACGAGACCATCAAGCAATGTAACTGTGGCACACACTTGGACTCCCGCTTTGAGCGCCATGAACAATCGCGACCCTGTTGAACCGTGAAATAGAAGACGTTCGCCATCTCTGGCATAGCCGAGCGGAATCACCGTTGACTCTCCAGATTCGGGATCATTGAATCCCAGGTGCGCTACATATCCCGCGTCGAGAATTTCGTAGATGTTTTGTAGTTCATCAACGGAACGATGAGGCTTACGGCGAATCTCGCGGGGCTTTTCTGCCATCCCGCTACGCTACCTGATTGAGGGTGCACCATCCCGCCGTAGGTTCGAGCCCTAGCTGCCCCACCAATTGCTTGCTCACACACCTACAGGGGTATTAGCTCGAGCTTGGCTTCGCGGGTAATCGCTGTTTACCTCACATTCTTCATTGGTCTTTTATCCAATTCTTCAGCCTGCCCGTGAACTATTTGCGGGACGCTGATACTCTCATGCCCACAACCTTCCCTGATCACCTCCAAGTTATGAAAGGTAAGAATGAACAAATCAAGAACTTTTGCTTTTGCCACCCTGGCATCTCTAACGCTCTCTCTTCTCTCAGCGATTGCCCCTGCTCAAGCGGCTCGTGATCTAAAGGGAAGTACTTGCGCGCAAGAGGGATTGGTGCGCACCATCAAGGGCGTGACTTATACCTGCGAGCGCGTTAATGGAGCTTTGCAATATGCTCAGGGACGTAAGCTCTCTGGAGCGCTAAATGTTCTCTGCACGCCACAAGAGGCTTGGTGCATTGTTATG
Source organism: Actinomycetota bacterium (assembly GCA_016870365.1). Classification (GTDB taxonomy): domain Bacteria; phylum Actinomycetota; class Actinomycetes; order Nanopelagicales; family Nanopelagicaceae; genus MAG-120802. The sequence continues at coordinate 62,222 of VGBW01000007.1, read as the reverse complement.
ACTCAGGCATTCCAAGCTAAGACTGGAATCACCACAAAATTTATCCGCCTATCATCAGGTGAGGCGCTAACTCGTCTAGTTGCTTCTAAGAATAATCCTGAGTTTGATGTTTGGACTGGCGGTCCCAATGACAGTCATATCTCAGGTCGAATCCAAGGAGTATTAGATACCTATAAATCACCGACTAGGAATATGCTAAAGAAGCAGTTCCAAGATACTGAGGGATTTTGGACTGGTATCTACATGGGAGCTCTGGGTTTCTGTTCAAATACAAATGAGTTAAAGCGCCTTGGTCTTCGCGCTCCAACAAGTTGGAATGATCTCCTAGATCCTAGGTACAAGGGCAATATCATGATGGCTCACCCTGGTACTTCAGGAACTGCATACACCGCACTCTGGTCACAGGTATTGCGCCTCGGATCACAAGATGCGGCGATTGCTTACATGAAAGATCTGAACAAGAACATTCTTAGCTACACCAGAAGCGGGGCTGGTCCAACCGGTCCTCTTGGTCGTGGTGAAGTTGCAACTGGTCTGGTCTTCTCTCACGATTGCACCGCAGCAAGGCTTCGTGGCAATCCGGTAGTGGTCTCCTTCCCTAAAGAGGGAACTGGCTTTGAAATTGGTGGAATTGCTCTAGTAAAGGGCGCCAAGAATGCAGAAGCTGCTAAGGCCTATATCGATTTCGCTCTATCGGCAGAGGCACAAAACCTGGGACCTGCAAGGGCTGAATCTTTCCAGATTCTTACCAATCCCAATGGGAAGTATGACAGTCGAATGGTCAACTTAAAGAAAGTTACCTTGCTTGATTATCAAGCAGAGGCAGCAGGAGTGGCAGCAGTTGCACTCAAGGCCCGCTTTGATAAGGAAGTGGCTCTAACTTCTTCAGCCAAGTAAGTTAAGTAGTATCAGTTAAGTAGGTGGAGGGGCTCTGAAATAACTTTCAGAGCCCCTTACTTATAATCTCACTTAAGGAGTAGTGCTTTGAGCGTTAAGGCCAGTGGAGCAAAGTACGACATCTTCACCAAGATTGCCCTGGCGCTGGTCATCTTCATTATTGGATTCTTAATTGTCCTGCCTCTAATAAATATATTGATCTATTCCACCCAACCTTCAGGAAGCGCAATCGTTACAGGTTCCCTTAGCGATGTCGTTACACGAAATATCATCTGGAATACCGTCAAGCTGGGCCTAACTGTGGCTGCCTTAGGAACTCTTCTCGGTTTCATCATGGCCTATACCCAGGCACGTCTGGAGTTTAGAGGCAAGAGGATTCTCCACATTATCAATTTGGTCCCAATCATCTCCCCTCCATTTGCATTTGCTACCGCAGTAATCGTGCTCTTTGGCAGAAGCGGGATGATCACACGAGGAATCTTTGATTGGCGTCCAACGCTCTATGGCTATCCAGGGTTAGTTCTGGTTCTAACTCTCTCATTCTTTCCGATTGCTTACATGAATCTCTTAGGGATGCTGCGAAGCCTCGATCCCGCGCTAGATGAAGCGGGTTCCAGCCTTGGAGCAACTAAGGCAAGGATCTTTAGAACAGTGACCCTACCGCTATTGATCCCAGGATTTGCTGGCTCATTCCTGCTTCTCTTCATCGAATCAATTGCAGACCTAGCAAACCCCATAATCATCGGCGGAAATTACACCGTGCTGGCCTCAAGGGCCTACATGGCGATCAACGGAGATTACGACATCTCCCTGGCTGCAGGCTATTCCTCGCTGCTTTTATTGCCAGCGCTCTTGGTCTTCTTGGTCCAACGCTATTGGGCGCAGAAGAAGAGCGTTGTCTCAGTGACTGGGAAACCAAGTGGCCGGCCAACTCTAGTTACTTCCAAAGGTGCCAAGTTCTTCTTGCTCTCGGTGACTGGGCTATTGACCACATTAATTGTCATGGTCTATGCCACTGTGCTCTTTGGCGCATTTGTGAGAATAATTGGCGTAAATAATGAATTTACTCTAGATAACTTCCGCTACCTCTTAGGCGGCTTTGCAAACGGCGCAATTAGAACTACGGCGATGCTCGCTGCCATAGCTACTCCCCTAGCGGGAGTCTTCGGAATGCTAATTGCCTGGTTGGTGATTCGAAAAGTCAAACGAGGCTCTGAGGCTCTAGATTTCCTAGGGATGTTAGGTATTGCAGTCCCAGGAACGGTGATCGGCATTGGATATGCCATCACCTATAACGATCCTGTAAGAATTGCTGGAGTAACAGTATTTCCTCAGGTAGCAGGAGGAGCTGCTCTACTAGGTGGCTCAATTGCAATTGTCATGGTCTACATCATTCGATCTAGTCCTGCAGGTCAGCGCTCTGGCATCTCTATGTTGCAGCAAGTCGATCCCTCAATTGAGGAGGCCTCAGCCTCCCTTGGCGCACCCGGTGGCAAAACATTTCGCCTAATTACCCTTCCGCTTATTAGCGGGGCATTTCTCTCAGGGCTTATGTATGCCTTTGCCCACTCGATGACCACGCTATCTCCCATCATCTTTCTAGTCACTCCTGATACCTCCATTCTTACTCAGAAGATTCTGGCCGAGGCAGATCAGGGCAGGTATGGCAATGTATTTGCCCTCTGCTGTATTTTGATTGTAATCATAATGGTCATTGGTGGCTTAATTAACCTTCTAGTGCGTAGAAGTCAAGTTTCGATAGACCGACCCATGGTGACAGGACGCTAAGGAGAGAGAATGAAGAGTAAGTCAGGAAGACTGAACCTTGATGCCCTCACCAAGGAATTTGGTAATGACAAAGAGAAGGTAGTGGCGGTGCGCGAACTTACACTGACCATCAATCCTGGTGAGTTTGTCACGCTTCTTGGCCCCTCTGGCTGTGGCAAGACCACAGCCCTTCGCATGATCGCTGGATTTGAGACTCCCACAGGTGGGAAAGTTCTTCTAGATGGAGAAGATTTGAGCTCACTAACTCCTGATAAGCGCCCCATGGGAATGGTCTTTCAATCATATGCGCTTTTCCCCCATATGAGCGTCTTTGACAATGTTGCTTATGGTCTACAGATAAAGAAGTTATCTACAGTTGAGATCAAGAAGGCAGTAAGCGAGGTCTTAGGCTCGATGAGTCTTTCACATCTTGCCAATCGCGCCCCTAATCAATTATCTGGCGGACAGCAGCAGAGGGTGGCCCTGGCCCGAGCCATGGTGGTCAGGCCTAAAGTGCTCTTATTTGATGAGCCACTTTCAAATCTTGATGCCAAACTTCGAGCACAGATGCGTATTGAGATTCGCTCAATCCAGCAGAAATTAGGCATTACCAGCATCTTTGTCACCCATGATCAGGATGAAGCGATGAGCCTTTCTGATCGAATTGTGGTCATGCGAAATGCAGTAGTAGAGCAAGTTGGCACACCCGATGAGGTCTATCGCAGACCATCATCGGTCTTTGTAGCTGACTTCATTGGACGCTCAAACTTCTTGGCCGTTGAAAGTTTTAGTAAAGCAGGCTCTGGCAGGGCCAAGATCAGAGTTAGTGGAGGAAAGATGGTCGTTTCCGCTCAATCCAATGCCACTGCCTCAAATCAACCGGTCTTGCTAGTGCGCCCTGAGTCCATCTTAGTTAGCCCTTCAAAGTCTAGAAGTTCAAGGCCAGGCAAGGGAGAAGGTTTGGTTGAGAACGTAGTTTTCTATGGAAACCACGTCGAATACACCTTGGATACCGCGGAGGGCAGAATTATCTCTGTGGTCTCAGATCCGATTTATGAAGAGATAGTCCCTGTAGGGAAGATCGCCAAGTACTCATTTGATCCATCGAGAGCTTGGCTTCTACCCTCCCAGTCAATCAAGGATGTTAGCGAAAGTAGAGAATGAATCCACTTTCTTACTTTAGATATTTAGCATACGCGCTAATTGCTCTAGGTCTAATAAATCTGCGCTATCAGACTGGAGCCGCAGACCTTGCTCTAAAGACGGTACTAATTTCAGGCACGGGAGCAATCATCTTCGCCCTAACGTATTTGAATCTTGGCAAGGCTTTTCTTGCTAAATCATCGGGCAAGACTATTACCTGGATCATCTCAATTGCAGCCATGATCTTTGCAATCATCAATTAGTGCCTAGACTATGGATTTAGCAGATATTAGGTCTCGATGGAATGAGGTCTTAGATCTTCTAGAGCGTGAAAACAGAATTGCGTGGCTGGCTTTCTTTGATGCTCGACTAGTTAGTCTAAATAACAATGAGCTTAGACTTTCCTTCATTGATGCTGAGAAATTAAGTGGAGCGCATGATTATGCTCAGGCGAGAAAAGACTCCCATCGCCACGCCTTGGAAAGTGCGATAAAACAGGTTTACGGAGTCAGTATCGCCATAATTACCGAGTGAACCCTCGCCGCGTTTCTCTCCTGCTTCTTATCTGGGCTCTTCTTGCCAACTTAAGTTCTCCCATTTCACATGCGGCAACAACATCAAGCTTCAATCTAACCCAGACCCCAGCTTTTCCTGATTACAAAGTAACTTTCCACGGGGTGATCAAGCCCAAGATCAAGAATGCCGTGGTAAAGATTGATGTAAAGCTTGGCAACACCTGGAGCGATACCCGTCTTAGAACCAGATCAACCCCCAGTGGGGCCTGGAAGATTCAGGCAAGGGCTACAGCGCTTGCTGCTAAAGCCACATATCGTGCTAAGGTGATAATTGGTGGAAAAACACTTATCACAAAGACAAAGAGTATTGTTATCGAGCAAAACCCAGCGATCTCTTCCCCTGATGAATTGATCTCACTTAGCGGTCCTGGGGGTCGGATCCATGGCACCGATGTAAGTCGTTGGCAGCACCCGCAAGATAAACCCATTGACTTTGTAAAGATGTATGACGCTGGGATTAGATTTGTGATGATTAAGGCCTCAGATACTAGAGATGATGCCGATGCCCTGGCTTTGAAGTATCTCTTGATGGATAGAGATGCAGCCCAAGCAGCCGGGATCTATACCGGTTACTACCATTTCACGATATTGCCTAACACCACCGATAGGGCATCAGTGATTCTTGATGCTCAAGCCCAAGCGCAAAAAGCTCTTTGGAGGTTATCTAGCCTTGGTGGATATAGCGAGCGTGATCTGCCCTACGCACTTGATCTGGAATATAACTGTGTGCAAGTCACCAATGGAAGTTGTAGTAGATATGCTCCAAAATCAGTAACCACGCTCTGGGCCGAAACCTGGCTTGAAACGATGTATGAAAAGACTGGTCGTAAGCCATTTCTCTACTCCTATTCCACATTCCTAGAACAGGCGATGGCAAGAAGCGAGAAGCTTCGTCAATATCCCTTATGGAAAGCCGAATATGGAATTAATCCGGCAGATCCCATAGCCGAACCGGGGAGGAAGGAATTTGGCTGCTTTGTCCACTCTTGGTCGACTGCCAACTGCTCCTCACTCTGGCAGATCTGGCAGTACTCATCATGCGGAATCGGTGAGAAGTATGGCGTGGCCTCACCAAGGATTGATCTAAATGTATTTAGAGGAGATAGCGCTTCATTTCTGCAACTAACCAGGGGCATTTGGACTCCAGCTGTTGGAGATTACCTACCAGTAAAGGAGCCCACCACGCTACTTATTACTAGCGTTAGCGCCACCAGCACCGATAAGCCGGTAAAGATTAAGGTGGAGGTCAAACGCCCTAATGGAGAGCCAGTGGTCACCGGCACCGTTGCCTTTAGAAGAAGCCCTGTTGAAGGAGGCGGCCCGGTGGTTAAAGTGGAGCAGAGCCCAGTGCGAGATAGGGCGGGGATCTGGACTTTAACTCTTTGGAACTTGCCTGCCGGGCTCACCCAAGGCTACATCGCCTACGTTGATCAAACTGAAACACATTCAGAGATCCGCCAGGACCTATCGATTAACTTGATCCAAGGACCTGAAGTAGTAGTTACTCCAACACCAAAACCAAGTAAGTCGGTAGTGCCATTTGATTCTTGCAAGAACCAAATCAAGAACTAACCTACCTTACTCTCCATCTTAGTCGCTCTCTCCAAATTCTTCTTCTGGCGCTGGATAATCCGCTCGTACTCAGCGATGGACTTGCCAACCTCTGCCTTATTGAGACCTAGATGTCTTTCAAGTAACTCACCAAGATATCCAGTGATGCTCAACCCAGAATCACTAGCCTCAAACGCAATACGAGTTCTTCTTGAAAGTAGATCATCAATACAAAAGGCTGCCTCATGGGTTATGGCATATAACGCTTCAGCCTTGATGTAGAGCAAGCCGTCAATCAAGGGCTCAAGCAGAGTCGAATCCTCTTTGGCTGGAGCTAGAACTTCATCGATTAGCGATCCATATCTATCAAGCAGATGCCTAACTCTGGCCTGATCAAGGCCATGCTGGTTTGCAAGTCTTGGAATTTGATTAATCAAGACTGAATAACCTTCAGCCCCAATTATTGCCAAATCCTCAGTAGTTGAGTCAGGGACAATTCTTCTCAAGTGATTTACCGCCTCATCAACGGCCTCCTCTGCCATCACCCGATAGGTGGTGTATTTTCCTCCTGCAATTGAAACAAAACCTGGCGCTGGGCTATCTACGACATATTCTCTAGATAACTTTGTCGTTGGTGAATCAGGATCGGTTAAGACAAGTGCGCGAAGACCAGCAAAGGCGCCGATAACCTGATCACGCCGCAGCTTGGGCTCCAGCACTCGATTTGATTGATCAATAATGTATGCAACATCATCACTGCTAGCTAGCGGCTCCTCTTTGCTCTCTTGATAATCGGTATCAGTAGTTCCAACTATCCATTGCTCGCCCCACGGGATAATAAAGAGCACTGAGGCATCAGTCTTGATGATGACTCCGCTTTGCGAATTAATCGCACTCTTTGGCACCACAATATGAGAGCCCTTTGACATACGAACGCTATATCCAGCCTTCATTCCAAACTTTTCATGGAGCTGATCGCTCCAAACCCCCGACGCCATGATCGTTGCCTTGGCACGAACTTCAATTACCTCATCACTTATCAAATCTCTTATCTTTACGCCAATTACTCGCTTGCCACTTTTGATTACTTCTTCACATCTTGTTCTAGTTGCAATAACAGCTCCATATTTCGCAGCTGTTCTAGCAATGCTCATGGTGTGTCTGGCATCATCTACCTGAGCATCAAAGTATTGAAATCCTCCAGTGATCACATCTAGGCGAAGTGATGGAGCAATTTCACTCACCTTCTTCTGGGTTAAATGCTTATGCCAAGGAAGGGCGCGCTTAAATCCTCGAAGAGCATCATAGAGGGCCATCCCAGCTCCTACATAAGTTCTTTCAACTATTTTCTCATGGAGTGGATAGAGAAAAGGAACTGGCTTTACTAAGTGAGGCGAAAGGGTTGTGACCATCAACTCGCGCTCATGAAGAGCCTCTCTGACGAGGCGAAAGTCATACTGCTCTAGATATCTAAGACCACCGTGAATTAACTTTGAGGATCTTGATGATGTTCCTGAGGCAAAATCCCCACTTTCAACTAAAGCCACACTCAACCCGCGTGATGCGGCATCAAGTGCTATTCCCACGCCGTTTATTCCGCCACCAATTACCAGAACATCAAATTCACTCTCGCCTAAGTCTTTTATAGCAGAGCTTCGAGTGGCGGAATTTAGGCTGGAATTAGATATGGACACGCACCTTAGGATACGGGCTATGGGCTATATCGGCGCTCTCGATCAGGGAACCTCGAGTACTCGTTTCATAATCTTTAGCCAAACTGGTCAGATTGTTGGGCAAGAACAATTAGAGCACTCCCAAATTCTTCCCAAGGCAGGATGGGTCGAACATGATGGCAGTGAGATCTGGCTAGCTAGCCAGAGCGTTATTACTGGTGCGTTAAAGAAGGCGGGCATCAAAGGCTCAGATTTGAACTCCATAGGAATAACCAATCAGAGAGAGACGACTTTGATCTGGGACAGAAACACAGGGCTCCCACTTCATAACGCCATAGTCTGGCAAGACACCAGGACTGCAGAGTTTCTAAATGCCCTAAGCCAGCAGGTTAAAGAGAAGATCATCTATAAAACTGGCCTTGCTATCGCCCCCTACTTCTCAGCTGGCAAAGTCAATTGGCTAATCAAAAACGTCCCGGCAATCGCATCAGCTATAGATGAAGATCGTGCCCTGGCAGGAACTATTGATTCCTGGCTCCTATGGAATCTAACCGGTGGGGTGAATGGCGGAGTCCACTACACCGATGTGACCAATGCCAGCAGGACTCTGCTTATGAATCTTGAGAGCCTTGATTGGGATAGTGAACTTCTAGAGATTTTTGATGTTCCTCGCCAGATTCTTCCAGCTATCAAATCATCCTCGCAGGTCTATGGCCATAGTGACACAACTGGCCCACTACTAAGCGCGGTTCCCATCTCTGGAATTCTTGGAGATCAACAGGCAGCTATGGTGGGGCAGACTTGTTTTGAACTGGGAGAATCAAAAACTACCTATGGAACAGGAAACTTTGCGCTACTAAATACGGGTACTGAAATTGTTCGTTCCCAACATGGCCTCTTGACCACCCTCTGCTACAAATTTGGTGAAGATAGAGCGCGCTATGCGCTTGAAGGATCTGTTGCTGTTACTGGATCTGCGATTCAGTGGCTAAGGGATCAATTAGGCATTATTGCCTCAGCTCCCCAAGTTGAGCAGCTAGCAAAGAGCGTCAGCGACAATGGTGGAGTTTATTTTGTTCCAGCTTTCTCTGGGCTCTTTGCCCCTCATTGGCGAAGTGATGCCAGAGGGGTAATTGTGGGATTGAGTAGAGCAGCTACTAAAGCCCACCTAGCAAGAGCCGCTCTTGAAGCTATCTGTTATCAAACACGTGATGTCTTAGATGCAATGAGCGCCGATAGCGAGGTAGCACTTACTGAAATTAGAGTAGATGGCGGTATTACCGCTAATGAACTATGTATGCAAATGCAGGCAGACATCATGGGAGTTGAAGTAATTCGACCCATGATTATTGAAACTACTGCCCTGGGTGCTGCCTATGCAGCAGGTCTTGCTACCGGCTTTTATGAAGACACCAGCGAGCTGAAAGCTAAGTGGCAGGAAGATAAACGCTTTAAGCCGGATAAAGCTAGCGCACTGGCAACTACAGGATTTAAGAATTGGAAGAAAGCAATTGAAAGAACTCTTAATTGGCTAGATTAAACCGCAGTTATCTCAAACAAAGGAGCTGATGCCGGGCGCAAGATTGGCGCGCTAAGACCAATATTTTCAAGAGCTGAACCAGTTAGCTCAAAGCCTTGGCTTAGCCACTTTGGCGGCTCTATTGCCATGAAGTTAGAGCTATGAATTTTACCCAATACCTCAACTTTGTGTTTGCGATCGGCCTGGGGACCTCTTATATGAAGGCGCGGTGGATGAGACTCTGGAATTGTTTCAAGACAGACAGAGGAAAATAGAGCCGACTTTTCGTCGTTAGCAACAACGCCGTGGAGATAGTAAGAGTTGTTTGGATAATCAATTCGTATCACTTCACCGCTATGGAGAAGCTCGTGGATGGGCGCGATAGAGGTCTGAATCAGGATTGACCATCTCCCCTTCAAACCAGAGAGAAAATTCCATTCCTTATTTCTCTCACGTAATTAGCATTCCCTGCCAGAGCGTTTGGCCAGACTTCTCTACCAGCCTGACAATCGATGCCCTCTTGAGTGCTCGCGCATCATCCCGGGGCTGGTAACTTGATCAAAATCACTATTAGCAATGGAGCGATCAAAAAGAAGCTCGCTGGCCTCGCCCTTAAAGCTTGCTCCCTAATATCTAATTACCGGTGCGCCTTCTACAACCTCAAGGAGTAGATCAACGCCACCATTGCTTGAGTGCGCCCTTGGCCCTGGCATAGATAAAGGTCTTAGAGAAGACATACAGGTAGAGTAATAGCCATTATGTCGAGTAAGAAACTCCCAGCAGGCGTTATTCGAAGTGATGCCACGCTCATGGATGGGCGGGTAATCCGCTACTACGACACTAAGGGCCAATCTCGCACCGCAGTAGATCAAAGAGGCGCTGAAGAGCAACCGGTAATTGGTGAGATGCGCCTTGATCCACTCAATAATGAATGGGTAGTGATTGCAGACCACCGTCAGGGAAGAGTATTTCTACCACCAAAGGAGTCAAATCCTCTCGCGCCTAGTAGGCCAGGCGCTCTTACCGAAATTCCAGAAAGTGATTATGAAGTGGTGGTCTTTGATAATCGGTCACCAGCGCTTGCTGCCCCAGCATCAGGATTTAGAGTTATCGGTCATCCAGATTTTTCCAGCCCAGCCATTGCCTCTGCCGGCAAGTGTGAAGTGATCTGTTTTACTTCAGACTACGAAGCCTCATTTAAAGATCTCTCTCATCGACAGATAAGAACAGTTCTTGAGGCATGGCGTGATCGCACCGCAGAGCTTTCGAAGCTTCTTTATATTGAATATGTCGCAGCCTTTGAAAACCGTGGCGAGGAAGTTGGAGTAACCCTCAATCATCCACATGGTCAGATATATGCCTACTCATATCTGCCACCAAGAACTGAGAAGATGCTTGAAGTTGCCAGAGCACATAAAGACAAGACTGGAAATATTCTCCTTGACGACATCTTATCTCGAGAGTTATCCGATAAGGCCCGTATTGTCACCGAAAACGATGAATGGGTTGCCTATGTGCCATATGCCGCAAGATACCCCTTTGAGATCCATCTAGCTCCAAGAAGAAGCGTTCCTGATTTTCTCGCGCTAGATGAGTCAACATCAGATGCATTTGCTCCAATTGCTAAAGAGGTGTTGCTAAGACTTGATTCAGTATTTGGAGTCAGAATGCCTTACATCGCCTCTTGGCATCAAGCACCGACTAGAACGGGCCGAGATCTACTTAGATTGCATTGGCAGATTGCCTCAGTAAGAAGAGCGCCAGGAAAATTGAAGTACTTGGCAGGGTCTGAATCAGCATTTGGTGCATTCATGATGGATCTAAGGCCTGAGCAATCAGCTCAGCAGCTACGCGATGTCGCGCTATAGATAGTGGATATTAAAGAGCTATTTACCAGAAGCTTTGGCTATCGACCTGAGGTAATAGCAAGTGCCCCAGGGCGAGTTAATCTAATCGGAGAACACATTGATTACAGCCAAGGCTATGTCCTTCCCTTCGCTATCGATGCAGTGACTAAATGTGCAATCGCGGTGAGAAGCGATAGGAGAATAAGGATCATCTCTGCCCAGAAAGAGAATGAGATCATTGAAAGTAACCTAGGAAATATTGCAGTTAAGCAAGGCTCTGCTTGGTCAAAATATGTCTACGGCGTTATCTGGGCGATGGAAATAGATTCTGGCCTTGATATCCATGTTGATGGAAGAGTTCCGCTTGGCGCTGGACTATCCTCCTCGGCCGCCCTTGAGTGCTCACTTGCTACTGCGCTGGACCATTTATTTCATCTAGAAAGATCCCCAGTGGAGTTAGCTCGCCTGGCACAGAGGGCTGAAAACGATTATGTCGGAGTGCCTTGTGGAATCATGGATCAATCGATTTCGCTGATGGGCAGAGCTGGTTATGGCCTATTGCTTGATTGTCAGGACCTTTCGACTAGACATGTAAAGATTGATTTTGCCGCGCAGAATTTGAAGCTCTTAATAATTGATACCCAAGTTCATCACGCTCTAAGCGATGGCGGCTATGCCAAAAGGCGCCAGAGTTGTGAGCAGGTGGCCAAGATCTTTTCAATTCCCTCACTTCGCCAACTAAGTATGGTGAACCTATTGGCCCATAAATCCAAGCTAAGTGACATTGAATTCAAGCGAGCCCGCCATGGAGTAAGTGAAATGGCTCGGGTATTGGAAGCGGTAGAGGTGCTTGAAGGCAAAGACTTTGGTGCACTTGGGCAATTACTAAATAGATCCCATGACTCACTACGCGATGATTATGAAGTCTCATGCCCTGAATTAGATCTTGCAGTTACCACCGCACTTAAGGGCGGAGCACTGGGCGCCAGAATGGTTGGCGGTGGCTTTGGAGGAAGTGCTATTGCCTTGATTAACGAGGGTGATGCGGGAGCTATCTCTCTGGCAATCGAGAGGGCCTTTGCAGGGAAAGGGTTCAAAGCGCCAAGGTTCTTTGATTCACTACCCAGCGATGGAGCTAAAGTTATTTCTTAAATCACTGGGGTTATCGAGATGACTTCCACGCCACCAATTGCGCTTAGCACATTTACTAGATCTTGGGGATCACTTCCTGGAAATGCCACGGTGATGTCATCTATTCCTCGTCCACCTTCGGAGGAGAGTACGACTAGACCGCGAATATCTCCGCCAGCAAAACCAATTGCAGATGCCACAGCGCCAAGGGAGCCAGGGCGATCAGGAAGTGCCACACGTATTCGGACCATTGCCATAGAGGAGAGTCTAAATGAAAAGCTCCCTGACTTGGACTCGAACCAAGAACCTGCCGGTTAACAGCCGGCTGCTCTGCCAATTGAGCTATCAGGGATCGCTAAGCGGCTAAATCTAGGTCAGAGCCTCCCCCAAGGCCAATTCCCGCAGGGCTCGCCTCTTTGCCTCCATCTCAACTAGCTCTGAAAACATCTGGTTGTACTGACTCTCACTCTCCACAGGATTTAGCCGCTGAAGGCTTGACTTTACTTCAGCGATAGACCTAGCAAGGGCTACCTCATTCAACCTTGCAGTGATACTTGAAACATAGCGATCTGAGATTTCACCATCGATGCGAATTGGCTCGACCATCAACTCGGTGATAAATGAATTGAGTTCATCAGATCCTGTTGCCTCTAGATTAACTGCCATTAGATCTTCTTGGGTATCGATGAATTCTCTAAGCCTGATATAGGCAGGATGGGAGAAGGCATTTTTCTCAAGAGATGGCCAATTCCTAACAAGGGCTGGCATCTGCAAGCGAACCTTAAGAACTTCCCTTTCCAAGATAAGTCTTGGTTCACTTGGATCTGGTCGCCATTGATCACTGGCCTGAGCGGTAGAGCTGCTCTTTGAATAATTTGAAGTATTCTTCTTGACGGCAGCTAACACAACTTCAACCTCCATCCCAAGCCACCCCGCTAGAGATCTCGCATATTCGGGCCGCAGGGAAGCGTCGCGAATCTTTCCAATGAGTGGAGCAGTAGCATTTAATGCTTTGACTCTGCCATCGGCATTTGCTAGGTCAAATTGCTTTATAGAGCTCTTGATTGCAAACTCAAAAAGTGGCACCCGCCTTGCAATGAGGTCTCGAAGGGCGGCATCTCCCATCCGCTGTCTTAGATCAGATGGGTCTAAACCGGTTGGCTCAACGGCAACGAAGGTTTGGGTGACAAATTTCTGATCAGCACCAAAGGCACGAAGGGCTGCCTTCTGGCCTGCAGCATCGCCGTCGAAGGTAAAGATCACTTCTCCTCGGAAGGCATCATCATCCATCAATAGTCGGCGCAAGATCCTTACATGTTCATCACCAAAGGCCGTTCCGCAGGTGGCAACAGCTGTAGGAATTCCTGCAAGGTGTGCGGCCATAACATCGGTATAGCCCTCCACTATAACGACCTGGCGCTTCTTTGCTATCTCCTTCTTTGCCCTATCAAGTCCATAGAGGACCTGGCTCTTTTTATAAATATACGTCTCCGGGGTATTTAGATACTTAGGCCCGGCATCTTCCTCCTCACTGGCTAGTTTTCTTGCGCCGAAACCAACTAGGTCCCCGGTTATATCTCGGATAGGCCAGATCAGGCGATTGCGGAAGCGATCGATAGCTCCTTTGGTGCCCTCCTTTGTGAGTCCAGCTTGATGCAATTCCTCTGCGCTGAATCCTTTTCCCAGGAGATACTTACCTAAAGCATCCCATTGATCTGGAGCATAACCAATCTCAAATGATTGGCTGGCAGGTTTATCAAAGCCTCGTTTCATTAACAGATCTCTAGCATGGCTCGCGGTGGGAAGTTGTAGCTGCTCTTGATAAAAAAGCGCTGCCTGGTTATTGGCTTCAATAAGCCTAGAGCGCTGACCTGCAGAAACTCTTGGACCGCCGCTGCTTTGTTCATAAGTCAATTGATAGCCAATTCTCGCCGCCAATCTTTCAATAGTCTCGATAAAACTCAAATGATCAATCTTCATCACAAAGGCAATCACATCCCCGCCTTCCTGGCAGCCAAAGCAATGAAAATAGCCACGAGCGGGAGTGACATGAAAGGAGGGAGTTTTTTCATCATGGAAAGGACATAGGCCTTTCTTCTGTCCCCCACCGGCGCTCTTTAGTTGAACATATTCCCCCACAACTTCATCAATGGGGGAGCGATCGCGAACATAGCTAACATCCGCATCACGAATTCTTCCAGACACAGCTGTAATCCTAAGCCCCAATCAATTTCTTATGCAGGGCGTATGCACCCATGTCTGTTAAGGATGCCACCTGATCTACTACCACCCGCATCTTGGCCGATTCACTCTCTGCTACCTGCCACTGCTGGAGGAAGAAACTCTCTAGGCTTGCAGGGGCAAGGCGGCTGACTGCCTCAACTAATTCAACGATTACCGCCTCTTGCTGGGCATAGCGTTCTTGCGATACTTCGGCCCCAATAATATAGAAGCCAGCCATTGATTTAAGCAGGGCAACCTCAATTCTAACCTCTCGAGGCACGATCAGATTTGCTTGATAGCGCGTTAGATTTCCATCTCCGTATCGCTGCCTAGTTTCTCGCTCGGCATAAAGTGCAAAGCGACCTATTAATTGGCTAGTTAAATCCTTGAGCTGGGCTAGATCTCTATGGCTTCCATCAAATTCTCTTGGCCAACAAGAAAGCTTGTGCAGCGAGCTAAGGGCAGATGATGCCTCGTCCTGGCTCATATCGGGTAGATAATCTCTGAGAGCTGTTTGATAGAGATGTTCTAGATCATCATCTAACTTTGAGATCTCAATTTGTCCAGTAACTAGACCATCTTCTAGGTCGTGGACGCTGTAGGCCACATCATCTGACCAATCCATGATCTGGGCTTCCATGCAAGTTCTTGTCTCAACTGCTTCTCGTCTTACCCACTCAAATATCTCTAAGTCATCTTGGTAAACCCCAAACTTGCTTTGATTCTCTTTGCTGCCCCACGGATATTTGGTCGCGGCATCCAGGGTTGCTCTAGTTAAGTTAAGACCAACAGAGAGACCATCTTGGTCAACAGTCTTTGCCTCAATTCTGGTCAATAATCTAAAACTCTGCGCATTTCCTTCAAAGCCGCCGATGTCTTTAGCAATCTTTGCCAGAGCTTGCTCACCATTATGACCAAAAGGAGGATGACCTAGGTCATGGGCCAGGCAGGCACTCTCCAATAAATCAGGGTCGGCCCCTAGGGCGGCTCCTATCTCCCTGCCAACTTGAGCGCATTCCAGCGAGTGAGAGAGTCTGGTTCTAGGGAAATCACTGGCCCAAGGAACTGCCACTTGAGTCTTGGCCGCAAGACGCCTTAGCGCAAATGAATGAATAATTCGGGCGCGATCTCTGGCGAACTCGGTGCGCCCTTTTCGCTTCGCTGGTTCATCTAGAAATCTTGCGCGGTCAAGCTCGCCATAGCCTGGATGCTCATTTGCCGGATGCAGAACCATGAGGTGCTCAGGCTACGTGGTCGCTGATGTGTATGCCACGGCGCCCAAGAGTTAGGTAGGCAAGATAGGCCCCACTCTCTCGCAATAGATAGCGAAATCCAGCCTCTTCCAGGCTAGCAATACCAGCCCTAACGGGCGAGCAGGTAGCGTTAAATCCAAAGTCATTAGCCATCGTCATAGATCTTAAGCAATGATAAGGATCGGTAACAATAATAACTTCTTTGATACTTTTGACTCCAACGCCCTTTGAAAGAGCTTCGATGCTTCTATAAGTGTCACGCCCCTTGCTTACGGCAGTAATGCTTGTTGCCTTGATTCCCCTAGAAATCAAATAGCTTCTCGATGCTGCTGCCTCTGTGAAGCGATCACCTGGAGCACCAGTTCCTAAGGTGTAGATCTTCTTAGCAAATCCTTTCTCATAGATTCGCAAGGTCTCTTTAAGTCTTGCTTCTAGAACCTCACCGGGTCTGCCATCTAATTGCGCAGCGCCCATGACAACAATGGCATCTGCTTTGCCAATGGTTTCATTTTGTGCGGTATACCAAATCTTTCCTATCGCCCAAGTGGGTATCACAAAAGCAACAAGTAGCAGAAAGGAAGTAAACTTCCAAACAAATTTAAACAAAAACATCAACCACCAGATCCGCAATCTCTACCATCTACAGCTACCAATTCATCTGGATCATCAAGCCACCCATCAGGCAAACTAACAGCACGTCCATGGCTGGTACGCCCTCTTGGCTCATCACCAATTGCAACTGGATATGGTTGATCTATTAGTTGATCTAGGAGCCCTCGAAGTCCAAGAAGTGATGAAACCATGCCAAATCTTGCTCTCAACTCACGTTCTACTCTGAAGCCCTTTAAGTACCAGGCCATATGTTTCCTCAAATCTCTACAGGCCCTATCCTCACTTGCAAAGTACTCGGTAAGTAGCTGTGCATGGCGATAGATAATCCCTCTTACCTCAAAAAGGCTCGGAAGGCCTCTTATTGCTTGGCCATTGAATGCAGCTACTAGATCTGCAAATAGCCATGGCCGCCCGAGGCACCCCCTGCCAACGACAACTCCAGCACAGCCTGTGGTCTTAACCATCTTTATGGCATCAGAGGCTGACCAGATATCGCCATTTCCCAGCACTGGAACACCTGTTGGGGCGAGGTGCTGCACCAAATTCCTTATCTTGCTCCAATCAGATCTCCCTTCATAGAGCTGGGCTGCAGTCCTTGCATGAAGTGCCACCCAAGCAACCCCTAGATCTGCCGCAATTCTTCCAGCATCCAAGTAAGTCTCATTTTGGCTATCAATTCCAACTCTCATTTTCACTGTTACTGGAATCTGGTATCTACTTGCGCCAGTGATTGCAGCTTCGACTAGAGATGCAAAGAGGCGACGCTTATAGGGAAGTGCTGAACCTCCACCTTTCCTGGTGACTTTTGGCACCGGGCAACCAAAATTCAAATCAATATGATCTGCTAGATCTCTGCTTCCTAATATTTCGACTGCTCTTGATAGATCACCAGCAGTAGTGGCATACAGTTGAATAGAGCGGGGATGCTCGTCAACTCCCGGAGTAATCATCCGAAGCGTCTCATCATTTCCTTCGATCAAAGCCCTAGCTGTTACCATCTCAGAGACAAAGAGGGCTGCCCCTTGTTCTCGACATAGCGTTCTGAAGGCAGCATTGGTAATGCCTGCCATTGGTGCTAGGACAACTGGGGCAGTTAAATCTAGACCGCCACCACGAATTGGAAGATGAAGCGACTCTAGATCTAGCAGCCCAGTAGATGTGGGGCTAACCATGCCTCGACCTGGTCAATACTTATTCGCTCTTGTTTCATTGAGTCACGCTCTCTTATAGTCACCGCGTTATCACTTAAAGTATCAAAATCAACAGTGATGGCATAGGGAGTGCCGATTTCATCTTGCCTGCGATAGCGCCGACCAATTGCTCCGGCATCATCAAATTCAACGCTCCAGTTTTTACGTAGCGCCGCTGCTAGATCTCTAGCCTTTGGTGATAGGTCAGCATTTCTAGATAAAGGAAGCACTGCTACTTTCACTGGCGCAAGGCGATTATCAAGGCGAAGTACCACGCGCCTTTCCATCTCACCCTTGGAATTTGGCGCCTCATCCTCGCTATAAGCATCCATTAAGAAGGTCAGAGCGCAGCGATCAACCCCGGCTGCAGGCTCAATAACATAGGGAAACCAGCGCTCACTCTTCTCTTGATCAAAGAATGAGAGATCCTTGCCAGATTTTTCTGAGTGGGCCTTTAGATCAAAGTTGGTCCTATTTGCAATTCCCTCTAGCTCTCCCCACATCATTCCTGTGAATTCAAACTTATACTCGATATCGACAGTTCTCTTGGAGTAATGCGAGAGTTTTTCTTTAGGGTGTTCAAACAAACGCAGGCGCTCAGGATTGATCCCTAAATCAACATACCAAGCAAGCCTGGTATTAATCCATTTCTGATGCCACTCTTCATCAGTGCCAGGCGCAACGAAGAATTCCATCTCCATCTGTTCGAATTCCCTAGTACGGAAGATGAAGTTTCCCGGAGTTATTTCATTTCTAAAGGACTTTCCAATCTGCCCAATTCCAAATGGCGGTTTCTTCCTAGCAGTAGTGGCCACATTATCAAAGTTAATGAATATCCCCTGAGCGGTTTCAGGTCTTAGATATGTAAGTCCTGATTCATCCTCAACGGAGCCTAAAACTGTTTTAAGAAGCCCTGAGAATTGCTTAGGGGTTGTGAACTTTCCCTTCGCGCCACAATGCGGGCAATTGATATCTGCAAGCGATGAAGGCTTCTTGCCATGCCTTGCCTCATAAGCCTCTTCTAGATGGTCTGCGCGATGTCGCTTATGACATGCAGTGCACTCTGTCAGTGGATCACTAAAGGTCCCAACATGGCCTGACGCTTCCCAGACTTCTCTAGCCAAGATGACGCAGGAATCAAGACCCACTACATCTTCTCTGCCGGTGACCACCGACTTCCACCATTGGCGCTTAACATTATTTTTTAGCTCAACTCCAAGGGGGCCGTAATCCCAAGAGGCCCGAAGACCGCCATAGATTTCAGATGAGGGATAGACAAAGCCACGGCGCTTGGCCAGGCTAACGATTACTTCAAGACGATCTGCCATGGTGATCTCCATCCGGCTGGCTGCAGGTGGTGCGCACCGGTCGCAGTTCAAAAAAGCAAGCTGGGCGCAGTGGGCCAATTTTACCCCCAGGGACACAGCTAGATCCCTTAACCCCCCTAATGAAAATGATTCTCACTTGTGCTAACTTCCGCTCCATGAACCTCCCTATCCTCCTGGCTGCTGCAACGGCTCTGGCAACTGCGGCTGGCGGCCTTCTTGCGCTAAAAGCCAAAGATCGCCTCCACCTCGTTCTAGGTCTTGCCGCCGGTCTGCTCCTGGGGCTAGTCGCATTCAATCTCTTGCCTGAAGTCTTTGAAATGTCTACCTCAACTCTCCTTGGAGCTCCTGCAGTATCTGTAGCTCTAGTTGCTGGCTTCCTACTACTTCATCTATATGAGAAATTCTTTGGTGCCCATGAGCCAGCAGAATCTGAGTTCAGTGATGATCATAAGCATCGAGTAAATGTCGCTGGAGGCCTGGGCGCTTTTGCCATGGCCGGCCATGTATTCTTAGATGGGCTAGCACTCGGAGTGGCATTTAGCATTGATGAAAAGCTCGGAATTGCAGTATTTGTCGCTCTTCTAGTTCATGCATTTAGCGATGGATTAAATACTGTCTCACTTTTAGTAAAGAGCGGTAAGTGGACCCGCAAAGGCATCTGGCTAATTGGCGTTGACTCTATTGCCAGAATTAGCGGAGCAGCGGTAGGCTCCAGCCTGGCACTTAGCGAAGATCTGACTGCGCTCTATCTTGCAACTTTCTCAGGAATCCTTATTTATCTTGCAACCAGTCACATCCTTCCTGAAGCACATGCCCGCCACCAATCGCGCTGGACTCTAGTCTCAACAATCGCTGGCGTCTTGATTATGTGGAGCCTGGCAGGTCAATTGGAAGCAGTTCATGTTCACGGTCATGAATCAGGAATTGAACATGGTGATGAGGAAGATCATGATCACGAGGAAGAAGATAATGGCTGATATTCGCGGGATTCCCACGCCAATCTGCCCGTTTTGCCAGAGCAACTTGATCAATATAACGGCATCTTTTAACCCTGAAAACTATGAAATCGAGATGTACTTACTTGATAATGCCAGTTGCGCAGATTGCGGGGCGCTATTAACTGCCCCCACCCCCGCTGATCTGCCTCTGTAGCTCACTGACTGCGCTCCTATTTGGCTCTGCTGGAATAACCCAACGCTCATATTCTTCATCTCTGAACTCTAAAACCCACACTGGCCTGCGTTTATAGACCACAGTGAAATCCTTGCCTCCTCGATAGCGCATAGTTCCGAGCATAATAACATAGGGAATTCCAGTTCCTGGCAATCGGATGCCACGAAGCACACTGGTCCAGGGGTTTTCAAAATACTCGATGCTCAATAGATTGGAGACTCGTGCTCGTGGAGACTTTGCAAAAGCGCCAAGTGATTCCAGAAAAGTCAATTGATACTTAACTTCTTGGCCTTGAATTAATAACATCTTCTAACTCCTAATCAAAGATCGGGCCGACGGTCCTACTTCTCTTTATCTCAAAAAACCCAGGATAGCTCGCTGATAGCAATACTCCGTCCCACAACTTTCCAGCCTCTTCGCCTTTCGGAGCAGGTGAGATAACCGGACCAAAGAATGCAATTCCCTCAACGGCAATGATTGGAGTTCCTACATCACTTCCGACAAGGCCAATACCTGCTTCATGGCTAGCAATAATTGTTTTATCAAAACTTGAGTCATTCTCTGCGCCAGCTAATTCTGCATCTGCGCCAACCTCAATAAGAGCTTGGGCAAATAGCTCATGACCAACATCCATTTTCTTTAAGTGGATCCTTGATGAGATGGCGCTGTAGAGCGGAAGAGTTATTTCAGGACCGCTCTTCTCTTGCGCAGCGGCAATAACCCTGGTGGCCTGCCAGGAGCGAATGAGTTTTGCCTTATACTCTGGGGCTACTTCTTTATCGCGGTTTAGGTGAGCTAGGCTAAACAGATTCCAAGTAATAGAGATATCCCTGATCTTCTCCACTTCTAGTAGCCAGCGTGAAGTCATGAAGGCCCAAGGACAGATAGGATCAAACCAGAATTGCACATTGCTTCTACTCATATTAAGCCATTCCGAATCGTCGATCGCGTTTAGAGTAAACCTCGACGGCTCGCCATAAGGTATCTCTAGTTACATCAGGCCAGAGCACATCCATAAAGACTAGCTCGGCATAAGCCGATTGCCAGATCAGAAAGTTTGAGGTTCGCAGCTCCCCTGATGATCTAAGGAAGAGATCAACATCGCTCATGCCTGGCTCATCTAGGTATTTGGCAAAGAGGCGTTCGTTTATCTGATCTGCTTTGATCTTCCTCTTGGCAACATCTTTAGCAATCCCCTGAGCAGCAGCAGCAATCTCTGCTCTGCCTCCGTAGTTCACGCACATATTCAAAGTTAAGACTTTGTTCTTCTTCGTTAGCTCTTGGGCTATCTCAAGTTCCTGGATCACCGACTTCCAGAGCCTCCTAGGCGCTCCTACCCAGCGAATCTTTACCCCCATCTCATTCATCTGATCTCGCCGGCGCCTTATTACCTCCCGGTTAAAACCCATTAGGAATCTGACTTCATCGGGGGACCTTCTCCAATTCTCCGTCGAGAAGGCAAATGCAGATAACTCTCTTACGCCAATGTCGATTGCTCCTTGAACTACATCAAATAGGGCAATCTCACCTGCTTCATGGCCCTTGGTTCTGGCAAGTCCCCGGGCTTTGGCCCATCTGCCATTACCATCCATCACTAGCGCCACATGATTGGGAATCTTCTCCTTGGCAATCTTGGGCATCACCATGGACTTACTCTTTCAACCATTGGAAGTGAGCGCAAGTTTCGCTCCAAATGCCATTGCAGATAGGCAGCAATCAAGCCGGATGCCTCTCTGCGATGTCGAATATCACTCTGCTCTGCGGCTTGCCAATCACCGCTTACTAGATCTGACATCAATTCAAGAGTTTCAAGAGCGGGAGTTGCTGAGGCAGAGGGTCGACATTCTAAGCAGACTGATCCTCCACCCACTAATGAGAAGTACTTATGAGGTCCTGGTGCCGCGCATCTGGAACAGATCGTCATAGATGGGGCATAGCCAGCAATTGAAAGTGATCGAAGGAGATAAGCATCAAGAATGAGTGATGGATCATGGCTCTGGTGAGCAAGGGACTTAAGAGCGCCAGTTAAAAGTAAGAATTGTTGGAGCGCTGGCTCTCCCTCGTTATTGGTAAAGCGCTCGGCAGTTTCCAATATGGCAGAGGCGATAGTCCATCTCTGATAATCGCCTGAGATGGCATCGCCATAATTCTCTAGCGCTTCAACTTGAGTCACTACATCAAAGGTCTTTCCGGTATAGAGCTGGATGTCAACATAGCTAGCTGGCTCTAATCGAGCGCCAAACTTGGATCTAGTCCGCCTTACCCCCTTTGCCACCGCTCTGATGCGCCCGCGCTGCCTTGAAAACAGGGTGACGATGCGATCTGCCTCCCCAAGCTTCTGGGTTCTAATTACTACAGCCTGATCACGATAGAGCGCCACGAGCACAACTTAGAGCAGATAGTTAACGAAGGGCGCGATTTACCGCAGAAATCACCGCTTTAAGTGATGCCGTAGTAGTGGAGGGATCAATGCCCACACCCCAATAAGTTCCCCCATTAACGGTGCACTCCAAATAGGCCGCGGCGCTGGCATCTCCTCCGGCGCTCATGGCATGCTCGTAGTAATCAGCAACTTGGATATCAACGCCATAGCCCTGCATCACATTACAGAAGGCAGAGATAGGGCCATTGCCGCTTCCTTTAAGAGTTATCTCCTTCTGATTGTCAAGAAGTGCAACGCTTAGCTCAACATCCTTTCCAACAGTGCTGCTTTGATTAAGAGATGTGAATCTAAATCTTCCCCATTTATTATCATCACTTGGCAGATATTCGTCGACAAAGATCCTCCACATCTGATCTGGAAATACCTCGCCCCCCTCATCATCGGTATGCGCTTGAATCACATGGCTAAACTCAATCTGCAGCCTTCTAGGCAGATCTAATTGATGCTCGCTCTTCATCACATAAGCCACCCCACCCTTACCAGATTGGGAATTCACCCTGATAACGGCCTCATAGCTTCGGCCAATGTCTTTAGGATCGATCGGCAGATAAGGAACGGCCCAGGTGAAATCGTCAACTTTCTTTCCGGCTGCTTTGGCATCTCTTTCTAGATGTTCGAAGCCTTTCTTGATAGCATCTTGATGAGATCCGCTAAAGGCGGTAAAGACCAGATCTCCGCCGTAGGGATGGCGCTCCGAAACGCGTAATTGATTGACATACTCCACAGTCCTTCTTATTGCGGGGATATCACTAAAATCGATCATCGGATCAATCCCATGGCTCAATAGGTTAAGCCCAAGTGTTACTAGACAGACATTGCCAGTTCTCTCCCCATTTCCAAAGAGAGTTCCTTCAATGCGGTCTGCCCCTGCAAGATAACCAAGCTCTGCTGCGGCAGCTCCAGTTCCACGATCATTATGGGGATGAAGACTTAGCACGATGGAATCTCGATACTTCAAATTGCGGTGCATCCATTCTATGGAATCGGCATAAACGTTAGGGGTGGCCAGCTCAACAGTTGCTGGAAGATTGATGATGCTCTTATGGGATGGGGTTGGTTGCCAAACATCATTAACGGCGTTGCAGACCTCAAGTGCAAACTCCAGCTCGGTTCCAGTGTAGGACTCAGGTGAGTATTCAAAGGAGATCTTGGTGCCGGGAAGAGTTGAAGCTAACCCCTTGCAGAGCTCGGCTCCATCTAATGCAATCTTCTTAATGCCTTTCTTATCCTGACCAAAAACGACTCGGCGCTGAAGCGTTGAAGTGGAGTTATAGAGGTGAACCACTGCGCTCTTTGCTCCCACTAGAGATTCATAGGTTCTTCGAATTAGTGTATCTCTGGCCTGGGTAAGAACCTGAATAGTTACATCATCTGGAATCAATCCATCTTCGATGATCTTTCTAACAAAATCAAAGTCGGCCTGGCTGGCACTTGGAAAGCCAACTTCAATCTCTTTGTAGCCCATCTTTTTTAGCAAGCTAAACATCGCTAATTTTCTGGGAACATCCATGGGATCAATGAGCGCTTGATTGCCATCCCTTAAGTCAACTGAGCACCACTGAGGCGCCTTCGTCATAGTCTTATTCGGCCAAGTGCGATCCTCTAGCCTTATAGGAATAAAAGATGAGTAGCGATGCTTAGCCATCTTTGAGGCTTGCTGTTTGGGAAAATTCACTTTGAACTCCTCCTTGTTCTAGGTTTCTTGCTACCGATAACCAGTGCGCTAAAACCCCGTAGCGAGGAGACCGGCTATTTGGCCTCGCCACGGCAGCGAAGAAGGAGTGTGCCCAAAAGAGCTAGGAGTGATACTTCGCTGCGTAACATGGCCCCAAGGTTATCCAAAGCCTTACAGCACTGGCAAATAGCGATCAAGTTCAAAGGCAGTTACCTGCTGGCGGTACTCCTGCCACTCAGCTCGCTTATTACGCAGGAAGTAATCAAAGAGGTGCTCCCCTAGGCACTGTCTTACCAGATCGCTGGCCTGCATCGCCAAGATAGCTTCATTTAGATCGGCAGGAAGGCTGGCGGGACTGGCCTGCACGCTTAATCCATATCCACTCTCAACGCCCCTAAGCCCTGCGGCGATGGTGACGGCAAATGCCAGATAGGGATTGCATGCTGAATCTGGGGCTCTAAATTCGATTCTGGTTGAATTCTCTTTATTTGGTTTATAGCGCGGAATTCTGATCATGGCATCGCGATTCTGCGCGCCCCAACTTATCTTTGCTGGAGCCTCTCCCCCGCCATGTAGGCGTTTATAAGAGTTAACCCATTGGTTGGTGACGGCGATGAATTCTGGAGCATGTTCAATAATTCCTGCGATAAATGATCTACCGACCTCTGATAACTCATCACTTGATGCTCCGTCTTTATAGAAAGCATTCTTCTCTCCTTGAAAGAGTGAGAAGTGAGTATGCATCCCAGAGCCAGGATGCTCAGTAAAGGGCTTTGGGATAAAGGATGCATGACAGCCTTGATCAAGGGCTACTTCTTTGATGATATGGCGAAAGGTCATGATGTTATCTGCAGTGCTTAGCGCATCGGCATAGCGCAGATCGATTTCTTGCTGCCCGGGAGCTACTTCATGATGGCTGAATTCAACTGAGACCCCCATTGCTTCAAGCAAGGTAATTGCTTGCCTACGAAAATCCTGGCCAATGGCAATTGGGGTTTGATCGAAGTAACCTCCAGCATCAACCGGAGTTGGTCTCACCCCAGCAACTGGAGCATCTTTAAATAGGAAGAACTCAATCTCAGGATGGGTGTAGCAGGTATACCCCATCTTGGCAGCTTTCTCTAGAACTCTCTTCAAGACATTTCTGGAGTCGGCAGGAGATGGAGCCGAGTCAGGCAGCGCGATATCGCAGAAGATTCTTGCTGCCCCTGGTCTCTCAGTTCTCCAGGGCAGAATAGAGAATGTTGCCGGATCTGGCTTTAGTAACATATCCGATTCACTGCCTCTGGCAAATCCTTCGATGGCAGAGCCATCAAAGCCAATCCCTTCAGCAAAGGCATTTTCAAGCTCTGGTGGGGCAATTGCAACAGACTTTAAGAACCCTAAAACATCGGTAAACCAGAGACGAACGAAGCGGATATCGCGCTCCTCAAGGGTGCGAAGGACAAACTCCTTCTGCTTTGCTATCTCTACATCCTCTTTAGCCATGGGCGCATACTGCCTGCCTTGAGTTACGGCTATGTTAACTAGGCTTGAGAAGGGGCCTTAGATGGCAAATTGCTCTGAAGCATCGATGTCACTCATTGCCTCTACATCATTAACCACTACCGAATTGGCGCTGATTCGAACCCCATCGCCAACCTTGATATTTCCAAGGACCCGTGCTCCTGCCCCAACAATGACATTATTGCCGATACTTGGATGGCGTTTTCCATTTTCAAAAGTTCTAGCGCCAAGAGTTACATCATGATAGACCATCACATCATCGCCAATGACGGTAGTTTCACCAATTACTACCCCCACTCCATGATCGATAAAAAAGCGCTTGCCAATCTTGGCTGCGGGATGAATCTCAGCGCGCAAAGATGCTTAGTGACTTGGGATAAGTCGGGAATTACCTACAGCAGATAGCCGAGTTGGTAGGGCCAAAGTCGATTACGCGGCGGCGAGCAAAGAACCAAGAGCCAATCGTGGACATGGGATTGAGTTTTGTGGGAAACTTCAAATACCGCCACTTGCATGCACTTTGCAAGTTTCTTGTTAACTCTCTCGCCACCTAGAAGTCATTGGCAGGCGTCTATCTTTGCCGAAGGCAATGGGCGAGACCTTAGGCCCTGGTGGATACTGCCGTCTCTTAAATTCTGCCTTATCGACCATGGCCACGACTCGATCTACCAATGTCTTATCAAAGCCAAATGAGATGATTCTTGTGGCATCAACATTCTTCTCAATATACAGACCTAGTATCTGATCAAGTAGCTGGTATGCAGGAAGCGAATCACTATCTTTCTGACCCGGGGATAGCTCAGCACTGGGAGCCTTACTTATTGAGTTACTAGGAATTAGCCCCTTGATGCCGGCTTGGCTATTGCGCCACTTTGCCAGGCGCCAGATATCGACTTTGAAGATGTCTTTTATAGGAGCAAAACCTCCAACGGCATCTCCATATAAAGTTGAATAGCCAACGGCAAGCTCAGATTTATTTCCAGTCGCAAGGATTAGATGCCCTCTCTGATTAGAGAGGCCCATGAGAAGAGAGCCTCTTATGCGGGCTTGGATATTCTCTTCAGCAAGGCCAGAGAGCTCAATAGCGCTGCGAAAACTATCAACGATTGGGGCAATCTCGATAATCTCATAGCCGATTCGGAGGTTCTCTGCCAGTTCCTTGGCATCACTTACGGAATGTTGCGATGAGTATTTGCTTGGCATAAGTAAGCCATAGACTCCCTGGCTGCCAAGAGCATCAACTGCCAAAGTGGCAGTAAGTGCTGAGTCAATGCCACCTGATAGGCCAAGGGCGACAGACTTGAACCCATTCTTCCTAACATAATCTCTCAAGCCCACTACCAGCGCCTGCCAGATCTCTTCTTCATCAGATAGAGATGGCGCTATAAGAGCCTTAACTTCAACTCTCTTTTTCTCTTGCCTCTTACTTAGAGTTAGATCAGGGTTGCCACTTTCTACTGCACATTCAATATCAACGATATTTATCGAGCTTTCAAATTGCTCGGATCTTGCCAGTAATTCACCATCCCGATTCAGAGCAAATGAACCACCGTCAAAAACTAGATCATCTTGGGCCCCCACCATATTGAGATAAACCAGAGGACAGCCCAGTTGCTTCACTCTCTTCTTTGCCAGAGCCAGCCTTACTCCATCTTTATCACGCTCAAAAGGGCTGCCATTTGCCACTAGCAAAATCCCAGGCTTGGCTCTACTCAAAATGGCAACTGGGCCACCTTCCTGCCAGATATCTTCGCAGATTGCCAGGGCTATATCGATAGAGCCAAGACGAATTACTAAACTCTTATCTCCTTGGCCAAAGTTTCTAAACTCATCAAAGACCCCGTAATTTGGTAGATGGTGTTTGACATACTTGCCCACTACCTCGCCCTGATAGATGGCAGCTAGAGCATTCTCAGGCTTCTGCTGCTGGTCAAGATAGCCAATCAGGGTCAATACCTCACCGCCTCCAATCTCCTCTATCTCCTGCGCTAATTGGTTAAGCCTCTGCTTCGAGGCTTTTTGAAAAGCGGGCCGTAACGCAAGATCTTCGACTGGATATCCAGTCAGAACCATCTCAGAGAAGAGAATTACATCGACATCACTTTCTAGCCCTTGCCTTACTGCGCCAAGAATCAATTGGCTATTGCCTTCTAAATCTCCCAGCACTGGATTGATCTGGGCCATAGCGATTCTTAAGGGGACGCCAGAGGCTGTAGGCATAGTTCAAGAGTACCGATAGACTCCACTTTGTAATCCCGGGGACCGCACTTGGCCTCGAGGAAGGAAAGTAAGTGGCCCGCTATACCGTTTCAGATCTGGCTGCCTGGAAGAAATCCGCCCAGAGTTTTGCCATGCTCACCGCCTATGACTCGGTGATGGCCTCAGTCTTTGATCAAGCCGGGGTGCCAATTTTGCTGGTGGGAGATAGCGCGGGAAATAACTTTCTAGGCCATGAGAACACCATTCCAGTTACTTTAGATGAGTTGGTCTCACTCTCAAGAGCGGTAGTTAAAGGCTCAGCGAGAGCTCTAGTAATTGCAGACCTTCCATTTGGCTCTTATGAAGCCTCGAAAGAATTAGCCCTGGAAAGCAGTATTAGATTATTGAAAGAAGCCGGGGTTGCTGGAGTCAAATTAGAGGGTGGGACCCGAGTAGCCGAGCAAGTTAAGGCTTTAGTCAGTAGTGGAATTCCAGTTATGGGCCATCTCGGCATGACCCCGCAATCTGTTAATGCCTTTGGCGGGTTTAAGGTTCAAGGCAGAGATAGCCAGCAGGCAGATGAGATAGCCAAAGATGCGCTGGCCCTGCAAGAGGCAGGTGCTTTTGCAATTGTCCTTGAGTTAATCCCTGCCAAGCTGGCAAGTGAGATTACCAAGACTCTCAAGGTCCCAACTATCGGCATTGGAGCAGGAAGTGATTGTGATGGACAAGTCCTTGTCTGGACAGACCTGATGGGGCTAACCCCAAAACCACCTCGCTTTTCGCGGGCCTATCTAGATCTGCGAAAAGAGATGGTTGAGGCCGTTGGTAAGTGGATCTCGGATGTTGAGTCAGGGGTATTCCCTGATGCCAAAGAGAGCTTTGACTAAGATGAGGCGTGCGCAAATACGCCATTGATCTAAGCCCAATTAAGAAATATCGCGACTTTAGGTTGCTATTCACCGCAGGGCTCTTCTCTTATCTTGGATCGATGATCACCTTTGTGGCCTTGCCCTTTCAAGTAAAGGAGCTGACGGGGTCATTTTGGGCAGTGGGCCTTATTGGCGCCGTTGAGATCGGCCCGTTGATTGTCTTTGGCCTCTATGGCGGGGTATTGGCAGATTATGTAGATCGAAAGAAGATGATCTGGTATACAGAATTTGGCACCCTTATCGCCACTGCAATCCTTTTTCTTAATTCACTTCAAAAAGAACCGAGCGTCATTTTGATCTTCATCATTACTGCGATTTTTGCTACTTTAAGCGGGCTAAAACGCCCTAGCCAGGATGCGATTTTGCCAAGGCTGGTGAGCCATCAAGATCTTCCGAGTGCTAGCGCGCTGATGAGTCTTAGATGGCAAGTTGGCGGAATCGTTGGACCATCAGTTGGCGGAATTATCATCGCCAGTTATGGAGCAGGGGCTGCTTATCTAGTTGATTGCGCCACCTTTGTAATTTCACTCGCTCTAATCTGGCAGGTTAGAAGCGTTCCCCCACTTGTGAAATCTACCCCTCCATCGATAACAGGTCTGATGGAGGGGCTTAGCTATGCCTACAAAAGAAAGGATCTCCTTGGAACCTATGTGGTGGATTTAGCAGCGATGTTCCTGGCAATGCCGATGGCTCTCTTTCCTTTCTGGGCCGATGAAATTAGCGCCCCTTACGCCCTAGGGTTTTTCTATTCATCAATTACCTTTGGCGCAGTCTTGGTGACCTTGCTTAGCGGTTGGATGCGAAACTACCCGCACCATGGCAGGGCCGTCATTGTCGGAGCTCTAGGTTGGGGGGTAGCGATAGTGGCAGCCGGCAGCAGTAATTCGCTCTTTCAAATTATTACTTGCCTAGTTATCGCCGGGGCCTTTGATCAAGTTAGCGCTCTATTTCGCGGCTTTATCTGGAATCAATCAATCCCAGATGAACTAAGGGGAAGACTGGCAGGAATTGAGATGCTCTCCTATCTGCTTGGCCCCCTTGGTGGACAGGCCAGGGCTGGTGGAATGGCGGCGATGAGTTCGCTAAGAGTCTCAGTTGTTGGTGGCGGCCTACTCTGCATTGGCTTTGTTTCCTTGATCGCAGCAACAATGCCCAAGTTGAGAGGCTATGACGTAAGGAGCAATGAGTATGCCCTAAGGGAGGCAGAAGTGCGCAAAAATAGGGGAAATATCTAGAAATATTTTTCTCCCCCCACCCCTTAGTAGCTAGGTGGTAAAAGTCGTTTTTTCTTGAATTCTCGGAAATCGCAATATTTACGCGTAAAAAGTGGGTAAAAATAGCAAAAAAAATCGCCCAATACACGATTCTTTAGGAAAAAGAATTCCGACACGCACCCTACATATTTGCTCCAAATAGTGGAAACTTTGGCCAATAAGTGACACGATTTGCCTGCAACCGGTTCGGTGACGGATCGAACCATTCTGAAAGGAACACTACGTGGCTGCAAAGCGTCGTAAGAAAGCTGCAAAGGCAGCTCCAAAGCGTCGTCGTCGTAGGAAGGCTGCTGCAAAGGCAGCTCCAAAGCGTCGTCGTCGTAAGAAGGCTGCAAAGGCAGCTCCAAAGCGTCGTCGTCGTCGTAAGAAAGCTGCAAAGTAAGCACGCTTTGGTTTTACGGAAAAAGCCCGGCCGCATATGCGCCGGGCTTTTCTCTTACCTCATCCTTTATCTACATGCCCGGAAAGAGAAAGAGTTAGTGAGATGACAAGCCAGATAGCCCGCCCCGCTCTCTGGCGCTGGATTGTTGGAACCATCTTTATCGTTACCACCTGGCAGGTTCTTGGCCTGGCCCTGACCCTCTTACTTGCTGGCTTCTTTGACCTTGATGCAGAGCTGCTGTTTCCAAATGCTGATGAAGATCTTGCAAAGATCAGAGCCCTTCCCGCTTGGAGTAGCGCAGCCACTGTTCTAATCTCATTTCTACCCTTATTGCTGGCAACTCTTCTGGCCTATCGAATATTCTTAAAACGGAATCAAAAGAGCCTATTTACCTTCCATGAGAGATACTCTTATAAGAAGACCTGGATTGGCTTTGCTTCCCTTGCCCTAATTTCACTCTCTCTTGGAGCCTTAGAACTTCTTCTTAACTGGGGCTCCTATCGTTTTAGCTTTGAGGCCTCGGCCTTCTTACCCTATCTATTAATTGCCTTCACCCTCCTTCCCATTCAAATTACAGCAGAGGAGCTCTTCTTTAGAGGTTGGATCCAGCAATGGCTCGATAATGGCAAGATGAAGCAATGGAGCATCTCGATTATTAGCGGCGCTCTCTTCTCGCTTCCGCATCTATTAAACCCTGAAGTCTCTGGAAATGAGCTCCTCTTTCCCATCATCAGCTATGGAGCAACCGGATTCATGTTGGCCTGGGTCACATATCGCGATAAGAGCCTAGAGCTAGCAATTGGTGCACATTTTGCCAATAACCTACTGGCAGCACTTCTGGTATCCAGTGATGATTCAGCACTTCCTGCAGTCAGCCTTCTTAGAAGTGCTGAGGTGGCCTGGGGGCCAGCAGCGGTGATTGCAGTAGTTATTGCCCCTCTATTTATCTTGCTCACCGGAAAGTGGAGCGGCAGCAGGGCTATTGAAGGCTCTTCGCCTCGGTCTCTTCGCGATGCTTAACGTAAGGTAAGGTCATAAAGGGAGTTCCCCACTGGCAACAGCTGATGGGTTGCCAGGGGCCTTCCGGGCTTGGGCATGGAAATATGGCATGGCATACTCAAGATGCATCGCTTCTAAGATCGCCCAGTATTTCCAGGCATTGATTAAGTAGCGCAGTTGTTGATGCTCGATTGATTCTCTCCACAAAGTCTCTTACTGAAGGCCCTGCCTTAACTGCCACAATAAATGCCAGATGCTTGGGAGGCATATCTTCCCGCATCTCCATCAAGTATTGGCAAAGTTCATCTCTGCTGCTCTATTCCAAGGATGCCATCAAGTGCCAGAACTATGGCGCTCTGGGCCCCACTCTCTCCGCGCTAGGTCATGCCGAGATAGGAAAGGGGCAACATCGCCGGCGAATTTCGTCTTCACTTGCAAGAGCATCTATTCTGAATGGAGGAAGCGATCTAACTTGCTACCTAGATCCTGAGACCATGAGTTATTTTGGGCAATTTTCGCGCCATCTCATACCAGGTTTGATTGGCAGATGAGAGAGTGGAGATGGGTTTTGATCTTGCAGATAGCAAGACTCTTTAGAGAGGCCAAAGGGCGCTAGAGAAACTGGCTGAGCCACAATCACTTCTTGCTAGCTAGGCGGGCTTCGCGTCTCTTCCTCTGCTCGGCAGGGTTTGGCACAGGAACAGCGGCAATCAGGCGCTGGGTATAGGGATCCCTAGCGTCATTGAGGATCTGATCTCTCTCGCCCTCCTCCACCAGAAGTCCGTTCTGCATGACGGCAATTCGATGGGCCAGGATGTCAACGACCGCTAGATCGTGGCTAATAAAGAGGCAGGCGAACTTTAATTCATCTTGTAGAGCAAGCAAGAGATCCAGGAAGCGAGCTTGAACCGAGACATCCAGCGCTGAGGTTGGCTCATCAGCGATCAATAGGTCTGGGGTGAGAGCAAGCGCTCTAGCAATTCCCACTCTCTGTCTCTGGCCACCTGATAACTCATGAGGGAAACGGTTTCTATAGGAACGAGGAAGTTCCACAGACTCAAGTAAGTCCTCGACCTTCTTGTCTAATTCATCGCCCTCGGCAAGCTTTGCCAGGAATATTGGCTCACCTATTGATTCACCTATAGGAAGGCGGGGATTGAGCGATGATACTGGGTCTTGAAAGACGATTCCGGTGTGGCGGCGGATAGCGAAGAGCTCTCTCTGTGAGGCCTTGCTAATCTCTTTGCCAACAATTTCAAGGCTCCCTGATTTGATCGGCAGCAATCCAATAGCGGCTTTCCCTACCGTGGTCTTTCCAGAGCCTGATTCGCCTACTAGGCCCACAATCTCACCTGGAAAGATATCTAGCGAAAAGTTCTTGACAGCAGTAAATGCCGGGATTCTCCCTCTCTTTGGATACTGAACTGTGACATCGCGCATCCTAAGAACTGGCTCTGCATCTCTTGCGACTCTAAGCTCGCGCTTTCTAGAGGAGCCAAGCATTGGAACTGCCGCAAGCAATTCAATGGTGTAGGGATGAGTGGGGCGATTAAATATCTGATCAGAACTTCCATGCTCAACTGTTAGCCCGTCCTTCATCACCAGAATCTCATCTGCCATATCAGCCACAACGCCCATATCGTGGGTGATTAGAAGAATTGCTGAGTTGAGCCGGTCTTTGAGGCTCCGCATCAAATCGAGGATCTCTGCCTGGATCGTTACATCAAGGGCGGTAGTCGGCTCATCTGCCACAAGAAGCCCTGGATCACAGGCGAGTGCTTGAGCGATCATCGCTCTCTGGCGCTGCCCACCTGATAGTTGGTGGGGATATTTTTCAAAGGATTGCTCAGGGCTTGGAATCTCAACCATGGTCAGAAGCTCTATGGCGCGAGAGCGAGCCTGCTTGGGCCCCATATCAAAGTGATTTCTTAGAGTCTCTACGATCTGAAAGCCAATGGTGTAGACCGGGTTTAGCGCAGTCATTGGCTCTTGGAAAATATAGGCGACTTCCTTGCCACGGAATTTACGAAGCGTTGCACCCTTGACATTGATCATGTCGACTTCTTTGATTAAGACCTGTCCGCTTCGTCTAGCATTTGTCGCCAGAAGATCCATCAACCCAAGAGCTGTGGTTGATTTACCCGAGCCCGATTCGCCTACGATGGCTAGTACTTTTCCTGGGTGGAGCTCAAAGTTCATCTTGATCGCCGCTGGATACCAGAGTCCATCAACCCAGAAATCGACCGAGAAATCTTTAACCTTTAGGATTGGCTCACTCATGGCTTACTCTCCATTCGACAGTCTGGCTAAAACTGGCGGCCATCCCATTATTTTTCGATCTCAAGGCTCGCGAGTTTACAGCAGTCTGGGATATCTCTTCTGCCTTGGGTTGTTCTTGACCACAATTGTTGAATCCAAGTACTCCAGTATTGAAAACTTTGCCTTTAACGCACTGACCCTGCTCATTGCCGCCTCGGTCTACCTCGGAATTCAAAGGCCAGCTCTGGTTTTTAGCGATCTTGCCCTGGCAGTTAGAAATCCCTTCACCACAACCATTCTTGATTGGAGCCAGGTTAGCGATGTCGATACCAAATTTGTTCTCAACATCAATAGTGAGCTGGGAATCATCAAGTGCTGGGCGGCTGCTGGACCATCTAGATCTCAACATCGTGCTATCCATCCCAGTGAACTTAGGGGATTTCACCAACAAGGCGGTGGAATAAAAGCTTCTGGCTCGCCTAGATCTGATTCTGGAGCGGCGGCCCAAATTGCTCGTATCTATATGCAAAAGCGCGGAAGTTTTGAGGAAAGTGCTATCGCTAGCGAAATTAAAGTAAGTAATCTGGCTAAATTCCTCTATGCCGCTCTGGTGCTGGCGGTTATTGCTTCTCATCTAATCGCCTACGCCTGACTTCTAGCAATGGCTCTAGCGTTCTGTTTTTCCTTCTTGGTGATCCTTCTCTTCTGTCTGGGATCAAAGGCGTCTCTTAGGCCATCTCCTATGAAGTTAATGCTCAATGCGATACTGACGATGAAGAACCCGGGATACCAGAATAGAAAGGGCCTGGTGGTAAATGCATCTTGATACTGATTAATCAATAGCCCTAATGAGACATCTGGGGGAATCACACCAAAGCCCAGATAAGAAAGAGCGGTCTCAAGCAAGATAGCCCCTGAGAGCAGCAAGGTGACAGAGACGATGATTACCCCAACTGCGTTAGGGAGAATATGCTTAAAGATGATTCTTCTAGTCGATGCTCCAGCAACCCGAGCAGCATCAACGAATTCTCGCTCTCTCAAGGACAAGAACTCTCCACGGACCAGACGCGATAGACCGGTCCAGGCGAAGAGACCTAGATAGACGGCAAGAATTATCGCTCCCAGATTTCCGAACTTAGCGCCAATGACCGATCCCACGATAACTGCTGGGATGGTGATGATGAAATCGGTAAAGCGCATGAGCACGTTATCGATAAACCCACGGTAATACCCAGCCACAGCTCCAACGACTGTTCCAATAATTGCGGCAAAAAAGCCGATGACAAACATGACTTGAATGGAGCGTTGGGTGCCCTTCATAACCAGCGAGAAGTAATCTCTACCGATGTCATCTTGGCCAAATGGATGCTCACCAAGGCCAATTCCTGCTCCCCCTAGAAACTTTGGGACCAGTGAAATTGTGGGACAGCCGATGGTGTCATTTGGACAATCTCCAAAGCGAAGGTCAGGCAATTCTTCTGGGCTCCACTTCCACCATCCCCTAGTCCTTATCGGACCAAATTGGGAATCCACTGCCGAGAAGACAAATACGATTATGAAGGTTAGAAAGATTAGTGAGGCCACCGCTGCTTTATGCCTGAAAAAGCGGCGGCGAATAATCTGCCCTTGAGTTAAGCCTGCAACTTCCTTGTTGGCAATCGCGTTCTCGCCAGATTCGATAGCCCTTTCATCAGCGGCTACCTCTTTGCTCTTCCTTCTAATTCTCACTTTCCGCTCCCAGCACGAATTCTTGGGTCCAGGGCGGAATAAAGTAGATCGGCGATCAGGTTGGCCATAACCGCCAGTGTCGCGGTGATAAAGAAGACGCCCATAAGCAGATTGAGATCCTGGCTCGTGATTGCGCGATTAAAGAGCGTGCCCATGCCATACCAACCAAAGACTCGCTCAGTGATGATCGCTCCACCAACTATTCCAGCAAAGTCGACAACCATGATTGTGGTCAAGGGAATTAAGGTGTTGCGGAATGCATGGCGCATGATCACAGTTCGCTCATTTAAGCCCTTTGCACGGGCAGTTCTTATGTAATCCTGATTCAAGACTTCAAGCAGGGTTCCTCTTGAGAATCTGATGTATCCGGCGAATGAGATCAAGGTTAGAGCAATGGTTGGCAAGAATAGGTGCACCAAGATGTCAAGGGTTGAGATCCAGAACTCATCTGGAGTTAAGAGCTGCTTTGCCTGGCCCAGGGTGGGAATCGGCCTAAAGCTCACTGCGCCCTCTTCCATATATGGCTTCCAGGTCTGCATGAATTTATCAACCACAATTAGATGAGCTGAGAGCAACCCGGTGATGATTGTGGTTCTAACGATCGGTCCACGATCAATCCGAGCAAAGGCTAGTGCTACGGCAACTGCGACCACAGTGGTGATCAGCGCATAGCGAAGCAGTTGTGGAATCGAAGATGACGAATTGAGCGAGCTCGAGACGACAAAATATGAGATGACGGTTAGTGGAGCCATCGTCAATGAGGCATAGAGTGCTGCCTTATTGCCAAATCCGGTGCTTAGGTAGGTGATACCAAATGCGATACCAATCGAGAGTAGCCCTATCAGTACCGGCCCTAGGGCGGGATCGGTTAACCAATTTGCCGCATCGACAAAGCTAAGGAATGCAAATGTGGCAACAAAGACTATGGCAAATACTCTCCAAAAACTTCCACGCTTTGATCCGAGCAGTGAGCCCCAGAAAACTGCGCCAAGTAGGCCGACGCCTATCTTCCATGTGGTAGTAATTTGAGGGTCGGATAGGAAGGTATTGAACCGAATTGCCAAGTATTGCTTGAGTAGAACTGCCACCCAGAAAATAGGTAGCGAGAAAAGTAGGAATGCGAAAAATGTCATTGAGTAATCAAATCTTGAGTATTGACGAAGCGCGGTAACAATTCCGAGAGCGATTCCTACGATGATTGCGAAAACTGTGGCAAAAATAACCAGGCGAATAGTAATCGGCATGGCAGTTGCGATCTCACCTGAAACTGGGAGGCGCAGACGAGTTAGCCCTAAGTCGAGGTTGCCGGTGAAAATCCCTAGAACTCCACGGAGCCAGATGAAGTATCTAAGCGGGGGTGGGACATCAAGTCTTAGGAACTCTTCCAACTCTCTAATCTGCGCTTGGATCTCTGGATCATCGCTAAAGCGCAGGTCACCCACTGGATCTCCCGCTATTGCTGCAAGGTTATAGAGGATAAAGCTTGATCCAAAGAGGATTAGGAAAAGAACGCCAATTCGGCGAGCAATGAAAGCTAGCACGGCGCTCTCCTTTCCCCAGAGCCAATTTACTGTAGCGATTTTACTGAATTCATCAAAAAATAAAGCCTGCGGGCCTTAGGGTAAATCTTTAGAATCCCTAAGGCCCGACAAGCCTCAAAAAGTTGGGCGATTAGCCCTACTTCTTTCTTAGTACTTCCAATCCCAGAAGTTCCATTCCTTCACAGGAGTTAGTGAGCTCTGCTTAACGCCCTTTAGGTCGGTGTCGTAAGCCGTCACTGCTGGATGCTGGTATAGAGGTAACGTGTAGGCCCTACCGAAGACTTCGCGTTCAATCTTGATAAAGGCAGTGGAAAGAACTGCATCCGACATTGGACGGCCGAAAACATCATCCAATATCGCATCGAGTCCCGGACCAGAGTTTGATCCGCTGTAGTTGTTGGAGCCATCAGAACGCCAGTTGGCGCGAATTGATCCTTGTGCTGTGCTGCTTGCAGCCCAGGCAAAGAATGTCGCGTCATACTTGGAATCACGAAGCTTTGGTGACCAATCAACTTGAGTATCAAGGTCTACATCAAAGCCACACTTAGCCAAGTTTGCCTTAAGCAATAGCGCTTGTGCCGCACGACGTGCGTTGTTTCCAGGAACAAGGAAGTTCACCTTTAGCGGATTCTTCACTGCATTCTTTTGATACTTCTGGACTAGTGAAAGAGCGCGCCTGTTTAGTGAATCCTGTGTCCCTACATAATATGAAGATCCATTAGCAGCAATAATTTTTGCATACTTGGCATCTTGATGTGATGGAACAGTTACTGAGCGAAGTGGAGGAATCTCTGGGTTAATTGTTGCGATTAACTTCTCGACAATCTCTTGACGAGGAACGCAGAGTAGGAAGGCGCGACGTAGGTCAGTTGCCTTCTGTCCATTTCCAGCAAATAGGCCGGTATATGGAGTACCACCTGAGCCGAAATAACCTCCGCTGCGAAGGTCGACGTGCTCATAAGCTCCACCGAGTCCACCAACAGTGGTTACTCCGCTTAGCTTCTTCAAAGCAGCGACGCCATCTGCGGTCTGTTGACCTGAGTAGAGGGAGATTTCACCATTTCCAAGGGCCTGAACCACTGGGTTTCCGTCAGCTACGAACTTCTGGATGATGTTCTTGATATCTCCTGAGATCTTAGGTCCTGAGTTGTAAAGTGGATTTGCCTTCAATGTTACTGATTGGCCCTTAATGGCGCTAACCACAGTGAAGCCACCGTTTCCAACCCAGAGAAGCGGGTTAGTGGTCGCAGCATTTACATCGGGATTGTTGTAAGCAGTTGACCAGATTGTTCCAATCTTCTTTAGAAGATCGGTGTCCTTGGCCTTAAAAGCTGCGTACCAACGATTGCGGGCAGCTTCATTTTCTGCCACGGTCTGTAGTGCAGTCTTACCTTCAGCATTTAGCGTATAGGCGTGTACTGGACGCGGTCCGATTGGGCTTAGCCACCAGTCTGGGAATTTCTGTTTGTATCGGAAAGTAACTGACATTTCGTCAGCGCTTAGAACTGGATCGCCTGTTTGATAGAGCGAGTAGGTACTTGATGAAAGACCTGCAGCGTTGAAGGCCATCTTATCTCCAGCTGCCCAATCACCAAGACCTGCAGCCTTTGCATAATCACGGCTGAAAATCATGTGAGTTGAAAGTAGGTCAATTCCCTTAATTGGAGTTCCATCAGACCAAAGTCTTCCTGGAGCTACGGTGTATTGAACACGGAAATCTGTGGCCTTGTTTGAAACTATCTTATAAGAGCCAAATGTGGTGTTCTGTACCCAAGTTCTAGTGGAATCGTAATAACCAAATCCATTACCTGTCAGATAGCCAATGGTGGCGTTTGTTACCAGGTTAAAGCCGGTAACGCTTGAGTTAAAGCCTGATAGTGGATTGGGTTCATGGAGAATTACAGTCCCAGTCTTAGCGGCATTTGCCAGCGGGGTAACGCTAGAGGCAGCCAGAAGGATCGATAGTAATCCAACGATGGCCAGCCTTAACTTCTTGTTTTTCAAAGTGGCCTCCTAAAAGGTCAACTAAACGGGGTTAGCGATTGGCAAAGAGTCGACCGCCCTACCAATGACTAACTCTCGAGGGTTGCCAAATTCTGCCCCATCTGGGTACTTCTGACAATTGCCCTAACTGGCCCAGATAACAATTCTGTTATCCATCCTGCCACATCAAGTTCCAATTCACGCTCGAATCCGCGAGTTTTAGACCAGCCCTATCACCACTCTTGGCTCGATCCTACCGATCTAGAGGCTCACCCCCAGCCACCCGCATTGATTCCTTATGCTCAAGGGTTGCCAAGAGCGAAGATAGAGGCCTTGCCTGAAGACAAGTATCGAGCTTTCCTAATGCTTGAGAGTATCTTGAGAGATAGGTGAGAAGATTAAGTTGTGACTAATGTGGAGCAGTTTCGCCCTAGAAATGGCTACTTTCTATCCCTCTGGGCATTCTTCACCATTAGCACTTTGACCTATGTCAATGTCTTGGATTACGGATTTCTTGGTGCGCTCCCCAGTATCACTTGGGGCCTTCTTGCCTGCTCCCTTTGCTATCTGATCTTCATCCATCCCAAAGTCATCTTTAGCGATGAGGGTCTGGTAATTGTTAATCCTATGAAAAAGATCACCTTAGGCTGGCATGAGACCTCACAGATCGATTCCAAATTCACAATGTATGTCATCCATCAACCAAGTGGGGTGAAGTTTCACGCCTTTGCCGCGCAAGCCCCCGGTAGATATCACATAAGAAATGTTCATCCCACAGAGATTAGAGGAATGAGATTGGAGGATGGTGGCAGTATCAAAGCCGGAGAGAGCCCAAGAAGTAACTCGGGTATTGCCATAGCGATTGCTCGGACCCGCCTTGAATACTTCAACCAGAAAGGTGATATCCCAGGTTTAACTTTCGCAGATGAGTTTAATCGCCCAGGGGCTGTGATTGCACTCTTCTTGTTTCTTCTAGCAATTACAACCCAAATAGTTCAGGCTTAAGAAAGCTCATTTCTGTTTTGCATGGTGCGAGCATTTGCTCTTTCTTTACGACTCAAACGGCGCCGCTGTCTTGGGTCAAATGCATCACGCAGGCCATCGCCGATGAAGTTAATACACAAAGCGATGCTGATGATAAAGATTCCTGGATACCAGAAGAGCCAAGGCCTGGTAGTAAAGGCGTCCTGGTAATTAGAGATCAACAGTCCTAGTGATACATCAGGTGAGGTGACCCCAAAACCTAGATAACTGAGGGCTGTTTCCAGCAAGATCGCACCAGACATCAAAAGAGTCACAGATACGATAATTACTCCAACTGCGTTGGGCAGGATATGTTTGAAGATGATACGGCGATTACTAGCTCCTGCCACCCTTGAAGCATCAACGAATTCACGTTCTCGAAGCGTTAAGAACTCTCCTCGAACCAATCTGGAAAGGCCTGTCCAGGAGAATAGTCCGAGCAATAGTGCCAGAAAAGCAGCGCCCTTATTGCCGAAGTGAAAACCGATAACCGCGCCAATGATGATTACTGGAACAGTAATGATGAAGTCAACGATACGCATCAAGATGGCATCAACCCAGCCGCGGAAGTATCCTGCAATGGATCCGATCACAGTTCCAAGAGTTGCTGCAATTGCGCCGATGATAAACATCACTAGAAGTGAGCGTTGAGCTCCACGCATCACAAGGGCTAAGTAATCTCGACCGATATCATCCTGGCCAAAGGGATGTTCCCCAAGCGAAATTCCATCGCCATCAAGAATTGGCACGACATCTATGGTGGGACAGCCAATCGAGCCATCTACGCAATCTGCTCCATATCGAAGCTCTGGCATATCTTCAAAGCCATACTTCCACCATCCCGGGATGATAAAAGGGTCCTTCTCGTTTCCGATGCGCCAATCAAGCGCGGTATAAACAACTGTTATCAGAGCAAAGAGCACAACAACTGAAATCATGGCAGCTCTATGGCGGATAAAGCGACGTAAGACTATTTGTCCTTGGCTTAAACCCTCGGTCTCTTTATTAAAGATGGCATTTTCATTAGCCTCTTTGAGTATCTCTACGCTCTCTTTCCTTTTCGCCATCACTTTCCAGCTCCCACCCTAATTCGAGGATCCAGGGCTGAATAGAGAAGATCAGCGATTAGATTTGCCAGGATCGCCAAGGTTGAAAGAAAGAGAATAACCCCCATCAAAAGATTTAGATCAAATGAGTTAATCGCCTTGTTAAAGAGCGTTCCCATGCCCTGCCAGGCAAATACTCGCTCCGTGATGATCGCTCCCCCAACAATTCCAGCCACATCGGCAACCATTATTGTGGTTAATGGAATCATGGTGTTTCTAAAGGCATGACGCATAATCACGGTGCGCTCAGTTAGCCCCTTAGCCCTTGCCGTTCTGATGTAGTCCTGATTTAAGACATCAAGCAGAGTCCCTCGAGAGAAACGGACATATCCAGCGAATGAAATTAGCGTTAAGGCAAGAGTTGGCAGAACCAAGTGCATCGCAAAGTCTAGAACTCGCACCCAGAAGGAGACATCAGAGAGCCAGATGGTGGATTGGCCAATCGTGGCAACCGGGCGATAGTTAACATCATCGCTCTCCACATAAGGCCGCCAGGCCTGCATCATCTGATCAACCAAGATCAAAGCCCCAATCAACATTGAGGTGATGATGCTGGTGCGGATGATTGGACCGCGATCGATACGGGCAAAAATGAATGAGACAGCAACAGCTGAAATTAACAAAGCTACCAGCAGGATCAAGATTCCAACTCTTGGACGATTTGAGTCAAGCAGGCCCTGAGCTGGGAAGTAGAGGATGGTCCCAATTAGCGCCATGAAGAGATTGCTCTTGACCGCATTTCGATCTGAAAGGCCAACAGATAGATAAGTCACCCCGAATGCGACCCCCACGCTAAAGATAGAGATAGCTATTGGGCCAAGGCGAGGATACGAGAGCCACTCGGTGGCGCTAACTAGACTTAAGAACACTGAATTGGCTATAAAAACTCCAGAGAAAATAAGCAAGACTCTTCTGCGAGAGCCGCTAATGATTGTCGCCCAGAAGAATCCTGTTAAGGCACTTAGGCCAATAATCCAGGGGGGCGATATCTTGGCAGTGACCAGGAAATCATTAAAGTCAATTGCCAAGTACTGCTTAAGCAAGACTGCGACCCAAAATATCGGCAGAGAAAATAGTAGGAATGCAAAGAAAGTCATTCCATAATCAAAGCGAGAGTATTGACGAAGCGCAGAGGTGATTCCGAGTGCAATTCCAAGAACAATTGCCACAATAGTTGCCACAGCTACTAAGCGAATGGTGGTGGGTATGGCATCGACAATAGCTTCGACCACGGGTTGCTGCTCGCGGGTTAGACCAAAGTTGGGGTTGCCAACGAATACTCCAAGCACTCCCCTTAGCCAGATGAAATAGCGAAGCGGCGGTGGCAAATCTAGGCGAAGCTCCCTGGTTAGGGCTTGAATCAAATAATCCCTATTCTGAGCATCACTTAATCGAAGGTCTGCAAGGGGATCTGTTGAGATTGCCGAGAGGTTGTAAAGCAGAAAGCTGGAACCAAAAAGAATGACAATCAGCGCTCCCAGGCGGCGGAGAATATATGCGAACAACTCCCAGCCTCCTTCAATACGCTCTTATCAAGTTGGGCGCTACATGTTTCAAGTGGCACCTGGGATTTTAACCAGGTGCCACTTGAACTACTGCTATTTACTCACCTCTCTCAAGGAGAGCTTTGACTCAAATTAGGGCTTAAGCCTTACTTTGAGTACTTCCACTCCCAGTAGTTCCAGACCAACTGTGGTGATAGTGGGTTTGGCTTGACGTTCTGCAGCTTCTTGTTTACTGCAGTGACGCCTGGGTGCTGGAATATAGGAAGGGTGATCGCATCCTTCATTAGCTCCTTCTCAACGATTAGATATTGAGCGAGCTTCTCTTTCTCAGAGAGCAACGTGCCGCGAAGAAGCTCGACAGCCTTATCGACTGTCTTGTTCTTGTATCCAACTAGGTTGTTTCCGCCATCTGAGTAGAAGATGTCAGAGTTACCCTCTTGGGTAATTGCTGACTTCACCCATGCAAAGAACTGTGCGTCATATTCGCTGGAGTCAAGATAGCTTGACCAACCAGAACGGCCTGGAGCATTGAGATCAAATCCTGCGCGGGCAAGAGCTGCCTTTGCGATTTGTGCTTCAGATGCACGACGGGCATTAGATGGTTGTCCCCAGAGCATATTGATCTTGACATCAGTAGCCGAGTGCTTGCGAACTATTGCAAGTGCTGCGGCCTCGCGCTCAGACTGAGTTCCCTTAGTGTATTTGGATACGCCGCTGTTTTTCACCATATCGGCATATCCCGGCTCACCTGGAAGCAGTAGCACCGAATCCATGCGAACAGCCTTGGGATTAATGGGCTTGATTAACTTATCAACGATTTCATCGCGAGGATAAGCCATCAAGAATGCAGTTCTTAAGTCACGGGCCTTCTGGCTATCGCCAGCAAATGGACCGGTGTAAGGCTCGGCAACTCCGTTAGCAGTTCCGGCCTTTAGATCGATGTGCTCATAAACAGCTTGATCTCCACCAATGATCTTGGCAGTTGGGATTTCAGAGAGAATCTTTACCGAGTCAGCAGTTGGTTGGCCTTGATAGATATCAACTTCCTGATTACGAAGCGCTTGAGCCGCAGCAGTTCCATCGCCGACAACTCTGAAGACCACAGTCTTCACCCCACTGGTCTTAGGTCCTGATGGGTTAGTCACGTGCTTTGGATTTAGCACCAAAGTGACCGACTGACCAGTAATTGCGCTCTTGATGATGTAGCCACCATTACCAACAAGGAGCAATGGATTAGTTGAGCTATCAACAGTTGTGATGTTGTATGACTTGGACCAGATTTCTCCGGCAGGCCTCATCAACTTGGTGTTGTAGTCATAGAACGCTTTTTCAAACTCTGCCTTAGCAGCGAGGTTTGCAGCCGCCTTTTGCAGACCAGTCTTGCCCTCTGCAAGATGAACCAGAGTGTGAACCGGTGATGGTCCAGGGCCGGTGATATCCCAATCAGGGATCTTGGCATCGTATTCAATTGTGACGCTCATCTTGTCAGCTGACAGCGCTGGAAGACCAACATGGTGTGAATCATATTTCCCGCCGTAGCAGAGCGAATCAAATGCTGGTCTTACCTCATTATCTGTTGGGTCTCCAAGTTTTGCAGTAAATGAATAAGAGCTGGAGCAAATGACA
Organism: Actinomycetota bacterium; assembly: GCA_016870365.1. Classification (GTDB taxonomy): domain Bacteria; phylum Actinomycetota; class Actinomycetes; order Nanopelagicales; family Nanopelagicaceae; genus MAG-120802. The sequence continues at coordinate 18,159 of VGBW01000007.1, read as the reverse complement.
TGGCTAAGAAGTAGATCAACACCGTTAATTGGTGTTCCATCTGACCAGACTTTGCCCTTATTCACGGTGTACTGAACTCTAAATGGCTTCTGGCTTACGATCTTGTATGAACCAAAGAGCTTGTTTTCAACAAGCTTTGGCGCATTGTCGTAATAGTTGAAACCAAAGCCTTGCATATATGCAACCTCACTGTTGAAGGTGAGGTTCATATTGGTAACGCTTGGATTCAAGCCAGTTAGCTGATTGCTGGTAACAAGTACCACAGTTGAGCGAGTTGCAGAGTTCGCCGGAGAGAGCACTGAAACTGCAAGACCTGCTGCAGCTGCAGTGGCGATCGCTACCTTGGTAATTCGGGTTAGTTTCATTACTTCTCCTCAAGTCAGAAATGGATGATCAGATGTGAGACGCTGACTTCCCCCGCCTCCACATCCTTAGAGCAAGATAAGCGCATCGTACCTGAGGTCTTTCTTAAATACTGATTAAGTAGATATCTATTTCGTTACCTCAGGTTGCCCATTTGAAATTGTATCACCCCTTAGATGAGGCCTCTTGCCGCCTCGATCTTTGCAGTAGTCAGCCTTGGGGCGGCAAAAATCAATAGGCCAAATCCTAAGAGGGCTGCTAGAAAGTAGGGAGAGCGAAGAGCGATTTCTCTATCACCGGCAAGCTCAATTAGATCAACTAGAACTCCTCCAAGCAGAGAACCGATCGGAATACTGCCCCAGCCAAAGAAGCGATAGACGCTATTTACCCGACCAAGAAGCTGGCTGGGAATGATGCTCTGGCGAAGTGAAACTGTAATCACATTCCATAGCACTGCAAATACTGTCGAGATTGCTGTCAATAGATAGAAAAGCTGCCAAGAGGAGCTTAAGCCAATGATCAAGCTAATGATTGGGCCACTAAGCAGAGTTAGATAAAGAGAGGGACCACTTCCTAATTTCTTTGAGATCTTAGGACCCAATATTCCCCCCAGGCTTCCTCCTACTGCTCCTGCAGTTCCTAGAATTGCAAATACTAAGAGTGAGGTCTCCAATATTTCTTGAGCAAACAAAATAAAAACTGCAGCCGTCAGGGCACCTATTGCATTCAAAGTGCCAAGAATCAAAGCCATGGGACGAAGTAAGTCATGGCTCCAAAGCCAGGTGAAACCTTCTTTGATCTCAGCTCTAAGATTGATCTCTTCACCCTTCTTCTCAGTATCAACTCTCCTAAGAGAAGGAATTAATGTCGCAACAAGAGCTGCTGAAATGAAAAATGTTGCTGAGTCAAAATAAAAGGGAAGAAAGATTGCCACGCCGAGGAGAAAGCTTCCAAGGGGAGGTCCTACAAAACTACTAGTCACATACTCAACTGACCAGAGTTTTCCATTAGCGCTCTCTAGCTTCTCTTTTTCAACCACAGAGGGAAGAAGAGTTTGAGCGCTGTTATCACGAAGCACTTCAGCAAAACCAAATAATAGCGCGGTAACTATCAACACTATATAAAGGGTCCAATTGGTCTCAAGAGCGGTAAGGGATGCAACTTCATCTAATTCCGGAAGTGATTTGGCCTCAAGGGTGACCACAATTGCTACCAACAGAGCTAGGCCCCCTCGGGCAATATCCATAGCTACGATGATTTTGCCGCGATTGAAGCGATCGGTAATCACCCCGGCTGGGAGTGTGAAAATCAACCAAGGGAGCCTTGAGGCCACTGCTACTAGAGCGATTAGGAAAGGTGAGCGGGTCACCGCAGAAGCTAGCCAGGGATAGGCGATAGCTGCTACTCCATCGCCAAGATTACTTATCGCATGAGCGCTAAAGAGGCGCCAGTAATTCTTGCCTAGCTTTGCGCTCTTCTTCTCTTTACGCCTCACTTGAAAACCTTATCTCAGCCACTTGTCATCCTTAATCAGTGGTTGAATTGAGCGCTATGTCTTTCTCATTTGAAGTAGTTAAAGATATTCCAGGCCAACTTGGCAGAGCTGGGGTGATTGCAACTCCCCATGGCCAGATTGCAACTCCTGCCTTCATTCCAGTGGGCACTAAGGCAAGCGTTAGATCACTTGCCCCTGAAGCTATTTCAGATCTTGGCGCGCAAGCACTTCTTGCAAATGCTTACCACTTATATCTCCAGCCAGGACCTGAGACCTTAGATCAAGCAGGCGGCCTTGGAAAGTTCATGAATTGGAGCAAACCAACTTTCACCGATAGCGGTGGATTTCAAGTGATGTCACTTGGAGCAGGCTTTAAAAAAGTTATTGATATGAGCCTTGGCTCCCTTGATTCAGATGAAGCAATGGCAGAGAGCAAAGAGCGATTGGCTCATGTTGATGATGCAGGAGTGACTTTTAAGTCTCACCTTGATGGAGCTATGCATCGTTTTACTCCAGAGATCTCGATGAAAGTACAGCATCAGATTGGCGCAGATATTATTTTTGCCTTTGATGAGCTAACAACTTTGCATAACACCAGAAAATACCAGGAGCAATCACTGGAGCGAACCAGGCTCTGGGCGATTCGCTGCCTTGATGAACATAAGCGCTTAACAGAACTTCGAAGTGATAAGCCCTATCAGGCCCTTTTCGGGGTCCTGCAAGGAGCCCAATATGAAGACTTGAGGAGAAAAGCGGCGAAAGATTTGTCGACGATGAGTTCTTCAGGGATTTCATTTGATGGATTTGGAATCGGCGGAGCGCTTGATAAGGCATCCTTGGGCCAGATAGTTTCTTGGATGAGCTCTGAATTGCCTACGAATAAACCGCGTCATTTGCTGGGAATCGGTGAGCCGGCAGATCTCTTTGCTGGAGTGGAAAATGGCGCCGATACCTTTGATTGCGTCGCTCCTTCAAGGGAAGCTAGAACTAGCGCGGTTTATAGCCAAAACGGTCGCTTTAATGTTTCATCTGCCACTTACAAAAGAGACTTCTCGCCCCTTGATAAAGATTGTAAGTGCTACACCTGTAGCAATTTCACCAGGGCCTATCTAAATCATCTCTTTAGAGCTAAAGAAATGCTAGCATCAACTCTGGCAACCATTCATAACCTTGCATTTACGGTAAGGCTAGTTGATCGGATGCATCAGGCTATCCTTGATGCAAACTTTTTGGAATATAAGAATGATTTTCTAGCAAAGTACCAGACTAGAATTCTGGATTAGCTGACCGCTGCCTCTACCTCACGCTTTTTGACATAGGCAATTACTGGATAAGTAATTGGAAGAAGTGCTACCTCAACCAATGTCTTATAGAGGTAGCCCACTACCAAGTAATTTAAGAACTCATCAAAGCTCAAGCGACCAAGAGATGCGATCATGGTAAAGACGATGGTATCTACCAACTCACCCACTGCTGTTGAGCCAATTAATCTGGCCCAAAGTTTCTTCTCCTTGGTGATTTTCTTAATTTTTACCAGAGTCCAGGAGTTAGCTAATTGCCCAAGAAGAAAAGCGGTTATGCTTGCCATCACGATCTGTGGAACAAAGCCAAGGATTGATTCAAATGCTCCTTGGTTTGGCCAATCAGAGGCAGCTGGGGCGATTTGTACTAACCAGAAGGCAAGGCCTGCAAGCGCTCCAAGCCCAAAGCCCGTATAGATCACGCGCCTTGCCGCCTTAAATCCATAAACTTCGGTAAGAATATCGCCCAAGATATAAACCAGAGGAAATAAAAAGGCTCCCCCATCAGTCTTAATAAAGCCAAAATCAATGAATTTTGTCGCTCCAATATTTGAAATCAATAACAGCGCGCAGAAAACCGCAGCAATTATGGGATAGAGGCTGCGATGGTAGAGGCTCTGGCTACTCATACCCCCATGCTATCTAAGCTCTTTCTTCACTCAGCTGTTCAATCAACGGCGTAGTAATTGCCTCATTCTGGCGATTTCTGCGTTCTGTGATTCAACAATGCTTTTACCCAGAGATACGGCTTGCTGGTTCATCGAGTCAAGAATCATATCCGCCATTTCAATTGCTCCTTGATGATGCTTAATCATCCCTTCAAGAAATAGGCGATCAAACTCTGCTCTCTTAGAGCTCTTTAGTTGAGCCATCTCATCATCTGAGAGCATTCCCTCATCCATCATATGTCCGGCGTGGGATCCCATGTGTGATGAACCCCAACTCTTCATCTGCTCAATCTCAGGACCTTGTGCAGCTTTTATCTCTTGAGCTAAGGCAATGATTTCTGGATCTGTTGAATTACCTAGCGCCAGATCTGACATCTCAATAGCTTGCTGGTGATGAGGAATCATCATGGCAGCAAACAATTGATCATCTGCGCTGAATGAAGTGTTCGAGCTATCGCCAGTAGCACATCCGCTTAGCAAGGCAACCAGAACAATGAGCGCTACCTTTCTCACAGAACGATAGTAGGATAAAAGCGTGATTCCTGCAGGGTTAAGCCTTGAGTTAGCGACCCTTCAAGACGCTGCAAGCCTTGCCGAAATCATGAGCCTTCGCGATCAACACTTTACTCCAGGGGCCGACTTGGTGGGCGCCATTGAGGCTGAGGAAATTCTCAATGGCTATGTAGATTCAGTTGAGGCTCGCAAAATAATTGATAAGCCAAGTGGCAAGGCTCAAGCCTTTATCACCCTGCATCCAGATAATTCTCGAAAGAGAATCTACGCCGACACCTGGCAAAGACCTGGGGCCGATCTTGAAAGGCAGAGCATTGAAATCACTTTAGGTATTGCCAAAGGATTGAAAAAAGAATTTGATCTCTGGATTGGTGCAGATGCAAAAGATCGGAAATATATCCAGGCATTGAGCGGATTTGGCTTCAGCCTGCTTCGAACCTATTGGGGACTAAAAGCCGATATAGGTGAGCAGGCGCTTCCTGAACTTACTAGTGGAGTTGAGATGCGCCTTGTAGGCCAGGGCGAAAAGAAGGTTTGGTGGACTACTCATCAAGACTCCTTTAGCAAGCATTTTGGCTTTGTTCCTCGGCCATTTGATGAGTGGGAAGCGATGATGGATGGGGCTGTTGGAATAGATCTTGATGCACGTTGGGTTCTCTACGCTGAGGGCAAGCCAGTTGGTTTTGTCATATGTAGCGATATCAAGAAAGATGTCGATGCAGGCTTTGTTGATGGCCTTGGCGTTATTCAAAGCGAACAAGGAAAAGGTTATGGAAAGTTGATGCTTGATTGGGCCCTTGCCTATTACTCATCCATAGGGCGCAAATCTATTGAGCTAGAGGTAGATGCCGGAAATGAGTCAGGAGCCCTTCGACTCTATGAAAAGGTTGGTTTTAAAGTAAAGAGCTCCTGGCAGCAATTTGAAAATAAGGGCTGGGCTAGTCTCTAGGGATTATTGGATTTAGTCGCTCTGCTAATCAGTGATGAGATCAAGGTAGTTAGAATCACATAGGTAAGAGTGAGTGCTTGGAGTTCAATGGCAAAAACTGTTGTGGCCGCCAGGCCCGCAATTACCATGGAGAATTCTCCTCGTGGAATGAGCAGGGCCGCAGTCCTCCAAGTTGCCCCAACCTCATCGAGATCCTTGACCGCCCACCAAGCTGTAGCTAACTTGCTCAAAACCCCCACAATTGTCAGCAAGATGGCAGGAAGTAAGACGCCAGGGATATCGGCAGGATTTGTGCTCAGCCCAAAGAAGAGAAAGAAGATAGCTGAGAATAGATCTCTTAAAGGTGCAAGTCTGATACGAGCGACAATAGCTACATCTCCAGTAAGAAGTAATCCCACTAGGAAGGCTGCTACCGCTCCTGAGAAACCAAAGTATGTTGCCACCCCAGAGGCAAGAAGTGCTGAACCAAATACGGTCAGCAGGAGCGTCGCCGAATCTCCCATTACATGAGGTCCATGAGGCACCTGAATCCCCCTTGCGCCAATTAATAGAACTATTCCAGTAATAACTAGCGCTACCGAGATAGAGATTAGACCCGAAAGAAAACCTAGTGCAGCTAGTAGAGCGCTTAGGACAGGCAGGTACGGCGCTAGGAATAGATCTTCAATAACCAAGACAGATATCGCTCGCTTGGTTGATTGCATGGTCTCAAGCCTGGAATCCTTAATAAACTGCGAGGCAATTCCAGAGGATGAGACATAGGTAATTCCCCCAAGAGTTAGCGCTCCTAGCGCCCCCCAACCTAAAAGGATTGCAAATAGCGCACCTGGAAGGAAATTCAAAACTAGGTCAATTGCTCCCAGGGAGCGACGCGTCTTTACCGAGGCAAACAACTCTTGTGAGGAGTACTCCAGACCCAAGAAGAGAAGCAAGAGGATTGCTCCCCACTGAGCTCCAAGATCTAAGAATTCATCGCTTAGATCTAAGGCAATCACTCCGCCATCGCCAAAGGCCAAGCCTGCAAATAGAAATATTGGAACAACTGAGAGTCGTATCTTTGAGGCGATATATGCCGCAATGCCTAGGGCGATTAGTACCATGCCTAACTCACCAAGGACCAAGCCATCTCGAGGGCTTAGAGAGGCTGCTAGCTCCATATCTCTATCGACTCTTCTACGAACTAGCCACTACTGCTTGCTCCAGATGAGCTTTAATGTGTTTGGACATATAGGCAAGGTAATCAATTAATTTAATTGACTTACCATTTGCCCTTACCCCTAGGCGCTCTAATTTATCAGAAGAAAGGCTAGTAAGCAGATCAAGATTATTTCGGCGAAGGGCTGCAAAAGTCTCAACGCTTGTTTTTGCATCTCTATCCTTCTTAATAGCAGCAACGGCGTCTTCATCCCAAGCTGAGAACCGGTAGTTATCGCTAGTTAGAATCATTCGCACTCGAAGCGATAGTGAAATCTCAGTATCACAGATATGAGCCAGGCACTGCGATGCGCTCCAGCCACCATCGCTTGGCACATTATCAAGTCTTGATGAGAATGCGCTATAGAATTCTTGAACTCTTGCAACATCATCTAGATAAGTAGCGAAGACTTCTTTAGACATTTTTTACTCCTAATCTAGATCGCGACGCAGTGTTGTTCTCATCGCGATCAGTGAAAATAACGCCGCATAGCCCAAGAGTACAAGGGTTGCCGGCCCGGGGGTTAAGTAGTTATCGATACTGAAGTTAAAGTCATTCTTCCCAAAATCAACATCTACTAGGCCAGTAATAGCTCCTGCGGGCAGATACTTTCCAATTGAGTCAACAAAGGCGACGACCAAGCCCTCAACAATAAGAGTCCAGATCACCGCGCCAGTAACGGCTGCTATCTGATTCCTGATAAGCGCGCCGATTCCAACTCCAACGATCCCCAGAACTAGGCCTGAAATGGCTGCGGCTCGAAATACTTTGAAGAGCAGCTCTGCTGCCACTGGGGCATGAGGCTCAAAGAAGGTAAGTGCGATAAAGCCTGAAGTTATGGCCATGAGGAATGAGAAGAGTTGGACTACCAGCCCTGCCATGCTTGCTGCCATCAACTTAGCAAGTAGGACGGTGCTGCGTTTGGGAGTCACCAAGAAGGTTCCGACTGCTGTGCCATGGCGATATTCATTAGTCATAATCAATATTCCAAGAATCAGAGCAAAGAGGTATCCGCTGGCAGCGTTGGCAAAAACAGCATTGATTCCCTCGGGAGTGCTAGTGCCGGAGAATCCACCCGAGAGTCGGTTCTCATCTGAATTCAGGATCATGATCGGGGCGACCGTTCCCAGGGCAGCAAATAACCCGCTCCAAAGCAGCAGGAGCCAATTGGCCCTGAGATAGGTCAACTTACGAAGCTCTGATTGAAGTAATTGGCTCATGGGCTATTTCTTGAAGGTCAACTCCAAGAAAGCCTCCTCTAAAGACCCTCCCTGGCAGATCTCTTTGATGCTCCCTCGGGCGACCAAAACTCCCTTGTTGATGATTAGGACATCATTGACAGTGTTCTGCATCTCAGCTAACTGATGAGAGGAGACCAGGATCGTTCTTCCCTCACCTGCCAACTTCTGGAGAAACTCCCGGAGCCAGACAATTCCTAGAGGATCAAGACCATTTGCCGGTTCATCAAGAATCAAGATCTCAGGATCGCCCAACATGGCGATAGCTAGCGAGAGTCGCTGCTTCATGCCCAGCGAAAATCCCTTGGTTCGCTTGGAAGCAGTGCCTGCAAGATCCACGAGCTCTAAAACTTCATCGATTCGAGAGAAGTTGATATCGGTTGCGCTAGCCATAACTTTCAGATTCTGTTTGGCAGTCAAGCCTGGGTGAAAGCCTCTACTATCTAAAACTGCTCCAACTTTACGAATGGGATCTTCTAATTGACTGTAACCTCCCCCGTTTATCAAAGCACTTCCATTAGTAGGGGTTACCAGGCCTAACAGGCAGCGAAGCGCGGTGCTCTTCCCTGCCCCATTGGGGCCAAGAAATCCGGTAACTCGACCTGATTGCACCTGGGCTGAGAAGTTAGAGACGGCTAAGACGTCTTTATAGTGCTTACTCAAATCTCTGAATTCAATTTTTGCACTAGACATGCCGCTCAGCCTATACCCTTAACATTATGAGCCAGAGCACACATCGCTCCCCTGTGTATTCCAGAAATGGAATTGTTGCCGCAAGTCAACCATTAGCAGTCTCTGCCGGTATTGAGATTCTTACCAAAGGTGGATCTGCAGGAGATGCTGCAATTGCAACTAGCGCAGTACTGGCAGTTGTAGAACCTGGAGCATCTCACCTTGGCGGAGATGCTTTTGTTATCTCACATAGCGCGGGCAAGAAAAAGAATCTAGCCTTCAATGGAAGTGGTGAGGCTCCACATAGTGCTTGTGCTGATCAATTCGAGAATGGAATTGACCATCATGGATATAAAAGCGCGACAGTTCCTGGCCTTGTTTCAACCTGGTTTGAAATACATAAGGAGTATGGCCTTTTGTCTATGGATCAAATCTTGGCACCAGCACTTGATTATGCGCGAAATGGCTTTGCCGCTAACTCTGGATTCATAAACAGAATTGCTGGACACCTAAGTACATTCCCCGAGACCGAGGTCTTTCAAAGCCTTGGTATCGCTGCCAACCTAAAAATTGGTGATTTAGTAATCCAGAGCGATCTGGCAGATTCTTTAGAGGCTATCGCACTAGAGGGAAGAGATGCCTTCTATCAGGGAGAAATAGCCAGAAAACTAGTAGAGGCAAGTGATGGCTGGTTTAGCCTTCGAGATCTTGCAGAACATAGAAGTAGAGTTCTACCACCTCTTTCCATTAAGTATCGAGATTACTTTATCCATGGCCAACCCCCACCAAGTCAAGGAATGATCTTGCTTGAGGAGCTATTGATTGCAGAGGGTTTTGACCTGGCAAATCTTACAGAGGCGGATCGAATTCATTTAATGGTGGAGGCAAAGAAGATCGCCTTTGCCGATCGCTACTCTCTCCTTGGAGACCCAGAACATATCGATATGAACCTTGAAGAACTCTTCTCAAGTGCAAGTATTGCCCACAGGCGCAGCCAAATAGACGTCGCTAAGGCAAATCTAGGTGAGCCAACGATCTCTAATGAGGGAAGTGATACCACCTATTTTCTAGTGGCCGATAGAGACGGAAATGCTCTCTCCTGGATCCAAAGTGTTTTTCACGGCTTTGGCGCATCATGGGCCATTGAGGGTACTGGGATCTTGCTCAACAACCGCTTAACTGGATTCTCACTAGATCCAGAATCACCAAACTTCATTGCGCCAAGAAAGCGCCCGGCTCACACCCTTAATGCCTGGTCAGCAACAAGAGTTGATGGCTCACTTGTCTATATGGGAGGAACTCCTGGGGCAAATATCCAAGTGCAGAGCAATTTCCAATTAATTGTTAATGCTATTGATCTAAAGATGAACCCCCAAGAGAACGCGGAAGCTCCTCGCTGGCAACACTTAAACAAATCGGGTGGTTCTTCCCTTGATGAGAAATATGAAGGGGTGCTTCAGATTGAAAATAGAGTAGAAAAAGAGATTCAACAATCCCTTAGCGCTAGAGGCCATAGCGTCGAAGAGCTATCTGCCTATGGCCATGGATCTGCGGTGCAATTACTCGAAGTGCTCCCCAATGGAACCTACATCGCAGGCTCTGATCCACGGTGTGAAGGTCACGCTGCTGGAATCTAAAGTCTCTATACTTAGCGCTGTGAAATCATTTAATGGCGATGATCTTGGTGGCCCTTTTGATCTAATTGCTGGACTGCCACTTCACCCTCTGGCCTCTCACGCTCCAGTGGTTCTGGTGCCTCTTATAGCATTAGCGGCCTTGGCCATGTCTTATTGGCCAAGTTTTTCAAGACGCTATGGCAGACCAGTTTTGATATTGGCAGTAATCGCTCAACTGTCTCTATTCGTAGCCAAAGCAAGTGGTGAGATTTTTAAGGAGCGCCTTGGTAAAGAGGTAGAGCGCCACCAAAGCTATGGCGAAATCGCTCCCTTCACCTTTATCCCGCTTCTGGTTCTACTATTCATAAGATTTCGAATGGATCGCTCAGGCTCAACTGTCGGTTCACCAAGAGTTAGAAGGCTTGTTTCGATTCTTCTAGCTTTATCTGCCCTCTTGGCCTTGATCTACATCTTTCTAACTGGCCATTCAGGAGGAGAGTCGGTCTGGGGCTGGCTAGCTAAGAATTAGATCTGGCGAGCTATCAAAAATAGCGCAGAAGAATATAGGGGTAGACCAAGGCGATACTGATCGAGGTGACCAAGACCCCACTTCTGGCAAATTTCCAAAAGGAAATGGCGTAACCAGCTCGGGCAGCAAGTCCAATAGCCACTACGTTTGCACTCGCTCCGATGATGGTGGCATTCCCACCGAAGTCTGCACCAAATGCCAGAGACCACCAGAGCACATTTTCTTGCCTTCCAGTTAGGTTCTGGCTCAATTCAGCAACCACTGGAGTCATTGATGCAACATATGGGATGTTATCTACAATCCCAGAGAGAAGAGCGGAGGCCCCAATAATCACCATCGAGGCCAGTTGGGCATCATCGCCAAAGATTCCTTTGAGAAACTCTGCAAATTCCCCTAATGCTCCAACGCTTACTAAGGCACCAACCATAATGAATAACCCAATGAAGAAGGTTAGCGTTGGCCACTCCACATCTTGCATATAGTCTTTCGGCTTAAGGCCGCTAATGGCCGCAAGCACTCCGGCGCCCAGAAGCGCCACTATCGAGGGCTCCAGGTGCAGCGCAGAGTGAAGCACAAATGCAATCATTACTAGGGCAAGGACAACCAGTGACTTGCGCAGTAAGACCAAATCATTGAGAAATTCCCTAGCATCTAAGCGCATTACTAAATCTCTTGCCTCTGGAGAATTAATCAACTCTCTCCTAAAGAAAAAAACTAGAAAAGGAATAATCACGGCTAGAACCAAGAGAGCAAGCGGTGCCATATGAACTAAGAAGGCATTAAATGAAATATCGGCCTTGCTTGCAATGATGATATTCGGGGGATCTCCCACCAGAGTGGCAGCTCCCCCGATATTCGAGACGAATACCTCAGCAAGAATGAAGGGAATTGGCGATACTTGGAGGTGCCTAGTGATAATCACAGTCATTGGTACTGCCAGGAGTATGGTGGTTACATTATCTAGAATTGCTGAAGCCACAGCCGTCAAGATCATCAAATAAACTAGAGCTATCCTGGGATTTCCCTTAGATTTCCTTATGGCCTTGACAGCAACATATTCAAATAGCCCTGTCTTATGAATAATACCCACAATAATCATCATGCCAAGGAGTAGAAAGATTACATCCCAGTCGACTCCCGTCTCATGGCTATAGAAAGCCTTGTCGGCATCAGTTGCGCCAATTATCACCATCGCTGCCGCGCCAACAAGAACTATTGCTACTCTACTAATCTTTTCAGTGGCTATGAATATATAGGCGATGACGAAAATAGAGATGGCTAGCATCATTTGCATTGAATAAGGATAAGGCATGGTATTACAAATCTTGCTATTTCAAGTTTCTAGGTCATTCCTAATTAAATTCGGGTTAGAGAACTGTCTTTCCGGCTGACCAAATTCTCCCTTACCATGGGTATTACTTCTTTGGCATAGAGCTCAATGGAGCTCATTAACTTGCCATGCGCCATAGGTCCATTTGGATACTTAAAATCAAATCTCTGGGCTCCTAGCGACTTCATCGCATAGGCGATCTTTCTAGCCACCTGCTCTGGGTTTCCCACATAGAAGGAGCCGTATTTCACCTCATTGATGAAGTGCTCTCTTGTGACCTGGCCCCAGCCTCTCTCTCTGCCGATTCGACCAAACATCACCTGATAATGTGGCCAGAGCTCCTCAATTGCGATCTCTTGTGATGCGGCAATGTGGCCTGGAGAGTGAATTGAAATCGGCAGAACTTGATGACCAAATTCCTGCATTGAGCTTCGATAAAGATCTGCAAAGGGCTTGAATCGAGCTGGATCCCCACCAATAATGGCGATAGCCAATTTGGCGTTTACTCTCGCAGCCCTCACCACTGACTCTGGTGTTCCACCAACTCCTACGCGGAGTGGAATGCTGCCACGCTCGGTTTTGGGATAAATCTCTTGATTAATTAGCGGTGCGCGCATAGTTCCTGACCAGGTGACGGCATGTTCTTTCAATATCTCAACTAATAGCTCAAGCTTTTCTTCAAATAAGGCACTGTAATCTGAAAGTTCATACCCAAATAGTGGAAATGATTCAATAAATGAACCGCGCCCTGCGGTTATTTCAGCTCGACCATTTGAGAGCGCATCAATGGTGGCAAATCTTTGATAAACCCGGACTGGATCATCACTTGATAGAACTGTGACTGCGGTTCCTAGCGTTATCTGCCTTGTTCTAGTGGCAATGCCAGCAAGAACGGTATCAGGGCAGGAGATAGCAAAGTCATCACGGTGATGCTCACCGATACTGAAATGATCAATGCCGAGCTCATCTGCCAAGACTGCCTGCTCCACCACATTTCTGATCGTGGCAGCAGCAGAGATAGGGGTTGCAGAATCGTCGTTTTGCATATCACCGAAGGTATCGAGGCCAAATTTCAGATTATCTAAATCCATAGCGCAAAATCTATCAGGGTCAATACAATTGTGCGCATCGTGAAGCGCATCCTCTACATCGGCTTTGATCAATTACACGCAAAATACGGGGTTCTAAATAGCGCTGATGCCAAAAGCGATGTAATGGCAATGATCCAAAGTGAGCCGATGACCTCTGGGAAGAATTGGCATCCTGAGCGACTTTACTTCTTAATCTCAAGTGCGAAACACTTTGCGCAAGAGTTGAAAGAAAAAGGTTTCAAAGTCGAATATATAGAAGCTGCAAGCACCACCGCTGGTCTTGATCAGCTTTCAAAGAAATATAAGGGAGCAAGAATATTTGCTGCAGAACCCTCATCACACCGGCTCTATCAATCACTTAGTGAATATGGCGTGAGCTTTGTTGAAAATGATTTCTTCCTCACCCCTCGACCGCTCTTTGCCAAATGGGCAGAGGGACGGAAGAGCTACTTGATGGAGGATTTCTATCGCAAACAGAGAGTCCGGCTCAATATATTGATGGATAAAGCAAAGCCACTGGGGGGCGCTTGGAACTTTGATAGGGAAAATCGCCTCCCACCTCCAAAGAATTACAAGTGGCCCAAGTATCTAACCCATGTTCCAGATGAGATGGATCTGCAGGTGGCCAAAGAATTAGAACATACCCCTTCTGGAAATTGGGCCACCGCCAGATCAGGCGCGCTGAAACAATTGGATAACTTTCTCAGAAATCACTTTGCAAACTTTGGCCCCTATGAAGATGCCATTACCGATGAGAGCTGGGCGCTACATCACTCACTCTTAAGTCCTTACTTGAATAATGGCCTGCTTCATCCAGAAGAGGTTGTGAAGGCTGCTATCAAGAGATTTGAAAAGGGAGATATTCCTATCGCCTCTGCAGAGGCCTTTATCCGACAGATCATCGGCTGGCGTGAGTATGTCAATGGAATGTATTGGTATCTAGGAAAAGAGTATCGTCAGAGCAATGAATTAGGAGCCAAGCGAGAGCTACCATTTCTCTTTAGCGATCCAAGCAAAACCAAGATGAACTGCCTTAAGAACACCATCGCCGATATCAAAGAGCGCGCCTGGGTCCATCACATCCCGCGGCTAATGATCCTAAGTAACTTTGCTTTAATTGCTGGAATTAGTCCGCAGCAATTTCTCCAATGGATGAGAGAGGTTTTTGTCGATGCTAGTGATTGGGTGATGGTCCCCAATGTCATTGGCATGGGGGTTCATGCAGATGGTGGAATGATGATGACTAAACCATATGCAGCAGGGGGCGCCTATATCTCAAGGATGAGTACTCATTGCAAAGGTTGTTACTTCGATCCAAAGAGGCGCACCGGTGATGATGCCTGCCCCTTTACAACCCTTTATTGGGACTTTCTAGATAGGCATCGCGAAGAATTTAGAGGCAACCACCGGATGGCCCAACAACTACTTGGGCTGGATAGGCTAAAGGATCTAGCTGAGGTGAGAGCTAGGGCTAAAGAAGTTCTTACAAAACTAGATCAAGGAAAACTCTAGCGCGAACAGATGCAGATCTGGTCTTTACTTATTCCGGCCAGCGCTTCGACGATATGTTCTCCGCAGCCCTCCCAGGTCCACTTGCCACAAGAACGACACCTAACTCTGCTACACATACCACTATTTCCTCTCTGCAGAGACTTTAAAGAATATAGCGGTAGTTTACGCTGTCTTACCCATTCTTAATCTCGTAGCTCCAAAGGTCTAAATCATCGAGGTTCACTGGCTTAAAGCCCTTTGCCTCTAAGGCTCCGGCAATCTGCGCTCGATGTTCTGTGGCATGGTGGATTGATTGAGAAAGAATGGTGGAGCGCCATCTCTTAACGAGATTTCCTGAATGGTTCATAAGCTCCAATTGCTCATCATCTAGTTTCACAGACTGCAATAGAGCAGAATCAATGGCCGCAGCCTGCTTAGCAAGTACCTCTAAGTCAGCAATCTTCTCTATCCCTTGGATCGAATCTCCAGAAAGCTCAGGATGGCTACCGCTGATGCGATAGGCATAGGAATCTGCTGAATCAACAATGTGATGAGTAATTTCAGCGACAGACCACTCGGGATTTGTGGCATAGGCCTTGAGGGCCTCTAGGGGAAGGGTTAGTAGATGCTTGATCGTTAGTTGATTTGCCCAAGCCATATGCTTTAAGAGGCGCACCAACTCTATGGTCATTAAGCTCGTTCTTTCCTCAATTTTGGGAAGAAGGCCGGAGTTGATTCTTGAAACCCAAGACTTTCAGGAAATTTCTTTAGCAAGATCTCGTCTTCATATCTTGCTTTGTAGATCAACAAAGCAACTAGCAAGAGTGCAGCAATAAAGACGCTCCCACTCTGTTTCCAGAGATAAGCCGCTAGCGCGAGAATAAAGAGTGCGGAATAGATCGGATGTCTTATGTAAGAGTAGATGCCACTAGTGACTAAATTTGCCCCCTCTTTGCTCTCGGGAAGTGGAGTCAGCGCGCTTCCCAAATCCTTGAAACTGCGCAGCAGAATCAGAAGAGCAATGAGAGCCAGCGCGATTGCAATTGAAGATCTAGCCGGAGAGCTAGCTTTTGAACCCGGCATAAGAGCGAGGGAAAAAAGCAGGACGAATTGCAGTGAGACCAGCAACTTGCCCTTCATCTCTATAGTGTAACTATCTAGTAGTCCGATCTCAAAGATCTCTTCATCTGAGGCCATAACCAAAGCGTCATCTATACCAACTCACCGAATTCATTTTCAATAACTGCAATCCGCATTCCATGCTTCTCGGTCAATATTCGATTAAGCAGGGTGGTCTTGCCTGAGTCTAAGAACCCGGTTAGAACGGTGACAGGTATAGTCTGAGCCATGGCGGTCTCCTTACAAATGATTATGATTATCACTAGTATCTCGCTATGATCGTGGCCGTCAAGCCAGAACCCTCTGAAAAACGCTCAATCATCCGTTTTTCGTGTTCTCTTCCCAGGGTTCCGAGGAAGATTGTTGACTTGAGTAGGCCTAAGTTTGAAGTTGAAAGTTTCAAATCAGGCAGTGATGAATCAAGGTTCATCAAGTTGAACAACACGATCTTTGTGGGCCACCCTGATCAAGGCGATTGGAATATGGATCGACTTCTCTCCAAGATGAGTGAGCCGTGGTTTCGAGCTGATCAACTCTTCTTCATGGTGCAAGGTGGCGTAGATATCGGCTTGCTCTGGCTCAAGGAACATAAGCTCATCGATAGGAGGGTCTGTGAGATTTATGTCATCGGAATACACCCTCAATATCAAGGCAAGTCAATCGGAAAGGCGGTGATGGAGTTGGCTCTCAATCAAATGAGTGCCGATGGTTTCGCTGAAGCTTGGGTCTATACCGATAGATCAAACGAGAAGGCAATAGGACTTTATCGCAGCTTGGCCTTCGACACAGATTTGATTGAAGAGGTTTGAATGCTCTGGCAGCTAGCACAGATGCCAAAAACCTCCAGACTATGACTGATGTCTTGATAGCCATATCTCCTAGCAATCCTGGCGGTTATAGATTCCACAGCCTCCAAATCAATCTCCTCAGTTGCCCCGCAGAGGCGACAGATTAAATGGTGATGATGGCCCTCGATTTGGCCACAACGGCGATAAAGGCGCTCACCGGTGGGGCTAATAATCGCATCAATCTTGCCCTCAGCGCTTAGCAACTCGAGGCGGCGATAGATAGTAGCCAATCCAATTGAACTCTTCTCATTACTCAAGATCTTGTGGATCTGTTGAGCGCCTAAGAACTGATCGAGTTGATTGATGACCTCAATTATCTGCGATTCACGGCTACTCTTGCGGCGTGGGGCCTTTGGCTGTGAAACACGCTTCATAGCGGTATTATCGCAACAATTAGACGATTTCGCGAGATAGTTGGCTTTCAAGCGCAGAGAAGGTTTATTGAGTAGAGGAGCGGCAATATCTTACCTCTGGAGACTGGGCTAGTACTTGCGCTGATATCAGCATTTGCAACCGTTTTAGGCTGGATACTGATTGCTTTGAAGAGAAATCCTTCAGAGAGGTTTATCGCCATCACGCTCTTACTAGTGGCAGGGGCAATGCTTACCGTAAGCGCTCTCCAATTGATTCCATCTGCCGTTGATAGCGGCCTTGATCCGATACAGGTATTGATTGCAACTGCTCTAGGTTTTGCTCTAGTAATTGCGCTCGCTCGCATTAGGTTTGATCAAAAGGGCTCTAAGGTGAAGAATCAAGCACTACTTATCACCATCGCCCTAAGTCTTCATAATCTTCCAGAAGGAGCAGCTCCTATTGGAGCAACTTTGGTTGATATCCAAACCGGCCTTACTACATCCCTTGTCATTGCCCTGCATAACATTCCTGAAGGAATTGCCATAAGCGCTACAGCTCTGCTTGCTGGCTACAGTCGAGGGATGGCGCTCCTTCTCACCCTGGCCTCCACCTTAGCTGAGGCTCTTGGGGCAGTTGGAGTTTATTTAAGTGGCTCACTACTTCTAGATGATCGCTCTATTGGAATATTGCTTAGCGTAGTTGCTGGAATCATGATTGCAATATGTGTAAAGGAGTTAATTCCTTATTCAGTAAAGACTGTTTTCAGAACAACGCAATAAAAGATATGGATATTATTTAAGAAAATAGTAAAGATAATACGCACACCATTTAGTCCTTCAAGCATTTTGCCCAATACATGCTATGAAAGGAAAGACAATGAAAGTCAGTCAGTATTATGAAGAACAAATAAGCATTAGGCCATATAGGTATCAGACGAAGATCAATTTTGTAAGGTGTCTGAAGAAGTTAGGCCTATGGGATATGCCCCTTGAAGACATTACACCTGTCCTTTGTTGGAACAGGCTTGAAGGCATATTGAATCAAAACAGCAAAAGATGCTATTCAGCCACATTAAGTCTGCTTCCATAAATATTAATATTGCTTCTGCTTCTCTAGAATTTCTTGATTCAACTTTGCGTAAGGACTCTTTTTCTTTCTGTTTTCTTTTTATACTTTGACATTAATCTATTTGCATCTCCTCAGCCGCAAATGATCTTTGAAATCCTTGCGGAATATTACGAAGCGCATTGTGAAAAAGTCAAGTGGCGCAATGACAGCTGCAGTTCCAACTTTTGCGAAGAGTGGCGGGGTTCCCGCATCAATCAAGGCGCTGAGAACCCAGGTACCGCTAAATAGGAAAAAGAAGAAGAAAATCAGATAAAGCACT
>VGBW01000006.1 GCA_016870365.1 Actinomycetota bacterium | reverse complement strand
GTTGATAAACATTCAACTGGTGGCGTGGGAGACAAAATCACACTTCCACTAGCGCCTTTA
Source organism: Actinomycetota bacterium (assembly GCA_016870365.1). Taxonomy (GTDB): domain Bacteria; phylum Actinomycetota; class Actinomycetes; order Nanopelagicales; family Nanopelagicaceae; genus MAG-120802. The sequence goes on along the minus strand of VGBW01000006.1, from coordinate 67,864 downwards.
GTGGCAGCTTGTGGGGCCGCTGTTCCACAACTTTCAGGGAGAGGCCTTGGTCACACCGGAGGGACGCTAGATAAGATGGAGTCAATTCCTGGCTGGCAAGCCTCTTTAAGTAATTCCCAGATGCTTGCAGTTCTAAAAGATGTCGGGGCGGTGATCTGCGCAGCTGGTACTGGCCTCGCACCTGCCGATAAGAAGCTCTATGCCTTGCGTGATGTCACCGGAACGGTGTCGGCAATTCCTCTAATTGCCTCATCAATTATGAGCAAGAAGATTGCTGAAGGAACTAGCGCCTTGGTTTTAGATGTTAAGACTGGATCTGGAGCATTCATGTCAGAACCAGAGAGGGCAAAGGAGTTAGCAAGTGTTATGGTCGAACTCGGGAAACGAGCGGGAGTAAATACGAGAGCCCTGGTTACCGCAATGGATGTGCCACTTGGGCTAACTGCCGGTAACGCACTTGAGGTGCGTGAATCACTTGAAGTTCTAGCAGGTGGGGGACCAAAGGACGTTGTAGAGCTAACCCTAATTCTTGCCAGAGAGATGCTTGATGCCGCAAAGGTGAGTGGTAAAGATCCTGAAGTTGCACTTAGAGACGGAAGTGCCATGGATCGCTGGAAAAAGATGGTCAAAGCTCAAGGAGGAGATCCCGATGCCCCCTTGCCGACTGCTAAAGAAAAGTTAGTTATCACCGCTGAAAATAGTGGAACTATTTCAACTATGGATGCGCTAAAGGTTGGGATTAGCACTTGGCGTCTAGGTGCTGGCAGACAGCGACAAGGCGAGGTAGTTCAAGCCGGAGCCGGAATCGAAATTCACGCCAAGCCTGGCGAAAAGATAGGCAGCGGATATCCCCTCTTTACTCTTCACAGCGACGAGAGCGAGAGATTTGAGCGAGCAAAGCAAGCGCTTGAAGGAGCGGTAGTCATCTCTGAAAAGGGCGAGGTGGCGGAGAGATTGCCGCTAGTAATTACTAGGTTCTAGATACCAATTGGATGCCAGAGCGTCTTATATTCCATATAGGAGAGGATTCGCTCGGGGGATTTCTCAGAGGTAAAACTATGAACTCTCTTTAGATTATCAACGCTGGACATGCGAAGTGCGGTAGCGCTCTTACTATCAACTCCACTCAAATCAAGACCATCAATCTCCATATGCGAAGCAAGGTGTGGGGTTAATTCATCACCTAGCCCGGTGAGAATATTTACTACCCCGGCTGGAACATCTGAAGTGGCTAAGCACTCTGCCAGTGTTATCGCAGAAAGCGGACGACTCTGGCTGGCAAGTAAAACTGCGCAATTTCCTCCTGCCAAAACTGGAGCAAGACCTAAGACAACTCCTAGCAGAGATGATCTCTCCTCTGCCACAATTCCAACTACACCTAAGGGCTCTGCAACAGTGAAGTTAAAGAATGGACCTGCAACTGGATTAGTGCTTCCTGCAACAGTTGAAATCTTGTCGCTCCACCCGGCATACCAGACCCAAGTATCTATAGCCTCTCCTACCTGAGTTTGAGCTTGTTTACTACTAACTGATTCCATCGCCATTATTTCTGAAACAAATTGCTCACTTCTGCCTTCCATAATCTCAGCGATACGATAGAGAATTTGGCCACGATTGAAGGCAGTGGCAGACGCCCAAGATGAATGGGCGTTCCTAGCTGCAAGGACTGCATCTCTTAGATCTTTTCTGGAAGCTTGGGCAGGATTTGCTATGAAGTTTCCTTTTCTATCTTTGACTTCATAGCTGCGTCCTGATTCACTTCTTGGAAAGTCACCTGCGATAAATAACTTATAAGTCTTTTTCACATCAAGTCTCATCACTTGGCTCCTTTGAGGTAAGCGCCAAGTCCATGGCGACCACCTTCGCGGCCCCAACCAGACTCTTTATAACCACCAAATGGGCTAGCTGGATCAAACTTATTAAAGGTATTGGCCCAGATAACGCCTGCTTTTAGGTGATTACCTGCCCAGAGAATTCTTGAACCCTTATCGGTCCAGACTCCAGCTGAGAGTCCAAAAGGGGTGTTATTGGCTTTCTCTATCGCCTCTTGAGGAGTTCTAAAGGTTAGAACTGAGAGCACTGGTCCAAATATTTCCTCCCTAGCAATGCGATGAGCTTGAGTTACCCCGGTAAAAATTGTGGGAGCAAACCAGAATCCTTTACTTGGAATCTGGCAAGGAGCAGACCAGATGTCAGCACCCTCTGCTTGTCCTGATGAAGAGAGTTCATGAATCTTCGATAATTGCGCTGCTGAGTTGATCGCTCCAATATCGGTGTTCTTATCTAATGGATCGCCTAGGCGAATCTTGGACATCCTCTTCTGCAACTTGCCTAAGAACTCATCATAGATATTTTCTTGAAGCAGAAGTCGAGAGCCTGCACAGCAGACATGGCCTTGATTAAAGAAGATCCCGTTGATGATTCCCTCAACCGCTTGATCAAGTGGAGCATCTTCAAAAACAATATTTGCACCTTTACCACCAAGTTCAAGAGTAGCCGGAGTGTTGCTATCTGCCACAGACCTAGCAATTAATTTGCCGACTTCAGTAGACCCAGTAAATGCCACCTTATCGATGTCGCGGTGCTTTACTAATGCAGCCCCTGTGCCGCCATCTCCTGTAATTAGGTTAACAACTCCAACTGGAAGGTCTGCTTGTTGACAGACTTCGGCAAATAACAGAGCAGTAAGCGGAGTGGTTTCGGCAGGCTTGAGCACCACTGTGTTTCCAGTTGCTAGAGCTGGGGCGATTTTCCAAGCCAACATTAATAGCGGGAAGTTCCAAGGAATTATCTGGGCCACTACTCCATGAGCCTTTGGTCTTGCGCCAAAGCCTGCAAACTCCAATTTGTCTGCCCAGCCTGCATGATAGAAAAAGTGTGCTGCTGAAAGAGGAATATCAGTGTCGCGAGTTTCCCTAATGGGCTTTCCATTATCTAACGTTTCAACTACTGCAAACTCTCGGGCGCGCTCTTGTAGTAGGCGAGCGATGCGAAAGAGATACTTGGCTCGCTCCCTACCGCTCATTCTAGACCAAACTTTTACATAAGCACTTCTCGCAGCCTTGACAGCCTTATCGATATCTACTTCATCGGCAAGTGAAATCTTGGCTAATACCTCTTCATTAGCGGGATTTATGGTTTCAAAGTGCTTCTTACTGTTAGAAGCAACAAATCTACCATTGATGAATAGGCCATAATCCTTCTTGATATCGGCTATCGCCTTAGATTCTGGGGCGGGGGCGTATTCAAAGTTACCCATTACTAATCCACCGTAACATAATTTACGCTCGAATATCTGCCCGTGCTTAGTTTCATACGCTGCATTAGTAGATCATTGAGTAGCGCACTGGCTCCAATTCGAAATAGTTCTGGAGTGAGCCAGTGTGGTCCTGCTATTTCATTTGCTAGAACTAGTTGCTTTATCGCATCCTTCGTACTTCTAATCCCGCCCGCTGGCTTGACCCCGATTCTGATCTGACTAATTTCAAAAAAGTCTCTGACCGCCTCAAGCATGACTAGTACGACTGGTGCAGTTGCGGCAGGAGTGACTTTTCCAGTTGAGGTCTTAATGAAATCAGCTCCTGCGAGCATTGCAAGATAGGAGGCTTTACGAACGTTATCAAGGGTTACTAGCTCACCGGTCTCAAGAATAACTTTTAGGTGGACTTTATCGCCACAGATTTCCTTAATAGCTCTGATTTCATCGAATACTTCACCCAGTTGGCCAGAGAGAAACGCGCCACGATCAATAACCATATCAATTTCACTAGCACCGAGTGAAATAGCATCTCTGGAGTCTTGTAGCTTAACTTTTCTTGATGCTCTACCAGATGGAAAAGCAGTAGCTACTGCAGCTACTGGAATGTCTTGACCACCAATTGAATCAAGATGATTTCTGGCAATCCCCACCATGTCGCTATAGACACAAACTGCTCCCACATGAGGAACAGTTGCATCTTGCGGATCTGGGCGAAGGGCTTTTGAGCAGAGCGAGCGGACTTTACCGGCAGTATCGGCGCCCTCAAGAGTCGTTAGATCAATCATGCTTATGGCCCTATCAATGGCCCACTTCTTGCTGGTGGTCTTGATGCTGCGCGTGCCAAGCATGGCAGCTCTTTCTTGCGCTCCGATTTGATCGACACCGGGGAGAGTTTGCAGGAATCTACGCAGCGACGCCTCAGATCCGTCAATCAGATTTAGCGCTGACATAGGCGGTGAGTCTACAAGTTATGTGGCAAGAAAGATACGCAGTTCTGAATCTAGTTTGGCGATGATCTCCTCGGCGATCATTTGGCTATCGCTAACTACCTCGATGTAGCACTTGATCTTTGGCTCAGTACCGCTAGGCCTTACGATGATTCGAATATTTGGATCAAGATATATTCGCACTCCATTAGTTGCAGGTAGGTGATTACTTGGTTTCTCTAGATCATCAAATCTGGTTATCGGATATCCGGCAACTAACTTTGGGGTATTCACCCTAAACTTCCCAAGTATCATGGGAATCTGTTGAATGCTGTTCACTCTTACTGAAATCTGTCTGGTGCCGTGATAGCCATATTTCTCCCATATTTCTTCGAGAAAATCATCAAGTGTCTTGGATTGGCACTTGAGGTCTGTGGCAAGCTGAACAATAACCAGCGCAGCGCTGATCCCATCCTTATCATTTACTGAGCTTGAATCAACGGCATAGCCAAGGGCTTCTTCATAACCAAAATGAAGATTTTCTATCTTTGCAATCCACTTAAAGCCAGTCAAAGTCTCAGCAAAGGGTAAGTGGTAGGCCTTTGCTATTTTCCTTAGGATTGAAGATGAAACTATGGAGTTAGCCAAGGTTGCTCTCTTGTCTTTGGCTCTGCTAGCTAGATACTCTCCAAGAAGGGCTCCAACTTCATCTCCCCGAAGCATTCGCCACTTGCCACTTTTGTCAGCGATGGCAACTGCGCATCTATCAGCATCGGGATCATTGGCAATGACAAGATCTGCTGATACTTGTATTGCCTTCTTTATTGAAAGGTCGATAGCTCCAGGCTCTTCAGGATTTGGAAATCTAACTGTTGGAAAGTCAGGATCTGGTTCAGCCTGCTCTGTTACTAATATCGGGCAAGCAAAGTGCGCTGCGGCGAATACTTGCTCTAAAGTCCTAGTGCCAACACCATGCATTGCAGAGTAGACAACCTTAAGATCACTCTTTGAGGTGGCAAGCTTTGCTGTGGCCTTGATATATGAATTGACAATACTTTTGTCTAAGACCCTAGCTCCACTGCTTCGTCTCAGCGTTTTCAGGTCTGCAACTTTGGAGATATATTCTGAGATCTGGCTATCTGCAGGAGGGATAATCTGTGATCCCTCGTAGCGAATATGGTCAACAACCCCACCCAGATAGACCTTGTAGCCATTATCTTCTGGTGGGTTATGGCTGGCGGTAACCATGATCCCTACATCGCACTTTAGATCTCTAACAGCGTAGGCAAGCACGGGAGTTGGAAGAGCATCCGGCAGGAGCCAGACTTTCATTCCAGCACCTTGCATGATCTCAGCAGTATCTTGGGCAAAGTCCTTTGATCCATATCTAGCATCACGTCCAATCACCACGGATGAAAGATTGTGGTCTTGCATGTAGGCCACTATCCCTGCCGCAGTTCTTGTGACCACTGCGCGATTCATTCTCGATGGCCCTGGCCCCAATTTGCCACGCAAACCTGCTGTTCCAAATTCTAGAAAGCCAGAGAAACAGGAGCGCAATTCACTTTCATTTTCCTCTGCTAGGAGTTTTTCAAGTTCTGCTCTCGTTCTTGGATCAGGATCTTGACTGATCCATTGCTTAACTTCAGCTATAAGAGATTGCTCCATAAGCTAAATCTACTACCGAGTACTTCTATTGCTTAACTCTTGAATGTAATCATCAGGGGCGCCAGCTTCTCTGGCAGCGCTAACCATGGTCTGTAAATACCGCGCAGAAGGCGCTCCACCTTCAAACGAATTCAAAATGTACACATAACAAAGGGGAGAGTCATCAAGGGTTTCTACTCGCACTCTAATTTTTCTATATAGATCAGTTGTCACACCTTCCCATTGGTCAAGCGCTACTTCATCTGCAGGGGTTAGGTCATATAGAGAGACAAAAACGCTATGACCTGAATCTTCGGCAAGTGTTGCAACCGCCCCTTCCCAGCCAATTTCCTCTCCTCCAAAAGTCAAGCGCCATCCACGAAGCCAGCCCGTTCCCTGATGTGGCGAATGCGGGGCTCTAAGGAGCATCTGCCTTGGATCAAGATTTGATCCATATGCGGCATATAAAGTCATGACAAATCAAACCACTGATAACCTAATCTGTTAATGGCCCTTCGCAATAGCGGTAGGGATAAGCCAATAACATTTGATGCTTCACCTTCGATCCGTATGATAAATGGCGAGCTACGTCCATCAAGAGTGAAACCTCCGGCAACATCTAAAGGCTCACCGGTTGCCACATAGCCTTCAATTTCAGCATCACTCATATCGGAAAAGAAGACTTTAGTTGTTACCACATCGCTGATCTCTATCTCTTTATCGGTATCAATAATGCAATGCCCAGTGTGGAGCAGCCCTGACTTTCCTCGTAACTTCTTAGCTCTTTCGATGGCATTCTCAACGGTTGTTGCTTTGCCAAGGCTCTGGCCCTCAAATTCGAAAGTGGAGTCACATCCAATAATCACAGCTGGGTAATCAATCTTCTGCCTAATAGTATGGGCTTTAACTATTGCAAGAGCTATCACCAATTCTTTGGGGGTTAGGTTCTGATAATCAGAGCTCTCTTCATTAACTCCGCTAACAATTACTTCAGGATTGATTCCAGCATTTTGTAGTAACTTGAATCTAGCAGGAGATGCTGATGCCAAGATAATTTTTGGCGCCATCGCTTAAGCTCTTCCTGGAGCCCTAAATTTCCAACCTGCTCTAACCCAGAGCTCTTTGTCAAGGGAGTTCCGACCATCGATCACTATTGCCTGATTCACCTGACTCTTTATGGCAACAGGATTGATCTCTCGATAGATCTTCCATTCAGTTAGATGCAGGATTACATCCGCTCCAGCAATGCAGCTTTCGATACTCTCTGTGAAGTCCAGGTGAGCAAAGCGAGCCCTGGCAGGCTCAATGGCCTTGGGATCATGAACTCTCACGCTCGCCCCTGCTTTACCTAATTCAACAGCGATATCAAGCGCGGGTGAGTCTCTGACATCATCGCTATCTGGCTTGAAAGCAGCGCCCCATACTGCGATCCTCTTACCCTTCAAATCTTGACCCAACTCAACTTTGACTAAATCAATCACTCGAGCCCGAGCTCGCAGATTGATAGAATCGATTTCTCTTAAGAACTCAAGCGATTGTCTTGCTCCAAGTTCCTCAGATCGAGCCATGAATGCCCGGATATCTTTGGGTAAACAACCACCACCAAATCCAATTCCAGCCTGGAGAAAGCGAGAGCCGATTCTTGGGTCATAACCAATGGCTCTAGCAAGAACGGTTACATCTCCACCAGCTGCTTCACAAATCTCTGCCATAGCATTGATGAAGGAGATCTTGGTAGCCAGAAAAGAGTTTGCGGCAACTTTTACTAGTTCAGCAGTTGGTAGATCTGCTCTTATCCAAGGAACTCCATCTTTGAGAAGTGAGGCATAGACCTCTTTTAGGATCTCCTCGGCCCGATCTGAAGTAACACCCACGACCAATCTATTGGGCCGAAGAGTATCTTCAACCGCGAAACCTTCTCTTAGGAATTCGGGATTCCAGGCCAACTCCACCTTCTCATTTGCACCTCTTAACACGTCGGCTAGCCGATTGGCAGTTCCTACAGGAACCGTGGATTTGCCCACGATGAGTGAGCCGGCTTTGGCGCGAGGAGCCACCGACGCCACTGAGGTATCAACATAGGTCAGATCCGCAGCTAGGCTATCGCTTCTTTGTGGGGTTCCCACGCAAATAAAGTGAACATCGCAGTCTGAGATTTGAGAAAAATCTGTTGTGAATTTCAATCTTTGAGATTTAATTTCTGCTGCCAGAAGTTCTCCAAGGCCTGGCTCGAAGAATGGAACCTTGCCTTGGCTGAGAAGCTCTATCTTCTTCGGATCGATATCAACGCCAACAACTTCAAAGCCCAGAGATGACATCGCGGCTGCATGGGTGGCTCCAAGATAGCCAGTTCCAATGACTGATAGCTTTAACATGACTGCCAAATACTAGTCCTTACAGGGGTTATCAGCGGCAGTTCCACTCTTGAATCTATCGATAGCACTCGGGGATGAAGATGGGTCAGGCCTTACTTCTTCAACGAGCGCTTCATCATTCTTAATCAGTTCAAAAAGCTCAGGGGCCAATACTGGATCCCAGAGCACTGCGCCACTTACTCCGTTGTTGCTGTAATTGTAATTCTGAAGAGGAATTGTAAGCGTTCTGACATTACTTGGAGAGAGATTACGCAGCTGCTTTCCAAGGGCTAGTAGATCTCCTTGACTCAAACCTTCATCCGTTACCACGCTATCTAGAACTGAATTTATGAAGTCAACCATCTTCACCGGGTTTAGCAATACTCCAGCGCTAGTTGCTTTACGCAGCATGGCTCCAGCAAATTCTTGTTGTCGCTTCATTCTTCCTAAGTCGCCCAATCCATCAAAGACACGAGTTCTTACGAATTTAAGTGAATCAATACCGTCCAGAACATGAGTTCCTGCAGGAATAGTCAGATGGCTCTTGGGATCATCAATATCTTTCTTGGTACAGATCTCAACTCCGCCAAGGGCATCAACCATACGCACAAAGCCAACGAAGTTAAGTTCTATATAGCGATCGATTCTTAAGCCCGACATATTCTCAAGGGTTTCAATCAACAGTGGGGCACCGCCCCAGTTATATGCAGAGTTAATCTTTGAGTAGGCTGCAGGAATAAGCTTGCCTTGAGAATTATTGTGTTCAGGGATAAGCGCGTAGCTATCACGCGGGATAGAGATGATTGCTGCCTTATCTCGCTTCTTAGAGATGTGGATCAGAAGTATGGTGTCACTTCTCTTGCCTGCAGCTACCTCTGTTCCACCCACTCGTAGCCGCTTGATCTCCTCACGGCTTAAGCCCTCACGGGTATCAGAACCAACAATCAGGTAATTAACTGCCGAGGACTCCTTCCTAGGGCGATTTTCGAGGCCAGCAAAAGCATCAACTCTTGGGATGGCGGCAGTAATCCTTCCAACGCCTGCCCAGGCGAGGGCCGATATCGCCACAATAGCTATAGAGGCGATGGTGAGGAAACGAATTGCCCGAGGGGATTTCACAGAGGCAAGAGTAGTGAAGCGATAGCGTTTGAACGTTATGACCAGCCCCCTTAAGCATGGTAATACTGCTCACCTGGCCAATTACCCGCCAGTTTCCATAATTGTCACAGTAATCAATGAAGCACCCCATCTTCGTGGTGCAATAAAGGCTGCGCTATCGTCTGATTATCAAGGGCAGATGGAACTTATCTTGGCCGTTGGCCCTTCGACTGATCAAACTTGGCAAATAGCAATGGATCTAGCAAACCAGGATTCGAGAATAAGAGTTCTTGAAAACGAATCTGGAAGAACTCCCAGTGGTTTGAATGCTGCTTTGAAATTAGCAAAGTATCAGATAATTGTCCGCATCGACGGGCACTCCGAAATTGATAGTGATTACATCAGACGTGCTATCGAAACTTTGAAGAAGACAGGAGCCGTAAATGTCGGTGGAATCATGTTCGCTCAAGGGATCACCTCATTTGAAAGAGCAGTGGCATCAGCAATGCGCTCTCCTATTGGCGTTGGATCATCAAGATTTCATATCGGAGGCGGTGCTGGGCCAACCGATACGGTCTATCTAGGGGTATTTCAAAAGAACGCACTAGATGACGTTGGAGGTTATGACGAGCGATTTACCAGAGCTCAAGACTGGGAGCTGAATTATCGCTTGAGAAAAAACGGCGGGGTCATTTACTTTGATCCTGAGCTGAAGGTCACCTATCGCCCCCGGAGTTCACTCAGGAAACTAGCATTACAATATTTTGAGTATGGCAGATGGAGAAGAGCGATAATTCGACAACACTATAAGAGTGTTAGTTTCCGCTATCTAGCTCCACCTTTGAATCTATTCTTGCAAGTTATTGCACTAGGCCTAGGCTTTCTTGCTTCGCCTCTGTTTCTTATACCAAACGCCATTTATCTTGGAGCAATAAGTTTGGCATCACTGTTCATTGGCAAGAGCCTTGCAGAGCGGTTCTACCTACCAACTGTTTTGATTTTCATGCATTTTTGCTGGGGATTTGGTTTCATTACCTCACCAAGAAAGCTAATTACCCGGTAATTAGCGAGCGCTGCTGTACCCTAAGAAATATGAAGAAAAGAGCGCTTCTCCTTACTTGCCTATCGCTCATCTTTACTCTAGGGCCTAACTTGATCTCACCGGTTCAGGCCCGAGCCCTGATTCCGACAGATTTTCGCTTCCTTGGATCAGGTTATGGCCATGGCGTAGGAATGAGTCAGATCGGTGCGCGAGGCCAAGCACTTGAGGGGAAGAGCGCTGTTGAGATTCTCAACTACTACTACCCAGGAACTGCCGTCACTGCCTATCCGGATAATGAATATATAAGAGTGAACGTTGCTAACTTAATTTCAACAGCAAATCTGAACACAGTTGGATCAACTGGTGAGATCCGCCTATATCAAGGCGATATTCCAATTAGTGAAAACCCTGAACCATTTGGCGTATATCCGGGTGATACCACTGCGCTCTTTACTAATTTTGCAGGGAGCGTGGTGCCAGTCCTTTCATCACCATCGGCAAAACATGCCGCAATTAATCCAGCCGCTGCATGGACGGTGCGTTGGGATAGTGCCACCACAACTGTGCTTCTGACCAATGGGACAGCTGCAACTCAATATAGATACGGTCAGATTGTCTTCAAGAGCGTTACCAATCTTCTTAGCTCATATTTGGCAGTATCCAATACCTTAAGACTCCATGATGAGTATCTCTATGGCCTTGGAGAAGTGCCTTCATCTTGGCCAGCTGCAGCACTTGAAGCCCAAGTGATTGCAGCAAGAACTTATGCCATAGGGAAACTATCTAGGCTAAGGATTGAATGTGACTGCAACATTTATAACACCACTGTGGATCAGAATTTTGTGGGTTATGCCAAAGAGAATGAGGCCATCTATGGCATCAAATGGAAAGAGGCGGTGAATCGCACCTTTGTTGATGAGAATAGTGCTTGGGTAGTAACTCTTGATGGCCAACCGATCCAAGCCTTCTATTTCTCCTCAAGTGGGGGAGTTACTCAAAATATCGTAGATGTCTGGGGCAGTCCACTACCTTACTTAACTGGAGTGGCAGATGCCTGGAGTCTAGATCCAAAGATAAATCGGCGGTACGCCCTCTGGTCTAGATATGTGCCTCAGAGTGTTATGGCGCAAGCCTTTCTATTACCTGATGTTGTTTCACTCATCATCAACTCTAGGACTCAAACCGGGAGTGTTAGCTCGATTACTGGAACTTCAAGTACGGGCTTAACAGCAACCCTCACCGGTGAATTATTTCGTGCCAGAGTAAAGCTTCCCTCTACCTGGATTCACAACACAAGGGCAATTGTGAAGCTAACCTTTGTTGCCAAGGAGTGCGCGCCAGGAGTTACTGAGCGAGTCAAATACTGTTTAGTTTAGTTAGCGTGAAGCACGCTATTTAGGCCGTCCCAAATGCCACTCTTAGTCAGGGCTTCAAGCGCGCCGCTCTGTGAATTCCTACGAATCAAAAGGGAGTTAGCACCGGATAGCTCTCTGGCCTTAACTATCTTTCCATCAGGCAGGAGCACCTTTGATCCGGCAGTCAGATAGACGCCAGCTTCTAGCACGCAATCATCACCAAGTGATATTCCAAGTCCCGAATTTGCTCCAAGAAGTGTGCGCTTGCCGATTGATATTACCTCTTTCCCGCCGCCGCTTAAAGTTCCCATAATTGAGGCTCCACCACCAATATCTGAACCATCACCTACAACAACCCCTGCTGAGATTCGACCTTCAACCATTGAGGCTCCAAGGGTCCCGGCGTTGAAGTTGACAAAGCCTTCGTGCATGACAGTTGTTCCAGGAGATAGGTACGCACCAAGTCTTACTCGATCGGCATCAGCGATGCGAACTCCTTCAGGAATTACATAATCGAGCATCCTGGGGAACTTATCTACGCCATAGATCGCTAGATAGCCATACTTGGCTCGCATCTTTAGGCGAACTTGATCAAATCCGGCAATCGCGCAAGGGCCACGTGAACTCCAAATAACGTTATTGAGAATGGAAAAGATCCCCTCAAGCGATAAACCATGGGGTTTTACCAAACGATGAGAGAGCAGGTGTAGTCGCAGGTAGGCGTCAGCAACATTGGTTGGAGCCTGATAGAGCTGGATCTCAACCTTTACAGCCCTGCGGGTGATCTCGCGCTCATCATCTCTGCCCTCAAGGCCTGCTGTATCAATGGTGCTTTGCTCGGTCTTTCCAAGCCCTAATTGGTAGAAGTAGGTATCAAGAATTGAACCATCTTTGGCAACGGTGGAAATCCCATAACCATAAGCCGCACCGTCTATGCTCATGGTCCAACGCTACCAACATCAACCGAGGGCTTGCCGCAGTCTGCGCCAGTCAACTGCCTTAGAGTGTGGCCATGAAAGTTGCCGTCTACTGCGCATCATCAACCCTAGTTTCCAGAGAGAATCTAGAGCTTGGTTTTGAACTAGGGGCATCTATTGCCAAGTTAGGCCATGAATTGGTCTGGGGCGGTGGCGGAATTTCAGTGATGGGCGAGTTGGCCAAGGGGGCCAGGAAACATGGCGGCAGAACAATTGGGGTTATTCCAGAGCGTCTAATGAGCGTGGAGTTTATTGATTACGATTCGACAGAACTTCATGTGGTCAAAGACATGCGCGAACGCAAGGGTTTAATCGATAGCTTATCCGATGGTTTTATCGCCCTTCCGGGTGGAATTGGAACACTTGAGGAGTTACTTGAAATCTGGGTAAGTAGGTACCTAGGTTTTCACAACAAACCAATTGCAGTCCTAGATCCAAGCGGGGTTTATGACTCCTTTCGCCTAGCACTAGATGACTTAACCGCTCTGAATTTCATGAAAAGGGGTCAACACGAATTAGTCTCTTGGTGCAAGACCGTAGACGGCGCTCTCCAGCATGTAACTTCTCCAAAATGAAAAGAAAATCTAGAATCGCTGACTTTAGAGCCAGCGTTATGGTGCCTGCGCCAATTTCTGAAGTTTGGGAGAAGTTAGTTGATTGGAAGAGCCAAGGCGATTGGATGGCCCTAACCAAAGTAACTTCAAGCGCTGATGTAGATGGCCTCTCTGGGGTCGGCACAACAATTTCTGCATTTACGGGAATCCGAAGAATTGGTATCTGGGATGAGATGAAGATAAGTGCTTGGAGCCCGGAAACCTTCTGCGCAGTTGATCATCTCGGTCGCTGGATTAAAGGGATCGGTGAATTTAGACTAACTGTGGTAGATCAGAATAGAACTAGATTTGATTGGTATGAACGCATAGATGCTCCCACCGTGATTTTGGCCCTGATAAAACCAGGAGTCTTGATTGCCGTTAATTACTCGCTCGCAAAGTTTGCCCGAGGATTTAGCGACTGAATCGCTGTTAGCGGCAGTAGCCTTAGCCTTGTGAGTAAGCAGAACCAGACCCTTAGAGAGTTCATTGATTCCCTTCCTGAGGAGGAGCGGATCGTGCTTACCCTTTATTACATAAAGAGATACAGCATCGCGGAAATTTCAGCAAAGATAGGGGCTCCCGAACGGGCAATTTCTACGGTACTGACCTCGGGGCGGATGAGGATGAGCTCGGCTCTCAATTTCCCACAAGGTAGCTAGATAAGGGATAATTCACCCCCCCAGTCTGGTGCTGGGATTTAGGGCTAGAAGATCTTTCAAGGACTGATTTAGAGAGAAGGCTAATCGATGGCAGCCATGAAACCCCGCACTGGCGATGGACCTATGGAAGTGACCAAGGAAGCTCGGAGCCTAGTGATGCGAATCCCGCTTGAGGGTGGCGGTCGCTTGGTAGTTGAGCTAAGCCAAGAAGAGGCTCGAAACCTTGCTGACGTATTAAATGCGTCAATCTCCCTACTTAAGAAGTGAACCTGCCGATTCCGAATCTCGGAACGGTCAAGCTTCCGAAGGAAATCTCGGAGAAATTCTTTAAAGGCTACACACATATAGCCCTCCCCATGAAGGCAAAAGAGGGAAAAGAAGGACCTGAGCCTGAGATTGTCTTAGGCAATAGAATAATTAGAGATATTGAGAAAGCTTTTTCAATCTCTTTCTCCGATGAGATAAAGAAGCATGGCGCCAACATTACTGGCAAAGCCGGGGAAGTGATCGATATTCCAGTATTGCAAGGCAGCAGTGAAGTAATCCATATTCTCCTTGTTGGAGTAGGCGAAGCCAACGATTCCCATATTCGAAAAGCCTCAGCTGCAATTGGCAGGAAAGTAAAGGCTAGTAAATCTTCCGTACTTTCATTTTTGGTTAAGAAAGAAAGCGATGCTCAACTTCACTTCATCTCCTCAAGCCTTGCAACCTACATTTGGAGCAAGAAAAGTGATTCAAAGCTGCTAACTCCAGAACTGACTTTAGTTGGAGACTTTGCCAAGGTTCTAGGTCGTGCAAGAGTGATCATGAAATCTACCTGGATCGCTCGCGATTTAATCCACACCCCAGCTAATGTTAAGAACCCTGCTTGGATGGCAAGTCAGGCGAAGTCACTGGCAAAGAGCCCTTCTCTTACTCTCAAGATCAAATCCGGGCGACAATTGGCAGAGTTTGGCGGGCTTAGGGCGATAGGTAATTCCAGCATGAAAAACCCTCCAAGATTTGTTGAGTTAAGTTACAAGCCTAAGGGATCAAAGAAATCACCGCATGTGGTCTTGGTGGGCAAAGGAATTACATTTGATACTGGAGGAGTTTCATTAAAGCGTCCCTACGATGTCATGACTGCGATGAAAAGTGATATGGCCGGGGCCGCTGCAGTATTGATGGCAACAATTGCGGCAGCAGAGTTAGAGTTAAATCTTCAAATCACTGCTCTTCTCATGCTGGCTGAGAACTCTCTTTCAGGCACCTCTACCCGTCCATCTGATGTCATTACTCATTACGGTGGAACCACAGTTGAGGTGATTAACACTGATGCTGAAGGAAGGCTGGTGCTGGCAGACGGCCTTGCCTATGCCGATAAGAATCTTGATCCAGATTATTTGATCGATGTGGCAACGCTTACTGGAGCTGCAACCCTTGGCCTTAGCCGCTATTACGGAGCTATGTATACAAGGGATAAGAAGCTTGCTAGAAAACTTTCAAATATCGGTGATTACACCGGAGACCAGATCTGGCATATGCCTCTAGTTGATGACTATTCAATTGCTCTAGAGAGTAATGTTGCAGATCTTAATCACACTGCCGATAAATTCAAGTTTCAAGGCGGCTCTGTAACTGCTGCGCTATTTCTGGAAAATTTTGTTGGAAAGCGCAGATGGGTTCATCTAGATATCGCAGGCCCTGCCAGATCTGAAGTTGATGCAGGAGAAAATGTTAAAGGTGGAACAGGATATGCAGTCCGCCTGCTTACCGAGTGGCTAGCTACATTGTGATGTCAGGAATCGGGGATAAGGGATTTCCGGAGAAGTTATTCCCCGAGCGCGGAGATATGCGCGCATTTTCAAATACTTTCATTCCAGAGACAGAAATCATGAAGAAAGCTAGAAATAGGGGGCAAGAGATTGGTACCTACGATGTCACCCCATCTGTGGGATCGCTGCTTCGCTATCTAACGCATCTCATAGGCGCCACCTCTATAGTTGAAATCGGAACCGGTGCTGGGGTTAGCGGCTTGTGGATATTTCAAGTGATGAGCCCCAAGGGGCTATTGACATCAATTGACGATGAGGTTGAAAACGCTAAGTTGGCTAAACAGGCCTTTGAAGAGGCAGGGGTAAACTCATCTCGCTATCGCCTAATTACTGGTAACTCGCGCGAAATTGTGGGAAAGCTGGCCGATAGTCTTTACGACATTTTCATCATGAGAAAGAGCGGAGATTTACTTGATGGAGTAGAGAATGCTCATCGCTCGCTTCGCCCAGGTGGAGTACTAGTCATTGATCGAGCGCTTCTCTCTGGGAAAGTCACTGATCCAACTCAAAGAGATGAGGATAGCGTGGCCTATCGCGAAGTGATTAAGGTAATAAAGGATTCATCAACGCTCTGGCTCCCGATGTTGCTGCCAGTTGGCGATGGCGTCATGGTTGCGACGAAGATCTAATTGAAGAATAGGATAGGCGCATGTTCGGAATCGGAATGGGCGAGTTTCTAGGATTGGTAATTCTAGGACTATTTCTAGTTGGCCCGGATAAGTTGCCTGAGGCGGCCAAAGGCTTCGCCAGATTTGTCCATAAGGTTCGTAATTTCACCACCTATGCCTCTCGTGAATTAAGGGAGAACTTAGGACCTGGCTTTGAAGACTTGCAAGTTACTGATCTAACTCCCAAGAAATTGGCACAGAAAGTGTTAGGAAATGCTCTAGATGATATGGAGCCACTTGCAAATGATCTTAAGAGCCAGGCAAAGGCAGGTAAGAAAGTCATAGATGAAGCAGCCAAAATAGACCCAGATCTACTATGAGCCTTTCAAATGATGAGATTGTAAGTAAGATTCACAGCGCGCTGGCGACTGTCTCTGATCCTGAACTCCATAAGCCACTTCCAGATCTAGGAATGGTTGAAAGTGTTGACTTTGATAGCGGAGTAGCAAGTGTCAAGATATTACTAACAATCCCAGGCTGTCCCATGCGGGATAAGTTGAAAAGTGATGTCAGCAGCGCTGTTTCTAAAGTAGCTGGGGTTGAAAGAGTTGAACTTGAATTTGGGGCTATGGATGAGGCTCAAAGGGATAATGTTAAAAAGCTACTTCGTGGGGGAAGAGAGAAGTTCATCCCATTTGCTCAACCTGATTCGCTCACTAGAGTCTGGGCTATTTCATCAGGCAAAGGTGGAGTGGGAAAGTCATCGGTAACAGTAAATCTTGCAGCCGCCTTAAGTAAGCGAGGATTTAGAGTCGGTGTATTAGATGCTGATGTCTATGGACACTCAATTCCGCGACTTCTAGGTATTGGAGGGCAGAGGCCAACGGCCATTGATCAAACCTTCATCCCAGTTGAAACCCATGGAATCAAGGTAGTTTCAATTGAGATGTTCAAGCCAGATAGGGCAGATCCTGTTGCCTATCGTGGTCCGCTGCTACACAGAGTTTTAGAACAGTTATTAAGTGATGCATATTGGGGAGATCTAGATTTCTTGCTCCTTGATCTGCCTCCTGGAACAGGGGACATCGCAATCTCACTTGGTCAACTAATTCCAGCATCCGAAGTCATTGTGGTGACAACTCCTCAGATTGTTGCAGCTGAAGTTTCCGAGCGGGCGGGGCGAATTGCTCATCAGTTGAAGCAACATGTAATTGGGGTAATTGAGAATATGTCTGCCTACACCGATCCAGGAAGTGGAGCCCAAATTGCGCTCTTTGGTCAAGGTGGGGGGCAAGAGACTGCAAAGAGATTAGGCCAACTTGTGGGAGTTGATGTTCCATTGCTTGCCCAAATTCCATTTGATATAAAGCTACGTGAAGGCGGAGATGAAGGATCTCCAATAGTCTTAAGAGACCCAGACTCCGATACCGCTCAAAGCTTCTTTGCAATTATTGATCGGTTAACAAAGCGAAAGAAGTCATTAGTTGGCATCCCCCTTGGGATCTCTACCTAATTCCCGTGCGTAACCGGAACCACACTAAGATGCCTAGTGGTCGTGATATTCCATTACTACTTCTTGGAATCATTGGAATTGGAACTTCAGGTCCAGTGATTGCTCTAAGCGCAATGCCGATCATTTCTCTAATTTTTTGGCGGAATCTTGGAGGAGCCCTAATCATGGCTCCCTTTGCTTTGAGAAATGGTCAATGGCTAAAGAAGGAAAATCGAGTGGGCCTGGCCTGGTCAATGGCAGCAGGATTTGTTTTGGCACTTCATTTCATGGGATTTTTCATCGCAATGAGATTTACCACAGTAGCTGCAGGCACTGCCCTTACCGCACTTCAACCGATCTTTGCTGCTTATTTCGTCAAAAGACTTGGAGGTCATATTCCAAGGCGAGCCTGGGTTGGAATGGTCATTAGTTTCGTTGGGGTGTTAATCATTACTGGCGTTGATTTTCAGATTTCAAATAGAGCATTTCTGGGAGATATAGCGGCGATTGTTTGTGCCGCTCTTGCCGCTTTGTATGTTTTGCTGGGATCCAAGGCGCAGCAGAATTTAGCTACATCGACCTATACCACTTTATGTTATTTTACCTGTGCTCTAACAGCTCTTCCCATCGCACTTGTTTCTGGAGTGCAGCTGCTTGGCTTTGAAGCCAAGCAGTGGTGGTTATTGTTTGCTCTGATCTTGGGAGCGCAAATTCTCGGCCACACCATGTTTAATTTCTCACTAAAGAGAGTATCTCCTGCCATAGTCTCATTAATCGTCTTCTTCGAAGTTCCAGTTAGCGCGCTTCTCGCGTTTTGGTGGCTCGATCAATTACCTCCACTTGGAACAGTTCCGGGGCTGGTTCTTTTATTGGCAGGGTGTGCAATTTTTGTTACGCGCAGCAAGGAAGCAGAGAAAGGGTAGCCTTGCCATTATGCTCATAGATTTACATACCCATACCACTGCAAGTGATGGAGCCGATACTCCATCTGGGTTAATTGACAAGGCAATCGCTGCCGGTATTGGGGTTTTGGCCTTAACAGATCATGACACCACGCGTGGCTGGAAAGAGGCATCTGATGCTCTTGTTAATCATCCCTCCGGCTCTGATATGCAATTGGTGCTTGGCTCGGAGATATCTTGCCAAGATGAAGAGGGATTAAGTATTCACATGCTGGGCTTACTCTTTGATGCAGGTTATCAACCTCTAATTGATGAACTTGACAAAACTAGAGAACGCCGCTTATTCCGTATGGAGAAAATAGTTGGTCGACTAAATGAAGCCGGCATTGAAATCACTTTAGATGAGGTTTGTGCCATGCGCACAGGCGATGCCACACTCGGCCGGCCTCATCTAGCTGATGCGCTAGTGGCCAGGGGGCATGTGGCATCACGCCAGGAGGCCTTTGATATTTTTCTACATAATAGATCCAAATACTATGTCAATCACTATTCACCAACTCCAGAGACGGCCATAAAGCTAATTAAGCAGGCCGGGGGTGTTGCAGTCATTGCTCATCCATTTGCTTCTAAGCGTGGAAAGACCTTAGAGATTGAAGCGTTTGATCCCCTAATCGCCGCTGGCCTTGATGGAATCGAAGTTGATCACCCAGATCACTCAGCGGATGAAAAATCAGAGCTAGTCTCTCTTGCCATCGCCCGAAATCTCATCATTACTGGCTCGAGTGATTATCACGGAGACGGGAGACTAAACCGGTTGGCGCAACTAACTACCCATCCTGAACAATGGGCCCATCTTGAATCTAAGGCAAATCAAAGAAGGGTTGTGAAGCGGTGAGTGATATCAGCACCATTACCTTTGGTCTGCAGGCATTTGTTACCTTACTTGTGATTCTAGATCCACCAGGAGTTACGCCAATATTCCTATCAGTCTTGGGAGATCGCCCCCGTCGCCAGAGAACATTGCTTGCTTGGCAAGCTGCTGGCACCTCACTTTTTGTCATTACTTTATTTGCACTCTTTGGCCAATTTGTTGTTGATTATCTTGAGATATCGATGCCAGCTCTAAGAGGTGCTGGAGGACTACTACTTCTATTGGTCTCACTAGACTTGCTAAGAGGCAGTGACTTTGGTAGAGGCGAAAAGGTGCCAAAGAACTTAGCTTTAGTTCCACTCGGGACCCCATTATTGGCAGGCCCTGGAGCAATCGTGACGATCATGCTCTTTAGCCAAGAAGTTTCAAACGCCTACATGACCCTTGCGCTCTCGCTAGCTGTTCTTGGAGCCCACTTGATTATTGGAATGACTCTGATGTTCTCACTTGGGATTGTGAGGATAATAAGAGAATCAGGCGTTACGCTCCTGGCAAAGATTGCAGGACTTCTAACTGCCGCGATTGCATTTGAGATGCTAATGACCGGTATTAAGGATCTATTCGCTTGATGAGTCTAGGTTTCTTCTCTCCTGATTCCATAACCTGGAAAATCCACTCAGACCCTTCAATGTTTGTGGGAGGAATTAGAGCGCTCCTTGAGCAAGCGCTTCATCCGGAGGCGATGGCTGGGGTGGCTGCGCATTCAAACTTTCGTGAAGATTCTTGGGGAAGACTTGAGCGCACGGGAGACTATGTAGCAACTCTTACCTTTGCTAGCAAAGAAAAGGCGGAGAAGTTAGCTGCCAGGGTTCGAGGCGTCCATACGAAATTAAAGCTTGATGATCAAAGGCTGTTGCTCTGGGTTCATATGGCGATGGTTGATGCTTTCCTGGATACAGCGCTTCGCGCAGGTCTAGTCCTAAGCGATAGAGAGCAGGATCGGTACTTAGAGGAGATGGTGATCTTTGCTCGTCTGGTTGGAATAGATGAAGCAAGAGTGCCAAGAAGTGTTGCTGAACTAAGGGATTACTTTAGAGATATCCAATCTGAGCTTTATGCCAGTGATGATGCCAAGCGTGCGGCGCTGTTCATAGCCCTTCCTCCACTTCCTCCACTTCTTCGTTTTGGAACTCCAATTGCTCCACTCTGGGGAAGTGTCACTTCAATCGCAGGTTCGTCACTTCCTAAGTGGGCAAAGTCTTTGTATGGCTGGCCCACTCTTCCTGGACAAGAAGGTGCTACAAATATGGCTCTCAAAGCACTTCGAAGCGCGCTTCTTTTGGTTCCAGAGAGCCTGCGGCAAACGCCCGAGATGAAATTTGCCTTTGCTCAAGCTGTGTCAGAAAAGTGAAGACTGTAGTTATTGCCAATAGTGCAGGGGGGGTAGGAAAGAGCACCTCTGCCCATTGCATAGCTGTTGCTGCCAGTGAGTATGGAAAAAAGGTATTACTTATCGATGCAGATCCATCAGCAGGCCTGACTTTTGCTTGCGGAATTGAAAATCCAAGGGTTACTAGCAAAGAATTCTTATCTGGACAATTCCCTCTTGATGCCTCAATCAACAAGAGCGGTGAGCGATTCTCAATGATTGCTTCAGCTAGCCGCTTGTTAGCCCTAGATATTGACCAGGCTATCTCTCCAGAAAGAATAGTTGACCTCTTTTCTAGCTTTGATTTGGTAATCGTTGATACTCCGACTGGCCCCTCAAGAATCACTAATTACTTCATGGCCTTTGCAGATTTGGTTGTGCTGACCAGCACAATTCAAATTCTCTCCCTTCGAGGAGCTCTGCATAGCAAAGATTGTGCGCAGAGCGCAGGTCATGGCTCAAAACTCCAACTGTTGATTACCATGGCAAACCAAGCAGTTGATCATGAGTTTAGGTCATTAATTAGTGAAGACTTTGAACTCCTTGAGACGGCTATTCGTTTTTCCCCGCAGGTATCTGCTGCTCAGAGCCAGGCTAAGAGCCTATTGACTCTTGATGCAAAGAATGAAGTTGCTGCAGATTATCGAGAAGTTACTTATCTATTATTGGAAAAACTAGACCTTATCTGATTAAGCGCTCGCAAATCCCACGCGTCGCTCTGCAATGTCGCCAATCTCAATAGATCCGATCTTGGCCGCAGGCACTACATACTGCCGTCCCCTGGTGTCAACTAGCACTAGCGGAGTTGATGAAGTCAAAGCTTTGCTGACCATCGTTAGTACTTCACCGCGATCGAGAGAAGTTTCTATGGTTAGTTCGCGTAGTTGATCAGCAACGGCTATGCGAACTTCTGACTTGGCAGTTTCGGATTTTGCGCTCTTTCTTGTGCTCATAGTCCTATCCTAAAGAGTTTTGATGAATTTCGCTCCTTCATTGACCTAAAGATACTTAGCTCTGTAAGGGAAAGCCCGAGATGCCCCGCCAAAGCAAGTTGGTAACTAGTGATGTCGCCTCAGTGCGATTGATTTTCCCCTCCATTTCTAGCCAATGTCGAGCAGTAATCTGGGCGCAGCCGATTAAGCCAATAGCTAGCATCATCGACTCTTCTTTGGGAAAACCAGTATCAAGTGAGATAACTGCGCTCACTGCTACTGCACAGTCATGAGTCATGCGATCAAGCCTTTGCCTCACCTGTGGTTCTGCGCTCATGTCACTTTCAAATAAGAGTCTAAATGCTCCGCCTTCCTCGTCAATAAATTCGAAGTAAGCGCCAACCGTAGCCTTTACGCGATTCTTATTATCCTTCGTTGAGGCAATCGCCTTCTGGAGAGCAAAAACTAACGAGTCAATGTGAATATCCAACAACGCTAGATATAGATCCAACTTTGAGGGAAAGTGTTGATATAAAACTGGCTTACTAATCCCTGCACGATCGGCTATTTCATCCATCGCAGCTGCGTGATAACCAGAGGCAGTAAATATTTCAAAGGCAGCGCTTAGTAGCAATGTGCGTCGCTCATCGCGAGGCAGGCGGACCCGGTTATCAACTCTTTCACCACTGCTCATCGGTGGCATGGTACGAGGTTTGGGAAGATTTCACTAATACAACTCGTGTAGCCTTCCGAACCACGATGAGAAAACCACGCTTACTCCTAGTCCACGCCCATCCAGATGATGAGACTATAAACAATGGTGTGACCATGGCCAAGTATGTCGCCATGGGCTATGGCGTAACTCTTGTTACTTGCACACGGGGCGAAGAGGGCGAGATTTTGGTTCCGGAGCTACAATATCTAGCAAGTGGAAGTGAAGACTCACTTGGTCCAATTCGCGAAGCGGAATTAGCAAATGCCATGAAGGTTTTGGGAGTGGTTGATTATCGCTTCCTTGGTTCTCCTAAGAAATCTTGGCGCGACAGTGGAATGATGGGCTCTGAGCCAAATTCTAGGAAAGATAATTTCTGGAACGCAGATGTTGATGAAGCATCAGAGTCTCTAGTTGATGTGATTCTTGAAATTAAACCCGAGGTCATGGTCACATACGATGAAATCGGCGGCTATGGACATCCTGATCACATACAGGCCCATAGAGTGGCGATGCGAGCAAGCAAGCTAGCAGCAGAGCGTGGTTGGCAGATTCAAAAGATCTATTGGAACACGATTCCTATTTCGATCATTGAACAGGGAATGGAGGCAATGAAGGGCAGTGGAAGCGATTTCTGGGGTGTAGAGAAGGCCGAAGATTTACCTTTTGCTCAAGCCGATGAATTAGTAACAACGGTAATTGATGGCCAAGATTTTGTAGAAAAGAAGATGGAGGCTATGAAAGCTCATCCCACCCAGATTGCAGTGGAAGGACCATTCTTTGCACTCTCTGATAACTTAGGATTCAAAGTCTGGGGGCAAGAGTTTTATCGTTTGGTTTATGGCAGAGCTAGCGCTCCTTTCAATGAAGAAGGAAGAGAGACCGATCTCTTTGCCGGTATTCAGCTATGAAATCTCTAATCAGTCTAGCTTTCGGAGCACTAGTTGGTGTTTCAGGGGCTTTTCTTCATAATGCTTATAGGCCGATTGGCTTGGTTGTTTCTCTTCTGGCTGTAATTTTAGGGCTCAACTTGGTACGCAATATGTATCTTTCTAAGTCATCTCTTGCCCTCTTTGCCTTTGGCTGGCTTTTTGTAATTGTCAGAGCATCAAGTCTGGGCAATGGCGGTGAAGTATTAATTCAAGCTAATGCTTATGGAAATCTCTTGGTATTTGCGGGAGCCGCTCTAATCTCTTGGCGTTTACTTAGAAGGATTTAAGTTCTAACGCTTCCATCTCCAACTTTGGCCAGAAGGTGAGTCGCTTACAGAGATGCCCAGCAAAAGCAATTGATCTCTTAATTGATCACTAAGTGCGAAGTTCTTACTTTCCCGAGCTGTTCTTCTGGCCTCTAATAACTCTTTAGCTTCTTCTGGCAACTCCTTACTTGGCATTTGTTCCAATAGTTTCAAAGCAATTAGTGGTTCAAGCTTTTCTAGAATCGCAGCCTTCTTCCCATCTGAAAACGAAGTATCCTTTTCAAGAGATCTTAGCTTGAGCATCGCTTGGGGGGTATCTAGATCTGCCTGAAAGTCAGCAAGAATTGCTCTGACAAATGCCTCAGACTCAGGCGCATACTCTTTAGGCTCCTTTCTCCATCGTTGGTATTTGGCTCTTAAGCGCTGCAAAGTGGCATGTGCCGCACTTATGGAGTTCCAAGATAGATCCATCTGGCTGCGATATCGGTTTTCCAGGAAACAGAAACGCAAGGAAAGTGGGTCAAATCCGCGAGCCATTACATCAGAAACTAGAACTACATTTCCCGCACTCTTTGACATCTTTCTTCCCTCAAACAGGAGATGTTCTCCGTGGAGCCATGCGCTAACGGCTTCGCCTTTTACCAAAGGATTTGATTGCGCTCTCTCGTTTTCATGATGTGGGAAGCGAAGGTCAATACCGCCAACATGAAGATCAACATGGCCTTGTAGATAATGAAGTGACATTGCAGAGCATTCGATATGCCATCCTGGAAAACCAGGGCCGTAGGCAGTTTGCCAGATCATCTCTCTTCTATTGCCGGCAGCCTTCCAAAGGGCCCAATCAGCATGAAATCTCTTGGCGCCTGTTTCGCTGAATTCATAGCGATGGCCGGGCTTTAGCGCATCTAGGCGGTTTCCACTTAGCTGACCATAACTTTCAAACCTGGTGCTATCAAAATAGATTGAGGAATCAACTCCTTGATAGGCAAGACCTAAATCAATTAACTGCTCAATGTGCTCAAGCATCATCTCGATACATTCACTAGCCCTGGGGTAGGTGTGAGCCGGGAGAACATTTAACTGGGCTAAATCTCTATGAAACTTCTCCTCATATTCCCTTGCAATTGAGAAAGGGTCGCGTCTTTCAAGTTTTGATTGGGCCAACATTTTGTCTTCTTCAAAGTCATCACTCATATGGCCAACATCGGTGATGTTCTGCACCATCTTGACTTCAAGGCCAGAAAACTCCAAGGTTCTGCGCACCAGATCGCTAAGCAAGAAAGTCCTTAGATTGCCAACATGAGCATCACGATAGACGGTGGGTCCGCAACAGTAAATCCGCACTACTTGGCCATCGCGCGCAGTAATTGGCAGCACCCTCCGCTCTAGAGTGTCATAGAGCTGTAGCCCGTTATTTAGTGTTGGCTCGCGCTTCACCCCCTTATTTTGTAGGATTAGCCCCTGCAATGTAAGCATCTATTATGACAATTCGGTGTTTATAATTCTTTCTCTTCTATTGCTTTGAAGGAGGATCAGGTGACATACATCATCGCCCTTCCTTGCCTGGACGTACTGGATAAATCGTGTATTGAAGAGTGTCCCGTCGATTGCATCTATGAGGGCGATCGAATGATGTATATCCAGCCTGATGAGTGTGTTGATTGCGGGGCTTGTGAGCCAGTTTGCCCCGTTGAGGCAATCTATTACGAAGATGATGTGCCAGGCCAATACAGCGAATACAGGGAAGTCAATGCCGAATTCTTTGATGAATTGGGCTCACCTGGCGGGGCGGCGAAGGTTGGAAGAGTTGGTAAAGATCACCCTGTTATTCTGCAGATTCAGAAAAAACCTGCAGGCGAGTAAGTAGGCGACGATAAGACTCCCTGATTTTCCTTGGGATGCCCTAGCGCCATATGGGCAAAAGGCCCGAGCCCATAGCCAGGGAATCATTGATCTCTCACAAGGCACCCCGGTCGATCCCACCCCAGATTTCATTCAAGAAGAACTCAAAGCAAGTGCTAATTCACCAGGTTATCCACTAACTACTGGAAGTGGGCCGCTTCGAGAAGCTCTAAAGAAGTATTGCATTCAAACCTTGGGCGCAAGCGGTGACTTTGATGTGCTTCCAACTATTGGCTCAAAAGAATTAGTGGCGCTATTGGCATATATGTTGGAGGCCAAGTCCGTTCTTATCCCAGAAATTGCCTATCCGACTTATAGGGTAGGAGCAATCTTGGCTGGGGCTGAAATATGCGAAGTTGAAATTGATGCCAGCACATGGCCAGAAAGGGCAGACTTAGCCTGGATTAACTCACCATCAAATCCCACTGGTCGCATCCATAGTAAAGAGGAATTAGAGGCTTGCCTTATCTGGGCAAGAAAGTCGGGAGCAACCCTGGCAAGTGATGAGTGCTATCTGCCCTTCACCAATGGCATCCAGGCTCCTTCGATTCTAGCGATTGCTATCGGTGATAACACAGGCGTCTTAGCAGTTCATTCACTGTCAAAGCGATCAAACATGGCTGGCTATCGCGGAGCATTCATTGCTGGTGATTCGAAGTTAATAGCTCAATTGCTTGAGATAAGAAAACACATGGGAATGATGCTTCCCATGCCAATTCAGCGTTCAATGGCTGTGGCACTTTCAGAGCAGAGCCATGTCGATAAGCAGGCAGGAAGATATCGCGCAAGGCGAGATAGGCTAGCGACTGCTCTAAATAATGCAGGATTTAAGATCGAGTTCTCCAAGGCGGGGCTCTATATCTGGTGCAGTAGAGATGAAAAGGACTGGGATAGCGTGGCTTGGTTTGCTGGCCTAGGGATACTGGTAACCCCAGGGAGTTTCTATGGAGCCAAGGGAAGTAATCATGTTCGTATCGCGCTAACAGCCAGTGATGAAGATATCTCTAGCGCAGCCCAGCGGATAAATCAGTGCATAAAGTGATGATAAACAAGGCGATCTTGCTGGTTGGCGGCAAAGGAACTCGTCTTGCAGAATTGACCGCAGGCACTCCAAAGCCGATGCTAAGAGTTGCTGCAGCCCCAGTTACTGAGCATCAAATCGCTAAAGCACAAGCAGCTGGGATTAGGGAAATAGTCCTGGCTACCTCATATATGGCCGAGGTTTTCAAGCCCTATTTTAGTGATGGATCAAAGTTTGGCATATCAATCAAGTATGCCATTGAAGAAGAACCACTTGGAACAGGTGGGGCGATAGCAAATGCCGCCAAAGTTCTTGATCTTGGAAAAGATGAATCGGTATTTATCTTCAATGGCGATGTCCTAAGTGGCCATGATTTGATAGCCCAAGCAGATTATCATCAAAGCAAGAAAGCTGATGTAACTTTGCATCTAGTCAGGGTGCAGGATGGGCGTGCTTATGGGTGCGTGCCACTTGATTCAAATGGCAAGGTCTTAGAGTTCTTAGAAAAAATGGAGCATCCGAAAGTCAATACCATTAATGCCGGTTGTTATATATTCAATAAATTTGCTCTAGGGCAGATTCCGCAAGATTCAGTGGTAAGTGTGGAGAGGCAGACTTTTCCAGACCTCTTGGAACACAAAGGCGCTCTCTATGGATACATCGATGATTCATATTGGGTTGATATGGGAACTCCTGAGTCCTACATTCGAGCCTCTAGGGATTTGATCTTGAATCCTCGGATTTCACCTGCTACAAGATCCGTAAAGGATGGAGCAATCATCTCTGCTATGGCCCAAGTGGATCCCACAGCAAGGATCTCAGAGGGCTCTGTTGTTGAATCTGGGGCAGTAATTGGGTCAGGTTGCCGAATTAGGGGATCGATAATTTCAACTGGGGCAAGTATTGGTGATGGCGCAGTAATTGATAATTGCTATATCGCACCAGATGTTCTAATTGCAAGTAATGAAAAAATATTTGAGAGGATAATCATCAAATAGCCCTTATCTGGCCTAAAATCAGGGGAAAATCGACAATTTAGGGATTAGTTTCTACCCAAAAAAACCTGGCTTTCACCTTGACACATCCGAATAACAAGCGTGTAATTAGGCCCTAGTTGGCCCACCATCGGATGTGGGCCGTGTTTATAGGGGTACAACTGATGACCGATGCTCGTCGAATAGAGCAGACTTTCATTCCTGGCCCAATTATCCAATTGGGAAATGGCAAGATCGTTGAGCTATCGTGGCAAGAGCGAGCGCTATGTGCTCAAACCGATCCGGAGGCTTTCTTCCCTGAAAAAGGTGGTTCAACCCGTGAGGCAAAGCGAGTCTGTCTCTCCTGTGAGGTCAGACAAGAGTGCCTTGAATACGCTCTGGCACATGACGAGCGCTTTGGAATTTGGGGCGGACTATCAGAGCGCGAACGTCGTCGACTTAAGCGCCGTCCGGCCTAAATTAAGAAGCTCACCTAGAAGTAGATTCCTCACCAAAAGAACTAAGAGAGACTGGCCTAACCCTTCATTTGAAACAGAGGCGGTGTGATGCCTACTTTGGACAAGAACTTTGTAACTGCAATCATCGTTTCTCATAACGGGGCTCTCTGGCTACCAGAAGTCGTGGCATCGCTGGCTAAACAGAGGCGAGAAGTGGATCAGATGATTGCAGTCGATACTGGCTCTGAAGATACATCAGCTAGATTGCTTAGGAGCGCAGGCATTACCACAATCCCTGCTGCTAAAGAAACGGGCTTTGGCGCAGCAATCAAGGAAGCGCTATCTAGTTCCGAACTCAAACGTGGCAGCGATTCACAGACTGAGTGGCTCTGGTTGATTCATGATGATTGCGCCCCAGAAGTCAACGCGCTAGAGGAACTCTTGGCAGCCCTAGCGGAGCGACCTGCTACTGCTATGGCAGGTCCCAAGTTGCGTGGCTGGCATGATCGGAATCATTTACTAGAGCTGGGAATAAGCATCGCATCAAATGGCGCTCGTTGGACTGGTCTTGAATATCGCGAGACTGACCAAGGCCAACATGATGGCGCCAGCGAAGTCTTGGCGGTTAGCACTGCCGGGGCTCTGATTCGTCGTGATGTCTTTGAGGAGCTAGATGGATTTGATCCCGAGCTATCTTTATTTCGGGATGATGTTGATTTTGGCTGGCGCGTGCATACCGCCGGACACTCTGTGGTGGTAGTGCCTAAAGCCGTCGCTTATCATGCAGAGGCTGCCTCCAATGAGCGGCGAGGGATTGATGTCTCCGATGCCTTCTTGCGGCGCCCTCTACTTCTAGATCGCAGACATGCTGCTTATGTCCTGATGGCCAACATTTCTTGGTGGCTACTGCCCCTGATTGCTCTACAACTTCTCTCAGCATCTTTGTTCCGCGCCCTTGGTTATTTGCTAGCAAAACTTCCAGGCTATGCCTTGGATGAGGTTGCATCCGTCGCCTTAGTGATTCTCCAGCCGCAAGACTTAATTAGAGCTAGAGCAAAGCGACGAAGGCATCGTCTAGTTTCATCGCGAGTTATCTCCCGTTTTGTTCCTCCTAGAGGATCACAGCTGCGATTAGCCTTTGAGCGATCTAGATCTGCTATTACTCGCAGTTGGCGCAGCTCATCTATTTATGCGGAAAAGAGTCCTACTACATCTGCCCTCGGTCTAGATGACAAAGCGCTGGAGAATGCAGATATTGACTTAGTCCAGGCCCCATCACCAATTAGGTGGCTCACCCGCCGCCCAATAATTAGCGTCTCACTTCTGGTTACTTTGTTAGCTCTAATTGCCTCTCGTGATCGCTTGGGGTCAATAGTCGGCGGGGCGCTAGCTGCAACGCCTGCAAAGGCATTTGAACTATTTTCGATGTATTCCGATTCTTGGCACACCGTAGGTCTTGGCTCAAGTACTAACACACCTCCTTGGGTGGCATATATCGGCCTTGGATCCTTACTCACTGGGGCAAACTCCTCACTATTTGTAACCGGACTATTTCTTGGTGCAGTGCCTCTAGCTCTCTGGGGTTCGTATCTACTTGCAAGGAGATATACCGATCTACACTTTCTAGCACTCCTATCCGCACTTCTCTATGCCTTCTCGCCAACAACCTTGAGTGCTATCAATAGCGGCAGGCTTGGGACTCTAGCTTTAGTGGTTATCGGGCCTTGGTTGATTAGATCCCTCTTTGGACTTGAGCAGCTAGAGAATCTATCTTGGCGAGAGACGTTCTGGATTGCACTCTTATTGACCTTTGTCTGCGCCTTCTCGCCTATGACATTCATGTCGATCCTGCTCTGGCAGGCTATCTTGGTCATCTTCGATGTGGTTGCATTCAACTCCAAGAGTAATGCGATGGATAAATTAGTATTTGATAGAAGAAATTCCCGGCGAATTGCCATAATGATTTGCCCACTAATTGCTAATGCGCCCTGGTCTATCGAATTCATCCTCCACCCCTCACGTATTCTCCTTGATCCCGGCTTAAGCCTGGCAGGAGGTGAGGTGCTCTCTTTACTTCTAGGAAATCCTGGAGGAATTGGAGCTCCACCAATTTGGATAATCTCGCCAATACTCCTAATTGCTCTGATTGCGATTTTTGTAAGCAAGACAGCGCGCTTGGGAGAGGTAGCGCTCCTCTTTATTGCAATTGCAGCACTTCTTGGTTCCAGGCAGGTTTCAGGACATGGCAGCTTTGCGCCTGAACAACTCTGGGTCGGCTCTCTACTAGTTATTCCAACCCTATCGGCCCTGCTTGCTGGAGTAATCATGATTGATAACTATCTGCCAACTCTTAGCCAAGCCAATATTGACTATCGCCATATCTTGCTTGGTTTTACTTCTTTGATATCAGCACTTTCAATTCTGGCCTCAGCTACTTGGTGGCTCAGCTCATCCAATAGCGCTCCAGTTCAATCAGGCTCAAAATCTGCACTTCCTGCTTTTCTAAGTGCCAGTGCGCAGACAGAGGGGCGTTATAAGACTCTGGTACTAAGAGCAGAGTCTTATAAGGTGGAATATTTCATTGCACGAGATAGCGATCTGCAATTAGGACAAGCTGATGTGATAACGGGTCTTGCGCCGGTAGTCACAAGGGCGATTAATGATCTCATCGCCGGATCTGGAGTAAGTAGCAGCAAAGTCTTTGCTGAGTTTGGAATCCGCTATCTCTTTCTAGCAAATCCCATTGATGATGAGCTGGTAAGGACCATTGATGGCGCTGGAGGATTCACTAGAGCTGCCTCAACTGATGAAGGAATTACTTGGAAAGTTCCTGGAGCGCTTAGTCATATCTCATTCTTATCTCAGGATGGAACTTATTCAGTCTTGCCTAGTGGGAAGATTGGAGCTCGCGGAACACTTACCTCTGCTGGAGTCGTCGTAATCACTGAGAAATATGACGATCGATGGAAGATGTTGCTCAATGGTAGTTACATCCCTGCAACTGAAACTGAGAATGGAATGCCAAGGTTTTATGTCACCGAAGCTGGGGATTTCTTGATCTTCCATGACGCCACCTCAAGAAGAGCTTGGGTCTCACTGCAACTTGTTAGCTTGCTTACTCTAATTGTTCTGGCACTTCCTGCTCGTCGCAGAAGAAGTCAGATGAGCGAGGCGGAGTTGGCATGAAAGAGACTCGAGCCAGCTTTGCCGTATTGATCTTCATTGTTATCGCACACATAGCTCTCTTACTTCCACAGAGCTCCTCTAGTTCTGTTGTGACACAGTCATATCCAGCAACGGCATGTCCGGCAGGGGTTTCAGGGGTGCAAGCCACTGCGCTCCTTGCCAATAAGAGCATTCAGCTCAGGAATATCAATCAACCCGGTGTCGAGCTAAAGAAGAATAACTCTGGTAGCTATGCGCTCAACCGTGGAGCAATCTTAGTTGCTGGAAACCCGGCTAATACCAGCTCAATTATCACTAGACCTGGCAAGTGGACCAGCGCCACTACCTGCACGATAAGTGGCCCTATCAATTGGTTTGCTGGCGGAACGGCTAATGTCACCAGTCAGTCAAAGTTAATCATGATCAATAGTGGATTAAGTGATGCCCTTGTTGATATCACCGTCTTTTCAGAAAGTGGTAGTAGTCAGAGTCTGGCAGTAACCGTCAAGGCCTCATCTGAGAAAGTGATTCGCATCGATTCCCTATCTCCAGGGTCTGAGCGAATAGTCCTTAAGGTTGAGATTAGAAATGGCCGAGTCACCTCGTATCTTTTGGATGAACGAATCCGTGGCTTAGATAACGTTGGTGGAGACTTCGTTCCGGCGATTTCAAAGGCGAGCAAAGAGTTAGTCATTGCAGGCCTTGCCGTGAAGTTTGGTTCCAATAGCTCAATCAAACACACTTTGCGGCTAATGAGCGTTGGGGAAGTTGATGCTAGCGCTAGCGTTGAAATCATCTCCTCCGAAGGCGTCTATGTTCCCGTGGGCTTTAGCGATATCTCACTTAATGGTAGGGAGGTTACTGATATTGATCTAAGCGGAGTCGACTTTGGTGGCAAGGCATTCGCGCTAAAAATCAGCGCGACTCAGGAGATAGTGGCTTCGGTTCTATCAGAGGTGAAAAGAGGCTCAGTTTCAGACTTCATCTGGAGCGCACCAAGTGATGCCTTTGACACTGTTAGTTTCAATCTTCATGGCCTTGAGCCTGTGATGAGCTTTGTCGGAGAGCGAGTCATAGTCTCTGTAGTTTGGAAGGATAGAGAGGGAAAGGGTTACAACGACTTGCTTCGCGGAGATGAAATCGTTAGTTGGAAAGTTCCGCCTAATGCCAGGCTACTGACCATTAGTAGCGCAAGCCCGGTAGTTGCGGCAATGAGTTGGATAACTGGGGATGGGGTTGCCCGTCTTGGCATCGCTCCAAGTACAAACCTTGAAAGTGCCACTAGACCAATTGCTGATATCGCAGTTATTCAGCCTCGCGGCTAGTAAATCCCAGAAAAGTGCCTACTCAGAGACTAATCTCGCGCCATGTCATCGACCAATAGCTCAAAGCCAAGCTCTCCTCCGAGCGCTGTTGGCAGACGTTGCACTCGCTCTGGATGTGGCGCACATGCAATCAAAACCCTTACCTACATTTATTCTGATTCAACCGCACTTATCGGACCACTTTCAACTTACGTCGAACCACATTCCTATGATCTTTGTAAAGAACACTCTGCCAAATTAACCGTTCCACAAGGCTGGAGCGTCATTGAACATAATCCTGATAGGCAAGTTGTCGAACCATCCCCTGAGGACCTAATTGCAATTGCTGATGCAATTCGTCAGAGTTTTTCCGAGGAGATAAAACCAAGGACGATAACTCCTGAAGTTGGTCGTCGTGGCCATCTGCGGGCAATCCCAGATCAGAAGTAAGCCCGCTAAGATTCAATAGTGGATCAAGAGCTGCTTGATAAAGTAATAAAGGCCTATGACATACGTGGCCTAGTTGATGACGAGATCAGCACCGACTTTACTTTCGCACTCGGCATTGCCTTTGCTAGATTCATTGAGCAGGAGCGTCAGCCAGCCACTGTGGTCGTGGGCGAGGATATGCGCCGCTCCTCTGCTGATCTAGCCAGAGCATTTTCAGATGGGATAACTTCTCAAGGACTTGATGTAATTCGAATTGGGCTCTGCTCAACCGATCAACTCTATTTCGCATCAGGTGCGCTTAACATGCCGGGTGCGATGTTCACCGCTAGCCATAATCCCGCGCAATACAACGGAATCAAGCTCTGTCGAAGTGGCGCTAGGCCAATTGGCCAAGAATCAGGTCTGGCATGGATTAAATCGGCAATTGCCCAAGGATTTCCAATTCCAAGCCGCCCCATGGGAAAAGAGCGAAGCCAGGATTTATTGGCTGCCTACGTCAAATACTTATTCTCGCTTTTCCCGGAGAAGGCCTTCGCTCCAGATTTTCAGTCTCGACCGCTTCGCATAGCCATTGATGCTGGAAATGGGATGGGGGGTCACACCGCTCCCGCGGTGATGCGCGAGATAAACGCGGTCGTTGATGGAATCTACTTCGAACTAGACGGCACTTTTCCAAATCATGAAGCAAATCCCATAGAGCCTAAGAATCTAGTTGATCTGCAAAGTCTAGTAAAGGAAAAATGCTCTGATATTGGCCTGGCATTCGATGGCGATGCTGATCGCTGTTTCTTGGTTGATGAAAACGGGGACTTGGTTTCTCCCTCTGCCCTTACTGCGCTGATTGCAAAGCGTGAACTTATTAGAAACCCCGGTGCATCCATTATCTATAACCTAATATGTTCCAAGGCGGTGCCTGAAGTGATTGCTGAGTCAGGGGGCAAGGCGCTTCGTTCAAGGGTTGGCCATTCATATATCAAAGAGATGATGACGCGGCATCAAGCAGTATTTGGTGGAGAGCATTCTGGGCATTTCTATTTCAAAGACTTTTGGTCAGCAGACTCTGGGATGCTTGCAGCTCTTCATGCAATAGCAGCGCTTCTTGAGAGTCAGATGAAGCTATCTGAGTTGATGCAGAGTTTTAATCGCTACAGCCTAAGCGGTGAGATCAATACCACCGTTTTTGATCAAGGCTCAGCAATAGATAAGATCAAATCTCACTTCAAAGATTTTGAGCCAGGCTTAGGTTTTGATGAGCTAGATGGCCTTACTGTCAGCGCTAAGAATTGGTGGTTTAACCTAAGGCCTTCAAATACTGAGCCCTTGTTAAGGCTTAATGTTGAGGCAGATACCCGAGAGCATATGGCTAGTATGCGAGATCTGGTCTTGCAGTTAATAAGAAATGGGTAAACTACACCTTCTAATCAGAGGCAAGTGCGAACCTATCAGGAGAGAGAATTAAGTGAGCCCTACAACGATGACCACTCCAAAACATGACATTGCCAACCCCGCCCTTGCTGCTGGAGGCAAAAAGCGCATCGAGTGGGCCGAGCGGAACATGCCAGTACTGGGCCAAATCAGAGAGAGATTTGAGAGAGAACAGCCTTTTAAAGGCGTGCGCTTTGCTGCCTGCATGCATGTAACAACCGAGACTGCCAATTTGATGCGAACCCTAAAAGCTGGTGGAGCAGAGCTGGCGCTTTGTGCATCAAATCCGCTATCGACTCAAGATGACACAGCCGCTGCTTTGGTCTTTGAATATGGAATTAGTGTATTTGCCAGGAACGCAGTTGATCGCGATGGTTACTACGCTCACATCAATTCGGCCCTTGACATCGCCCCTCATCAAGTCTTTGACGATGGATGCGACTTAGTAAACACACTTCACACCACAAGGACTGAGTTACTGCCAAATATCACTGGAGGGTGCGAAGAGACCACGACAGGTGTTATTCGTTTGCAACAGATGGCAAGAGACGGCGCGTTAACATTTCCCATGATCGCTGTTAATGACACAGATACCAAGCATATGTTTGATAATCGCTATGGCACCGGGCAATCAACCGTTGATGCCATCTTCCGTGCAACCAATCAGTTGATTGCCGGCAAAGTGTTTGTCGTTGCTGGTTTTGGTTATTGTGGCAAGGGAGTGGCGGAGCGCGCTCGAGGAATGGGCGCAGAGGTGGTAATTACTGAAATCGATCCCACCAAGGCACTTGACGCACTTATGCAGGGCTATCGCGTCATGCCTATGGCAGAGGCAGCAAAAGTTGGTGACATTTTCATCACCGTTACTGGTAATCGCACTGTTATTGCAGCGGAACATTTCCAGGCGATGAAAGACGGGGCGATTTTGGCTAATGCTGGTCACTTTGATATCGAAATTGACGTGGCCTGGCTTGAGAAGAACTCAGAGAAGAACCCAAAGATTCGCCATCAAACAGATGAGTATTTGCTTGGCAACGGCCGGAGAATTCTCTTGATTGCTGAAGGTCGCCTGGTAAACCTAGGAGCTGCCGAGGGCCATCCGGCAGTGGTTATGGACATGTCATTTTCTGATCAAGCCCTAACTGCTGAATGGTTAGTAAGGAGCGCGAAGGGACTTGGTCCTGGCGTTCATATGGTTCCAGTTGAGATTGATAAAGAAGTTGCGCGCTTAAAGTTAAAGTCAATGGGAGCAACTATTGATACTTTAGCTCCGATACAAGATGAATATCTGAACTCCTGGAAGCATGGTAGCTAATGACTTCGGTGATGGTCGTTGATGACGATCAAGACCTTGCCGAAATGTTGGGAATTGTCTTAAATGGCGTAGGTATTGAAGTCGATCTAGTCAGCAGGGGCGATGAGGTACTTGAGGTCTTTCGTAATAATCCACCAGACTTAGTCTTGCTCGACATCATGCTTCCGGGTCTTGATGGTGTTGAAGTCTGCAAAGAAATTCGCAAACATTCAATGCGTGTGCCGATAGTGATGCTAACTGCCAAGAGTGAGACTCATGACATAGTTAAAGGACTTGAGGCCGGCGCTGATGACTATATGGTTAAGCCCTTCAAACCATCTGAGTTAGTGGCGAGAATTAGAACTAGGTTACGCAGGGCAAGTGGTGAAACCGCAAGCACTCTGACGATTGATGATTTAGCCATCGATATTGTGGAGCACATCGTTACTCGCGCGGGAAAAGAGATTCCGCTTACTCGCCTAGAGTTTGATCTCTTGGTTTCACTAGCCAAAGAGCCGGGAAGAGTATTTACCAGAGAAACGCTCTTAGGTGAAGTATGGGGCTATCGCCACTCTACCGATACTCGACTAGTCAATGTTCACATTCAAAGGTTGCGTGCCAAGATTGAACGTGATTCTGAAAATCCCACCATCATTACCACAGTTCGGGGCATTGGTTACAAGGCAGGCGCATCAGGTAGTAGAAGTTAGAGGCAGTGCCAAGTGAAGATAACCGAGTACTTTCGCACCTCTTTATTTAGGAAGGTCTTCTCAGTCTCAAGTGTTATCTCCATTACTCTGATCTATCTTCTTGGCTTAAGCCTCTATAACCGCATCTCTGAGGGCATAATCGAGGAGAAGATCTCAGCGGCAATCTCTGAAGGCGAGGCTGCAATCCGATATGCGGACTATCGCTTCCTAATCGGCAGCATGAATAGAAATACCAATTACAAGGCAATTATCGATGAGATCATCAAGTCAACCAATGTCAGCGCTAAAGCCTCAGGTCGAGAGATCGCCCTCCTGAGTAGTAGCGGCAAAAAAGTTGCTGGAATTCCCTCAAGGTCGACCTCAAACTTCCTTGAATCAGCCTCTATTCCCAATCAGCTAAGGCAGCTGGTATCCCAAGACGACGAAGTCCACTGGCAGCGAACCAAATTGAAGTATTCCAATGGCGATAGCGTGGCAGGGGTCGCAGTAGGACATCGCATAGAGATCAAATCTGTGGGTAAGTACGAAATGTATGTGCTCTTTGATTTTGCATCACAACAACAAACAATAGATCTCATTGGACGATCAATGTGGGGCACAGGGCTTCTCTTGATGGTACTGATAATGCTCATTGCCTCTGTAGTTCTCGGACAAGTCATTAAGCCAGTTAGGT
This sequence comes from Actinomycetota bacterium, assembly GCA_016870365.1. Taxonomy (GTDB): domain Bacteria; phylum Actinomycetota; class Actinomycetes; order Nanopelagicales; family Nanopelagicaceae; genus MAG-120802. The sequence continues at coordinate 30,617 of VGBW01000006.1, read as the reverse complement.
ATGCCGCCGAGGTTGCTGAGCAACTAACATCTGGCGATTTGTCGAAGCGAATGGAAGTGAAAGGAAAGGATGAAGTTGCAAGACTTGGAATGGCCTTCAATGAGATGGCAGAAACTCTGGAAAAACAGATTACGCGCCTAGAGAATCTCTCACGCCTTCAACGGCGGTTTGTCTCTGATGTTTCACATGAGCTACGCACACCTCTAACCACCATACGCATGGCATCTGACTTAATCTATGCGGCCAGAGATGGTTTTGATCCTACGATTACCAGAAGCGCTGAGCTTCTGATATCTCAAATCGATCGCTTTGAAGAGTTATTGATTGATCTCTTGGAGATAAGTCGCTTCGATTCTCAAGTTGCCACCCTTTCGCTCTCGAGAGTTGATGTTTGGAAGCTAGTAAATCGCTGCGTCGATGATGTAGCTATGGATGCTAAGCAAAGAGATGTGAAGATTCGGATCGATACCCCGCAAGAAGAAGTCTTGATTGACGGGGATTCGCGGCGCATCGAGCGAATTGTGCGGAATCTATTGGGGAATGCGATAGATCATGCCGAAGGCAATCCAGTGGATCTAACTATCAAAGTCGGTCAGAGCGCAGTCTCAATTTCGGTTAGAGATTACGGAGTTGGAATTGAAGATCATCATCTAGGTCGAGTATTTGATCGTTTCTGGCGAGCAGACCCATCTCGCTCTCGGATTAGGGGCGGATCTGGACTCGGGCTATCAATTGCTAGAGAGGATGCAAATCTTCATGGCGGCGATATCCAAGTCTCTTCAGAGCTGGGCTCTGGTTCACAATTTGTTTTGACTCTTCCGTTGGCCCAAAGTCAACCAATCATTGAAGTTCCCACAGGCGAATTACCCACAGATTAGAGTCTTAGCCCGTAGACCCTTGATTTCCTTTGTCAATAATGGCTAAGTGGAACTTGATGCTAGTAATGATAAAGGAATATTCACAGCACTTAAGTCACTAGTTTTTCCAAGAATTTGTCTTTATTGCCAAAGCGAATTTGCATCGCTTTGTGAAAATTGCCAGCAACTCTGGCTGGCTCCGGTGCAGCAGCGATATGTATACGACTTAGCAGTCAACTCAACTTTGACCTATAACGCAGGTAGTTCTAGGGTGGTAATTCAGGCCAAAGAGAATAGAAATCGAGTCGCTCAATATTTGATGGCCTCTGCTCTAAATACAGCTCTAGAGAAATTTGAATCAGATAGTCCAGAACTAAGTATCTCTCGATGTTTATTGGTTCCGATTCCGGCAAGTAGATCTGCGATTAGAAGAAGAGGTGGCTCTTTTCTACATCCAATCCTTGATCAACTAGTAGCTATTCAGGATAAGAAAAATGGCTTGCGCTGGCGCTGGAAAGAACTATTGGTTCATCATAAGCCTGTTAGGGATCAGAGCCAACTCTCATATGATCAGCGCCAGAGCAACATGTCAGATGCTTTTAGGCATATAGGCGATGAGTTGACAGAGGCGAGGCCGATTTTTCTGATAGATGATGTATTGACCACCGGGGCTACGTTATATAGCGCTTTTCGGGCTTTAAGGGAGATAAATCTGACAGTTTTGGGCGCAGCCACGGCATGTGCGTCTGCCCACCGTCTGCTAATACGATAGCGCCCTAGCATTTCAAGTGGAGGGTTGATCGATGGTAGTAATTCTCGACAAGATTCTGCGCGCCGGCGAGGGACGCGCGCTCAAGCAATTAGAGAAGATTGCCGATCTTGTTAACTCTCATGAGGCCACTTTTAGCGCAATGAGCGATGAGCAGCTACGAGCCATGACCGATACCTTCAAATCGCGGCTTGCAGCAGGAGAAGAGCTCGATGACATTCTTCCTGAGGCATTTGCCGTGGTTAGAGAAGCATCAAAGCGAACCCTGGGACAGCGCCACTTTGACGTTCAGATTATGGGTGGCGTAGCTCTGCATCGCGGCAATATTGCAGAGATGCGCACAGGTGAAGGAAAGACTCTGGTTGCAACGCTTCCTTCCTACCTAAATGCACTCACGGGCCTGGGAGTGCACATTGTCACCACCAATGATTATTTGGCAGAGCGTGATAGCGAATGGATGGGACGTATCCATAGACTCTTAGGCCTAAAAGTTGGAGTAATTCTGGCTTCCATGAGCCCAGCTGAGCGGCGCGAACAATATAACTGCGATATCACCTATGGAACTAATAATGAATTTGGCTTCGACTATCTTCGTGACAACATGGCCTGGAACCTAGCTGATTGTGTGCAACGCGAACATAACTATGCCATCGTCGATGAAGTTGATTCAATCTTGATCGATGAGGCTAGGACTCCGTTAATCATTAGCGGTCCTGCAGATAAGGCGACAAAGTGGTATCAAGAATTTGCCACTATTGCCTCACGCCTGACTCGTGGCGAGCATTATGAAGTCGATGAAAAGAAGCGCAATACTGGAATTCTTGATGCTGGAGTTTCCAGGGTGGAAGAGCTATTAGGAATTGAAAACCTCTATGAGGCGGTAAATACCCCAATGATTGGCTATCTGAATAACGCCCTTAAGGCTAAGGAGCTATTCAAGCGTGATAAGGATTACGTGATCATGAGCGGTGAGCTTTTGATTGTTGATGAACATACTGGTCGAGTTCTCTCTGGACGTCGCTATAGCGAAGGCTTACATCAAGCGCTTGAAGCCAAAGAACGGGTAGAGATCAAGGATGAAAACCAGACTCTGGCCACAATCACCCTACAGAACTACTTCCGCATGTATGAGAAGTTAGCAGGCATGACTGGCACAGCTATGACTGAAGCTTCAGAGTTCATGCAGATATACAAACTAGGCGTCATTTCTATTCCCACCAATCAAACCATGCAACGTCTTGATCAATCAGATCTGGTCTATAAAACTGAGGATGCCAAATTTGAGGCGGTAGCCAATGACATATCTGAGCGCCATCGCAGGGGGCAACCAGTGTTGGTGGGAACAGTGAGCGTTGAAAAGTCAGAGGTTTTATCAAATGCGCTGCGGCGAAAAGGCATTCCTCATGAAGTATTAAATGCTAAACAACATGAGCGTGAAGCTGCCATTATCGCAAGAGCTGGAACAGTTGGGGCAGTTACAGTTTCAACAAATATGGCAGGTCGTGGAACTGACATCATGCTTGGGGGAAACCCAGAATTCATGGCCGACTATGAATTACAACGCCAAGGAATATCACCAGTTGAAAGCGCAGAGCAGTATGAAGCGATGTGGCCAGCTGAGATCGAAAGACAGAGAGCCGCCGTAGCCAAAGGACACGATGAAGTTGTCTCCCTGGGCGGACTCTATGTCCTAGGGACGGAGCGCCACGAGTCTAGGCGTATCGACAATCAGCTACGTGGTCGCTCTGGTCGCCAGGGAGATCCTGGTGAGTCTCGTTTTTATCTCTCACTTCAAGATGAGTTGATGCGCCGATTTAACTCAGCCCTTGTTGAGCGTTTCCTAAGCGCTACCGGAATTCCTGAGGATACTCCGATTGAATCCAAGATGGTCACAAACGCCATTAAGTCGGCTCAAACCCAAGTGGAGTCACAGAACTTTGAGATGCGCAAGAACGTTCTTAAATATGACGATGTAATGAACCGCCAACGCGAAGTTATCTATCGCGAAAGACGTGAAGTACTAGAGGGCGCTGATATTAAGGAGCAAGTTGATGGATTTATTGAAGACACCATTCGTGGTTATGTCCTAGCGGCAACTAATGAAGGATTTCCTGAAGAGTGGGATCTAAACCAACTCTGGACCGCTTTCAGAGCCACCTATCCGGTTTCACTAAAGATTGAAGATATTGAAGCAGAGGTCGGCGGTCGAGCAGGGCTAGATACTGACTTTCTAACCACGAAGGTCTTAGATGACATCTTTGCAGCCTATGCCAAACGTGAAGAGGAGTTGGGCGCTGAAGTTCTACGTGAACTTGAGCGAAAGATTCTTCTCTCAGTATTAGATAGAAAGTGGCGCGAGCATCTCTATGAGATGGATTATCTCCAAGAGGGAATCGGTCTTCGCGCTATGGCGCAGCGAGATCCACTTGTTGAGTATCAGAAAGAGGGATACGAGCTATTTTCCGCGATGATGGATGCAATTAAGGAAGAGTTAGTCGGATTCCTATTCTATGTTGAAGTCAAAGTGGAGAATGAGCACGTGGAAGCAAAGGGTGTTACCCCCGCCGCTGCTAAGGCTGAGCTCCGTTACTCATCGCCAGATGAGAGTGGCCAGGCTTCTAGATCCACGGCTCAGATAATCCCTCAAATATCGAGAAACTCACAATGCCCGTGTGGTTCTGGAAAGAAATATAAACGCTGCCATGGGGCTGCCTAATTCTGTTCTAGATTAGGCTCAACTCGGTACAGAGCCATTTGTGATCTACTCCTTCAAAGCGCGCGACTACGGCTCTGATTCTTTCTCTAAAAATTAGGGTCGCACTTAATTCCACCACTCCATCTATTGGCTGGCTTCTCCTGATAGTTTTTATCTTGGGAACTTCCTTTAAGCTGCCGACTTGAGCAAGCAGTGTGTTGTAGGTGTAGCGATGGGTGGTGCGAGCCACCTGTGATGCTGGGCGTCTGGCAGCCATGATCTCTAGAGCGGTTATCAAATAAGTCAGAGTCCAGCGCGTGGCATCTGGAAGCTCTGAAAGGGTAGTGGGAGTTGGCGCAAAATCTGCCTCATAGCTCTCATCATGATTTGTTGGAATCAAGCGGAGCCTCTCAAGGCTGTCTTGAATCTTCCTACCAAAGAGTGGGGTTGAATAGGAATTGCCCTGTTCAAAGAGCTCTAAAGCTGGCTGATCTAAATGATGATAATCATTCAGATCAAGTCCTGGATCGCGACTTTCTGCCTCTCTTTTCATAGCCAGAGCATCTTGAAGAATTAGTAATTAGCCATCCTCTGAAAGTATGAGGCATTATCCACAGAGTGTTGAAAGCCCCGATTCAGCTGTGGAAGTAAGGAGACAGGAAGGTAAGAATTTGGGTATTCATCACCCATGAAGAATACCCAAAAGCTTCAGAGAAACTCTTTCAACTTCTCTTTGAGAGGTTACCTAAGAATGATTTTGGGGGCCTGCTTAATTGCTGCCTCGTTTATCTCAGCTCTAGTTATCTCCAATTCATCTAGCCGAATGATCACTGTTTGGAGCGCAGCTGTTGAACTTGGAGAAGGAGAGGTGATAACCCCAGATGATGTTGTCATGAGCAAAGTTCTACTGCCAAGTAACGCAGCAAATTACATTGATGGAGAAGTACCTATTGTTGGAAGCTCTGTCATCAGAGCCATCGGGGCCGATGAGTTAATACCGGCTTATGCTCTAAGTAGCCAGATTGATGACCAGCTCCAGCAAGTGCCTATTGCAATTTCTTTGACCCAAGTACCAAAAGATATTGGCAGTGGCCAAATCGTTGATGTCTATGGAATCACGGGATCTGATCTACGTTCTCAGAGTCTTGAACCTGGAAAGTCAAGAAGTCGCTTGATTGCCCGTAATTTAGTGATAGATCAGATTGATAACCATGCAAGCAGCCTTGGAGGAGACTTGGTGATCACACTACTTGTTCAAAGGCAGATAGTTCCAAGCCTGATTGAAGATATGGGAAACTATGACTTCGTTCTGGTGCGAAACCGGTGAAAATAGATCTAATTACCGCACTTAGCTCCCATCAAGTTGAAGACCAAGTTATTGCAGTTCTCTTAAGGCATGATTTCCAGCTAAGAAAGCGTCTACTTTCTCCGACAGACTTTGACCTCGAAGCCATGGCCAGTCCCACTACCGATCGCACTCTGATTATCACCGATCACGATTTTGGAATGAACTGGCGTGAATTAAGAAGGCAGAGTGATGAGAATCTATCGATACTAGTTTTAGATATCAGCAAGAAAGTAAGCAGTGATGAGATACTACAGTTGGCTAATCAAGCCCTTAGAGGAAGTGCTGAGGCAGAGCATCCTAGAAACCTGCATCGAAAAAACTCTTGGGTCCTATTTACCGGCTCTCTGGGCTCTCCTGGAATCTCAACTCTTGCTCTAAATACTGCGCAGGAGTACTCCAAGTTAGCCCAGGTATCCCTAGTTGATGCAGATTTGTCACACCAGAGCCTGAGTCAGATGGTGGGGGAGAGGGCTAGTAATCAACAGAGCTCTCTAAGTAGGTCGCTCTCGCTACAGAGTATAGATGCACTTGATGAGATTATTTCTAAAGAAGGCGAGAGCGTATTTATTGACATAGGAAGTGCTCCATTACTCAGCCAAGCAGTATCTGATAGAAGATTGAAAGGCAGGCTCTTCATGCAGGCCCTCAGCTGCTGCTCTCATCTGGTCTATGTAATCCATCAAGATAGCCATGCTCTTTATCAATTAGAGGAATTTGAGTTAGCGCTTGCGAAATTCTCCGGTGGCCTTGGGGTGATTTATATCCTTAATAAGGAGAGTAGTAGCCCTAATCGCCCTGTCTTTCGCAAGAGTTTTCGCAGCAAGATTAATAACCAGCCTCATTTCTTTATGCCTTATGAGTATGCCAATCTAGAGCGTGCTCGCAGTAGATATGCCACCCTCTCTGAGGTTAGCCCTCGAAGCAGCCTTTCTCGGGCGGTGCGGGAATTAGCCCTTTATCTTGATAAAATGATCTGAAGTACTCTTTCACCTATGCCTTTTCGCCATCCGCTCTCAGATCAGACATCGCTGACGCCAGACGATGCTGCACACCTTGGTGAATTAATCGCTGAATGGCAATTACTGGCAGATATCTCATTTGCCGATCTAGTTCTCTGGGTTCCAAGGCGCCAAGATCAAAAGAGCTGGCCTGAAGGACATAGAGCCATAGCTCAAATTCGCCCCATGACCGCAGCAACAGTCTTCACTCATGACCTAATAGGTAATGAAGTTGCTTGGGGCTCTCGCCCTGATCTAGATCACGCGCTATCAAGTGGTGAAATTATTAGAGATAGTAGTCCTGAGCAGGTCGGAGAGATAAGAATCAAGGTCGAGTGCATTCCAGTCTTCTTTGCTGGTCGGGCAATAGCAGTGATCTCGCGCCATAGAAATCTAGAAACCATGAGAACTCCTTCAAGACTTGAGCTAAATTATCGCGAGATTGCCAATCACATTTATCGCATGATTGCTGAAGGGAATTTCCCCCAAAGAGATAGTGTTTATCTGGCAGAGGCTGCCCCACGAGTCGGTGATGGCCTGGTAAGACTCGGCGTTTCAGGCGAAGTACTTTTTGCTAGCCCTAATGCCCGCTCCGCCTTGATTCGAGTCGGCTGGGACAAAGACCTTGAAGGACAGAACCTTGGTCAAGTTCTAGATTCTCTTAGAGATCCGTCATCTCCTCTCAATCCAAGGGAGGAGAATTGGCAGACTAGTATGAGTGGCAGGCAGTTGAAGCGAGATGAGTTTGAGAATAGTGGTGGAGTTCTAGACCTACTGGCCATCCCTTTGACCGAAGGTGGTAATCGAATTGGTGCTGTCGTTCTAGTTCATAACGTCACTGAGTTAAGAAGAAAAGATAGAGCCTTGATTAGTAAGGATGCCACTATCAGAGAGATTCACCATCGAGTAAAGAACAACCTACAGACCGTTTCAGCCCTTCTGCGCCTTCAAGCAAGGCGCATCGAAGACCCTAAGGCCCGCGCAGCGATTGAAGAGGCGGTCAGAAGAGTAGTCTCAATTGCCTTGGTTCATGAGACTCTCTCTGCTACCTCGCAAGATCTAGTGCAGTTTGATGAAGTTATCACCAAGATAATTCATGGGGCTTCGGAATTGAATATCAGGCCCCATGAAATCGAGATCAAGAAGGTAGGCGAGTTCGGCCTTATCTCCTCGATGGTGGCTACCCCTCTTGCCCTGGTCATAACCGAGCTAATTCACAATGCCCTAGAGCATGGCCTGAGTCAGAGCGGTAATCTGGTGGAGCTGAGAATTGATCGCAAAGCAAATTCAATGAGTATCACCGTTGTCGATAATGGAGCAGGAATTCCAGGTGACTTCTCGCTTGATCAGAACACTAATCTGGGCTTGCAGATTGTTCAGACCCTAACTAAGAACGAGCTAGCTGGAAAAATGGAATTCATCAAGCCAAAGATTGGAACGCAAGTCCAGATTACTTTTCCGCTAGAGCGTTAAAGCTTTAATCTTCGAGATTACTTTCAGATAAGCGGGCGCGATTCCTGGCAGCACGACGTTTCATGGCTCGTCTTTCATCCTCTGATAGACCGCCCCAAACGCCAGAGTCTTGACCGCTCTCAAGGGCCCACTGCAAACATTCTTGCCTGACCACACATGGCATACAGACCTTCTTCGCCTCCTCGATTTGAGCGATTGCAGGTCCAGTATTTCCTACGGGAAAGAAGAGTTCAGGGTCGATATCACGGCAGGCAGCGCGGTGGCGCCAATCCAATCTCATATGACCTCATCAATCTTTGGGCAAGGGCGTTCGGCAATACCGGAATTGGCCGTTCTTGCTCTTTTTGGTTGTAATGCGAACCAGATGTGGGCGCGATTACTGCCCCATTATCCCCGTTAAGAGATCTTTACTCAAGGGTCTTGGCGGGCGATTTCGAAAAAAGAGTGAGACAGAGCGCTCTAGCTCTTAAATCATTTTGATTTTCAATTCTTTCCTTCGACCTTCATAAGCGTGGTGTATTTAATATCCGCTTTCTTGGCTAGATCATCTTGAGTCAAGCCAGGTCTATTACGTAACCTCTGCCGCGCCGTGCGCGGCGAGCCAGTGTTTCCCTTCTCTGCCGCGCTTGGCGTGGCCAATTCGGTTGGGAAAAAATCGGAAAGTTTGATCATGGTGCCCCCGACAGGACTCGAACCTGTGCACCCGCCTCCGGAGAGCGGTGCTCTATCCCCTGAGCTACGGGGGCGCTTTGGAAAAGATTATCAGTGATTCTTCTGCCAATATTGGCCCATGAAAGAACGAGCATATTTTGCAACTGGCTGCTTCTGGGGAGCAGAGAGAAGATTCTGGAATCTATCTGGGGTGATCTCAACATCAGTGGGATATATGGGCGGAAATACCAAATCACCAACCTATGGCGAGGTCTGCACTGGAAAGACCAATCATGCTGAAATGGTTGAAGTAGTTTTTGATCCAGAGCAGATCTCATATCAAAGGCTTCTTGAGGAGTTCTGGGTTATGCATGATCCAACTTCACTAAATAAACAGGGTGGAGATATAGGAACGCAGTATCGCAGCGCAATTTTTACGACCACCCCAGAGCAATTAGGCCTTGCTCAACAAAGCCGTGAGATTTATAACGATGTGCTCAAGAAAGCAGGCCTTGGTGAAATTGTTACGCAGATTCAAAGCGCAGAGGGATATGAGTATTTCCTGGCAGAGCAATATCACCAGAGATATCTCGAGAAGAATCCCAATGGTTATGACTGTCACTCCAGCGCCGGGATTGCATATCCAGCTTTGAAGTCCTGAGGAGAAGAGCCAACAATGTCTTATAGCCGATCTGAGCTTCCAAAAATCAATCCCCAAACTGGAGAAGATTTTCCAGTTCAACTCGATGATGGGAAATTAGCAAGGGAACTAGATGCGCTTTCCTACGATGTATTGCGAAAAGCTGGGACTGAAGTTGCATTCACTGGCAAGTATTACGAGAGTGAGACAATCGGTGTTTATAAGTGCAAAGCCTGTAGCGCTGAGCTATTTAGAAGTGAAACGAAGTTTCATTCAGGTTGTGGCTGGCCCTCTTTTTATGCACCAAAAAGTGATGATGCAGTAGTACTTCTAGAGGATAGGTCACTTGCGCCAAGAATTAGAGTTGAGGTGCGCTGCGCTACTTGTGGCTCACATCTTGGACATGTGTTTGAAGGAGAGGGATATGCAGTTCCAACAGATCAGCGTTGGTGTATTAACTCAGTGGCTTTGACCCTGGAACCTAAAAGGAGCTAGAGAATCTCGGTAGCTCGCCAGCAATACCAGGCTAGGTGGCTGCGATAAGGGCTATATGCCTCACCTAATCTAAGTAGCTCGGATGGCTTTATCTCACGTCGCATCCGATGAACTTTCTGCCAACCGCGCCTGACTCCAAGATCACCCACGGGCCAAACATCCTGCCTGCCTAGTTGAAACATCAGAAACATCTCAACGGTCCAAAGTCCAATTCCAAAGAGGGGCAGAAGTTGGTCTCTAATTTCTTGGTCGCCTAGACGATGCAGAGAGCTCATAGAAACTTGAGAGCTAAGGGCTGCCTCTGCTAACTCTGCCAAAGCTCTCGCCTTTGAGTTTGAGCAACCAGCTTTCCTTAAATCACCTCTACTCAATCTGCTAATTCCAGTAGGCGATAGCCGCCCGCCTGAGAGGCTCTTGACTCTTGCAATGATTGTGGCAGCAGCCTTACTTGATAGTTGCTGGGAGAGAATTGATGATGCAAGTGTCGAAAAATTACTCTCAACTGGCCTCTTCGAATCAAGACCAATTGGACAAGGTCCGGATTGTTCAATGATGGGTTTAAATCTGGGATTTGTCTTGGCTATGGCTACGCCAATCTTGCGTGATTGGGCCAGCGTGACTGCCATGAGAGGGCAGGGTAGTCATCTTCAGTTTTTCAGTCTAATTTTAGCCGCTTACAGAGTTCTACATTCTTCATTCAGTTCTTTGCAGGAAGGGCTTTGAAAGGTTTTCATGTCACCTAGGCTCCGTAAGAGGCTAGTCTCTTTTCTCATAAATTCATAGCAGTGGCATACTGCCACCTATGGCCGAAGCAGTTAGAGCCCCTGAGCTAAATGAGCTAAGAGGCCGCAAGAGTTCAAAGTGGAGCACCTATCCCAGTGATGTTCTGCCACTACCAGTTGCTGAGATGGATTTTCCAATAGCCGAGCCAATCAAGCAAGCACTTCACGATATGGTCAATCGTTCTGATACTGGTTACTTAGGTCCAATGCCTGAGTTATTTGAGGCCTTTGCTAATTTTGCAGATACTCGCTGGGGGTGGAAAGTCGATCCCACTCATATTCGTACGGCAACTGATGCCGGGGTGGCAGTAGTTGAAGTAATTCGCACTCTGTTAAATCCTGGAGAGAAACTCTTAGTTAGTTCTCCAGTTTATGAGAATTTCTGGACCTGGCCTGTAGAAGTTAAGGCCACTTTAATCGACGTTCCTCTGAAACAAGATGGAGAAAACTACTGGCTTGATCTAGATGCCATCGAAAGAGAATATAGGGCCGGCGTTAGAGTTCACCTGCTCTGCTATCCTCATAATCCTGTAGGAGTTATTTTTAGTAAAGAGGCCTTGATCTCTCTGGCTTCCTTAGCTAGAAAATATGGAGTAGTAATAATCAGCGATGAAATTCATGGCCCGCTCGTCTACAAAGGACGAGATTTTCTGCCCTTCATGGCGCTCAGTGATGATGCCCGCGAGGTCTGCGTGGCAATATCTGGAACAGGGAAGGCCTTCAACCTGGCTGGACTTAAGTGCGCTCTGATCATTACTGGTTCTGCTGAACTCAAAAAGCGAATTAATACCATGCCTGAGGCTGTGAGCTATCGGACATCAATTTTTGGAGCGGTCGCTGCAACTGCAGCCTTTAGTCAATCAATTGATTGGCTAGATGGAGTCATTGCTACCCTTGAGGAGAATAGAGTCTTGGTAAGGAATCTGATTGATAGCAAGATCCCTGTAATCAAGTATCGAGAGCCTGACTTTAGTTATTTGGCATGGCTTGATGTATCAGCTCTTGACCTAGGAGATGACCCGGCCAAATATCTGCTCGAAAGAGGCAAAGTCGCATTCAAGGGCGGCTATATGTATGGTCCAAAACATAGGCAATACATCCGCTTTAACTTTGGCACCAGCCCCGAAATTATTACGGAGGCATTTGATCGCTTCTTAAAAGCTCTATGAACAAGTATGACGCGATAGTAATTGGTAGTGGACACAATGGGCTAGTTGCAGCTTGCTACTTAGCTAAAGCGGGAAAGAGTGTGCTAGTTCTGGAAAAGAACGCTTCACTTGGGGGTGCCACAACGAGCGTTAAGGCTTTTAAGGGAATTGATGCCAAGCTCTCTAGATACTCATATTTGGTTTCGCTTCTGCCAGATCAGATTATCAAGGATCTATCCCTCAATTTTGAAACTATTGCCCGCGCCGTCTCTTCCTACACCCCTTACTTTGATGGAGAGAGCGAAAAAGGCCTATTGATTAATTCAGACTTTGATCAAGAGAGCAGAGATTCGTTATCTGAATTAACAGGAAGTCAAGAGGAAGCAATTGCTTGGCAGAACTTCTATCAATCAATCAAAGAGTTTGCGCAAGTTATTGCTCCAACGATGCTAAAGCCAGTGCCTAGCGAATCTGAAGTTAGAGAGCTGGTAGATCCTCTAACCTGGGTGGAATTGGTAGAAAACACCTTAGCTCAAAGCCTTAACGATAATTTCCTTGATGACTTAGTAAAAGGGGTGGCACTAACTGATGGGCTTATCGGCACATTTACTAGCGCCGATGATCACCTAGCCAATAAGTGCTTTATCTATCATGTCATTGGAAACTCAACAGGACAGTGGCGCGTCCCTAAGGGAGGAATGGGGGTGCTAGTAGATCAACTGCTAATTAGAGCAGAACAGCTAGGAGTCGAGATAGTTGCAAGCCAAGAGGTTTGTGCTCTTACTCAAAACAGTGATCATCTATTGATCAAGACCCAAGATGGCCGGAGTTATCAAGGAAAAGTCGCTCTAGCAAATTGTGCTCCAAGCGTTCTAGAGAAAATCGGTGATTTCAAGGCACCACCACTTCGCGATGGCTCTCAGGTGAAGATAAACATGGTCTTGAAAGAACTACCAAAACTGAAAAGTGGGGCTGATCCAAGAAAGGCCTTTGCTGGAACCTTTCACGTAAATGAGAGCTACTTTGAATTAGAGCAGGCCTTTGTCCAAGCAAAGACAGGGCAGATTCCTGAGGTCATTCCCTCAGAGCTTTACTGCCATAGCCTGGCGGATGCTTCGATACTGCATCCAGATCTAGTCGCTGCCGGTTTTCATAGCCTGACCATCTTTGCCCTCCATCTTCCAGCTTCGCTCTTTGACAAGGATCACGACCTGGTTAAGGCCGAGGTAGAGAAGCGAATTTTGGCTGGCTTTAGCCAGTATCTAGAAAGGCCCATTGAGAGTTATCTAGCGAAAGATAGCGATGGCCATCTCTGTATTGAGGTCAAGACCCCACAAGAGTTGGAAAAAGAGCTAGGACTTCCGAGGGGGAATATCTTTCATAGCGATCTCCAATTCCCCTGGAAGGAAGATGGGGATAGTAGAAAGTGGGGAGTAGAGACTAACTCTGAACGGATTTTCCTGGCAGGCGCTGGAGCGCTTCGTGGCGGAGGGGTTAGTGGCATTGCCGGACATAATGCTGCTATGGCTGCGTTGGAAACTTTAGCAAAGCTAACATAGAATCAAGCCATGATTAAGGCGATAAGCAGAATTACCGCCCTGGTTGCTCTAATGGTAGTGGCCATAAGAGGCGCTCTCTCATTTATGTCTTGGGTTGAAAAACAAGAAGATGTTGAAGCGGTCTGGTCTGAAGACGAGGACTTAGAAGAAGTTTTCTAGTGAGTGATACCTATATCCCAGGAACTTGTAATCTGGGCAAAGCTGAAGTGCGAAGCCGCCAGTTAGTGGCATTAGTCGGGCTTGTTATTTCTTTGATTCTGGCAATTGGCCTAATTTCCAGCTCTGCTCCTAGAGCTTCAGGACTGACTCTCTTCCTTCCATTTATGGTATTTGCAGTTGGCTTTATCCAATCAAGGAGAAAATTCTGTCTAGCCTATGGTTTTGCTGGCACTTTTAATCTGGGAAAACTTGGCCAGATCTCAAGAGTAACAAACCCAGAGCACAAGGCTGCAGATCGCAAGACCGCTCTTTCAATCCTGGGTCAGGCAACAGTGCTGGCGCTAGGGCTCACCGGCGCATCTACTCTCTTATTTCTGTAATTCGCCCGCTTTTCTACTCTAGGCTAGTTCTTAGAGATACCCATTGCCTGCCCCCTCGCCATAGGAGTAACTTGGTATCGCAACAAGTTTGCTAGAGCTCTTGGGACACAAAGGAGAGTGATGAAGATAATAATTCATAACCATGGAGATTCTTTAGCGAGTGATTTTCAGAAGATAGCTATTGAACGCCTTGAGAGGTTAACAAGGTTTAGTATTCCAATTGAGAGCATTGATGTAGACGTAAGACGTGAGGTAAACCCCAGGTTTGGCAAGAGCTCTCATCGAGTAATTCTTACCTCCCACGGCAGCGGGCCACTACTTAGAGCTGAGGGCTCCGGCTTTAATGATCTGGCAGCATTTGATGAGGCAGCTGAGGCGATAGAGTTTCAACTTAGAAAGCGTCATGAGCGAGCAAAAGATATTGATCGCTCAACTGTGAGAAAACTGCGCGCTTCAAGAGGCTAATGACAGACACCTTGAGGATCTAATCACGCCCCTAGACTTATCCTCTAACTTTTTCTCACTTTAGGAAGGTCGGCCGCGTGATTGAAACCTTAGATAGAGCGTTATCACGCGTGCAGGGTTTATTAGCTGACCCACAACTAGTTAGGCGCATCTGTCTTTCAGGTAGAGCTCGTGGAAGAAAACCTGACCAGATTCGAGTGGACATTCGCCCAGTTGCCCTTAAGTCAGGTCTGTATTGGCAGATGGTGAGCCACGATGGAGAGCGCGATATTACGAAGAATGTTGCCGTGGATCAGTTATCGATAAAAGAGTTATTTGCTTTAGGTTACGCGAATATCTTGATAGAGAGCACTAGTCAAGAGCTGAGTCTTCGATTAACAAAATCAGGTGATGCCAGAGTTTCAACAAGGCAAGTAGCACTAGAGAAGGCAGAACTTTCACACGATAGAGCCAAAGAGCGCTTGCTAGGTGCAGACGACGAGATCTTTACAGAGCTAGGAATCTCTGATTACAGTGGGAAACTAAAGCCCAGTAGGAGCAATAAGTTCATCCAGGTCCAAGAGTTTCTCAAGATCCTGAAACATAGCATTGATGAGAGAGTAGAGAAGAGTCAAGAACTTAAAGTGATTGACTTGGGCTGCGGTCATGCATATCTGACCCTTGCAGCTCATAAGTACTTGACTAACCGGGGATATAAAGTCAACACTCTAGGCATTGATGAGCGACAAGAGAGCAGAGAGCGCAATATCTCACTTGTCGAGAAATTGAGACTAAGCAAAGAGATATCTTTTCATGCAACCAAAATTGCCAACCTAGATTTGATGTCCGTTGATATTGTCATCTCCCTTCATGCTTGTGATACCGCAAGTGATGATGCAATCTCTTGGGCTGTAAAGAGTGGCGCAGAGATGATTCTGGTTGCTCCTTGCTGCCATCACGATATTCAAAAACAGATGAGGACCCCACCATCTCCGTGGAACATTGCTACTAAACATGGGATTATTAACCAGAGAGTGGGAGATATCATCACTGATTCAATAAGGGCCGCGGTACTAAAGATCTTGGGATACCGCACCGATATCATTGAATTTGTCGCTGGTGAGCATACGCCGAAGAATCTGATGATTCGTGCTATTAGAACCGGAACCCCGGCCCAAAGCGGTGATATACAAGAGTTAAAGCAGACTATCGCGCAGTGGAAGATAGAGCCAGCCTTAATCACTCGCCTCAAAGATGAGCTCTCAGTTAGGCTTGGCTAATGTCACCTAAGCAATCTGCAGGCAAAGTTCTGGCATCACTTCCAACTGGCCAAAAGGTCGGAATTGCTTTCTCTGGAGGCCTTGATACCTCTGTTGCAGTTGCATGGATGCGCCAAAAAGGGGCCTTGCCCTGTGCCTACACTGCCGATCTTGGTCAATACGATGAGAGCAATATCGAAAGCATTCCTTCAAGAGCTAAAGAGTATGGAGCAGAAATTGCACGCCTAATTGATTGCAAGCACTCCTTGGTCGAAGAAGGACTTGCAGCTCTAGCATCTGGTGCTTTTCACATCAGAAGTGCTGGAAAGATCTACTTTAATACCACGCCCCTTGGAAGAGCTGTCACTGGGACTCTTCTGGTTAGAGCGATGCTGGAAGATGAGGTACTTATCTGGGGAGATGGCTCAACCTACAAGGGCAATGATATTGAGCGCTTTTATCGTTATGGGCTCTTAGCAAATCCAGATCTAAGAATTTATAAGCCTTGGCTAGATAGTGAATTTGTTTCAGAGCTTGGTGGCAGAGAAGAGATGTCAGATTGGCTAAGGAGCCATAACTTGCCCTATCGAGATAGCGCTGAGAAGGCCTATTCAACGGATGCAAATGTTTTGGGTGCTACCCATGAAGCAAAAGAGCTGGAGGAGTTGAGCACTTCCGTTGAAGTAGTTGAACCAATTATGGGAGTGAAGTTCTGGGATCCTGCAGTAGCTATAGAGCAAGAGGATGTGAAGATCACATTTAGGTCAGGAAGACCAGTAGCAATTAACAATGAAGACTTTGGCGATCCTGTTGAATTGATGAGGCAGGCTAATTCAATTGGTGGCCGCCATGGGTTAGGAGTGTCAGATCAGATTGAGAATCGCATTATCGAGGCCAAGAGCCGGGGCATCTATGAAGCACCTGGAATGGCACTCCTATTCATCGCCTATGAACGCTTGCTTAGCGCAATTCATAACGAGGAGACCCTGGCTAACTATTATCAATCAGGAAGAAAGCTTGGCCGTCTGCTCTATGAAGGAAGATGGCTAGATCCACAATCGTTAATGCTCCGCGAGTCGCTCACCCGCTGGGTGGCATCTGCAGTAAGTGGTGAGGTAGTCCTGCGGCTAAGACGAGGCGATGATTACTCCATTCTTGATACCAAGGGCGAGAACTTTAGCTATCACCCAGAGAAGCTCTCGATGGAGCGAACTGGGTCAGCGGTCTTTGGGCCAGAGGATCGCATTGGGCAATTAACTATGCGCAATCTAGATATTGCAGATACCAGGCAGAAGCTTGAGATGTATAGAGGCCAAGGCCAGATTGGAAGAGGCAACTTTGACCTAGTCGAGATTGAGAATCAGGAATCTACCAGGAAAGAGGATAGATGAATGCAAAATAGCGCGATATCAAAGACCCTCGATGACTTTCTAGAGGAGGGAATCAAGTTATCGCCAATCGGGGCCACCATGCTTGGAGTTCCTGGGCTTGATGATCAATTAGATGATCTTTCATTAGCCGGCCATGAAAAGCGTGCCGAATTGACTAGGAAATGTCTCTCTGACATTGAGGCAGAGACTCCAGTAAGTGAGTTCGATCGCATCGCCAAAGATGTAGCGGTGGAGCGTTTGAGTTCCGAACTTCTCTTAAGCGATAGTGGTGAATCTAAAGTTGTTTTCAATCTAATCTCATCTCCAGTGACCAGCGTTAGGCAAGTCTTTGAGATGATGAGGAAAGATGATCCTGAGACTCTTTCAAATGTCACTAAGCGTTTGTCAGCAATAGATGGAGCCTTGGATGGGTGGAAGTCCACATTACTTGCGATGGCTAGAGAAGGGAAAGTAAATTCTAGGCGCCAAGTGTTAGCCACCGCCGGTCAATTAGAAGTCTTCTCCAAGGGTGCATTTAATGATGTGGTAAGCAAGTTTGATCCAAGCGGTGAGAACCAGAAATTGAAGGACGCGGCCCTTGCTGCAAACCAGGCTGCAGGCGAGCTCTCTAAGTGGATGCGCGATGTTTATGCTCCTCTCTCGTGCGCTGAAGATGGTGTGGGCCAGCGGCGTTATCAGATGTGGGCGCGCCACTTCACTGGGGCCGACCTTGATTTTCGAGATACCTATGAATGGGGAATTGACCAACTCGATCAGATAAATGCTCGAATGAAACGGGCAGCAGGCCAACTCTATCCAGATGCCAAATCGCTAAGAGAAGTTGCAGATCGACTTGATAAAGACCCCAGGTACACCGTTGAGGGGGAAGAAAGCCTTCTTAGAAACCTTCGAGAATTTATTGAATCAGCAGTAGAGCGCTTGGATGGCAAAGAATTTGATATAGATCCGAGGATCAAGCATTGTGAGGCTCGTTTGGCTCCTAAGGGAGGCGCTTCGGCTGCCTATTACATGGGGCCAAGTGAAGATTTATCCAGGCCTGGAACTACTTGGTTTCCTACCATGGGAAGAAAAACATTTGGCTGGTGGAACATCGTCTCAACTTGGTACCACGAAGCAGTGCCAGGCCATCATCTACAAGTTGCCACAACAAAGATAAATACCGAAAGGCTAAATCGCTTTCAGAGAAACCGAATCTGGGTTTCAGGCTATGGTGAAGGCTGGGCTCTCTATTCTGAGCGCCTTATGGATGAACTTGGAGTCTATGAAGATCCTGGATTTGAAATGGGATATCTATCGGCGCAAGCCTTAAGAGCTGCCAGAGTCATTGTCGATATCGGAATGCATTGTGGCTATAAGGATTTCAATGGCGAGGTATGGAATGCGCAATCTGCCTTCAAGCTTCTTCACGAGAGAGCGCTCCTTGATGAAATCTCTGCAAGAAGTGAGGTAGATCGATATCTTGGGTGGCCGGGACAAGCCATTGCCTACAAAGTCGGAGAGCGTTTCTGGATGGATTCTCGAGCAAACGCTAAAGAACGCTTGGGTTCAAAGTTTGAGTTAAAGAAGTTCCATACCTTCTCTCTAGGCCTAGGTCCGATGGGACTTGACCCCTTCAAGCGTGAAATGGCCCTCTGGGACGGGAAGTAAGAAGTCCCAATTAGAAGGTAGGATTAAGGCGTTGTTTCCGGGGTCGGTGTAATTCCGAACCGGCAGTTAAAGTCTGCGACCCGCTGGCAGCCAGCTAGCGGTGGACCTGGTGAGATTCCAAGACCGACGGTTAGAGTCCGGATGAGAGGAGACAAACACGCGCATCCCTGCGCGCACTCTCTTGCGCACCCCGGAAATCTTTCGGAGGTGGCGATCTTGGTAGATATCTCGACAGCCATGCGCCGCGCTGATCAGCTCTCAAAATTGGGCCTAGGAGTGACCGCTCCAAATCCAATTGTTGGAGCGGTAATTCTCAATCAATCTGGTGAATTGATTGGCGAGGGTCTTCATCACCGTGAAAATGGCGGCAAACATGCGGAAGTTGTTGCACTACAAGCTGCTGGAGATAAAGCAAGAGGAGCCACGCTAGCTCTCACTCTTGAACCTTGTAGCCATCAAGGAAAGACTCCGCCATGCACCGAGGCAATCATCTCGGCTGGAATCAAGAGGGTCGTCTACGCAGTGACTGATCCAGATCCAAAAGCAGCTGGCGGTGCAGATCGGCTAAGGCAAGCTGGAATAGAAGTTGAATCTGGATTACTAGAGGATGAAGTGAGTTTCACGAATAGAGCCTGGCTGAAGAAGATTAATAGCGCTCGGCCATACGTAACTTTGAAGGTCGCAACTACGCTAGATGGAAAGGTAGCGGCATCGGATGGTTCCTCTAAATGGATCACTAACGAACGTGCCCGCACAAGTGTTCATGAGCTAAGAAGTGAGTGTGATGCTATCGTAACTGGAACCGGAACCGTGATTGCCGATGATCCAGCAATGACTGTTAGAGGTGTGGAGCGAAGCAACTTCAAGTTCAAACCCACGAGAGTAGTGATGGGCAAACGCGCTATCCCAGCCGGTTCAAAGATCCTTGACGAAAGCGCCACCACAATCCAGATTGAGAGCCACAACCTATCGCAACTACTTGAGTTAGCCGAGGAAAGGGGCTGGAACCGCATCTTGGTTGAAGCGGGACCGAGACTGACGGGCGCATTCCTAAAGGCAGGACTCTTTGATGAGCTATTCCTCTATCAAGCCCCAACCCTTCTTGGAGGCAGTCTTGATTTTGTTGGCGATTTTGAGGTCGGAAATCTAAGTGAGCGAGTTGATTTGAAGCTGCACGCAACAGAGATTATTGGAGATAACGAGAAGAATCTATTGCTTCATCTATTGGCGGTGAGCAAATAGTGTTTACTGGCCTAGTCGCTGATAAAGGGAGGATTCTTGCTATTGCGAGCGGTGCTGAATCGGCTGTGATCGAGATTGATAGCGCCTTGGCGCCGGAATTAGAAATCGGGGACTCAATAAGCCTTGATGGAGTCTGTCTGACCGCGATCTCTGTCGGTGCGCATTCCTTTGAAGCAGATGTGATGATTCAAACTCTTCGAGTCACAAGCCTTAGAAATCTAAGCGTGGGGGACTCCGTGAATCTTGAATTAGCGGTTCGTGCTGACTCAAGACTCGGCGGCCATATCGTTCAAGGCCATGTCGATGGTGTTGGGACCGTGAAAGAGAATGCGCCAGGGGAGAAGTGGAATAAGTTTGTGATTTCCGTCCCAAGGGAGCTAACTAGATACATCGTGAATCAAGGTTCAATTGCAATTGATGGGGTCTCACTTACCGTTGGGGAGATCGTCGGTGAAGCCATCACCCTTTGGTTGATTCCAGAGACGCTGGCGAAGACAAATCTGTCCGATAAGAAGAGTGGGGACCTAGTTAACATCGAGGTGGATGTAATGGCTAAGTATGTGGAACGCCTCATGAAACGAGGTGAAGAAGATGGCAAGTGAACTAGAGAAAGCGATGAGAGATTTTCGTAGGGGTGGTTTTGTAATCGTCACTGATGATGCTGATCGTGAGAATGAAGGCGATCTCTTCTTGCTGGCTAGCGCGGCGACGACCGAGAAGATTGGCTTCATGATTCGCCACACCTCAGGCGTTATCTGTGTTGCCATGACCGAGGAGCGTTCGCGCCAACTACACCTTCCTCTAATGGTAAGACAGAATCAAGATACGAAGCGCACCGCTTTCACTGTGACGGTAGATGTAAAGCATGGAATCACGACTGGCATTAGCGCAGAAGAGCGAGCCAACACGATTCGTGCTTTAGCCGATGCAACTTCTAGCGCTGAGGATTTCGTGCGTCCCGGACACATATTCCCGCTTATCGCTCACGAAGGCGGCCTTGCTGCGCGCAGGGGTCATACCGAAGCGGTTGTAGAGATGTGTTACCGAGCCGGCGCTACTCCAGCAGGTGTAATTAGCGAACTTGTAAATGATGATGGTTCGATGATGCGCGGTCAGTCTCTACGCGACTTTGCCAGCGAGCATTCGATATCGATGATAACTATTGAAGAGCTATCTAGATCTCTGGCTCCATCTAAGAAGAAAGTCAGTAAGGAATTCGATTGGGCGAGATTACCTCTGGCCAAAGCAGATTGGCGGATAGCAACTCACTCCGGTCAAGGTGGGGTCACCCATGCAGTTCTTGCCCTTGGCGAACTAGATCAAGGAGAGACGCTGGTTCGAATTCACTCCGAGTGCTTAACCGGTGATGTCCTAGGTTCAATGCGCTGTGATTGTGGCAATCAACTGGCAAGTGCGATGGAGGAGATTGAGAAATTTGGTTCAGGGCTAGTTATCTATTTGAGAGAACACGAAGGTAGGGGAATCGGATTAAGTGAGAAAATCCGTGCCTATCGGCTCCAAGATGAGGGGCTCGACACCGTCGATGCAAACCTAGCCCTTGGGCACGAAATCGACGAGCGCGATTTTCAAGACGCGGTAGAGATTCTCAATGATCTTGGTATCGAAGAAGTATTGCTACTTACGAATAATCCAGCGAAGGTAAAGACGCTCCAAGAGGCCAAGATCAAGGTTGTCACAAAGGCGCTCGTAGTAGCCCCAAATCCGCATAATGTGGCTTATTTGAAGGCTAAGAGTGAGCGGTTGGGGCATGTATTGAGTGAGAATAGGAGGGATGCATGAATGTCAGATAGCGCACCGAAGGTAGAAGTTCCATCGTTAGCTGGAGCGAAGGTAGCGATCATTTCTGCGCGTTGGCATCAAGAGATTTGCGACGCCTTGATTGCTGGAGCTAAACGTGCTTTAAGAGAGGCAGGGATCGCTGAGACTGAACCGATTTATGTCCTCGGCTCTTTTGAATTACCCCTCGCCGCACAGTTCGCACTCAACGCTGGCGCTGATGCCGCTGCAGTTCTTGGCGTCGTGCTCCGTGGAGAAACGCCACACTTTGACTACATCTGCCAAGCTGTAACCGATGGCGTGATGCAGGTCTCTACCAAATTAGATAAGCCGATTGGATTTGGCGTTCTCACTGTAGACACGGTCGAACAAGCCGTCGCTAGAAGTGGCGTTGCCGGTAGTAGGGAAGATAAAGGTTATGACAGCACCGTTGCTGCTCTAGATCTCCTGCGCGTAAAGCGTGAACTGGGTGATAGGTTCAGATAGTGACCTCAGCAGGTGAAGAGTTCCGTACCGCACTCAAGAGCGAATCACCGCTACAAATAATTGGAACAATAAATGCCAACCATGCGCTACTTGCTAAGCGAGCGGGATATCGAGCGATTTATCTCTCTGGCGGAGGAGTTGCTGCAGGATCTCTAGGAGTGCCTGATCTAGGTATAACAACCCTGGAAGATGTATTAGTTGATGTTCGAAGAATTACCGCTGTCTGTGACTTACCGCTCCTAGTCGATATCGATACCGGATTTGGTCCATCGGCCTTCAACATCCAGAGAACTATCAGGTCTTTGATAGATGCAGGCGCGGCCGCAGCCCACATGGAAGACCAGATTGGGGCGAAGCGCTGTGGTCATCGCCCGAATAAGAAGGTTTTCCCGACATCAGAAATGGTCGATCGAATCAAGGCTGCTGTGATTGCTAGAGGAAACGACCCTTTCTATTTGATAGCAAGAACCGATGCGGTCGCGGTCGAGGGCTTAGATTGCGCTATCGCGCGCGCTAAGGCCTATATCGAGGCAGGAGCTGATGCCATCTTCGCTGAAGCAATTCGATCTCTCGATGATTACAAACGCCTCACATCCGAGATAGAAGTTCCAGTCCTTGCGAATATCACAGAGTTTGGGCTCACACCCCTTTTCACCTTAGATGAACTAAGAGGCGCGGGTATTTCTATGGCGCTCTATCCGCTATCTGCATTCCGTGCCATGAACAAAGCGGCGGAACGGGTCTATGAAGTGA
The DNA here is from genome assembly GCA_016870365.1 of Actinomycetota bacterium. Classification (GTDB taxonomy): domain Bacteria; phylum Actinomycetota; class Actinomycetes; order Nanopelagicales; family Nanopelagicaceae; genus MAG-120802. Next base: position 7,644 of record VGBW01000006.1, on the reverse strand, counting down.
TCCGAAATGAGGGCACCCAAAGATCAGTCTTAGGCGATATGCAGACTCGTGAAGAACTCTACGATCGTATCAACTATTACGAATACGAGAAATCCTTGGATAACTTCCAAGCCGAGAAGGGCGGGGAATGAGCGAGTTCAAAGCCAAGAAGTCGGTGGCGCTATCGGGCGTACCGGCCGGAAATACCGCACTCTCCGCCGTTGGGCAAAATGGGAACGAACTCCACTATCTTGGTTTTGACATCAAGGACCTAGCAGAAAATTGTGAGTTCGAAGAAGTGGCTTTCCTAATTCTCTACGGAAAGTTGCCTACTCTGACTGAGTTGACTTCCTATAAGCAGAAATTAGAGTCACTGCGCTCTCTTCCATCTTCAGTGCTTGCCCTTCTTGAGAACATTCCAAAGAGCGCCCACCCCATGGATGTGATTCGTACCGGAGTCTCCGCGCTTGGTTGTCACATTCCAGAATCAGATTCTCATAGCGATGAGGCTGCAGTAGATGTAGCTAATCGCTTGATTGCCTCAACTCCATCGATGCTTCTTTATTGGTATCACTATTCTCATAACGGCAAGCGGATAACTCTTGAGACTGATGCGGACAGCGTTGGAGAGCACTTCTTAGCCCTTCTTCATGAGAGGAGACCCGATGCATCCTGGGTAAAGGCGATGCATATCTCCCTAATCCTTTATGCAGAGCATGAATTCAATGCATCCACCTTCACCGCTCGCGTAATTGCTGGAACCGGCTCAGACGTGTATTCAAGTATCACCGGTGCCATCGGTGCCCTACGTGGGCCAAAACATGGCGGCGCTAATGAAGTGGCGCTAGAGATCCAGGAACGATATTCCTCAGCCGATGAAGCAGAAAGAGACATAATCAACCGGCTTGCGAATAAGGAAGTAATCATCGGTTTCGGTCATCCCGTATACACCGTAAGCGATCCACGACATCCAATCATCAAAGCGGTCGCCAAAGAACTTTCTGGTGGTCGAGGTATCTATGAGATAGCAGAACGCATCGAGAGCGTGATGTGGGATAAGAAGAAGATTTTCCCAAACCTTGATTGGTTTTCAGCGGTTGCTTATGAGCAGATGGGAATTCCTACCTCCTTCTTCACCCCTATCTTCATCTTTGCTCGCCTAACTGGTTGGGCAGGCCACATAATCGAGCAGCGTCATGACAACAAAATCATCCGCCCTAGTGCCAACTATGTCGGCCCTGGGAATAGAGTATTTGCGAGGTTGGAAGATCGCTAGATGTCTGCTAATTTCACAAGATCAGACCTATCTTTTGATCAAGAGATGGTTGATATCGTCGACTACGTACTGGATTACAAGATTGGCTCTGAGTTAGCGAAGAAAACTGCTTGGTATTGCTTCCTTGACACGATTGGTTGTGGGTTAGAGTCACTCGAATATGAAGCTTGCCGCAAGTTACTTGGTCCGGTTGTTCCTGAGGCAAGAATCAAGAACGGAGTGCGAGTTCCTGGAACTGATTATGAGTTGGACCCGGTTCAAGGTGCATTCAGCATCGGGGCTGCTATCCGGTGGCTTGATTTCAATGACACTTGGTTAGGCGCCGAATGGGGCCACCCTTCCGATAACTTAGGTGGAATTCTCGCCGTCGCTGACTGGATCTCGCGTAATGCGGTAGCAGATGGCGGTAAGCCGCTGATGATGAGCGATGTATTCAACGCGATGATCATGGCCCATGAAATTCAAGGCTGTATCGCACTTGAGAATTCATTTAACAAAGTTGGGTTAGACCACGTCATATTGGTGAAAGTGGCTTCGACTGCAGTTGTTGGAAAATTACTTGGACTCACCAGGGAGCAGATCCTTAATGCAGTCTCACTTGCCTGGGTAGATGGCCAATCACTTAGAACCTATCGCCATTTCCCAAATGCTGGCTCTAGAAAATCTTGGGCAGCCGGTGATGCGACTGCTCGTGCGGTTCGTCTTGCGCTAATCGCCAAGACTGGCGAGATGGGATATCCATCGGCTTTATCTGCGAAGACGTGGGGCTTCTACGATGTATCCTTCAAAGGAAACAAGTTCAAATTCCAACGCCCATATGGTTCCTATGTCATGGAGAACGTACTTTTTAAGATCTCATTTCCTGCCGAGTTCCACGCCCAAACGGCTGTTGAAGCAGCACTCAAGATTTACCGAGAGATGGTTGCGCGGGGCAAGAGCGATGCGGATATCGATCGCATCGAGATTAGAACCCATGAAGCATGTATTCGAATCATCGACAAGAAGGGCCCGCTAGGCAATCCCGCGGATCGTGATCACACCATTCAATATATGGTCGCAATCCCACTTATTTTCGGACGCTTGACCGCACGTGACTACGAAGATGACATCGCCGCCGATCCGCGGATTGATTCGTTGCGCGAGCGCATGAAGTGCGTCGAGGATCCACAGTTCACTAAGGACTATCACGACCCAGAAAAGCGCTCGATCACTAACGCGATAACCGTCTACTTCAAGGATGGAAGCGAGGTTGATGAGATCGCAATCGAATATCCGGTCGGCCACAAGCGCCGAAGGGAAGAGGGGATCCCGCTTCTATTAGAGAAGTATCGAACTAACCTTGCCCGCATCTTCGATAAGGCTCAACAAGAGAAGATCGCTGAATTGACGCTCAATCATGAGAAGCTATCAAGCACTCCAGTTAATGAACTTATGGCGTACTTTGTAAAGAAGAGTTAGCGGTTTTGGGGGAATCCTAAGTTAATTCCACCATGGCTTGGATCAAGCCATCTGCTCGTCACAACTTTTCCACGAGTGAAGAAGTGAACTCCTTCTGTCCCATGGGCATGAGTGTCTCCGAAGAGTGAACTCTTCCAGCCGCCGAATGAGTAGTAAGCAGCCGGAACTGGAATCGGTACATTGATTCCAATCATCCCTACCGTGACCTCGTTTTGGAATCGACGAGCAGCGCCACCATCATTGGTAAAAATCGCCGTGCCGTTTCCGTATCTGTGGCTGTTTATTAATGCCAATCCTTCGTCATAGCTCTTAACTCGCACTACCGAAAGTACTGGACCAAAAATCTCATCGGTATAGATCGACATATCTTTGGTTACATGATCAAAGAGAGTCGGACCCAACCAGAAGCCATTTGCGGCGCCATCGACCTTTGGATTGCGGCCATCGACAACCAGCTTTGCGCCTTCACGCTCACCAGCATCGACATATGAAGCAACTTTGTCGCGGTGAACTGATGTAACAAGCGGACCCATATCTACCCCGGCGCTTCCATCTCCGGTACGCAACTTGCCCATTCGCTCTGCGATTTTGTTGACTAACTTATCGCCAATCGGCTCGACTGCAAGGAGTGCGGAAATTGCCATACAACGCTCACCGGCTGAACCGAAGCCAGCATTAACGGCAGCATCAGCTGCAAGTTCCAGATCGGCATCTGGAAGCACCAACATTTGGTTCTTCGCGCCACCAAGCGCTTGGACTCTCTTTCCGGCCTTTGTGCCATTCACGTAGATGTATTGAGCGATTGGGGTTGAACCCACAAATGAGACCGAAGCAATATCGGGGTGCTCCAAGATGCGATCCACTGCGACCTTATCGCCGTTGACTACGTTAAATACCCCATTGGGTAAGCCCGCCTCTTTCCAATATGAGGCCATTAAGAGCGATGGAGTCGGATCTTTCTCACTTGGCTTCAGAATCACAGAATTGCCAGCTGCGATTGCGATTGGGAAGAACCACATCGGAACCATCGCCGGGAAATTAAAGGGAGAGATGATTGCTGCAACCCCGAGCGGTTGGCGGATCGAATAGACATCGATTCCGGTCGATACGCCCTCGCTATATCCACCCTTCAAAAGGTGTGGGATTCCACAAGCAAACTCCACCACTTCTAGTCCACGCGTCACCTCACCGAGGGCATCGGATAGAACTTTGCCATGTTCAAGAGTGATTGCCTTTGCCAACTCTTCCTTCTTGGCATTGACAATCTCGCGGAAAGCAAATAGAACTTGGGTGCGCTTTGCAAGTGAGGTGTTGCGCCACTCCACCGCGGCTCTCTTGGCTGCAGCAACCGCTTCATCGATAACTTCGGCGGTAGCGAAATCGACCTTTGCGCTCACCTCACCGGTGGCAGGATTAAATACATCCCCACTCCTTTGGACCTCACCTATCCAAGAAGAACCATTGATGTAATGAGATATTCGCTTTGCGCTCAAGATCAATCCTTACCCTCGTAGTACTTGGCGATGCTTTCAAGGGCCTGATCGATGATCGCAAGACCCTCCTTAGCCTCGGCTTCACTGATGTTGCACGGAGGAACAACATGCATGCGATTGAAGTTTGCAAATGGCATCAGGCCACGCTTCTTGCACTCTGCGACTAACTCAGTCATCGCTGGGCTAGTGCCACCATAGGGAGCAAGTGGCGCTCGTGAGACCCTATCAGTTACCAGATCCATAGCCCAGAAAACACCTTGACCGCGTACCTCGCCGATTAACTTATGCCTCTTCTGTAACTCACGGAGCCCTGGTCCAATGACTTTCTCACCGATTTGCGCTGCCTGTTCGACAATCTTCTCTTCTTTCATCGCATCAATAGTGGCCACGGCCGCCGCACAAGCAAGTGGATGTCCGGAATAGGTAAGTCCGCCTGGGAATACCCGATCATCAAATGACTCAGAGATGGGGGTAGAGATAACCACGCCACCAAGAGGGACATACCCTGAGTTAACTCCTTTAGCGAAAACAATTAGGTCTGGTTCAACTGTGGAGTGTTGATAAGCAAACCACTTCCCGGTTCGCCCAAAGCCAGCCATTACTTCATCGGCGATCCAGAGGATTCCATGCTTATCACAGAGCGCTCGAACTCCCTCAAGATAGCCCTTCGGAGGAACTAGGACGCCGGCGGTGCCAACTACCGATTCGATGAGGATTGCACCGATTGTCTTTGCGCCTTCGAAGATTACGGTGTTCTCAAGGTGCTCAAGGGCGCGGGCGCACTCCTCTTCTTCGGACTTGGCCCAGAACGCACTCCGATACAAATAAGGCCCAAAGAAGTGCACATGCCCATAAGCGAACTCATTTGGCCAACGACGCGGGTCACCGGTCGCCGAAATAGCGGCCGATGTGTTGCCGTGATAGGAACGATAGAACGAGAGAATCTTGTTACGACCGGTAAAGAGCCGCGCCATTCGAATCGCGTTCTCCACTCCATCAGCCCCACCATTTGTGAAGAAAATCTTTGCGAATTTAGGACCAGCTAACTCAACGATTCGCTTGGCGGCTTGGCCACGAGCGTCATTTGCAACTTGCGGTGCAACGGTCGCTAGCACATCCGCCTGCGCCTTGATTGCATCAATTACTTTTGGATGTTGAAAGCCAATATTTGTGAAGACGAGTTGGCATGAAAAATCTAGATACCTCTTCCCTTCAAAATCCCAGAAGTATGAACCTCTACCACCAGCAACTGGGAGGGGTGAGATCTGTGCTTGTGCCGACCAAGAGTGAAAGACATACTTTCTCTCTAAGTCGAATACCTCTTTACCGCGCTCTGGGTTGGGGAGAATCTCAGACATGTCGCAATCTAATCACTTACCCCCGGGGTCACTCAAACTTTACCAAGTTCCTCAAGGACTTCAACGGCCGTGACAGATGTGAATTTTTTCGCAGCCTGGCGTCCGGCTCTGGAATGTAACGAAACTGCATCGCATACGAGGTCAAATGCCTTACCCCCATCTTTCACATTAACTAGAAATGATGCGATTAGGCCGGCAAGGACATCGCCAGTTCCGGCCGTAGCCAATTCGGGTCCACCGATCCGATCGACAAAGATCCGTTCGGAATCGGTGACGATCGTTCCCTTGCCCTTCAATACAACGATGACTCCAAACTCACGGGCAATCGCTCTTGCTATCTCTTCTCTTGAACCGCTGGATTCGATTCCAAGATACTTCAACTCTCCTTCATGTGGAGTTATGACGGTAACTGAACTTCGTTTCTTAAGGCTCTTCACCTTAGATATTGCTGCGCCATCAAGAACTAGTGGAATGTCGGGAAATGAAGCGAGCGTGCTCCCGCCAGGTCCGACAAGAAGTGAATCGACGCGCTCCTCTGAAAGAGATGAAATAGGAACAACATCGGGAAACTTCGAAATCACTTGAGTCAATAATGAGGCGTTGCCACTCAAATACTTCACATAGCCAGCGTTACCGCGACGCGCGCCACCAACTGCGAGCAAGGACGCACCTGGATACTTCTTTGAACCAGCACAGACCACGACTACGCCGCGGGCGTACTTGTTATCAGCTGGTGAGAGTTTCCGACGCGACATGAGCGCACTCGAGGTTTTTCGGAGTGGAAAGACACTTGCCGCAGAGTAGGTAGAGCTGGTGGCAAGACTGGTTTGCGCAATTTGTAAATGACTTTGTCGGTGAACCACAGAGATCACACTCACCGATGGTCTTGGTATCTTCAGAGAAGTCAACTGTCATCCGCCCATCAAAAGTATAGAGCGAACCTTCCCAGAGACCTTTATCTCCGTACTTCTCGCCATATCGAACGATGCCTCCGGCGATCTGGTAGACCTCTTCGAAGCCACGTTTCTTCAAAACGCGGGAGAGAATCTCGCAACGGATCCCTCCAGTGCAATAGGTAACGATTGGCCTATTCTTTAGATGATCGAACTTGCCACTTTCGATCTCGCTCAAGAAGTCCTTCGTAGTCTTCACATGTGGGACAACAGCGTTCTTGAACTTTCCAACCTTAGCCTCATAAGCATTTCGACCATCAAAGAAGACGACGTCTTCACCACGCGCTTGGACTAACTTATGTACTTCTTCAGGAGTTAGGTGCTGGCCACCATCAACCACGCCATTTTGATCCAACTTAATTTCATCGGCTACGCCAAAAGATACCAATTCATCGCGGACCTTCACGCTAAGCCTTGGAAAATCATTTCCAGTGCCTTCAGACCACTTAAAATCAATCTTCTTAAACCCAGGGTACTCCTTAGTCGTTCTTACATATCTTTTTAGATCATTCATATCACCACCAAGGGTGCCGTTTATTCCATGGCGACTTATGATTATGCGCCCCTTGAGATTTAAGGATTGTGCCAAAGTGTTCTGCCAGAGCTTAAGCGCCTGTGGATCTGATACGGGTGCAAATCCGTAGTAGAGAATGATCTTTGGCAGCATGAGGCCTAGTCTAATGTCGGTTCGGCAGATTGAAAATATGGTCAAAAGGCGTGAGAATCAACCTATGGCAAAGAAAAGCGGCAAGAGAAAACAGGTTGCAAAGGCAAAGAGCGTTTCACCGAAGGTAAGCGCGCCAGTTCCGATCCAGAGCGCAGCTGTTGCCAAGAGAGAAGATCGAATTGGTTGGTATTCGCTTTATGTTTATGCTGTCTGTTTAGTTACCTTACTTACCTGCCTCTTTTCACTAGTTAGCGTTGTGAGAGGAATTGTTGATGTTCTATGGCCAGATCCTGGTTACTTTGATCCCTATTCAGTGCCTAAAGACTCGGCTCTAACTGCTGATCAGATTAAGAAGAACCTGACCGAAAACAATCAACGCCAAGCTCTAAAGGGCATAGTCAATTCACTAACTACCTTGATTATCGCTGGGCCTATCTACATTTTCCATTGGCGTTTAGCT
>VGBW01000005.1 GCA_016870365.1 Actinomycetota bacterium | reverse complement strand
TTAATGAGCCAAGCGTTGTTGCCGTTAAGCAAGATACTGGTGCAGTTCTTGCGATTGGCACTGAGGCGAAGAAAATGATTGGAAGAACTCCAGGAAATATTGTGGCCATTCGACCTCTTAAAGATGGAGTTATCGCCGACTTCGATACCACCGCTTTAATGATCAAGTTCTTTATTCGCCAGGTTCACAAGCGCACCTATCTTGCAAAACCCAGAATTGTTATCTGTGTTCCGTCAGGAATCACTGGAGTTGAACAGCGCGCGGTGAAAGATGCGGGGTATGAAGCCGGAGCGAGAAAGGTATACATAATCGAGGAGCCAATGGCAGCAGCAATTGGCGCTGGTCTTCCTATCCACGAACCAACTGGAAATATGGTTGTCGATATTGGCGGAGGAACCACAGAGGTTGCCGTGATTTCACTTGGCGCTATTGTCTCTGCTCTCTCTATCCGTGTAGGCGGAGATGAGATTGATCAAGCCATTATTAATTGGGCAAAGCGTGAATTCTCGCTCTTACTAGGTGAGCGCACTGCTGAAGAGATTAAGATGGCAATTGGTTCTGCATATCCTCTTCGCGATGAACCAGATGCTGAAATTCGAGGAAGAGATTTAGCAACGGGGTTACCAAAGACTATTGTGATTTCATCTGAAGATATTCGCAAAGCTATTGAGGAGCCAGTTAATGCCATTATTAATGCTATTAAGGGAACCCTAGATAAGACTCCACCAGAGTTGGCATCGGATTTAATGGATCGCGGAGTTGTACTAACTGGCGGGGGAGCCCTTCTCAAGGGCTTAGATGAAAGGTTGCGCCATGAAACTAATATGCCGATCCATATTGCAGATAGACCGCTAAATGCAGTGGTTGAAGGATCTGGAAAGTGCGTTGAAGATTTCGAGGCGCTAGAGAAAGTTCTGATCTCCGAGCCTCGCCGTTAGTTAAGTCATGGCAAGTCGAGGCTCTAATAGAAGTAGGCTCCGATGGGTCTTCTTATTAGTGACCTCACTTTTTATTATCACCCTTGACCTAAGAGGGGTAAGTCCTCTCTCATCGCTTAGAAGTGGAACTCAAAGTGTGTTAGCCCCCGTTGAGCGCCTAGCAACTAGAGTTTTTTCACCAGTTAGTAATTTCTTCTCGGAGGTCGGCAATCTAGGCCGAAGTAAAGAAAGGATTGACAGGTTAGAAGCAGAGAATCAAGAGCTAAAGAGCCAGATTATTTTCAATGAGAATACTCTGACGCAATTAGAGTCGCTAAAGGGTGTCTTAGATCTTGCTGGAAAAGCTCGTTATAAGACAGTATCTGCAAGAGTAATTAGTAAAGGTGGAATTGGAACATTTAGCGAAACGATAGTTCTAGATCGTGGAAGTAATTCTGGAATTGGACGAGATATGACAGTAATTGCCCCTGGGGGACTCGTCGGGGTAGTTAAGTCGACAACTGCCTCCTCATCAATTGTGCTATTAATGAATGACCCATCCTTTCGAATTGGCGTAAGGGTTGCTGGAAAGCAAGATATGGGAATCCTGCTTGGACAAGGCGATAAGAGCCACTCACTACAGATGCTAAGTGCAACATCAGTAATTAGCGTTGGCGATGTATTACTCTCTCGTGGAAGCTCTGGAGATAAACCCTTTGTCCCAGGGGTGCCGGTCGGAAAAGTTAGTTATGTAGAAAATGCTGTCGGCCAATTGACTAAAGAGGGAAGAGTTAATGGATTTGTTGATCTAAATTCTCTCTCAGTAGTGAGCGTAGTTTTAGCAGCAGTTGCCGGAGATCCTGGCGATGCTCTAGTGCCTCAAGCTCCAAGGCCTGCTCCAACAGTTACGGTATTTGTAACGCCTAGCCCTACGTCGGAGGTACAGGGCTATGGAGATTAGTCGCCTTCCTAGAGTCTTACTTATTTTTCTAACTCTCTTTCTTATACAAGAGGCTTTAATTAATCAGATCGATTTTCTAGTTGCAGGATTCTCTCTCTATCTCGCCTTTTTTATGGCTTGGGTAATTCAAGATCAGAGAGATAGCGCTGTTACCACAGGATTCATCGCTGGATTGATCCTAGATCTTTCACCAACCCTTGAAGCACCCTTTGGCCTATGGACCTTTGTACTAGCATCCATGAGTTTCTTATTGGCAAGTAACGTTAGAGCCGCTCTTGATGCTCAATTGACTCCACTAGTGATGCTAAGTGCCACGGTTTTGGCAAGCACCTTTGCTTTAACGCTATTCTTGTTAGTCGGCGCAATCTTGGGTCAAGAAGTTGGCTCTGCCTCATATGTGATTCGAAGTATATTCGGAAATGCCTTATGGAGCGTCCTACTCTCACCTCTTTATGTTCCAGTGGCAGTTAGACTTCATAAAGCCACTCTTACTGCAAGGCAGCAATAGATGAGGGATCGTTCAGCGCTAACACTTCTAGTTGCTCAAGTATTAGTCATCTCACTAATGCTCTCATTGTTTGGACGGCTTTTTTATCTGCAGATCGCTGATGGACCTCGCTATCAGGAGGCAGCACTTGATAATCAAAGCAGAGACATCGTCATCCCCGCTCTTCGGGGGTTGATTGTTGATATTGAAGGAAACGCACTTGCAACAAATAAAGCAGGGCTAATGGTCACAGCAGATCGATTGGTCCTGGATAAATTAGAAGATAAGGGCGAATCAGTGCTGGCCAGGGTGGCAGAGGTTCTAATGCTGGAATATGCCGATATCTACACAAGAACTAGGCTCTGTGGTGAATTAGCAAGAGGTGAGCGAGATGGATGTTGGAATGGAAATCGCTATCAACCAATTCCGATAACTAAAGAAGCAAGTGAGAATCAAGTATTTACCATCCTAGAAGGATCTGACCTCTTTGCTGGAATCGATGCCAAGCCCGTCCCAATCCGTTTCTATCCATCATCAGCTGGCGAGAGAGCCACTCATGTCCTTGGTTATCTTGGGCCAATAACTGAAAAGAATCTAAATAGCGAGGAGGGAAAACCCTATTATCGAAACGAGCTAATTGGCAAGGCAGGAGTCGAGCTTCTCTATGATGAGGAACTAAGAGGGGTCCCTGGGATTAAGAAGGTCATTGTTGATCGTAAGGAAATTGTGAGGCGAGAATTGATTAATAGAGCACCCGCTGCAGGAAATCATCTAATCCTTAGTCTCAATGCTAAATTACAGGCAGCAGTTGAGACAGAGTTGAAAGATGCAATCTTTCGTGCAAGAGCCAATGGCCACCGTGGAGATTCAGGGGCAGCAATCGTCATGGATGTTAGCACCGGTGAAGTTCTCGCCATGGCTTCTTATCCAGATTATGATCTAAATATCTGGGAAGATGGCATAACCGTCAAACAGGCAAAAGATCTATATAGTCAGAACACGGGAGTTCCAGCTCTCTCACGGGCGATTCAGGGTGAATTTGCTCCAGCATCAACGTTCAAAGTGATTTCACTCTCTGCAGCAGTCGAGGCGGGATATAGCCTGAAGGCGACTTACCAATGCCCCGGAGAAGTTAAGATTGGCGATCGGGTATTTAGAAATTACGATAGCAAGGCAACTGGTCGAATAAGCATGACTACAGCCATTGCAATTTCTTGTGACTCTATCTGGTATCAGATCGCCTATGATGAATGGGTAAGAGATGGCGGTCTAAAGCCGAAACCCAGCCCAAATGACTTTTTTTTCAATTCAGCGAAGGGATATGGTCTTGGCAAGAAAACCGGAGTGGATCTCCCATCAGAGCAATCAGGGCGCCTTCCAGATCGGCAGTGGAAGCTAGATTGGTATGAGAGGAATAAAGATTTCTACTGCAACTACACTCAAAAGGCCAAGAAGTCCCAGCTCACCCCATACTTAATTGAAATAGCCAGAGAGAATTGCCTAGATGGTGACAAAGTTCGAGCTGGGGATATGGTCAACTTCTCAATTGGTCAGGGAGATACGCTGATGACACCTCTGCAATTAGTTGTGGTTTATGCAGCGCTTGCCAATGGAGGAAAGTTGATGGTGCCAAAGATTGCTAAGGCAATAGTCGAACCAAGCGGGAGAGTAGTAAGGGAATTTGAGCCAGAGATTAGCGGCCGGCTTCCCATAGAGAAATCAACGCTTAAGTTTCTGCAGAACTCCCTTCGAGCAGTGGTTACATCAGGAACTGCAACGAGAGCTTTTTCAGGAGTGGGGGTTGAGGTAAGCGGCAAGACTGGAACAGGTCAGGTCTTTGGCAGAAATCTTGATGGTTCAAGCAAAGGTGACACCTCTTGGTTTGCATCATTTGCTCCAAGTAAGAAACCAAAATATGCCGTGGTGATGATGGTAAGTCAGGGTGGCTTTGGCGCTAGCACTAGCGGGGTGGGAGTTAGAAATATCTACGAACATATATTTGGCACCAACGGCAGAGTCGCAATAATTCCTAATGGCACCCCCAAGGTCCTTCCAAGGATAGATTCTTCAAAGGCACCGCTATCATGAGAATTCCACTCAAGAGCCGGAAGAGAAAAGGATTCCTTGCCGGAGTTGATCAGTTGTTAAATTCTGCAGTCCTTATTCTTCTATTGATTGGAATTGTCCTGGTTTATGCAGCCACCAGAGATTGGTTTGCTGCCAATGGCCTAGACCCAGAGTATTACCTCAAGCGCCAGGTAGTTAATGTCATTATCGGTATCACTCTGGCTTGCGGCACAACTCTTATTGATTACCGACTACTTCGGGCCTACACCCCATTTGTCTGGGGCCTTGGAGTATTGGGCCTAGTTGCAGTCTTGATTCCAGGACTTGGATCAACTATTAATGGAGCTCGCTCGTGGATTTCATTTCCTGGCGGCCTGCAATTTCAGCCAGCAGAGCTTGCGAAGATTTCAATCATCGTCGGAATGGCATTGATTCTCTCAGAGCGCATGACAGGTCTGAATCGACCAAGTAATAAGCAAGTCCTGCAAGCGCTAGCACTTGCAGGACTTCCCATGGTTTTGATTGTGGCCCAACCAGACTTTGGCACGGTCTTAATAATTTCAGCCGCAGTGATTACCATGATTTCCCTCTCTGGTGCATCGCTATATTGGGTGACAGGACTTCTAGTTACTGGAGCAGTTGGTGTCTATGTGGCAGTAGCAAGTGGTGAGGTGAGCGAGTATCAGTTAGATCGCCTTGAATCATTTGTTGATCCCTTAGCAAATCCACTTGCAAGTGGATATCAGCTAAGACAGGCTCGCATAACTATTGGATCAGGTGGCCTCCTTGGCAAGGGTCTATTCGATGGACCACAGACTAATGGTCGATTTGTTCCAGAGCAGCAGACCGACTTCATTTTTACCGTTGCTGGTGAAGAGCTAGGCTTTCTTGGCTCATCATTTATCTTGCTTCTTTATTTGATTCTATTGATGCGCGCCTTTGCTATTGCCAGGACCACTACCGATCTATTTGGCAAGATGGTCTGTATCGGAGTGGTTGCCTGGTTCTCTTTTCAGATCTTTGAAAATATCGGCATGACTATGGGAGTTATGCCAATGACTGGGGTTCCGCTGCCATTCCTCTCCTATGGGGGTTCTGCGATGTTTGCCAACATGATCGCTTTTGGCCTACTGCAGAACGTCTATCAAAGAACGCGGCGAAACAGCTGATTTTGCGCCTAATTAGGCGCAGGCTTCGAACATCTGCCATACTTATCCCGTTCTAAGTCGCCTCACGTTCTTGAGGTCGCCCAGACCGCTCTTTAGGTGCGGTCGGCAGATCCAGATAACGGCGCCACCACAGATTTTTTAGCAAGTGCTTTCAACAGAAGCGTTTGTGAAAACTTATAAGAAGGATTTGATCGTATGGCCGAAGAGCCAATAAAGGTGCGTAAGCGCGCTGTAAAGAAAAGCGCAAGTAAAGCAGCAGAGCCAAGTGAAAGCGCCCCTGTTGCTAAAGAGAAGAAACCTAAGGCCGGGGTAATCCCGGCTCCAATATTTCAAGCAGCGCCAGTTGCTGCTGTTCCAAGAGCCAAGCCAGCTACTAAGAGCGCAGCTGAACTCTCTGATGAGAGTGCGGCGGATAGAGAAAGTGGACGTCGCCGTCGCCGCAGAGGCGGACGCTCACGTCGCAGATTCGAAAAAGATGAGAGCTCAGCAAAGAGTCCAGAGGTAAGCCAAGGCCCAAGTAGCGATAGCGAGGGCACTATTGGATTCAAGAAGCGCCGCCGCCGTCGCCGCTCTGGCAGCGATGGAGTAGCACCAGGTGAGAGGATTGAAGAAGATGGCGTCTTAACTGTAGTGAAGGTGCGAGAGCCTCGCCCGGTTCAAGAAAAGCCTGTTAGAGAAAAGAAGAGCTTTAGTCGCCCTCCTCGTCGCTTTGAAGATCGAGATCGTGATCGCGGCCGTGAGAGAGCGCGCTATAGCGATTACCGTGAGAACCGTCGCCGTGGAACAATTCTCACCGACGCTGAATTTCTAGCAAGACGTGAGTCGGTAGACCGTGAGATGTTAGTTCGCCAGCAAGGCGATAGGACTCAGATTGCGATCCTGGAGGATAAAGTATTGGTAGAGCATTACGTCAATCGCAATAGCAATATCTCCTATGTTGGAAACGTTTATCTTGGAAAAGTTCAAAACGTTCTACCATCGATGGAGGCTGCATTTGTTGATATTGGCAAAGGACGAAATGCGGTTCTCTATGCCGGTGAAGTTAATTGGGATACTGCCGGCCTTGCCGACAATCAAGAGCGAAAGATTGAGAAGGTTTTAAAGACCGGTCAATCAGTATTGGTTCAAGTGACTAAGGATCCAATTGGACAGAAAGGTGCTCGCCTAACCAGCCAGATCTCACTTCCTGGCAGGTATCTGGTTTATGTTCCAGGTGGCGGAATGAGCGGAATCTCAAGACGCCTTGCTGACACCGAGCGCTCGCGCCTGAAGGAAATCCTCAAAGGTTTGATCACGGATGACGAAGGCGTAATTGTCAGAACTGCAGCAGAGGGCGCTAGCGATGAAGAGCTCACCCGAGATGTAATCCGCCTTAAGGCCCAGTGGGATGACATCAAGGCGAAGTCGGAGAATTCCAGCACTTCGGCTCCATCACTACTCTACGGTGAACCAGATCTGGCGGTTCGAGTGATTAGAGATGTTTTCAATGAGGATTTCCGCAAGCTCACCGTTCAAGGGAGCGATGCCTGGGATGATATTAACAATTATCTTGGCCATATTGCCCCAGAACTGCTTTCCAAGGTTGAAAAATATAGCCAAGGAGAAGATCTCTTTGTCGAAAATAGAATCGATGAGCAGCTGGCTAAAGCTCTAGACCGTAAAGTCTATCTGCCATCTGGCGGATCTCTGGTAATTGATCGCACTGAGGCGATGGTGGTAATTGATGTCAATACGGGAAAATTCATTGGAAAAGGTGGAAACCTAGAAGAGACTGTTACCAAGAATAACCTAGAGGCAGCGGAGGAAATTGCTCGTCAATTAAGACTGCGCGACCTAGGTGGAATTATTGTTATCGACTTCATCGATATGATTCTAGAATCAAATCGCGAGCAGGTGCTTAAACGTTTGGTTGAATGTTTAGGCAGAGATAGAACTAAGCATCAAGTAGCTGAAGTGACTTCCCTTGGTCTAGTGCAGATGACTCGAAAGAGAGTGGGACAAGGATTAATTGAAGCCTTCTCAACTACCTGTGATAGTTGTGGTGGTCGCGGAATTCATGTTCATATGGATCCAGTGAATAAGAAGGGCCTTGATCGTGGATTCATTCCAGCTAGAGCCAACAAAGAGGAGAGTCAGACCTCTGATGATTCAGAAAGTGATGAGGAGATCAGCCTTGAAGAAAATGTTAGCCCGACGAAGAAAGAAGGGTATTTTGGCCAAAAGAGAGGCTTTGGTAGGCGCAAGCGCAGGGCTGCCAGCTCTGGGGTTGTCACTGCCTAACTCAGTTTGACCCTAGATAGGCTCAATCCGTAACCTTTGCCCCTGCCCCGATAAGGGTCTTGAGTTAAGTAAAGAAATGGAAGGACCATGGTCTACGCAATAGTTAAAGCTGGCGGTCGCCAGGAGAAGGTCGCTGTGGGCGACACTCTCTTTGTAGATCGCATCGATGCTGCCACCGGTTCGACCATCTCATTTCCTGCCGTCTTAGTCGTAGATGGCGCAGCAGTTACCAGTGATCCAAAAGTTCTCTCTGGAGTTAAAGTGACTGGGGAGGTAATTGAAGAGGTCAAGGGTCCAAAGATCCATATCTTGCGCTTTAAGAATAAGACCGGCCATCGCCGTCGTCAGGGCTTTCGTTCCAAGAACACTCGCGTGAAGATCACTGCGATTAATGGTATGAAGTAAAGGGGTTGGCATAAATGGCATCGAAAAAAGGGGTCTCCTCAACCCGAAATGGTCGCGATTCCAATCCGCAATTTCTTGGAATCAAGAGATTTGGTGGTCAGGTAGTCAACAGCGGCGAGATTCTCGTTCGCCAACGTGGCACCAAGTTTCACCCAGGCAAGAATGTAGGAATCGGCAAGGATGACACGCTATTTGCACTAGCTTCAGGTTCAGTGGAGTTTGCAAGCGCTCGCGGTCGTCGCGTTGTAAACATCGTTCCGGTCTCCTAAGCAACGGACTTAGAGAATTGCGGGTCCGTGCATACGGGCCCGCTTTTTATCTATCCGCCTAATCCAAGAAAGGCCAGAGTCAGATGACAATCTTCGTTGATCGCGTGACTCTCCATGCTGCAGCAGGCAAAGGTGGCGATGGCTGCGTCTCAGTTCACCGGGAAAAGTTTGTGCCACTTGGTGGCCCAGATGGAGGAAGCGGGGGACGCGGGGGAGATGTTATCTTGGTAGTGGATCCAAGCGTGACCACCCTGCTTGACTTTCATCACTCACCACATCGCAGCGCAAGCTCTGGAAGACAGGGATATGGCGCGCTGAAAAATGGACCTGATGGGCAAGATTTGATCCTTGGAGTTCCTAATGGAACAGTGGTGTTGAGTAAAGAAGGCCGGGTGCTTGCAGATCTAGTTGGTAACGGAACTAGATTTGTTGCCGCTAAAGGTGGATTGGGTGGACTTGGAAATTATGCTCTAGCTTCAAGCCGTCGCAGAGCTCCAGGTTTTGCACTCCTTGGTGAACCTGGTGAAAAGCGAACGCTAATTCTAGAGCTCAAGTCTGTCGCAGATATCGGTCTAATTGGTTATCCCAGCGCAGGAAAGTCATCACTTGTTGGTGCTATCTCTGCAGCCAGACCAAAGATTGCTGACTATCCCTTTACTACCCTTGCGCCAAATCTTGGAGTCGTTAAAGCAGGAGAGGCGAGATTTACCGTTGCAGATGTTCCAGGATTAATTCCAAAAGCCTCTGAAGGAAAGGGCCTTGGCCTGCAGTTCCTGCGCCACATTGAGCGCTGCGCAGCCTTAGTGCATGTTCTAGATTGCGGAACACTGGAAACCGATCGCGACCCAATTAGAGATTTTGAAGTAATTGAAGATGAATTGAAGAAGTATGCCGAGGATCTAAGTACTCGCCCTCGCATAATTGCGCTCAATAAAGTTGATCTTCCTGATGCCAAAGCTATGGCAGACATGGTTGAACCGATCTTAAGAAATATGGGTCATGAGGTTTACCAAATCTCAGCAGCTTCAAGAATCGGCCTTGAGCAACTGTCATATGCCATGGCTAGATTAGTTGCAGAACATCGAAAGCAGGAGAGCGGGCAAGCGAAGGTGAAGATTGTGCTTCGCCCAACTCCAATTGATGATGCCGGCTTCAAGATCACTGCCAATGATGATGGCTCATTTACAGTCGTTGGATCTCGTCCTGAGAGATGGGTTCATCAAACAAACTTCAGAAACGCTGAAGCGGTGGGATATCTAGCAGATCGCCTTGCAAGTTTAGGAGTCGAAAAAGAATTATTTAGGCTAGGTGCCAAGCAAGGCGATGAGGTTCGTATTGGCATAGGTGATGATGCGGTGGTCTTTGACTGGGAGCCAACGATTGAGGCAGGGGCCGAACTTCTAGGAGGGCCTCGTGGCGATGATCTACGCATCCCACGCGGATGGGAGAAGTTGGATGAAGAGGCAATTGATCAATTAGATGATGAAGAATTAGCCCAGCAATGGGAGTACCAGGTGGAAGATCCCACAGATCCAGGAAGAGAAAAGGAGGAGCAGTTATGAATCGCGATGCGGTAATTAAAGCAAAGCGAATAGTTATCAAGATTGGCTCCTCAAGTCTTACTGGAGTAGAGGGGGCCGGACTTGATAGCGAGGCAGTAATCAAATTGGCAGCAGCAGTGGCTCAGTTAAAGGCAAGCGGAAAGGAAGTTGTTGTTGTTTCATCAGGAGCGATCGCCGCAGGACTTGCGCCCCTTGGCTTAAGTAGCAGACCTGCAGATCTTGCAACTCAACAAGCGGCAGCATCAGTGGGGCAAGGGCTTTTGATTCATAGCTACACCGAAGCTCTAAGGAGCCATAAGATCACAGCTTCTCAAGTGCTTCTAACTATTGAAGATATCGTTCGTAGATCACATTATCAGAATGCCCAACGCACGTTATTTAGGTTACTTGCGCTAGGGGTAGTCCCAATCATCAATGAGAATGATTCAGTTGGAACTCAAGAGATTCGTTTTGGCGATAATGATCGGATTGCCGCTTTGGTCTCTCATCTAATTGGTGCTGATTTGTTGGTTCTAGTAACCGATGTTGACGCTCTCTATGATGCCAATCCTAAAAAGGTGGCAGCAAAGAAGATTTCTCAAGTCGACTCACTCGAGCAATTAGCAGGTGCTCAGATTGGGGGAGCAGGAACTAGGATGGGTAGCGGTGGAATGGTCACAAAGATTGAGGCTGCCAGAATTTCTACGCAGGCAGGGATTCCCATGCTCTTGACCTGTCTTGCTGAGATCTCTCAGGCGCTAAGCGGGGCAGAGATTGGCACATACTTTGCAGCGTTATCCGAAAGAAAATCCTCTCGTCTGCTCTGGCTAGCTCATGCTGCAAGTAGTAATGGTCGATTGGTAATTGATGCTGGAGCCGTTAGCGCCCTACGTGCGCGTGGTACTTCCCTTCTTCCTGCAGGAGTTAAGGCAGTGGAAGGGGAGTTTAGCTCCGGAGACACAATCGAAATTGTAGGAGAGGATGGCAGCGTTATTGCTCGTGGACTAGTTGCTTTTGATTCTGGAGAAATTCCAGCAATGCTGGGGCGCACGACCAAAGATCTTGCTAGAGAATTAGGTCCTGAGTATGAGCGCGAGCTGGTTCACCGCGATGACATGGTGCTCTTGTGAACAATGATCAGTTGATTGCCGATTTAGCAGATCGGGCAAGAGAGGCAGCAAAGAGCCTAAGTACTGCTAGCTATAGCAAACGACAGGGTGCACTTCTTGCAATCGCTGATGCCCTTGAGGCCCATACCAGTGAAATTCTTGCTGCCAATCATTTAGATCTAGAGCGCGGAAAAGCCAATGGACTTAATTCATCCCTTCTTGATCGCTTAGCCCTTGATTCTGAGCGAATCAAGGGTATTGCCTCCGGCGCTCGCCAAGTTGCAGCCCTTGATGACCCCCTTGGAAATGTCTTGCGAGAACGAGCATTAAGTAATGGCCTAAAGCTCACCCAGTTAAGTGTTCCATTTGGAGTTGTAGGAATGGTCTATGAAGCCCGCCCGAATGTAACTGTCGATGCTGCAGTAATTCTTTTAATGTCAGGAAATGCTGCTCTGCTTCGTGGTTCATCATCTGCTCAGTCAAGCAATGAAGTGTTAGTAGAAATCATGAGAGGCGCACTAGAAAAAGGTGATATTTCAAGTGAGGTTATTCAATTGATTCCCTCAAACGACCGCGATACCACCAGAGCTCTGCTTCATGCCAGAGGCAAGGTTGACCTAGTCATCCCAAGGGGAAGTGCTGATCTAATTCGGATGGTTGTCGATGATTCAACTGTTCCTACCATTGAAACAGGCGCCGGTGTTTGCCATGTCTATATTGATGAGAGCGCTGATTTTGCTAAAGCGCTTCCGATAGTAATTAACTCGAAGACTCATCGCCCAAGTGTCTGTAACGCTGCAGAGACTCTCCTAGTTCATCAAGAGATCAGCGGTGAGTTCCTGCCGCTTGCCCTTAAAGAACTACATCAAGCAGGGGTGATTCTTCATTGTGATCAGGCAAGCCTTGAAATCGCTAATTCACTATCAATTCCAGCGTCACTTGCAGATGAGGAAAATTGGTCAACTGAGTACGGAGTACTAGAGATGAATGTGGCAGTCGTTGCTGACCTAGATAGCGCTGCAGCTCACATTTTGAAGTACGGAACCAATCACACCGAGGCTATTGTTACTGAATCGAATGAGCGCGCAGAGAGATTCATTGCTCTCTCTGATTGCGCGGCAGTGATGATAAATGCCTCTACGCGATTCACAGACGGCCAAGAGATGGGGTTTGGCGCTGAGATTGGAATATCAAATCAGAAGCTTCATGCTCGCGGTCCGATGGGCCTTGAACAGATGACGACCACCACATGGATAGTGAGAGGAGATGGCCAGATCCGAAAGTAATTCACTGGCAGTGATAGCTCTTCGGTAAGATGACCTATATGTCAAGTATCTCCCGCGATGATGTGGCAAATCTAGCCAAATTAGCGCGCATAGACTTATCAGAGGATGAATTAGCTGGACTTGTCAAAGAGCTTTCTGTAATTCTTGACGCTGTTGCTCGCGTTCAGGAAGTGGCTGGAAGCGATGTTCCGCCAACTTCTCATCCACTGCCTCTTGTAAATGTATTCCGCCAAGATCAAGTCCGCCCAAGTCTTACCCCAGAGGAGGCTCTATCTGGGGCTCCCGCGCAAGAGGGGAAGAGATTCAAAGTTCCGCAAATCTTGGGTGAAGAGTAATGATCAGGAAGAGCGCAGCAGAGATGGCCAAATCTCTAGCGAGTGGAGAAATTACTAGCGTTGAGTTAACTAGGGCCCATCTAGATCAGATTTCAAGAGTTGATTCCCAAGTTAACGCTTTTCTACATATTGATAGAGAAGGGGCTTTAGAGCAAGCAGAACAAGTTGATGCTAAGAGAAGGGCTGGAGAGAGACTCTCCCTACTAGCTGGTGTTCCGCTAGCTCTTAAAGATGTCCTAGTTCAAAAAGGGATTCCCACTACCTGTGGCTCGAAGATGCTTGAGGGGTGGCGCCCTCCTTATGATTCAACTGTCGTAAGAAGGTTAAGAGAAAACGGCATTGTCATATTAGGCAAGACCAATATGGATGAGTTCGCTATGGGTTCATCTACTGAAAACTCAGCCTATGGTCCTACTAGAAATCCTTGGGACCTAACTCGCATCCCTGGAGGATCAAGTGGTGGTTCATTTGCAGCTATAGCATCATTTCAAGCACCATTTGCTATCGGAACTGATACTGGGGGATCAATTCGCCAACCGGCTGCAGTAACGGCAACGGTGGGAGTAAAACCAACGTACGGCGCAGTCTCTAGGTATGGCCTAGTTGCATTCTCATCTTCCCTTGATCAAGCAGGGCCATGTGCCAGAACTGTGCTTGATGCGGCATATCTTCACGAAGCAATCGCCGGCCACGATCCACTTGACTCAACGTCAATCAACGCTCCAGTCCCAGCAGTAGTTGCTGCTGCTAAAGATGGGAATGTGGGAGGAATGAAAATTGGAGTCATCAAAGAGCTTCAAGGCGATGGCTATCAACCAGGAGTTCTAAGGCTCTTCAATGAATCTCTAGAGATCTTGGCATCTCTGGGCGCCGATATTGTGGAGGTTTCTTGTAAGTATTTTGATTATGCCTTAGCTGCCTACTATTTGATCGCACCCAGTGAATGCTCATCAAACCTAGCTCGCTTTGATGCCATGCGTTATGGAATAAGAAGGGGCGAGGGCTCTGCTGAAGAGGTAATGAATGCCACTAGGCAGATTGGCTTTGGAAGAGAGGTAAAGCGCAGAATTATTCTTGGAACCTACGCCCTCTCCAGTGGTTACTACGATGCCTATTATGGAAGCGCTCAGAAGGTAAGAACCTTAATCTCTCGCGATTTTGAGAGCGCTTTTAAGTTAGCAGATGTCTTAGTCTCACCAACTGCTCCCACTACCGCCTTTAAAATTGGCGAAAAAGCCAATGACCCAATTGCGATGTACTTGAATGACATCGCTACTATCCCCACAAACTTAGCCGGAATTGGCGGCATGTCGCTTCCTTCCGGACTTGCATTTGAAGATGGGCTACCAGCAGGATTTCAAATCATGGCACCTGCCATGAAAGATGATCTGATGTATAAAGCCGGGGCAGCCCTTGAAGCAGAGCTTGTCTTCAAATGGCAAGGCCCAATACTTAATTTAGCTCCAAAGCTAGGAGCTAGATGATGGCTCTTAGGTATGAAGAGGCGATCGCTAGATATGAGCCCTCTCTTGGACTTGAGGTTCATGTTGAATTAGCCACGGTTTCAAAGATGTTCTGTGGCTGTAACACGGTATTTGGAGCAGCTGCGAACACTCAAACATGTCCGGTGTGTCTAGGACTTCCAGGAGCACTTCCAGTAGCTAATGCAAAAGCTATCGAATACACCATTGCTATAGGACTTGCCCTAAATTGCTCAGTTGCTCCATTTAGTCGTTTCGCCCGAAAGAATTACTTCTATCCCGATATGCCAAAGAATTTCCAAACCTCACAATATGACGAGCCAATCTGCACTAACGGATATCTAGATATAACAATCGATACTGATGAAGGAAGTAAGGACTTTAGAATTGAAATTGAGCGCGTTCATATGGAGGAAGACACCGGAAAGTCTCTGCATATGGGTGGAGCAACTGGGCGAATCCATGGGGCTGATTACTCACTACTTGATTACAACCGCGCAGGCATTCCTTTGGTGGAGATTGTTACAAAAGTCATTGACGGAACTGGAAGGCATGCCCCAGAAGTTGCTAGGGCATATGTCTCTGAGCTTCGTGATATTTTGCGCGCTCTTGGCGTAAGTGACGTGAAGATGGAACAGGGATCTCTTCGCTGCGATGCCAACGTCTCGCTTCGCCCAATTGGATCTGAAAAACTTGGAACAAGGAGTGAGACTAAGAATGTTAACTCACTGAAATCCGTGGAGAGAGCCATTCGGGGGGAGATAATTCGCCACGCTGAACTACTTAATTCTAATCAGCGAGTAATTCAAGAAACTAGACACTTCCATGAAGATACTGGTCTGACAACTTCTGGTCGATCAAAGGAACAGGCTGAGGATTACCGATATTTCCCAGAGCCAGATCTGGTGCCGATTGCTCCTAGCAAAGAAATGATTGAAAAGATTGCAGCGACTCTGCCAGAGAAGCCTTCGGTTAGACGAAAGAAGTTGCAAGAGGCTTGGCAGGCACCCGATAAAGAGATGGCAGCGATGATCAATGCTGATGTCTTAGATCTAGTTGAGGCAACTGTGAAACTAGGAGCAGATCCCACGCGGGCCCGCTCTTGGTGGCTAGGCGAGATTGCCAGAATCGCCAATGAGCGATCAGTTGCTGCATCAGATCTAGCGATTAGCGCGGCAGATGTTGCTGAGATTGTGGCTCTCATTGTTAAGGGAGAGTTGACCGATAAATTAGCTCGTCAAGTTGTGGAAGCCCTCATTAATGGCGAGGGCAGGGTAGGTCAGATAATTCAAAGTCGCGGCATCAAAGTTGTCTCTGATGATTCATCTTTGATGGCAGCAATCGAGCGAGCAATTGCAGCGGCCCCAGATGTAGCCGAGAAGGTAAGAGGGGGAAATATTCCGGCATCAGGTGCCTTAATTGGCGCGGTGATGAAGGAGTCGAAAGGACAAGCAGATGCGGCAAAGGTGCGAGATCTGCTCCTTAAGCATTTAGGTCAAGGATAAGTAGGATTGACTTATGACAAATCCAATGAAGCCACGTTCAGGCTTAGTGACTGATGGACTCGAACGCGCCCCTGCTCGCGGAATGCTAAGAGCAGTTGGTATGAAAGATGAGGATTGGGTTAAACCGCAGATCGGAATTGCATCTTCTTGGAATGAGATTACTCCATGTAATCTCTCGCTAGATCGTCTAGCAAAAGCATCAAAGCAGGGCGTTATAGATGCTGGCGGATTTCCCATGCAATTTGGCACCATCTCAGTCTCTGATGGCATCTCTATGGGCCATGAAGGAATGCACTTTTCACTTGTTTCAAGGGAGGTCATTGCAGATTCGGTTGAGACGGTAATGCAGGCAGAGTGCCTTGATGGCATGGTCACCTTTGCAGGCTGTGATAAGTCACTGCCAGGAATGATGATGGCAGCAGCGCGCCTTGATGTTGCTAGCGTTTTTGTTTATGCCGGCTCTACTCTTCCAGGGCAAGTCGATGGGAAGGATGTCACAATCATTGATGCCTTCGAAGCAGTTGGAGCGTGTGCAAGAGGCTTAATTTCTCAAGAGCAGGTAGATAGAATTGAGCGGGCAATATGTCCGGGCGAGGGTGCCTGCGGCGGGATGTACACCGCAAACACTATGGCCACAGTCGGAGAAGCTATCGGTCTATCTCTTCCAGGATCTGCAGCTCCTCCGGCAGTTGATCGCAGGCGCGATAGCTATGCGGTCAAATCCGGCGCCGCGGTCGTGGGGTTGATCAGACAGGGAATTACCACTAGAGACATTCTAAGTAAGGGCGCATTTGAAAATGCCATTACCGCAGTTATGGCCCTGGGTGGATCAACAAATGCTGTTCTTCACTTACTAGCAATCGCGCATGAGGCCAAGGTCGGTCTATCTCTAGATGATTTCCATCGAATTGGTTCAAGAGTCCCACTCCTTGGTGATCTAAAGCCATTCGGCAGATTCGTCATGAGTGATGTTGATAAAGTCGGGGGGATTCCGGTGGTATTAAAGGCTCTGCTTGATGCTGGTCTGCTTCATGGAGATTGCCTAACCGTTACCGGAAAAACTATGGCTGAGAACTTAGCTGACATTAATCCACCAGATCCTGATGGTGAGATCTTAAGAGCGGTTAAGAGGCCGATGGGCGTAAGTGGTGGAATCACAATTCTGGGCGGGTCACTTGCTAGAGATGGCGCCGTGACAAAGGTCGCTGGAGTTGGAGTTGATTTGTTCGAAGGACCT
Organism: Actinomycetota bacterium; assembly: GCA_016870365.1. Taxonomy (GTDB): domain Bacteria; phylum Actinomycetota; class Actinomycetes; order Nanopelagicales; family Nanopelagicaceae; genus MAG-120802. The sequence goes on along the minus strand of VGBW01000005.1, from coordinate 59,156 downwards.
GCCAGAGTCTTTGATCGCGAGCAAGCCGCTATGCAAGCCCTAGGAGATGGAACGATTGCTGCAGGCGATGTTGTAGTGATTCGCTATGAGGGGCCAAAGGGTGGTCCGGGAATGCGCGAGATGTTAATGATTACTGGCGCCATAAAAGGTGCTGGTCTTGGAAAATCTGTTCTCCTAATTACCGATGGCAGATTCTCTGGTGGCACAACTGGACTTTGCGTGGGGCATGTTGCCCCTGAGGCAGTTGATGGTGGAGCGATTGCCCTTGTTAAAGATGGCGATCGAATTCGTATTGATATCAATGCCAGGACTCTAGATTTGCTAGTTGATGAAAGTGAGTTAGCAAGGAGGCTGGCAAGCTTTAGGCCGCTACCCAGTAGGTACACCTCAGGGGTGCTAGGCAAGTATGTGAGGCTGGTGGGCTCGGCATCAAAGGGAGCGGTCTGCGATTAGAGAGGGGATGAAGCCCCGTTCAAATTGTGAGATAGCCGTCTTGAGGGTTGACTCATACTTTCTATCAGGAGATACTTGCTCCCATGTCAGCGAAATCAACTTCTGTCTCAGTTCTTGTTTCAGTGGTGATTCGTTGCGCGTGAACTAAAGCGAAGTTCACGCGCACCCTCAGGAAACTGGGGGTTTTTCTATTAGTGGGCAAGATATTTTTGGAAGGAGGACCAAGATGGCAAACGAGCTAACTGGCGCCCAAGCGCTAGTTAACGCTCTGGAAGATTCTGGCGTTGATGTCATGTTCGGTATTCCTGGGGGAGCAATTCTCCCTGCCTATGACCCAATCTTTGATTCAAAGATTCGCCACATTCTAGTCCGCCATGAACAGGGGGCAGGACATGCCGCAACTGGTTATGCCCAGGTCACTGGTCGAGTCGGAGTTTGTGTTGCAACCTCTGGGCCTGGGGCAACAAATTTGGTTACTCCAATTGCTGATGCTCAGATGGATTCAGTTCCTATCGTTGCCATAACTGGCCAAGTTCCTTCAGCTGCTATTGGAACCGATGCCTTTCAAGAGGCCGACATTCGTGGAATCACCATGCCGGTGACAAAGCACAATTATCTAATTACAGATCCTGCCCAAATTCCGCGGGCCATGGCCGAAGCTTTCTATATTGCCTCCTCGGGTCGACCAGGGCCAGTTCTAGTTGATATTGCTAAGGATGCTCTACAGAAGATGACAATTTACAACTATCCCAAGAAATTGAATCTTCTGGGTTATCACCCTCATGCAGAGCCTGATGCTCAGGCAATTCGTGAAGCAGCATCACTCATAGCCCAAGCAAGTAAACCCATTTTCTATATTGGCGGAGGAGTAATAAAGGCTAATGCTGCTAAAGAGCTCTTGCAGTTGGCAGAGTTAGTGGGAGCCCCTGTTGTCACAACCCTTATGGCCCGTGGAGCATTTCCAGATAGCCATAGCCAACATCTGGGTATGCCTGGAATGCATGGAACTGTTGCTGCAGTAACTGGACTTCAGAAAGCAGATTTGCTTATCACCCTAGGTGCTCGCTTTGATGATCGAGTAACTGGAAAACTCTCTACATTTGCCCCTGACGCCAAGGTAATTCATGCAGATATCGATCCTGCAGAGATTGGCAAGAATCGTTATGCCGATGTGCCGATTATTGGCGATCTTGGCCCAACCATGAGGGCGCTAATTCCTGCTCTTAAGGCTGAGTATGCCAGGAACAGAGCCGATATCAGCCAATGGTGGAAGCAGATCAATTCGCTGCGCCAGAGATATCCTCTTGGATATAGCGAGCCTGGTGACGGATCACTTTCTCCACAATATGTAATTGAGCGAATCGGCGCAATTACTGGCCCTGATGGGATCTATGTTGCAGGAGTTGGTCAACATCAGATGTGGGCATCGCAATTTGTTAAATTTGAAAAACCTCGAACCTGGCTCAACTCCGGAGGCCTTGGCACGATGGGATACGCCGTTCCAGCTGCGATGGGCGCAAAAGTTGGTGCTCCTGACACTCCAGTTTGGGCAATTGATGGTGATGGTTGTTTCCAGATGACAAATCAAGAGTTAGTAACTTGCGCGCTAAATGACATTCCGATCAAAGTGGCTGTCATCAACAATGAGAGCTTAGGAATGGTTCGTCAATGGCAGGCACTCTTTTATAGAGAGCGTTATTCGAATACTGACCTTCACTCTAAGAGGATCCCTGATTTTGCAAAACTTGCCGAAGCCATGGGATGCGTTGGCCTTCGCTGCGAATCAAAGGGTGATGTCGACAAGATAATTAAGGAAGCAAATGCTATTAATGATGCTCCGGTGGTTGTTGACTTTAGCGTTCATCGAGATGCCATGGTCTGGCCAATGGTGGCTGCTGGAACCTCTAATGATGATATTTTGATTGCCAAAGAGATGGCGCCTGACTGGGACTCACAGGAGTTATAGCCATGGCCCAACACATTCTCTCTGTCCTGGTTGAAAACAGCCCAGGTGTTCTAGCCCGAGTGGCATCACTGTTTTCTCGTCGGGGATACAACATCCATTCACTTGCGGTGGGACCAACTGAAAGCCCTGAGATCTCTCGAATGACCATTGTTCTAAACCTTGAGGGACACGCTCTAGATCAGGTGAGCGCTCAGCTATTTAAACTAGTTAACGTTATCGGCATCCAAGAGATGGAAGGTAGGAACTCTCATCAAAGAGAGCTTCTGATGGTCAAGGTAAATAGTGACCCCAATAACCGCCCAAAGGTTGAAGCTGTAATTGCTAAGTATCGCGGGGCAATTGTTAATCAGGCTAACTCCAGCCTTACTATTGAGGCGATAGGAAATAGCGCCGAGATTGCGGCGCTACTAAAGGAGTTATCAAGCTTTGGCATCAAAGAGTTGGTTCAGTCAGGTCTCATTGCACTAGAAATTGGCGATACGACTCTGGCTGAACGGACTTTGCAAGAGACTGGACTAGCGTCCTCATCGACACATAGCCAGACCGAGGACTACCAAAACTAAACTAGAAAGCAGGAGAACGTGGCAACTATTTATCATGACGAGGATGCAGACCTTTCGGTAATTCAAGGGCGAAAAGTTGCGGTCATTGGCTACGGCTCACAAGGTCATGCCCATGCCCTGAGCCTGCGTGACAGTGGCGTTGATGTCAGAGTCGGTTTAGCAGAAGGCTCTAAATCTCGTGCAAAGGCAGAAGAAGAAGGTTTACGAGTGGTCTCTGTCGCAGAAGCCGTTAAGGAAGCCACGGTGATTATGCTTCTAGCTCCTGATCACAAACAACGTCATATATACAAGGAATCAATCGAACCTAATTTAAAGGCCGGAGATGCGCTCTTCTTCGGTCATGGATTTAATATTCGGTTCGGTTATATCAAGCCACCAAGCAACATCGATGTCTGCATGGTTGCCCCGAAGGGTCCAGGACATCTAGTAAGACGTGAATTTGCTGCAGGTCGAGGTGTTCCAGACATTGTGGCAGTAGAACAAGATGCCACAGGCTCTGCTTGGCCACTTACTCTCTCTTATGCCAAGGCAATGGGAGGCTTGAGAGCCGGCGGAATTCTCACCACTTTTGCTGAGGAGACAGAGACTGACTTGTTCGGTGAGCAATCGGTGCTCTGTGGTGGGGCATCTCAATTGGTGCAATATGGCTTTGAAGTCTTGATTGAAGCTGGATATCAGCCAGAGGTTGCCTACTTCGAATGCCTCCATGAGTTAAAACTTATTGTTGATCTGATGTATGAGGGTGGAATTGCTAAGCAACGCTGGTCAGTATCAGATACTGCTGAATATGGCGACTACATCTCAGGGCCAAGAGTGATTGATCCAAGGGTAAAAGAGAATATGAAAGCAGTGTTAGCTGATGTGCAGAGCGGGGCATTTGCTAGGCGCTTTATCGAGGATCAAGATGCTGGAGCTCCAGAGTTTAGAGAACTTCGCGCAAAAGGTGAGGCTCATCCAATTGAGGAAGTTGGCAGAAATCTACGCAAGATGATGTCTTGGGTCAAAGCTGCCAAGAAGGATGACTATCAGGAAGGGTCTGCTGCGCGTGGCTAAGGCTAAGATCTTGATCACTGAGGAGCTAAGCCCGGCAACCCTAGATGCCCTTGGACCAGAGTTTGAAATTATCAACTGTGATGGGGCAAATAGAGCGGAGTTACTAGCTTGTCTTGCTTCAGGAGTTGATGCAGTTTTGATTCGCTCTGCCACAAAGATAGATAGCGAGGCAATCTCTGCTGCCAAAGGCCTAAAGATAATTGCCAGGGCCGGAGTTGGCTTAGACAATGTAGATATTCAGGCAGCAACTGCTGCTGGAGTAATGGTGGTGAATGCTCCAACCTCAAATATCGTAAGTGCGGCAGAGCTGGCGGTTGCGCTTCTACTGGCATCTGCGCGCCACTTGTCACCGGCACACGCTGCACTAAAAGGTGGCAAGTGGGCCCGCTCTAAATACACCGGAGCTGAGCTATTTGAAAAGACTTTAGGAGTGGTTGGTTTTGGAAGAATTGGCCAATTAGTTGCTCATCGTATGCTGGCATTTGGCATGAAAGTAATTGCTTATGACCCTTATCTTCAACCAGCAAAAGCTGCGGCACTTGGAGCTGACTTAGTCTCGTTAGACGAACTATTGGCTAACTCTGATTTCATAACCATTCATCTTCCTAGGACCATAGAAACCGCTAATCTAATCGGCGATGATGCTCTTAGCAAAGTCAAGCCAACAGTTCGAATTATAAATGCTTCCCGCGGGGGAGTATTAGATGAAGCTGCGCTCTACAGAGCGATTAGTGATGGTCGGGTAGCAGGAGCAGGCCTTGATGTGTTTTCTAGCGAGCCTTGTACTGATTCGCCGCTATTGACTTTAGATCAAGTAGTAGCAACGCCTCACCTTGGCGCGTCAACAGATGAAGCTCAAGAAAGGGCTGGAATTGCCATTGCAATCTCGGTTCGAAAAGCGCTATCCGGTGAATTAGTGCCAGATGCGGTTAATGTTAAGGGTGGAGAAATTCATGAGGAGATCCGACCAACGCTTCCACTGGTTGAGAAGATGGCTCAGATTGCAACCGGCCTTGAAGCCGAGCTTCCAGTAAGTATTGAGATAACAGTGAGAGGCGACGTTTCAGTATATGACTCGTCCATATTGGCAACCTCTGCTCTAAAGGGCGCGCTAATTGCTATTGGAACCGAGGATACAACTTATGTGAATTCGCCAAACATTGCTCAAACAATGGGCATGACCGCCACTGTCATAACAGATGCCGAGTGCGAAGATTATCGAAGCATGATCTGCCTTCGCGCAGCATTTTCAAATGGCTCAAGGGTTGAAGTTGATGCAACTCTTATGGGAATTCGAAAAGTTGAGAAGATTGTTCGTATCAACAAGTTCGATATAGAACTTCCACCAAGTGATCACCTACTCTTCTTAGTATATGAAGATAGGCCTGGTGTTGTTGGAGCCGTAGGAAATATATTAGGAGCAGCCAAAATAAATATTGCCAACATGCAAGTTGCTCGAGATAAAGCCGGCGGCGAGGCCTTGATGGCCCTTACCGTTGATTCTGCCATTCCAATTGAGTTCACAGAAAAGATTGCTAAAGAGGTAGGAGCACGGGTATCTAGGTCGGTATCCCTTGTTGTATGAGTAAGAATTTTAACCTAGCAGTCATCCCAGGTGATGGGATTGGACCTGAGGTCGTCAATGAGGGTTTGAAAATTCTTGATGCTGCTGGCAAGAAGCATGGCTTTAGCTATGGCAAGAAGGCCTTTGAATTAGGGGCTGCCTACTGGCATAAGACCGGTGAGGCATTGCCGGATAAAACCCTTGAGGAGCTAAAGAGTTTTGACGTGATACTTCTAGGCGCAGTTGGCGATCCCAGTGTTCCAAGTGGGGTATTGGAGCGAGGCTTACTACTAAAACTTCGCTTCGCTTTTGATCACTACATAAATTTGCGTCCTGCCCGCCGCTATCCTGGAGTTGTCGGTCCATTGAAGACGAGTGCGCCAATTGATTTCGTAGTGGTTCGCGAGGGAACTGAGGGGCCATATGTTGGCGCTGGCGGAGTTCTTGGGTATGGAACTGAAAGTGAAGTTGCGACAGAGGAGAGCCTAAATACCAGGCGTGGAGCCGAACGAGTCATCAGAGATGCTTTCAATAGAGCGATGGCAAGGCCTAGAAAGAAATTGACTCTAGTTCATAAGAACAATGTCCTAACCAGAGCTGGAAGCCTTTGGACCAGGACGTTTGAAGAAGTGGCAAAGGAATTTCCTCAGGTGAGCACAGATTACCTCCATGTTGATGCCGCCTCGATGTTCTTTGTAACAAATCCAGAACGCTTTGATGTGGTAGTAACTGATAATCTCTTTGGTGATATTTTGACTGATATCGCTGCGGCTATCTGCGGGGGTATTGGCCTTGCTGCCTCGGGGAATGTAAATCCGACTGGAGAGTTTCCTTCAATGTTTGAACCAGTTCATGGATCAGCTCCTGATATTGCAGGGAAAGGTATTGCCGATCCAACTGCAACAATCATGTCTGTAGCGATGCTACTTGATCACCTAGGTCTAAGTGATGCGGCAAGAGATGTTGAGAAAGCAGTAGAGGCTGACTTATTAACAAGAGCTGACAAGAAAAGAAGCACCAGTGAGATAGGCGATGCTCTGGTAAAGGCTCTTGGCTAATGAAGATAAAAGTAAACCTCTCATCAAATCCAGTCTCTCCAGCTCAACGAGAGAAGTATCTGGAGGCCCCAGGATTTGGAAAGTACTTCACCGATCATATGGCAGTTGCTGAGTGGAATGAGGCCAGCGGTTGGTCTGATCTGACTATCTCTGCCTATGGGCCACTAAATCTTGATCCCGCTGCCATGGTCTTTCATTACGGTCAGGAAATCTTTGAAGGAATGAAGGCTTACCACCAACCAGATGGATCTATTGCGCTATTTCGCCCTGATGCTAATGCTCGGCGTTTTGCTAAGAGCGCAGCGCGAATCACTCTTCCGCAGTTATCGGTAGATGATTTTGTTAGCGCCGTCGAAGCACTCGTAAGACAAGATGCTGGTTGGGTCCCGAAGAAAGTCGGCGAGTCACTGTATTTAAGGCCCTTTATGATTGCAACCGAAGTTGGCCTGGGAGTAAGACCCTCCAACAAAGCCCTCTTTGCAGTTATTGCTACCCCAGCTGCTGCTTACTTTAATTCTGCAAGGGCGGTGACAGTTTGGATTTCATTGGAATATGTCAGGGCGGCACTGGGTGGAACCGGGGAGGCAAAGTGCGGCGGTAATTATGCAGCATCACTTCTGGCTCAGCAGGAGGCAGGTAGAGAAGGTTGTGACCAAGTGGTCTGGCTTGATGCCAAGGAACGCTACTGGGTCGAGGAGATGGGAGGGATGAATCTCTACTTTGTTAAGGGCAAAGGAAAAGGCGCCACCATATTCACTCCAAGACTTACCGGAACATTGCTGCATGGAATTACTCGCGACTCTATTCTTAGCGTTGCTCAAGATTTGGGATATAGAGTTGAGGAAGGGATGATCTCAATCGATCAATGGCGTGATGGGGTGGCAAGCGGTGAGATCTCAGAGGTCTTTGCCTGCGGCACAGCAGCAGTAATTGCTCCAGTGGGGGCTGCAAAGAGCAAGCACGGAACCTGGGTCACAGGCGATGGAAACCCCGGTGAGATAACTATGGAGATTCGCAATCATCTTCTTGGAATTCAACACGGAACTATTGCCGATAAACATGGCTGGATGAAGCGAGTCACCTAGTGGCCATCTCTGATGCATTTCATATCTATGACACCACTTTGAGGGATGGCGCGCAGCAAGAAGGACTTAATCTTTCAGTACATGACAAGCTAACCATCGCTCGCCATCTGGATGACCTTGGAGTGGGCTTCATTGAAGGCGGCTGGCCAGGGGCAAATCCAAAAGATACTGAGTTTTTTAGATTAGCTGCAAAAGAGTTGACGTTGAGGAATGCAACCTTTGTGGCATTTGGGGCAACCAGGCGAGCAAACACCAAAGCCGGAGATGATGCCCTGCTAAGAGCTCTTGCAGAATCTGGAGCACCGGTGGTCACCCTCGTTGCAAAATCACATGATCGCCATGTGGAGTTGGCTCTTAAAACAGAGTTAAAAGAGAACTTGGCGATGATTAGAGACTCTATTAGGTATCTAAGAAGCGGTGGCCAAAGGGTATTTCTTGATGCCGAACACTTCTTTGATGGCTACCGCGCAAATCCGGGCTACGCCTTAGAGGTGGTTAGAGTCGCCGCTGAATCAGGGGCAGACGTGATTGCCCTCTGTGATACCAATGGTGGAATGCTGCCTGATGAATTATCAGATGTGGTAGCAGAGGTAATTTCAGATAGCTCAGCTCGCATCGGAATTCATTGCCATAATGACACTGGATGCGCTATTGCTAATTCACTTGCAGCAGTGGCAGCTGGGGCAAGTCATGTTCAAGGAACTCTTAATGGCTATGGCGAGAGAACTGGAAATGCTGATTTGATTTCAATCATTGCAAACCTGCAGCTAAAGAAGAAGCAAGAAGTACTTCCTGCTGGGGGGCTGGAGGAAGCATTTAGAATTGCTCACGCGGTAGCAGAGGTCACAAATGTCGCACCAAGTGCAAGGCAGCCGTATGTTGGTGTCTCAGCTTTTGCTCATAAGGCAGGTCTTCATGCCTCGGCAATTAAGGTAGATCCAGCCCTATACCAACATGAAGATCCCGAGAGTGTTGGCAACGATATGAGAATGTTAGTTTCGGAGATGGCAGGGCGAGCCTCGATTGAGATTAAATCCTCACAACTTGGTTTTGATTTAAGTAAAGAAAAAGAGATCGTAGCTCGCCTGGTTGAAAGAGTTAAGGATCTAGAGTCTCGCGGCTACACCTTTGAAGCAGCAGATGCCAGCTTTGAACTGCTCTTAAGACAGGAGCTAGCTGGAAAGAAACCATCATTTTTTGCTATCGAGAGTTGGAGGACCAGCGTGGATCAAGGCGTTGATGGATCTCTTACTTCAAGGGCTGAGGTAAACATCAGAGTTAAAGGTGAGTTGATTTCATCCTCAGGAAGTGGGAATGGTCCGGTTAACGCTATCGATAGAGCGCTTCGTAATGGGCTTGAGAGGTTATTTCCAGAACTCTCCCAACTAGAGCTAACCGATTACAAGGTTCGTATCTTAGAAGGACGGCTTGGAACAGGGGCTATTACTAGAGTATTAGTGGAAAGCAGCGATGGCCATGGCGAGTGGAGCACAATTGGAGTTCATGAAAATGTCATTGCTGCCTCTGCCATGGCGCTAGAAGATGCGCTAACTTATGGGCTCTTGAGAACGGGCAAGAATCCCGAGCAAGACCTCTAGCTAGGAGAAGAGAACTCGACATGCGTTCGGCTCTAAAGAAGGCGCAGAAATTGACTCCGAGCGAATCGGCCGAGTGGCTCCGTACTCGCATGCAAGCACTTAATATTTCTGGGCTAGAAGAGCTAGCCCAAAGAACCGGAGTTGATCGCGGCTCAGTCTCTCGCTACTTCAGGCAAGAACGAGTGCCAAAAATTGATGTGATAGCACCTCTTGCTCAAGCCCTTGAAGTCTCACCAGAGACTCTTCTCATTGCGCTTGGTGCGATAGAAAAGAAGCGGAACTGACTTACTCTCTAGCAGAGATGATTAATTCATCTTCTACGCGCTTGAAATCTCTAGGGAAGGCATCATCTGCCCAAAGGCGATGCAAGAGAGCTATCTGCTCGGTATCCAGTATTCCAGAGGTCACATCCAATATCTGATCGAAGTCATGGCTTAGCCCGATAGTTACTCTAATCTCAGTTGCAGTATTGGTCAGGATTGGCTCAATGCAGTTATCACTAATTATCAATAGAACTTTCAAAACCCACCCCTTCTTTGCTAGTGGCCAAGGGATCCACCTAGCACCGACAAAACACCGAAGGAGATCTACACTTGGCGCACCTAAGACAGCATGGTTTAAGTGTTGCTTATTAGCAACGCTGTGTCTATCGCTTAGGCGGCGATTTCTAGATAACCTATGTTTTGTGGCTTTGGAACAAGAGCTGGCAGAGGCTTATCGCACCCACTTAGTCTCTGAGCGAAACTTGTCAGAGAACTCGATTCGGGCCTACCTAGCCGACTTAGACTCCCTCCTGCTGCATATTAATCGATTGGGGGTTACCGAGTTCTCGCAGTTAGAGCTCAATCACATCCGCTCTTGGCTGGCAAATCTTCACATCAAAGGAGCGGCAAGATCATCAATTACTCGCCGGGTAGTCTCGATTCGCGCCTTCACCTATTGGGGGGCAAGAAGTGGTTGGCTATCTAGAGACATCGGCAAAGATCTAATCGCACCAAAGCCTGAGAGAGCCCTGCCTGAGGTATTAGATATCGATTGCGCGGGGCTAGCTCTACAAGCACTTGCGGCAAGAGCTGAGGAAGAGGGCAGTGCTAGCGCGCTGAGAGATCTAGCAATAGTGGAAGTTCTATATGCCTCTGGTATTCGTATCTCAGAGCTTGTTGGTCTAGACCTTGGCGATATAGATAGAGATAGATCAACGATAAGGGTGATGGGAAAGGGAGGGAAGGAGCGGATTGTTCCACTCGGAGCCCCTGCTGTCGCTGCAGTTGATACCTGGATTAGTAAGGGCAGAGCTGAACTACTAAGTCAAGCAAGCGGAAGCGCGCTATTTGTTGGTTCGCGTGGAAAGAGAATTGATCAAAGAGTTGCCAGAAGCGTGGTCTATCAAGCTATGGGTGCTATCAATAGTGATAGGAAATTAGGTCCACATACCCTTAGGCATAGCGCAGCGACTCACCTTCTGGAGGGAGGTGCGGATTTGAGAACAGTGCAAGAGATTCTTGGCCATTCATCCCTTGCCACTACCCAGATATATACCCATGTCTCTCAAGAGCGAATTAGGAAGGCTTATGAACAAGCTCACCCAAGAGCTTAAGAGCTAATCTTTCAGGGGATGCTCGCTGGAAATAAAGCGAATTGTCTTGGAGCGGGAGCGCATCACAATCGAGTTAGATTGAATGCAGCGATCTGTGAAGCGAATTCCCTTTAATAGCTCACCATCAGTGATCCCGGTAGCAGCAAAGAAGGCGTTCTCTCCTGAGACTAGATCATTGGTGGTCAATACTTTACCTAGATCCACTCCATTTGCTATCGCCTTCTCCCTCTCTGCCTCATCCCTCGGATGCAGGATTGCTTGAATCACTCCTCCCAAACACTTCATGGCACAGGCGGCAATGATTCCTTCGGGAGTTCCCCCAATTCCCATTAGGGCATCAATTCCGGTCTCATCTCGGGCTGCTTCCACAGCTCCTGCTACATCGCCATCGGTAATAAATTTGATTCTGGCCCCAGCTTCTCGGATATCTTTAACTAACTGATCATGCCTTGGCCTATCAAGAAGCACCACAGTCAAGGATTCAATGTCACGACGCTTGGCTTTAGCTATCCTCCTCAAGTTCTCCTTCACTGGCGCGGTAATATCAACGACATCAGCTGCTTCCGGGCCCACTACTAGTTTCTGCATATAGAAAACAGTGGTGGGATCGAACATGCTTCCCCGCTCAGCAAGTGCGATTACGCTAATGGCATTATTCATTCCCTTAGCAGTTAGAGTTGTTCCATCAATCGGGTCTACCGCAACATCTACTGATGGACCATCTCCATCACCCACCCTTTCGCCATTGAATAACATCGGCGCTTGATCTTTCTCACCCTCACCAATGACGATTACTCCGTCCATTGAAACGGTATTAATCATCTTTCGCATGCCATCTACCGCTGCTTGATCAGCATCATTTTTGGCACCACGCCCCACCCAGCGAGAGGCTGCAATTGCTGCAGTCTCAGTTACTCGTACCAGCTCTAATGCTAAGTTTCTGGAAGGTTGGGTAGATGCCATACCTCCCAATCTATACCCCGGCGAACGTCTCCCATCTGCGAAATTGTCGAGATCTCTTTTGCTGATAGTGGCGAAAAACTGATTCCTGCGACCAGGCCGATGAGAAATGCGGTTAGAAGAGCGGTGATTTTCACGGGGGCAAATCTGCCCTTAGCCCTCTACTATCGAGGCCATTTCAGGCGGGTGGTGGTGGGAAAAGCGGGGTTGTGGGTCAGGTAGGATTTGGCCAGCACAGAGTTAGAACCTCTGTGACTTCACGCGTCTACTTCATTCAGTTACACACGCTGTGGTTGGTTGAGGAAACCATTTCGGTCTGGCTTTGAGCGAGCCAGTCGGTGCCTAGGCGCTAGAGAACTAACAGATTGTTGGTTCATTAACCGATGCGGACAAGATGTTCGCACTTAAGGAGCGTGCCGCCATGGCGGTTGTAACAATGCGAGAACTCCTCGATAGCGGGGTTCATTTCGGACACCAGACTCGTCGTTGGAATCCCAAGATGAAGCGCTTCATCTTCACCGAGCGCAACGGAATCTACATCATCGATATCCAGCAATCACTAGCTCTGATCGATAAGACCTATGACTTTGTTAGAGATAGCGTTGCAAAAGGTGGTCACCTACTTTTCGTAGGAACCAAGAAGCAGGCCCAAGAGCCTATAAAGTCTCAAGCCACTCGAGTTGGAATGCCTTATGTAACTGAGCGGTGGCTCGGAGGAATGCTTACCAACTTCCCAACTGTCTACAAGCGCATACAGAGACTCAAGGAGTTAGAAGCCCTTGAGGCATCAAATGATCAAGTCCTAACTAAGAAAGAACTACTACTTCTCCGCCGTGAGCGCGAGAAGCTACATAAGAACCTAGATGGAATCCGTAATATGACTAAGTTGCCATCTGCGGTTTGGGTGGTTGATACCAAGAAGGAGCATATAGCAGTTGCTGAGGCTCATAAGCTTGGTATTCCAGTGATTGCCATCCTTGATACAAACTGCGATCCCGATGAAGTGGATTTCAAGATTCCAGGCAATGATGATGCTATTCGTTCAGTAACTCTTCTTACTCGAGTCATAGCCGATGCTGTTGCCGCTGGCCTTCAAGCACGTTCTGCAATTGTTGCTAAAGAGGCGATGGATGCTGCCAAGAGCGCTGATGAAAGCGTAGCTGCTGGTGAGCCACTTGCTGATTGGGAGAAGGAATTGCTGGCAGGACCGAGCGATGCGCCAGGTGAGAGTCAGGGAGCATAGGTGTCATATTCAGCAGCTGATGTTAGAAGGCTTCGGGAAGCAACTGCAGCCGGCATGGTCGATTGCAAGAGAGCTTTAGTTGAATCCGCGGGAGACTTTGATAAGGCAGTTGAAATTATCCGAGTCAAAGGCCTCAAAGGGGTCACCAAGCGTGAGGGCAGAGCCACCTCTAACGGGCTCATCGCTGCAAAATCTGAAGGTGATACCTCGGTGATGTTGGAACTAGACTGCGAAACAGACTTCGTTGCTAAGGGAGAGCGTTTCCAGGCGGTGGCTAACGAGCTACTTGAACACTTATTTGTCTCAAAGCAGAAGGACCTGGCCGCCTTTCTAGCCTCAAAGCTGGCAACAGGAAAGGCTGTGCAAGAGCTAATAGATGAAGCAAATGCCACCATGGGCGAGAAGGTCGAGCTGAGAAGATTGGCGGTAATTCAAGGCACTGCCAATGCGCAGTATCTTCATCGCACCAGCCCTGATCTGCCACCACAAGTTGGAGTATTGGTAGCACTGGCTAGAGCTGATGCAGTGATTGGAAAAGATATTGCTCAACATATTGCCGCCTTTGCTCCGCAATACCTAGATCGCGCATCTGTTCCATCTGAGGCTATAGATCATGAGCGCAAAGTTGCGCAAGAGACTGCTAAGAATGAGGGCAAGCCCGAGGAGGCCATAGCCAAGATCACCGAAGGGCGAGTCACCGGCTTTATCAAAGAGGTTGCCCTACTTGAGCAGGCCTATGCCAAGGATCTGAAGAGGAGCGTTGCTGCCGTCTTGTCTGAGGCGCAAAATTCCGTGTCAGCCTTCTATCGATTCCGAGTAGGACAGTAAAGTTATTTCCGTAGATCTCTAGATATCTCAAGGAGTGGCGATATGGCAGATAAGCGCAAGAGCTATAAGCGAGTACTCCTTAAATTATCTGGTGAGGTCTTTGGCGGTTCAAAAGGCGTTGGCGTAGATCCTGATGTAGTTCATGGCGTTGCTCAGCAGATTGCCGAAGTAGTTCGCTCTGGCACAGAAATCGCCATCGTAGTTGGCGGGGGCAATTATTTTAGAGGCGCAGAACTTCAAGAGCGCGGCATGGATCGAGCAAGAGCAGATTACATGGGAATGCTAGGAACGGTAATGAATTGCCTAGCCCTTCAGGATTTCCTAGAGAAAGAGGGAATCGATACTCGAGTTCAAACAGCCATTGCCATGGGGCAAGTGGCAGAGCCATATGTTCCACGCAGATCAATCCGTCACTTAGAAAAAGGTCGAGTAGTTATCTTTGGCGCGGGTGCCGGTATGCCATTTTTTACCACCGACACTGTGGCGGCGCAGCGAGCGTTAGAAATTGGGGTAGAGGCGCTCCTGCTTGCTAAGAGCGGGGTCGATGGGGTCTACTCGGCAGATCCAAGAAAAGATAAGAGCGCCCGGCGTTATGACTTCATTTCATATGATCAAGTGTTATCAGAATCTCTTGCTGTAGCCGATGCTGCAGCATTTAGCCTCTGCCGCGAGAACCAATTGCCTATCGTGGTATTTGACCTTCTTGAAAACGGCAATATTGCACGCGCAGTTCGTGGCGAGGCAATCGGAACTTTAGTCAACTAAGGAAAAACGCTATGACCATCCAATCTGTAATTGCCGATACCAACACCAAGATGAATAAGGCGGTAGATGTAGCTAAGGAAGAATTCGCTGCTATTAGAACTGGAAGAGCTCATCCTTCAATGTTTGCCAAGATCATGGTGGAGTATTACGGAACCCTCACCCCCTTATCACAATTGGCGACAATTCAAGTTCCTGAGGCCAGGACTGCGACAATCACACCTTTTGACAAGGGAGCAATTACCTCAATTGAGAAGTCAATTAGGGAATCAGACTTAGGCGTTAATCCCGGGGCAGATGGCACCGTAATTCGCATTAATTTCCCACAATTGACAGAAGAGAGACGTAAAGAGTTTATAAAGGTGGCAAAGACCAAAGCTGAGGATTCCAAGATTTCTATTAGAAGCATAAGACGAGCTGCTAAGGAGGCGATGGAGAAGCTAGAAAAAGATGGCCAGATTGGCAAAGACGAGCTCTCTCGCGCTGAAAAAGAGCTAGAGAAGGTGACCTCTGATCATGTGGCTAAAGTTGATCTGATGCTAAAGCATAAGGAAGCCGAACTTCTCGAAGTCTAACTTTGAGGCAAACTATGAGCGACCTTCACTCAATTAATGAGGCGATGAATAAGAAGGCAGGGCGAAAACTAATTCCATCGATTTTTGTGGGCTTGTTTCTTCTCGCCATTGTCTTTTCCACCATGGCATATGCCACACTTGCTTTTGCAGCCTTTGTGACAGTAGCGGTGTTGATTGCATTGAAGGAACTAGCAGCTGCTTTTAGAGCTCGCGGTATCTCCTCGAATTACCTATCGCTTGCACTATCAACTACCTTGATTCTTTCAAGTACTTGGATTGGTGGACTTGAAGGCCTAACTGTTTCAATGGTGATTTCCCTAATTTTCAATCTCTTTATCGTCCTGCTCGGGGGGGTCGATGGCTTTGTCGATAGAGCTACCGCTTCGGCATTTGCGCTTCTGTATCCTGGCTTTGTCGCTGGCTTTATTCTCTTACTTGCTAGATCTAGCGAGGGCTTTTACTACATTTCAACATTGGTAATCATGGTGGCCTGTAACGATACTTTTGCTTGGGCTATTGGAGTGCTATTTGGTAAACACCGCCTTGCTCCAAAGATCTCGCCAAAGAAGAGCTGGGAGGGATTTATCGGAGGGCTGATTCTTAGCGCTATAGGAGCTGCTCTAGCTTTTTATTATCTACTTGATTATCACCCAATCATTGGAGCCCTTGCAGGATGTGCTGGAGCTCTAGCAGCGACGGTTGGCGATCTTCTGGAAAGTGGTATCAAGCGAGATCTATCTATCAAAGATATGGGGACTCTTCTTCCAGGGCATGGTGGGATGCTGGATCGCCTCGATTCAGTGTTGATCACTGCTCCACTGCTCTGGTGTGTTATTGAAATCTTAAAGCGCTTTGTATGAGCGAGATCAAATTAGTCTTTGACGAGATAAAGCCCAATAAGAGAGCCCCAGAGCACCTGGCAGATCTAACCATTGCAGAAAGACGTGCCAAGGCAGAGTCCTTAGGCCTTCCAGCATTTAGAGCGAATCAGATAGTTACTCATTACTTCACCCATTACAACGAGAGCCCTGATTCATGGAGCGATATACCAGCTGCAATGCGCCCGCTAGTTGCTGAGCACTTTCTTCCCATACTTCTAACTCCACTTGGCCAAGTTGAGTGCGATAAAGGAAAGACTAGGAAAGATCTCTGGCGCTTACATGACGGAGTTCTAGTCGAAACTGTTCTGATGCGATATAAAGATAGAACCACGGTCTGTATCTCATCTCAAGCAGGATGTGGGATGAACTGTCCTTTCTGCGCTACTGGGCAAGCTGGATTAGCAAGAAATCTCACAGCAGGCGAGATAACTTCTCAGGTAGTAACTGCCGCACGTGCCTGTGCTAGTGGAGAGTTTGCTGGAGGGCCAACCCGTCTCTCTAATGTGGTCTTTATGGGAATGGGTGAGCCGCTGGCCAATTACAACGCGGTGCTGAAGAGCGTTAGAAACACGATCACCCCACAACCAGATGGGTTAGGCATTGGGGCAAGATCGGTGACTATTTCAACTGTTGGATTAGTTCCAGGAATTGAGAAGTTAACCCTTGAGGATCTACAGATTACCCTAGCGGTCTCACTTCACGCCCCAGATGATGAACTTCGTGACACCCTTGTTCCAGTAAATTGCAGATGGAAGGTCAAAGAAGTATTAAGCGCTGCAGATAGGTATGTAGCGATGACTGGGAGAAGGTATTCCATCGAATACGCTCTCATTAGAGACATCAATGATCAGAAGTGGAGAGCAGATCTGTTGGGAAGGTTAGTAAAGAATCGCTATGCCCATGTCAATCTAATACCACTAAATCCCACCCCCGGCTCGAAGTGGACGGCCTCTAGAAAAGAAGATGAGATCGCCTTCGTTAGAACCTTAGAGAAGTATGGGGTTCCGGTAACAGTTCGTGACACTAGGGGACGTGAGATTGATGGAGCCTGTGGTCAATTGGCAGCAGCTGGTAAGCCTTAGATGATGCCCTCCTTTCCATCCCTTGATAGCAAGGGCAGTAGTTAACTAAACTTCCAAGCCCGACCAACTATGGAGGTTTTCCGTGAAGACGCTACAAAATTTCATTAATGGTAAATCTGTTCCATCCTCCTCAGATAAGACGCAAGATCTAATCAATCCATCAACGGGGCAAATCTTTGCTAAGGCTCCGGTTTCAAACGCTGCTGACATTGATAAGGCTATGCAGGCAGCGGGGAGCGCCTTTGAGATTTGGAAAGAGAGCACACCAGGTGAGCGTCAGAAAGCTATCAATAAGATCGCAGATGCCATTGAAAACCGCTCCGAGGAACTAATCGGAATTGAAAGTGAGAATACAGGCAAACCAATTGCGGTAACTCGCGCTGAAGAAATTGGTCCAATGCTTGATCAGATCAGATTCTTTGCAGGAGCAGCTCGCCATCTAGAGGGACGCTCTGCTGCCGAATATTCCAAGGGCCACACCTCATTTGTTCGCCGTGAACCAATTGGAGTCTGTGCTCAGGTCACTCCATGGAACTATCCAATGATGATGGCCGTTTGGAAGTGGGCGCCAGCAATAGCTGCTGGAAATACTGTGGTTCTAAAGCCAAGTGATACCACTCCAGTTTCAACTCTATGGATGGCAGAGCTAATGCAAGAGTTCTTGCCCGAGGGTGTAATAAATGTTGTGGTTGGAGATAGAGAGACTGGAAGACGCCTAGTTGAACATGAAATTCCGCAGTTTGTCTCTATTACTGGCTCAGTTAAGGCCGGTATGGAGGTTGCCAGTAGCGCAGCCAAGGATCTAAAGAGAATCCATCTAGAACTTGGCGGTAAGGCTCCAGTAGCTATCTTTGATGATGCAAATATTGAGGCCGCTTGCCAGTGGATTGCTGTTGCTGGATATTTCAATGCCGGACAAGATTGCACCGCAGCAACCAGAGTTCTAGTTGAAGCTAGCGCCTATGAGGATGTGGTAGCCCTCTTAAGTGAGCAGGCTAAGAATGTGATCAAGGTCGGCATGCCAGATGAAGATGTGCTAGTTGGGCCGGTGAATAATGCCAATCAATTGGCCAGAGTAAAGGGCTTTATCGATCGCGCTCCAGCCCATGCCAGGATCACCGCTGGCGGCAGCGCTATCAATCGCCCAGGATATTTCTGGAACCCAACAGTGGTTGCTGACCTGCGACAAGATGACGAGATGATTCAAAGTGAGATCTTCGCACCGGTTATCACTATCCAAAAATTCATTGATGAAGCAGAGGCAGTCCGTTTTGCCAATGGTGTGAAATATGGCCTGGCATCAAGCGTTTGGACTAAAGATCATGGCCGTGCGATGCGCATGGCTAAGGCCTTTGACTTTGGTTGCGTCTGGATTAACACCCATATCCCCATGGTTGCCGAGATGCCTCATGGGGGATTCAAGCATTCAGGCCATGGCAAGGACCTCTCAGGCTATGGATTCGAGGAATACACCCGCATCAAACATGTTATGACAAATCTCAACGTCTGATAGATTGCCCAAATTACAAGCATCCCCAACTAGAGAAAGTAAAGAGATGAGAAAAGATTCAGGTAACTTATCACCAGAGGCTCGTTCTATCATTCGCGCCCAAGTCACTCGCCGCTCACTCTTAGTTGGAGCGGGAGCTATTGCAGGAGCGAGCACCCTTGCTGCCTGCGGGACCGGATCGACAGAGAGTGAAGCAGAGGGCGTGGTTGATGTTAGCGATAGCGAAAAGATCGTTCGCTGGGCGAACTGGCCACTTTATCTAGATTACAACGAGGATACTAAGGAGTACCCAACCCTCAAAGTTTTTGAAGATGCCACAGGAATTAAGGCTACCTACACCGAAGATATAGACGATAACAACACCTTCTATGGAAAAGTGCAAGGTCAATTAGGAATCGGATCTGATATTGGATATGACATCGTCACTCCAACAGATTGGATGGCAGCGCGCTGGATTGAAATGGGATATGCCCAAGAATTGGACTCTGCAAACATCCCGAATAAGTCAAATATCCGTGAAGTCTTGGCAAATGTGGGCTTTGATCCAGGAAGAAACTACTCACTTACCTGGCAATCAGGCTTTGCAGGCTTTGGCTGGAATGTTGAGAAGATCAAGAAGGGCGTTCGCACCATGGAAGATCTCTTTGCTCCCGCCAATAAAGGTCGAGTTGTGGTCTTATCAGAGCTACGCGACACTATTGGAATCATCCTGCAGTATCAAGGGGTGGATCCTTCAAGTGATTTCACTGAAGATCAATATATGAATGCTATTGATTTCCTAAAGGGCAAAGTTGCCGATGGCTTTATTAGAAAAGTTCGTGGAAACTCATACTCAGAAGACCTAGTAAATGGCGATGCCGTAGCGGTTATCGGCTGGTCTGGGGACCTATTCATTCTCAAGTCTGAAAATGATGGCAAGTTTGACTTTGCGATCCCAGAATCAGGTGGAACGCTCTGGAGCGATAACCTTCTAGTTCCCTCTACATCAACTCATAAGAAGAACGCAGAGCTTCTGATGAATCATTATTACGAACCAGCAGTTGCTGCTGAGGTTGCCGCATATGTCAACTACATCTGCCCAGTTGAAGCAGCCCAGAGCGAGCTAGAGAAGATTGATCCAGATCTTGCCACCAGCCCATTTATCTTCCCTGATGCAGCCACCTTGGCGAAGGTTAAGGTTTTCCGTTCGCTTACCGCTGATGAGAGCACGAGTTTTCAAGCTGCTTTTGACGAAGCTGTCGGCAACTAGGGGCTTGGTAGCTA
Organism: Actinomycetota bacterium; assembly: GCA_016870365.1. Taxonomy (GTDB): domain Bacteria; phylum Actinomycetota; class Actinomycetes; order Nanopelagicales; family Nanopelagicaceae; genus MAG-120802. The sequence continues at coordinate 39,115 of VGBW01000005.1, read as the reverse complement.
GCAGGTAATGGCCAATTCCAAGGTCTTACAAGATACTGGCGACTTAGTTCTAAATCGCATCTCAAAGCGTTACGGAGATTTCTGCGCAGTTGATGATCTGACTTTGACCATTCCTGATGGTTCGTTCTTTGCCCTGCTTGGACCATCAGGCTGTGGCAAGACCACAACTCTTCGAATGATTGCAGGTTTGGAGGAGCCATCTGCTGGAACAATCTCTATTGGTGATACTGATATCACCACCCAGAAGCCATATCGCCGAAATGTAAATACCGTATTTCAGAATTATGCGCTTTTCCCTCACCTAAGCATCTTTGAGAATATTGCCTTTGGTCTAAGAAGGCGTGGAATCAAAGATGTAAAGAGTGAAGTTGAAAAGGCGCTAGATCTTGTTGAATTAGCCCATCTTGCAGAGCGCAAACCTGGGCAACTCTCTGGTGGGCAACAGCAGAGAATTGCTGTGGCAAGAGCCATTGTTAATCGCCCTGAAGTATTACTTCTTGATGAGCCCTTGGGGGCACTTGATCTAAAGCTAAGGCGTCAGATGCAGATTGAGTTAAAGCGAATCCAGATGGAAGTTGGAATCACCTTTATCCATGTCACCCATGACCAAGAAGAGGCTATGACTATGGCTGACACCATTGCGGTGATGAATCAAGGCAAGATTGAACAGATGGGATCTGCGACAGAACTATATGAAGCGCCCAAGACTGCCTTTGTGGCAAACTTCCTAGGTCAATGCAATTTGATCAAAGTTAGGGTTCAATCACGCTCGGGCGGCAAAGTAGTGGTAAGTGCCAAGGGCCATACCTTTGAGATACCTGAATCTAGAGTCTCAAGTAGTAACGATTCACTCCTTCTTGGGGTTCGTCCCGAGAAACTGCGCTTAGATGGTAGCGGGGTTAATTCCATTAAAGAGTGCCTAGTTACCGATCGCTCCTTTGTAGGAACCTCAACACAGTATTTGGTGAGAACTCCATGGGATCTAGAGCTTGTGGTCTTTGAACAAAACGATGAAGGGCTTCATGACCTCAGGCTCGGCGATAAAGTCTCACTTGAGTGGGATAGCGAACACACCTTTGGTCTAGATGGTGCACAAGATGTCAATGCCGGGGCAGATCTCGATGATGACGAGTGAGTAATGGCATTTCTGCAAGGGACGACTAAGAGCCAGAGCGGGGCAAAGGGCGACTCCCTAAAGAAGCGCTCACTGACTCCATATCTACTGATAGCGCCGGGTTTGATTTGGCTAATCACCTTCTTTGTTATTCCAATATTCTCACTTGGTAGTACTTCAACCATGGTCCGCCCCCAAGGCGCACAGATTGGCACTTATGTTCAAGAGCTGCGCTTTGCTAATTATGTTGATGCATTCTTGGCAAATCAGGAGCAGTATGTAAGGTCATTCCTGTATGCAGGAATTGCCACAATCTTGGCTCTTGCTATCTCATATCCACTGGCTTATATGATTGCATTTAGAGCTGGAAAATATCGCAACATCCTATTGGTCCTAGTAGTAGCGCCCTTCTTCACCTCCTTTTTGTTAAGAACTGTGGCTTGGTCGCAGATTCTCGGTGATGAAGGTCCGGTACTCTCAACATTAAGATTTCTACCATTTATCGATGAATCTTTGCGCCTAACTGCCACCCCATTTGCCGTGGTTTCAGGTTTAACTTATAACTTCCTGCCATTTATGACTCTGCCGCTCTATGCCAGCTTAGAGCGCATCGATCCCAGAACTCTTGAGGCCTCGGGTGATCTCTATGCCAATGGATTTATCACCTTCAGAAAGGTAACAGTTCCACTCTCTATGCCTGGGGTGGTCGCAGGAACGCTTCTAACATTCATTCCAGCAGCAGGAGATTATGTCAATGCCGCACTTCTTGGAAATCCAAGCACCAAGATGATCGGAAACGTTATTGAATCAAGATTCTTCGCTGTCGTTGATTATCCAACAGCGGCAGCGCTCTCATTTACTCTGATGGCGACAATCCTGATTTTAGTAACCCTTTACATCCGCAAATCTGGAACGGATGAGCTGGTATGAGCACCCAGGTGATTCCTAAGCCATCTCTCTCTCATCGAAGCTCTAGATGGTTTTCGAGAAATCTAATAAGAATCTACGCTGCTTTGGCCTTTATCTACCTCTTCATTCCAGTGGCCTACACATTTGCCTTCTCCTTTAATGACTCTGGGAAGAGCAATTTGGTCTGGCAGGGATTTACTCTAGATAATTGGAAGAATCCTTGCGGAGCTCCGCAGGTTTGTCAGAGCGTGGCAAACTCTCTTCAAATAGGCTTTATCTCAACCCTTGTGGCCACTGTCTTAGGAACGATGATTGCCTTTGCCATAAGTAGGCATGACTTCAAGGGGCGAAGGACCACAAACCTTCTAATCTTTCTTCCCATGGCTACCCCTGAAGTGGTCCTCGGAGCATCGCTTCTGGCCATGTTCCTAAATTTGCGAGTTAACCCTGGCTTTTGGACCATAGTGATTGCCCATGTGATGTTCTGTATCTCCTTCGTTGTGGTTACTGTTAAAGCTCGAGTTGCATCTCTTGATCCAAGACTTGAGCAGGTAGCGATGGATCTCTATGCCAATGAACGGGACACTTTTAGATATGTGACACTTCCCTTGGTCATGCCAGGAATTGCAGGAGCTGCGCTGCTTGCATTCTCCCTCTCATTTGATGACTTCATCATCACCAATTTCAACTCAGGCATTGAGTCAACATTTCCCAAGTTCGTTTATGTTTCAGCAGCTAGAGGCATTCCAGCCCAAGCCAATGTGATCGGAAGTGCCATGTTTTTCATTGCTCTAATTATTGTTATCGTTGGCCAAGTTGTAAGCAGACAAAGAAAGAAGTAATGACCAACATCGGAAATTTGTATGGCCCTAACTTCACTTTCCTTGGCATTCCAATTCCACCTCCAGGCATGTCTGGTATCGAATTACTTCAACTTGGTCATATTCAGGCGCCCGCCGATTTTTCATTACCTTATTTTGCTTCCAAATCTGGACCAAATTCTTTCATGAAGGTAGAAGCCGATAGCCTCACAAGTGGTATATATTAGGGCGAATGCTCCAGCGTATTCCCAATGAGCCTGTCCAGTGATTAGTCTTTCAAAAAAATAGACCAATATAGACACGAACCCTGCATGAACTATCGGCCATGTGATTGATTTTAGTCCACTTCTTTTTCTTGATTCTGTCATGATGTTTCTTATACCCCGCTCAGTCCAAGTATCCTGGCAATAGGGCCAATAGGAGGTCTTATAGATAGGGTCTTGTAGCGATCCTTGATGCCCTGCCTTTCTAGCCTGCCTTAGACAGTGGCACTAAATCTGCTAGGACAAGGAAAAGTTGGTCAGATAGGTGTCCTATCTAAGGCATTGGGTTCAACCTAGACCCATTTAGGCAAGGGCGGTAGCCCCAAACCCTGTAAAAGTTCTGCTCTTTTCCCGTTCAAAATCAAGAAATGGACTGAAAGCCCGAGGAATGAGCGCCAGATCATGAGTTCGGGGCTCTAACCAACTGAGCTACTGCCCCCTTAGCTCGTTACGCTCAAAGAAAACTAGTAACCCATAGGATGGATTAACGATGTTTAAGAACTTTTGAGCCCATTTGAGACTGTTCATGCGAGAGAAATGCGACAAGGGACATTGCCCGTCAGGCAATTGGCGAACCACTCCCATCTTTCACATTCTTGGTGGCAATGATAATAGAGTCAATGAGAGCCCAAATTCCTAGACCGCCCAATGTAAATAGTTTGCCAGTCTTCATCTTGATCCCCAAAGGGCATTTAGTGCTTGAAGGACACCACGCTTAGTTCTTGGATTGGGATACCTGCCATTGACCATATTCCACGATTGCACTTCATCAAGCGGGCATGGGAAGTCTTGAAGTGGCAATCTATTGACAAGCATTGTCCATTCCTTCCTAGTAGAAGATGCCAATTGTTTGTTTGACATGGCATACAGCGCATATTCCTTACAATTTGAACCACACACATTATTGCTATTGGTCAATTTGACCCTTCCTTAATAGAATCGGAAGGTGGAAAAAGAAGTTGTAAGCAGACAAAGAAAGAAGTAATGACCAACATCGGAAATATGTATGGCCCTAACTTCACTTTCCTTGGCGTGCCTGCATGCGATCTAGATAAGCCAGATACTTACAAGGGCGCCGATGTTGTAATTGTTGGCGCGCCAATTGATAGCGGAACTTCACATAGATCCGGTGCAAAGTTTGGCCCCCAAGCAATTCGCATGGGGGATTACCTTCCGCATGACGGTGAGCGCCCTCATTTAGCGCTGCGAATAGATGGCTTGAAGGCTTTGAAGGTATTTGATGCCGGTGATTTATTGATGCCACCTGGAAACCTTGAGGAATCGCTAAAGGTATTGAAAGCGGCAACAGAGAAGATCTCTAGGGCCGGCGCGATTGCTCTTGTTCTTGGCGGTGATCATTCGATTGCTTCGGCCGATGTTGCCGGTATTGCTGAGCACCGCGGTAAAGGCAAGATTTCTATGGTGCATTTTGATGCACATGCCGATACCGGAGATTTACAATTTGGAGCACTAGTTGGCCATGGAACACCGATGCGCAGATTGATTGATAGTGGTTATGTTCGTGGCGATCGTTTCTTGCAACTAGGTCTTCGTGGATATTGGCCAGATGATGCGACTTTGAACTGGATGCGCGATCAAGGAATGCGTTCCTATGAGATGACAGAGATTCATCACCGTGGATTGAATACTGTTTTGGATGAATCGTTTGCTCGACTCACAGATGGTTGCGATGGCGTTTTTCTCTCAGTTGATATCGATGTAGTCGATCCTGGAATGGCGCCAGGAACTGGAACTCCAGAGCCGGGGGGGATGACTTCACGTGAACTTTTAGAGGCCGTAAGAAGGATCTGCCTAGAGCTACCAGTAGTTGGAATTGATGTCGTTGAAGTTTCACCGCCATTTGATTCTGCTGATGTCACAGCAATCTTGGCAAACCGCGTAGTCCTAGAGGCAGTAAGTGCTATTGCTAAACGAAAAAGAGGCGATAGATACCTACCAACGCAGAATTTACTTGATCGTTAAGCCTGAGCTAGGCCCTGTTCAAGAATCTCTAGAGCCTCTTTGAGAAGGTGCTCCGGCATAACAAGTGGCGGCAATAGCCTAATTACATTGCCATAAGTTCCAGCAGAGAGAATTAGAACTCCGTTTTGCTGGCAATATGTAATAACAGAGCTAAGCGCTGCTGGATTTGGCTCTTTTGATCCAGGGATTACTAGCTCTAGAGCCTGCATAGATCCGCGCCCTCTAACATCTCCAATGATTGGATACTTCTTCTTCATCGCCTCAAGGCTCTGGCGCATAATCAAACCGAGCACTCTTGCTCTCTCAACTAGACTATCCTCCTCAATTGTGGCAATTGCGCCAAGGGCTGCAGCGCAGGCAATAGGAGATCCACCGAATGTTCCACCAAGGCCACTTGCATGAATGGAATCCATTACATCAGCTCTTCCAGTAACGCCAGCTAGCGGAAGACCGCCTGCAATACCTTTTGCTGTAGTGATTAGGTCTGGAACGACCCCTTCATCTTCACAGGCAAACATCGCACCAGTTCTTGCAAAGCCGGTTTGAACTTCATCTGCAACAAACAAAATGCCATTCTCTTTGCAGAACTTGGCAAGGCCCGGAAGGAAGCCTTTACATGGAACGATAAAGCCACTCTCACCAAGAATTGGTTCAATGACGATACAGGCCACATTACCTGCACCAATTTCTTTCTCAATCTTATGTAGCACGGTATCTAGAACTGATTCTTGGCAAGGCCCTGAACAGGAATCGCAGCGATATGGATAAGACATTGGCATGCGATAGACCTCAGGAGCAAATGGCCCAAATCCATCTTTGTATGGCATGTTCTTTGCAGTCATGGCCATCGTTAGATTGGTTCTGCCGTGATAGCCATGTTCAAAGACCACTACTGCTTGGCGCTTGGTGAACTTGCGTGAAATCTTTACTGCGTTCTCAACCGCTTCAGCACCTGAATTAAAAAGTACTGACTTCTTCTTATGGCTTCCTGGAGTTAAGCGATTAAGGGCCTCACAGACTTGGATATATCCCATGTAAGGGGCGATCATGAAGCAGGTATGGGTAAATGCCTCTACCTGCTCTTGAACATTCTTTACAACTCTATCTGCCGAGTTTCCAACATTTACGACGGCAATTCCTGCTCCCATGTCGATGATGGAATTGCCATCAACATCAACAATTACCCCACCGCCAGCTTTTTGCACCACAACTGGGATAGCCATACCCAGTGAGGCCGAAACCGCCTCAGCCCTGCGCTCTATTAGTTCTTGGGACTTTGGTCCAGGGATTTGAGTGAGAAGTTTTCTTACCTGCTCGATATGTGGCCCTGAACTCATCTGCCTATTCTATCTTTTCCATCTATTTGACCTATTTCTGAGAAGATTGACCCGTGCGCGATATTGTGATTTTAGGCTCCACCGGCTCGATTGGGGTTCAAGCCCTAGAGGTTATCGCAGCTAACCCTGATCTTTTTAGAGTAGGTGGGCTTAGTGCCGGGGGAAGTAGCTTAAGTTTGTTGGCCAAACAAGTAAGGCAATTTAATGTCCCAATTGTGGGGGTGAGTAGTGGAGCTGAAGAACTTAAAAGCGTCCTAAGTGGTGTCAAAGTAATTGATGGCAAGGGGGCCTCTGAGCAGATCGCCTCCCTGACCTGTGACTTAGTTCTAAATGCCATGACGGGATCCATTGGTCTTGGTCCAACTCTGGCAGCTCTATCTTGCGGAAATAGAGTAGCTCTTGCCAATAAAGAATCTCTCGTTGCAGGCGGAGATTTGGTGATGGCCTATGGAGCAGAGAAAATAATTCCAGTCGATTCTGAGCATTCAGCTCTCTTTCAAGCGATGAGCTCAGGGCGATCAAGTGATGTCTCTAAGCTAATTCTCACCGCAAGCGGTGGTCCTTTTAGGGATCGACAAGATTTAGGCGAAGTGAAGCTTGCAGATGCTCTAGCCCATCCCACCTGGTCGATGGGGCCAGTTGTGACCATCAACTCTGCAACGCTAGTCAATAAGGGCCTTGAGATCATCGAAGCTCACTACTTGTTTGATATCCCATACTCCAGGATTGAAGCAGTGATTCATCCTCAATCAGTAGTGCATTCACTGGTGGAATTTAGAGATGGCTCAACTCTTGCTCAAGCATCACCTCCTGATATGAAGGGGCCGATCGCCTACGCCCTTTCTTATCCAAATAGAGTCAATGGCGCTATGGCGCCAATTGATTGGAGTAGCAAGCAGAGTTGGAGCTTTGAACCAATTGATGAGAAGAGATTTCCAGCAGTGCAACTAGCAAAGAGAGCAGGAGCCCTCGGCTCATCAGTTGCTGCGATTTATAACGCAGCAAATGAGGAGGCAGTGGCTGCCTTTATGAGGCAGGAGATCGCTTTCACAGCCATTGTCGATACCATTGAAAAGGTTGTTGATAAGTTAACGGCACGTGCACCTTCAAAGATTCGTGACATCTCAGATGTCAGCGCTATTGAGCAAGATGCCCGCATGGTTGCAACAGAGGTATTGAAGAGGCGGTAAAGGGGAGGGGAAATGGGATTTCTTGGTGTAATTGCCTTTATTCTCGCTCTCCTTATATCGGTGATGGTTCATGAATTTGGCCATTACATAACCGCTAAACGCTATGGGATGAGAGTTACCGAGTTCTTCGTAGGTTTTGGCAAGCGCTTATGGTCAACCCAACGTGGTGAGACCGAGTTTGGCATCAAGGCAATTCCTGCCGGTGGTTATTGCAAGATATCCGGGATGTCGCCAAATGAAGAGTTAGCAGATGAGTTCAAACCAAGGGCTTTTTACCTAGCAACAGCCCCAAAGAAGTTAGTAGTTCTTAGCGCTGGATCATTTCTCCATTTTGTTTTTGCGATATTGCTCCTATTTGCTCTCTTTGCAGGAATTGGCACATCACAAGTGCTTCCAACAATTTCTCAAGTACTGCCCTGTGTTCCAAAGGAGAGCCAGTGCCAACCAGGAGATCCGATTTCACCTGCTAAGCGCTTTGGCCTGATGCCAGGAGATGAGATCCTGGGAGTAAATGGACAAGTCTTGCCTTGGGGCGATGCGGCAGAGATCTTGCGTGCATCTGCAGAGAGAGAGATCAATTTCATAATCAAAAGAGATGGGCAGATAATGAATATTGCCATCACCCCAGCAACCAGGATTGTTGACGGAAGCCCCAGAGGATTTCTGGGAGTGATAAATGAAATTGGTCTGGTAAGGCAGAGCCCCATCAAAGCTATTAGCTCAAGCATCAGAGCAACTGGAGCAATCTTTGAAGGCTCTATCAAAGCTCTGATGTCACTTCCTTCTCAGGTACCTTCCTTGGTTGGCCAGACGTTCTTGGGTCAAGAGCGAAACTCGCAAGGGCTAGTTGGAATTATTGGAGTGGCTCGGGCAAGTGGGGAGACTGTTTCTAGCGGCAATCTCAGCACTGGAGAGAAAGTAGCCACATTCATTCTCATCGTGGCCTCTCTCAACATCTTTGTCGGAATCTTTAACCTTCTTCCTATCCTTCCCCTTGATGGTGGCCACATTGCAGTCGCTAGCTATGAAGCGATTCGTCGCAGGATTGCAGCTATTCGAGGAAAGGCTGATCCAGGGCCGGTTGATGTGGAGAGGCTCACCCCAATTACCTTGGTGGTCTTCGCTATCCTGCTCGCCCTGACCCTTCTGTTGCTAATTGCTGATGTTTTCAATCCGATTAACCTCGATCTTTAGGAGAGAATAGAGCCATGGTTGATCTGGGAATTCCGTCTGCGCCACCACCAGTGCTTGCCCCGCGCCGTAAATCTCGCCAACTAAAGGTAGGCAGTGTTCTAGTTGGGGGAGATGCTCCAGTATCAGTTCAATCGATGTGCACCACGCTAACTGCAGATGTGGATTCAACCCTGCAGCAAATAGCAGAGCTCACCGCATCGGGCTGTCAGATAGTAAGAGTTGCTGTTCCCAGCCAAGATGATGCTGATTCCCTAAAAGATATCGCAAGGAAATCTCAGATTCCAGTTATTGCAGATATTCACTTTCAACCAAAGTATATCTTTGCTGCAATTGACGCCGGATGCGCTGCAGTCCGTGTAAATCCCGGAAATATCAAACAATTTGATGACAAAGTTAAAGAAGTTGCCAGAGCTGCAGGCGATGCCGGTATTCCAATCCGTATTGGAGTAAATGCTGGCTCCCTTGATCCAAGGCTTTTGTCAAAGTATGGCAAAGCCACTGCCGAAGCCTTAGTCGAATCGGCGCTCTGGGAGGCTGGTTTGTTTGAAGAACATGGTTTTAGGGATATCAAGATCTCTGTTAAACACCACGATCCAGTAACTATGGTCACGGCGTATCGGCTCTTGGCGCAAAAGTGTGATTATCCACTTCACTTAGGAGTGACTGAGGCTGGTCCCATATTTCAAGGAACCATCAAATCATCTACGGCATTTGCTGTCTTATTGGCTGAAGGAATTGGCGACACAATAAGAGTCTCCCTTTCTGCGCCTCCAGTTGAGGAAGTTAAAGTTGGTATTTCAATTTTAGAATCGCTTAATTTAAGGCAGAGAAAATTGGAGATTGTCTCTTGTCCTTCTTGTGGTAGGGCCCAAGTAGATGTCTATTCACTGGCTGAGAAAGTACAGGCAGGACTTGAGGGAATGACGGTTCCGCTTCGCGTTGCAGTTATGGGATGCGTGGTTAATGGACCGGGGGAGGCGAGAGAGGCAGATCTTGGCGTTGCATCAGGTAATGGCAAAGGTCAGATATTTGTAAAAGGTGAAGTAATCAAAACTGTTCCTGAGGCGCAGATAGTTGAAACTTTGATTGAAGAGGCGATGCGCCTTGCAGAAAAGATGGAGGCCGCTGGTGTCGCATCGGGAGAACCGACAGTACAGGTAAGGTAATTCGCTAGGCTTAGCGCCATGTTGAAGATGTCATCTCTCTTGCTACGCACACTCAGAGATGACCCATCAGATGCCTCTGTTGCCAGCCTAAAACTCCTAGTTCGCGCTGGATATATCCGCCCAATTGCCGCAGGAATTTTCTCTTGGCTGCCGCTGGGGGTGATTGCTCTTAGAAATGTTGAAAGAGTCATCAGGGAAGAGATGGATAAGGCAGGTTTTCAGGAGGTGCACTTTCCAGCCCTGCTTCCTAAAGATCCTTATGAGAAGTCCAATCGCTGGGAGGAATATGGACCAGCATTATTTAGGCTCCAAGATCGCAAAGGAAGTGATTATCTCCTAGGGCCAACCCATGAAGAGATGTTTACTCTCATGGTCAAGGGGGAGTACTCCTCATATAAAGATCTACCACTTTCTATCTATCAAATTCAGACGAAGTATCGCGATGAAGCCCGTCCAAGAAGCGGAATCATTAGGGGTCGGGAATTTGTTATGAAGGACTCCTATTCCTTTGATCTGGATGATGCCGGCCTTGAAACTTCATATCAGAAACATCGAGCTGCCTATATCTCAACATTTAATCGCCTCGGCCTTAGATTCAATATCGTTTCAGCAGTATCGGGGTCGATGGGTGGTTCAAAATCGGAGGAGTTTCTAGCTCCCTGCCCAACAGGTGAAGATACTTATGTGCTCTGCCCTAAATGTGGTTATGCCGCAAATGTTGAAGCGATGGTTGGCAAGATAGTTGGCAAGGAGATAGAGCCGGCACCTGCGATGGAGCTTCTTGACACCCCAGATACTCCAACCATAGAGAGCTTAGTTGCAGTAATGAATCAGAAATACCAAGCAAATGTAAACGCCTCTGACACCTTAAAGAACATTTTGTTGGTAGCAGATGGGCAAGTAATCTCAATACTTATCCCAGGTGATCGCCAAGTAGATCTAAAGCGCGTCGAGGCTAACCTTGCCGGAATCAAGGAGCTTCGTCTATTTGAAGATGCCGACTTTGAGAAGCATCCAGGTTTGGTCAAAGGCTATGTTGGTCCACAGGATGCGAAGAAATTGGGAATTAAACTCTATGCCGATCCCTCTGTTGTAGTTGGCTCTCACTGGATTACTGGAGCAAATACCAAGAATAAACATATGCGATATGTCACCCATGGTCGTGACTTTAGCGTTGATGGATTCATTGAAGCCGTTGAGATAAACCAAGGAGATCCTTGTCCAAACTGTGACAGTCCAATCATTATTGATCGCGCTATTGAAATTGGTCACATCTTCCAATTGGGGCGCAAATATGCTCAAGCACTTGATTTAACGGTCCTTGATAACCATGGTAAATCCCGGGTAGTAACCATGGGCTCTTATGGTATTGGAGTTACCAGGGCCCTTGCCGCTATTGCGGAGCAGGGTCATGATGAGATCGGCATTATCTGGCCAGTCGAGATTGCTCCAGCAAAAGTTCATATCGTGGCAACGGGTCGAGATGATGAGCCATTTATCCAGGCAGAGAAAATCGGAAAAGAATTAGAAGCCAAGGGAATTACTGTGATGCTAGATGATCGTCGTGAGGCAAGCCCTGGGGTTAAGTTCAAAGACGCGGAATTAATTGGTAATCCCTATATCTTGATCTTTGGCAAGAGTTTGGCTCAAGGCCTCGTTGAATTCCGAGTTCGAAGAAGTGGCGAGAAGATCGAGGTTGCACTTGGCCAGATAACCGCCCACTTAGTCAAATTGCTTGGTTGATTCGCTATTCTGTCGTGGATATCTCGTTCGAAATAATCCTATTACTCCTACTTGCTGCAACCTTTGCAGGACTGGTTGATTCGCTAGCTGGAGGCGGCGGTCTAATTCAACTGCCTGCGCTTCTAGTCTCCCTTCCTGATACTTCGCCTTCAGTGATTCTTGGGACTAACAAGGTCCCATCATTTCTTGGAACCTTCGGTGCCACTGCTTCATATCTAAGGAAGGTAAGGCCAGACTTCAAACTAGCTGCAGTGATGGCTCTACCGGCCTTTATCGGTTCAGCGCTTGGAGCAAGCGTGGCGACCATGATTCCAAAAGATGCCTTTCGGCCGGTCATCCTATTTCTTCTCATTATTGTTGCCATCTATGCCTATCTTCGGAAAGATCTAGGACAGATTGCCTCAGCAAAGTTCGAAAGAAATAGACGACTTCTAATTGGCGCAATAGTCGGGGCAGTCATCGGTTTTTATGATGGAATCTTTGGCCCTGGCACCGGGTCATTCCTGATGCTGGCGCTGGTTGCGCTCTTGGGCTTTGCATTTCTTCAAGCATCAGTGACTGCCAAGCTTGTGAACCTAGCAACCAACTTGGGAGCGATAGCAGTTTTTGGCTTCAACTCTCAGATTCTCTGGGCTCTGGGCTTAACGATGGCGGCAGGAAATATCCTTGGGGGATTCATTGGTGCCAAAGCTGGAATGAAAGGTGGCTCAGTCTTGATTCGACGGGCATTTCTTGTAGTTACTACCGCACTTATCATCCGTCTCTGCTATGACACCTTCCTAAGAGGTTGAAATCTGGGCTACTCTTAGCCCTACAACTTCACAACAACTAAATAAGTAGGTAACAAAATGGCTTTGGTAGATAACTTAAGTGAGCTTCTTGCCCCAGTATTTAGAGAGTCTGGGCTGCTCCTTGAAGAAATAAGGGTAATCCCGGTTGGGCGCTCTCGAATCATCTCGGTGACAATTGATCATGATGAGCGAAACCTAGATCTTGATGAAGTAGCCGCTACTTCAAGGGCAATCTCTGAATTGTTAGAAAACTACAGCCAGCTCGGTGATAATCCATTTACTCTGGAAGTCACCACCCCCGGGGTGGATCGCCCACTAAGTAAAGCTCATCACTGGAGGAAGAATATCGGGCGCTTAGTTTCCATAGCACAAACAGATGGGCAAAAGCTAGTTGGCCGCCTGAAGAGCCATGATTCAAACTCGGCCCTATTTGAGGTAAAGGGTGGGGAGGTAAGCGTCTCACTCGGTGATATCAAACGGGCAGCTGTTGAGATTGAATTTAATCGCAAAGATGGTGATAGACGATGAATGTTGATATGAAAGTTCTAGAGGCTCTAACCATTGAGCGCGACATCCCATTAGATCGCCTAATTGCTGCCATAGAAATTGCAGTCAAGAGCGCCTATGACGAGATGGAGGGAGCAAAACCATTTGCTCATGCCAAATTAGATCTAGTCACCGGTGAGATAAAGATCTTGGTTCCAATATTTGGTCCAGATGGAGAGAAAATTGATGAGATCAGCGATGAGCCAGAGGGCTTTAGTCGTATTGCATCCTCTACCGCGCGCAAGATAATAAGAGAGAAGATGCGTGAGTCAAAAGATCTAGAAATTGTTGGCGAATTTAGCGCATCTGTTGGTGACATTGTCTCGGGAGTTATTCAACAGGGGCGCGATCAGAGGATGGTCTATATCGATCTTGGAAGAGTTGAGGGAAAAATTCCACCACATGAACAAGTGCCAGGTGAGATCTATAAACATGGTGATCGAATCAAGAGTTTTGTTGTTGAAGTTAAGCAGGGCCACAAGGGCCCGGAAGTATTGCTCTCTAGAAGCCATCCAGCCTTGGTCAAACAATTATTTGCCCTGGAAGTTCCCGAAATTAGAGATCGCATCGTCGAAATTATGGGAATTGCTCGTGAAGCAGGCCACCGTAGCAAGATTGCGGTAAGAGCGCATAGAGCTGGGGTAAGTCCGAAGGGAGCGTTGATTGGTCCAATGGGGGCCAGGGCAAGGGCGGTAATGGATGAGCTGCATGGTGAGAAGATAGATATTGTTGATTGGTCTGATGATCCAGCAACTTATGTCGGTAATGCCCTAGCTCCGGCAAGAGTTTCAAAGGTTGAGGTGGTAAATATCGACACTCGCTCTGTCAAGGCAGTAGTTCCTGATTACCAACTATCTCTTGCCATTGGAAAAGATGGACAGAATGCCCGCCTGGCAGCGCGCCTGACTGGTTGGCGTATTGATATTCACTCCGATGGAGCGCCTAGCGGGCCTGAAGCGAGCGAAGTTTCGTAAAAGTAGCACCGCGGCGGTATGGTTATGCCGTGAGGATCTCCCTTACATGTATTTGAAAAGCGAAGGCTAGGTCTAGAAGGCAATGGCACTCAAATGAGCATCTCACAGTTATGAGTAGGTCAACTAGGCTTCGCGTTTAGGAGGTAGACGAGGAGCCACAAAAGGAGAAAAGTGGCAAAGGTCCGCGTTTACGAATTAGCAAGAGATGCAGGAATGGATAGCAAGGAAGTCCTTGCAAAACTCCAGGAGATGGGCGAATTTGTTCGCTCCGCATCTTCAACTGTTGAAGCACCGGTGGTGCGAAAGTTTCTAGAAAAGTTTCCGACCACCGCTGCCCCCAAGAAAACTCCTGCCAAGAAAGCCCCTACCAGGAAGGCGCCAGCTAAGAGAGCGGCGCCGGCAGAGCCAATGGAGCAGGTAGATAAGAAGGCTCCAACTGCTAATCCTGTAACTAAAGAGAGCGTCAGAGAAAAGATCACTCCAAATCCACTCCCTGCTAAGCCTCCAGCTGCTCCTGCTGCCAGAGTTGGGAACAATCCCTTTGCCACGCCATCAGCGCTGCCTCGTCCACCAAGACCACAAGGCCGAGGTGGAGCAAGGCCGGGAAACAATCCTTTTGGGAATCCATCAGCGCCGCCTCGTCCACCAAGACCACAAGGCCGAGGCGGAGTGCAACGCCCCGGACAAATTAGACCTGGCGCAGTAAGGCCACCAGGTGCGCCAGGACGAAGTGGAAATATGGCAGGACCTCGCCCGGATTCTATTCGTCCAGGATTTGCTGCCCGTCCACAACAGCGCACTGATGGTTCATCGCGTCCTCAAGATCGCATCTCTGGATCATCATCTCCCTATCGCAGCCAAGGCGACGGCCAAGCAGGTTCTAGGAGTTCAACTGGTGCGCCAGCAAGGCCGGAGCAAGGAAAAGCAGGTGGTGGTTTTGCGCCAGGAAGACCTGGGCAGCGCGGAAGCGCCGGTGGCGCATTTGGAAAGAATGCTGGAAAGAAAAGGAATTACAAATCAAAGAAGACTCGCCGCGAAGAGATAGACAATATGCAAGCCCCTACCTTAGGCGGCGCAATTGTTCCTCGGGGCGATGGAAATACTCCAGTTAGATTAAGAAGAGGGGCATCTCTTGCTGACTTTGCTGAAAAAATTGGAGCAGATCCAGCAGCTTTAGTCTCAGTGCTCTTTCATCTAGGCGAGATGGTTACTGCAACCCAATCAGTCGATGAAGAAACATTGCATGTATTGAGTAGCGAGTTTGGCTACAAAGTAACGGTAGTTTCACCAGAGGATGAAGATAAAGAGATATTAGAGCAATTTGATATTGATCTTGATCAAGAACTCTCTGAAGTCGATCCTGACGAGTTAAGTATTAGACCTCCAGTGGTGACAGTCATGGGCCATGTTGATCATGGAAAGACACTGCTACTAGATGCCATTCGCCAGACTGAAGTTGTCAAAGGTGAAGCAGGTGGAATTACTCAGCATATCGGCGCTTATCAGATTCATCATGACCATGCGGGCCTTAATCGCGCTATTACCTTTATTGATACTCCAGGCCATGAAGCTTTCACCGCCATGCGAGCACGCGGAGCAAAGGTGACAGATATTGCAGTTTTGGTTGTCGCTGCAGATGATGGAGTTATGCCTCAGACCATTGAAGCCCTTAATCACGCTCGAGCTGCAAGCGTTCCAATTGTTGTGGCAGTAAACAAGGTTGATAAAGAGGGAGCAAATCCCGGCAGGATTCGTCAGCAATTGACGGAATACAACTTGGTTGCCGAAGAATATGGCGGAGATACTTT
Organism: Actinomycetota bacterium; assembly: GCA_016870365.1. Lineage (GTDB taxonomy): Bacteria > Actinomycetota > Actinomycetes > Nanopelagicales > Nanopelagicaceae > MAG-120802. Next base: position 23,276 of record VGBW01000005.1, on the reverse strand, counting down.
GTTCGTTGACGTTTCTGCAGCCAAAGTCACTGGCATAGATCAATTGATTGAAGCAATTCTATTAACCGCAGATGCGGCAATTGATCTAAGAGCAATTCATGAAGATGATGCAAGAGGCGTTGCCATCGAAGCTCACCTAGATCGTGGACGTGGTCCAGTTGCCACAGTGCTAGTCCAACGAGGAATGCTAAAGGTGGGAGATGCCATCGTTGCAGGAAGTGCTTTTGGTCGTGTTAGAGCGATGATGGATGAGTTTGGAAAAGATGTTGAAGTTGCAGGTCCATCTCGCCCAGTTCAAGTTCTCGGATTTACCTCAGTGCCAAGTGCTGGAGATAGTTTTATTGTGGCACCTGATGATCGCACTGCTAGACAGATTGCCGAGAAGCGCCAGGCAGGAGAGCGCCACGCGGCCCTGGCTAAAGTTAGAAAGAAAGTTTCTCTTGAAGACTTCCTAGAGCAATCTAAGGTCACCACTCTTAATCTAATCCTCAAAGGTGATGTCAGCGGTTCTGTTGAAGCACTTGAAGATGCTCTAGTTCAACTAGATGTGGGAAGTGAAGTTCATCTAGGGGTTATTCATAGAGGCGTTGGTGCAATAACCAAGAGCGATGTCACTCTAGCTTCAGCATCTGGCGCGGTAATTGTTGGCTTCAATGTTAAGCCAGAGGCCCACACTGCAATTTTTGCTGATGAAGAAGGCGTTGAGGTTCGCTTCTACTCAGTTATTTATAAAGCAATTGAGGAAATCGAGGCTGCCCTCAAAGGATTGCTCAAGCCTGAATTTGAGGAAGAAATCTTGGGAAGGGCTGAAGTGCGGGAGGTATTTAAGTCCAGTAAGTTTGGAACTATTGCAGGATCTCTAGTTTCAAGCGGTCTAATCAGACGAAATGCTAAGGCTAGAGTCCTGCGCGATAGCGTGGTAATTGGCGATAATCTAAACATTGAATCTCTGAAGCGATTCAAAGATGATGCCGCTGAAGTTCGTGAGGGCTTTGAGTGTGGAGTTAGCGTAGGTAATTTCAAAGACATTCAAATCGGAGATGTACTTGAGGCATTTGAGATGCGCGAGAAAAAGCGAGCATGAATCATGGCAAAGTCACATCGGGCTGCAAAAGTTGCTGACCGCATCAAGGTGGTAGTTGCCTCAGCCCTTGAGAGCAAAGTAGGAGACCCGCGCCTAGGTTTTGTGACCATTACCGATGTTCGAGTAACTGGAGACTTGCAGCAGGCCTCTATTTTCTACACAGTATTGGGAGATGATGAGGCTCGCCTCAACTCGGCCAAAGCACTAAATAGCGCTAAGGGACTACTTAGAACTGAAGTGGGTCGTGAGCTTGGCACCAGAAATACTCCATCTCTAACTTTCTTTGCAGATGGCCTTGGTGAGAATGCTAAGAACTTTGAAGATCTATTAGATCAGGTCAGAAAAAGCGATGAGGAGATCGCAAATCTTCGATCTAGCGCAGAGCCGATAAGTGGCTTAGATCCCTATCGCCAGAGCCGGCCAAAAGACTTTCTCTCTGGTGGATGAATGAGTTTGGAAGACGGCTTTGTCATTGTTGATAAGCCAGCAGGAGTCACCAGCCATGATGTAGTAGCCGAGCTAAGAAAAGCGCTAGGAACTAAGAAGGTGGGGCATGCTGGGACTCTAGATCCCATGGCAACCGGGGTCTTAGTCCTTGGGATAAATAGAGCTACAAGATTCTTGCAATACATCACTCAAGGAAAGAAGGCCTATCACGGCCGGATCCGTTTAGGTCAAGGAACGAGCAGCGATGATGCACAAGGCGAAATTATCTCAACTTCCGACACCTCAGGCGTTAGTGATCAAGTGATAGGAGATTTGCTTGCAAGGCAAGTGGGGAGCATCATGCAGTTTCCAACGAAAGTCTCGGCAATTAAGATTGATGGTAAGAGAGCTTATGATCTAGTTAGGCAGGGCAAGCAAGTTGATATTCCAGCCCGTCAAGTAGATATCTATAAGTTAGACGTGATTGAGATTAACCATGGTGAACATCTAGATATTGAGGTTTATGTTGAATGCTCTACAGGAACTTTTATTCGATCAATTGCAAGAGATCTAGGAAGCGCTCTTGGCGTAGGTGGTCACTTGATCTCACTTAGAAGAAGCCTGGTTGCCCCATTTTCATTAGATGATTGCAGCACCATTGAATCTCCGGTGATAAGGCCACTTGTTGGTGAGATTTCTAAAGTTATGGCGATAAGAAACGTCGATCTACAAGAAGTTAAAGAGTTGAGTTTCGGTAGAGCGCTAAGTGCCTCATCAACTGATGCTCCGGTGGTGGCCGTCGGTCCAAGCGGGCAAGTCGCTGCCATCTTGGAAAATCGCCAGCATGGGGCTCAACCTGTGGCAGTCTTTATTTCATGAAAGAATGAAAGGTATGAGTAGCGCCGAAGTAGCCTGGCATGGGTCGCCACTTTTGGGTTCAGCTCTTGCTATTGGAATCTTTGATGGAGTACACATGGGCCATCAAGTAATACTTCAAGAGGGGATTAAGGCAGCACTTCCAGTCGTTGCTCTCACCTTTGATCCTCATCCAACTTCGGTATTTGCCCCAGATAGAGTTCCAACCCGACTTTTGACCCTACATAATCGCATTACTCAGCTAGTCATGCATGGGGCAAGTAGCGTTGCGGTAGTCAGATTCAGCCCGCAATTTTCCAAGTTGAGTCCAGATGAGTTCATTAGCCAAGTCTTGAAATCCATCTTTGATCCCGAGTTAGTCTTAGTAGGGGAGGACTTCACCTTTGGAGCAGGAGCTGCTGGCAATGTTGAGTATTTACAATCTAATTCACCTTTTAAAGTGAAGGCGGTTCCACTTTACACGTATGGAAACATGAAGGTTTCCTCAACAAGAATCCGAGAAGCAATCAGGGCTGGAAATATCGAGATTGCTAATCAATTACTAACTAGAGCTCATCAATTGGTAGGGCCGGTAATTCATGGCGAAAAAAGAGGAAAAAAGATTGGATATCCCACTGCAAATATTGGCCTAGATTCCTATGCCACGGTCCCATCAGATGGGGTCTATGCCGGATGGTTGTCGATTGGAACTCACCGTTGGCCAGCAGCAATTTCGATTGGAACTAATCCCACATTTGAAGGTGTCCGGGGGCGACAGGTTGAGGCATACGCACTTGATCGAGATGACCTAGATCTCTATGACCAAGAGGCGAAAGTAGAGTTTGGTTGGAGACTTAGGGATACCATCAAATTTGCCTCTCTCGATGAGCTCTTGCTACAGATGAAAACAGATTGTGATGAGGCCAGGAAACTGACTTCACTTTAAGCGTATTTTCGCCTCGATTTTTGATCTTTAAGCAGCGCTGGTAGATTTGCGCCCCTCAAACGAGAAAGCGTGCGCTCGTGCATCAGCTTGAGAGCCCTCGCCAAAGATGTAAAGGATGAAAAGAATGGCATTAACGCCTGCCGAGAAGAAAGAAATCATTACCAAGTATGGCGCCTCTGCATCTGACACGGGAAGCCCAGAGTCACAGGTTGCGGTTTTATCAAAGAGAATTGAAGAAGTAACCGAGCACCTACAGACCAATCAGCATGATCACCACAACCGTCGTGGTCTACTGCTTCTAGTAGGTCGCCGTCGCAGAATTTTGCAATACCTTGCAAAGACAGATATTGCGCGATACCGCGCGATCATCGACAAACTCGGCATCCGCCGTTAGTTTGCTGAACAATTACATAATCACCCAGCACGACGCTGGAGGTTTGGTCCTCGGTGGTGGCTTACGGATTCAAAGAAGAACGCCGTTGGCTTCGATCGAAGATCCATTCTCTGCAAGTAGGTGCGCGGGTTTTAGAGAGTAGGAGAGACCCATGGAGGGTCAAGACGTTAAGTCTGCCGCTGTCGTGATTGACAATGGAAAATTTGGAAAACGAGAGATCCGTTTCGAAACTGGTCGCCTAGCGCGCCAAGCTGCAGGAAGTGCGGTTGTTTATCTCGATGATGAGACGATGTTGCTGTCAACGACAACTGCTTCAGAGTCGCCTAGAGATCAATTCGATTTCTTCCCATTAACAGTTGATGTGGAAGAGCGTATGTATGCAGTGGGAAAGATCCCTGGATCATTCTTTCGCAGAGAAGGTCGTCCTTCAGAGGATGCCATCCTCACCTGTCGCTTGATTGATCGTCCGCTTCGCCCCTCATTTATCAAAGGGCTGCGTAACGAAGTTCAGATCGTTGTAACTGTTCTGGCGCTTGATCAGAATCATATGTATGACGTGATTGCTATTAATGCGGCATCGATGTCAACGCAATTGGCAGGGTTGCCTTTCTCAGGTCCAATTGGTGGTGTGCGAATTGCCCTCATCGATGGGCAATGGGTGGCATTTCCAAACCATAGCGACCTAGAAAAAGCGGTGTTTGATATGGTCGTGGCTGGAAGAATTGCTGGCGATGATGTTGCCATCATGATGGTTGAGGCTGAAGCAACGACTAGGACCATTGACTTAATTGGCTCTGGTGCTAGCGCTCCAACTGAGGAAATTGTTGGACAGGGACTTGAAGCTTCCAAGCCTTTTATTCGCCAACTCTGCCAAGCACAGATTGAACTAGCTCAGGTGGCTGCAAAGCCAACCGCTGAGTTTCCAGTATTTCTTGATTATCAAGAAGATGCCTTTGCGGCCGTTGAGAAAGCAGTAAAGAAGAATCTTGATGCTGCGCTAAAGATTTCACTTAAGCAAGAGCGTGAAAGTGAGATAGATCGCCTATCTGATGAGGCTATGCAATCACTTGCTGAGAGCTTTGCTGGCCGGGAGAAAGAAATTCCTGCAGCATTTCGTTCATTGACTAAGAAGTTAGTTCGCCAGAGAGTCTTGCGCGAAAAGATTCGAATCGATGGCCGAGGTCTACGTGATATCAGACCGTTAATTGCCGAAGTTGAGGTTGTTCCAAGAGTTCATGGCTCAGCTATCTTTGAACGCGGTGAGACTCAGATCCTGGGGGTCACTACTTTGAATATGCTTAAGATGGAGCAACAGTTAGATACGCTCAATCCTGAAGACCATAAGCGTTACATGCATAACTATAACTTCCCTCCGTATTCAACTGGTGAGACTGGTCGAGTGGGATCACCTAAGAGGCGGGAAATTGGTCATGGAGCACTTGCTGAGCGAGCACTCCTACCAGTTCTTCCTGCTCGCGAGGAGTTTCCTTATGCCATCAGGCAAGTCTCTGAAGCACTCGGTTCCAATGGATCAACTTCAATGGGATCTGTCTGTGCTTCGACTCTCTCGCTACTAAATGCCGGCGTACCATTAAAGGCACCAGTTGCTGGAATTGCCATGGGCTTGATTTCAGATGATGTTGATGGCAAAGTCGAATACGTTGCTCTAACAGATATCTTGGGCGCAGAAGATGCTTTCGGAGATATGGACTTTAAAGTTGCTGGAACTAAAGACTTTGTAACTGCTCTTCAATTAGATACCAAGTTAGATGGAATTCCTGCTGGCGTCTTATCAGATGCGCTCCTGCAGGCAAAAGAAGCACGTCTTGCGATATTAAAGGTGATGAATGAAGCTATTGATCGCCCAGATGATATGAATCCGCTTGCTCCTAGAATCATCTCAATCAAGATCCCGGTTGATCAGATTGGCGCCGTTATCGGACCTAAGGGAAAGGTTATTAATCAGATTCAAGAGGAAACTGGAGCTGAGATCTCCATCGAAGATGATGGAACAATCTTTATCGGTGCCACCAATGGCACAGCAGCAGATGCTGCCAAAGCCCAGATTCTCTCAATTGCCGATCCAAAGCTTCCTGAAATCGGGGAGCGATATAACGGGACTATCGTCAAGATTGCAACCTTTGGAGCCTTCGTAAATCTTCTTCCTGGAAAAGATGGCTTGCTACACATCTCGCAGATTCGCAAGATGCATGGTGGAAAGCGGATAGAAAACCTAGAAGATGTCATGAAAGTTGGCGATAAAGTCAAAGTTGAAATTGGTGAGATTGATCCCAAGGGCAAGCTCTCGCTCATACCAGTCTTAAGTGAAGGCCAGAAGTCAGACCCTACCTCGGAGTAAGTGGAATTCAATGACCGTGCGTAGGACCGTTCTTGCTAGCGGCCTACGAATTGTCACAGAGGAAATCCCTTCGGTTCGCTCAGCGGCTTTTGGTATCTGGGTCAATGTTGGCTCTCGTGATGAATCCTTAAAAGTTGCTGGAGCATCACACTTTCTAGAACACCTTCTGTTCAAAGGAACCACTCGTCGAAGTGCGATGGAGATCTCATCATCGATTGAAGCAGTTGGTGGTGAGATGAATGCCTTTACATCAAAGGAGTACACCTGCTTTCATGCTCGAGTAATTGATAAAGATCTGCCTCTAGCTATTGATGTGATCTCAGATCTAATCACCTCATCTCTTGCCAGACCGAGTGACGTTGATGCTGAGAGAAAAGTAGTTTTGGAGGAGATCTCCATGCGCGATGATGATCCAGCTGATTTGGTCCATGAGTTATTTGCTGAGACTTTCTATGGCGATTCCACGCTAGGGCGCTCAATACTCGGAACTACTAAGTCAATAGAGGCGCTCTCTAGAAACGCGGTCTTTAACTACTACAAGAAGCGTTATTTGCCAAGGGATATTGTGGTGGCAGTTGCTGGAAATATTAGACATCAACAGGTGGTTGATCAGGTTATCGCTGCTCTTTCTAGGGATGATTTTTTGGATCGGCCTGAGAGTGGATTTAACCTAAGACCGAACCAGGAATATATTAGAAAGCCAAAGAAGAGCATTGGCCTCATGAATAGAAAGACAGAGCAAGCTCATATTGTTCTTGGAATGAGTGGGGTAAATAGAGATGATAAGAGACGCTTCGCAATGGGAGTTCTATCAGCTGCCCTAGGGGGGGGAATGTCTTCTCGTCTATTTCAAGAAATCAGAGAAAAACGCGGCTTGGCATACTCGGTTTATTCATATGCCCAGCAATTTGCTGGAAGTGGATTCCTAGCACTCTATGCCGGCTCCACTCCATCAAAGGCTGTTGAGGTCATCAAGATAATGCGTGGTGTTCTAGAAGAAGTGGCAAGTAATGGATTAAGCAGCATGGAGTTAAGTAGAGCTCAAGGTTCTGTTAGTGGCTCACTTGTCCTGGGGCAGGAAGATACAGGTGCCAGAATGAGTCGGATAGGTAAGAGCGAGCTGATCTATGGCCAGGTCTTAAGTTTTGATGAAATCTTGCGCGAGATCTCAGCCGTTGATAGCGCAGCCATTGCTAAACTCGCATCCGAGGTCTTGCTCTCTGCGCCGAGCCTGTCAGTTGTGGGACCATTTGCCAAGCGTTCGATATTTGAAGAGGTTATGAAGTAGAAGGTGAAAAAGCGATGAACACTAGAGTTGCCATCCTTGGCGCTAAGGGCCGTATGGGCGCCGAGAGCGTAAAGGCCGTTTCTGCTGCGAATGATCTGGATTTAGTTGCTAGCCTTGATCTTGGCGACTCACTTGATTTACTCAAGAGTTCTAAGGCTGAAGTGGTTCTAGATTTCACTCATCCTGACGCAGTAATGAAGAATCTAGAGTATGCAATCAGCAACGGTATTCATGTAGTTGTCGGAACTACCGGCTTTGATAGCCAGAGAGTTGATCAGGTGAGATCACTTCTTGCTAAGAACCCTAAAGTCGGAGCAATTATTGCGCCAAACTTTGGCCTTGGAGCAGTCCTGATGATGCAATTCGCAGCAAAGGCTGCCAGCTATTTTGAATCGGTTGAGATTGTGGAACTTCATCATCCTGAAAAAGCCGATGCGCCCTCTGGGACAGCCTCTCGAACTGCAGAGTTAATCTCTGAGGCAAGAGCGAGAGCCAAGAAGAGGGATATGCCTGATAGGACTAGTAGCGGACTCCCTGGCGCAAGAGGTGCAAAGGTTGGCGATGTGCCCATTCATTCAATCCGCCTAAGGGGTCTAGTTGCCCATCAAGAGGTCTTGCTGGGAGATCAAGGTGAGACCCTTTCCATTAGGCATGACTCAATTGATAGAAGTGGTTTTATGCCCGGGGTACTCCTTGCTTTAAGAAGCGTAAAGCTAAGGCCTGGCTTAACATTTGGCCTGGAACACTTAATGGAAATCTAGGAAAATCATGAGTGCTGCAATAACAATGTACAGCGCAGATTGGTGTGGAGATTGTTTTCGTTCCAAGAGGCTTCTTGATTCTCTAGCTGTTAGCTATGAGATTATTGATGTCGAATCAACTCCTGGAGCTTCTGAGAAAGTAATCGAAATAAATGGGGGAAAGCGCTCCATTCCAGTAATTCTTTTCTCCGATGGAACCCATCTCACCGAGCCTTCAGATATTGATCTAAGAGCAAAGCTTGAAGCTTTGAAGATTATCTAGAGGTTGTAGACCACAGCCGAACTTGCAGCGGCAAGTATCATCATTAGTGGGAAGTTTGCCTTTAATCTTAAAGCAATTGCGGCAACAAAGAGCCCAGCGAGCCTATGGTCAATTACTACCTGCTCCTTAATCGTTAAGGCTTGAACAGCAACTAATGAGCTCAGTAGAGCGATGGGAATCAAAGAATTAGCCCTCTGAATTACCGGTCGATTAAGAAGTGATTCTGGGGTGCGATAGCCCAGATATTTAAGTAAGAAGCAGATCAAACTCGACACCAAAGTCGCAATCCATAGCTGATTCATCACTTTGTTCTGCTTCCAAAAATAACTGCTAGCAGCGCCGTTGCAATAATTGGAACCCCCGCAGGAAGGATGGGAACTAGCAGAAGTGCCAGGAGTGCGGCAGAGATAGCAAGTGCCAAAGTTATGTTGTCAACTAGTCTTGGCCAGAGGAGGCCCAAGAAGGCTGCTGGAACTACGGCATCAAGACCCCATGCCGCAGGATCTCCTATTGCTCCAGCACCAAGTGCTCCAAGAAGCGTAAAGAGGTTCCAGAAGAAATAGACCCCGATTCCAGTAGCCCAGAATCCAAAGCGCGCAGCATCATCTCCTCTAGCCTCTTGGCTAATTGCAACACCTGTTGATTCATCGATAGTTAATTGCGCACCAATTACGCGTCTAAAACCCTTGAGTTCTAACAGTGGCGCCATCTTTAGTCCATAAAGCCCATTCCGGAAACCAAGAAGAGAACCTGTGGCAATGGCACTCAAAGCAGATCCACCAGAGGCCATCACCCCAACTACTGCAAATTGCGAAGCTCCTGAGAACAAGAGCAGAGACAGCAGACAGGTTTGAAGAATCGAGAAGCCAGCCGCGATAGAGGCGGCTCCAAAGGCAGCGCCATAAGTTCCCACAGGAATTGCCACCGCAAGTGAGTCTGATAAGACAGTGCGCTTATTGAAGCTGGCAGGCTCTTCTGACACGCGCCCATTCTGCCTTAGAAAATCCCCGCCTAGCGCCAGGGAATGGATAAGGTCGCGCACGTGAGCCAGCCTGATCATCCAGAAATTGTCTTCAGAGACGATATGACCGTAGAGCTAGTAAAAGCTAACGCTAATGATGCTGATGTAATTTGGGCGGCGCGAGTTTCAACAGCAGGTGAGAAATCATTAGAGGAAGTAAATGCAGATCCTGCGCGCTCGGCAGGTCTAATTAATTATCTAGCAAGAGAGCGCCACGGCACTCCCTTTGAACACACCTCAATGACTTTCTTTGTTAGCGCGCCAATATTTGTATTTAGAGAATTTATGCGTCATCGCATCGCTTCATATAACGAGGAGAGCGGTCGCTATCGCGAACTTCTCCCGGTCTTCTATGTGCCAAATAAGGCGAGAAAATTAATTCAAACGGGAAAGACTGGTCATTATGTATTCATCGATGGCAGTGATGAACAATATGAAATATCAGTGGCTGCAATGAAGGAAAGTTATGAACTTTGTTATGCAAACTACAAGAAGATGTTAGATGCAGGGGTGGCACGAGAGGTGGCAAGGGCGGTGCTTCCAGTCGCGCTCTATTCATCTATGTATGTCACGATGAATGCTAGAGCGCTCATGAACTTTTTGTCGCTAAGAACTGCCCGGGAAGGTTCTCGCTTTCCTAGCTATCCGCAACGGGAGATTGAAATGGTGGCAGAGAAGATGGAGGAGCACTTTGCCCGTCTCATGCCCCTTACCTATGCTGCCTTTGAAAAGTCGGGGCGCATCGCGCCATAGCCCTTAGGTAGTAGCCTTGGAGCATGTCGATTCATCCGCCATTTGGCAGATTGTTGACCGCAATGGTCACGCCTTTTAAAGATGATCTCTCAATTGATTGGGCAAGCGTTGAGAAGATTGCCTCCCATCTAGTCTCAACTGGCCATGACGGAATCGTTCTAAATGGCACCACCGGTGAGGCTCCAACCACTAGTGATGAGGAAAAAGTTGAAGTCATCAAGGTTGTGCGCAAAGTCGTGGGATCAAATATAAGGATTGTGGCAGGAGCTGGAAATAACGAGACTTCACATTCTCTTGAGCAGGCTAGGCAAGCAGCTAGCGCCGGCGCTGATGGACTCTTAGTGGTTACTCCCTACTACAACAAACCACCACAGGCAGGAATTGCCGCTCACTTTGAAGCGATGGCAGGTTCTACTGATCTACCAATAATGCTCTATGACATCCCGCATAGAACTGGGGCGGCAATTGAGCCAGATACGATTGTTAGATTAGCAGCGAATCCCAAGATTGCAGCCCTTAAAGATGCAAAGGGAGACGTCGCCTCAACTTCTTGGGTAATTAAGCGATGCGCTATTCCAGTCTATTCCGGTGATGACATCTTGAATCTGCCATTACTTTCTGTGGGAGCAGTGGGTTTTGTCTCGGTCTGCGGCCATAGCGTCGGAGCAGAGTTAAAGCAGATGCTTGATGCATTCTTCTCGGGTGATATCAACAAAGCCATCGAAATTCATCAAAGGCTATTGCCAGTTTACACCGGAACATTTAGAACCCAAGGCGCAATTCTCACCAAAGCAGCTCTTACCATGATGGGCTTAAGCGGAGGAAGAGTTCGTCTGCCATTAGTTGATGCCACTGAATCTCAGATAAACCAACTACGAGAAGATCTTCGCGCCGGCGGCGTGAAAGTCAAGTAATGAATCATCCGCATCCCGAACTAGGGTTGCCGCCAAAACTACCTGCTAAAACTCTAAGGATCCTAACCTTGGGCGGTCTTGGCGAGGTTGGACGCAATATGACCGTCTTTGAATATGAAGGCCAGTTATTGATCCTTGACTGCGGAGTCTTATTCCCCAGTGAAACTCAACCAGGCGTTGACTTGATCCTCCCAGACTTTTCTTACCTTAAAGAGCGGATGGGCGATATTGCTGCAGTATTTCTTACCCATGGCCATGAAGATCACATAACCGCGCTTGGCTACTTGCTGCGCGAGCGAGAAGATATCCAAGTAATCGGTAGCGCACTAACTCTTGCCTTCTTGAAGGGAAAATTAAGAGACCATCGGATTTCGCCGGTTTTGATTGAAGTCAAAGAGGGCCAGAGTAGAAAAGTTGGCCCCTTTGATCTGGAATTCATTGCAGTAAATCACTCAATACCTGATTCGCTAGCAGTTGCCATAAAAACGCCAGCAGGAGTCGTTCTTCACACCGGTGACTTCAAGATGGATCAACTTCCCTTAGATGGCAGGGTTACTGACTTAGCTCGCTTTGCATCCCTTGGCCAATCAGGGGTGGATCTATTCATGGTTGATTCAACCAATGCTGATATTCCAGGCTTTACTACTTCAGAGCGCGAGATCATGCCGGTATTAGCGCGAGTAATTGATGGCACAAAGGCGCGAGTAATTGTTGCCTCCTTTGCCTCCCACGTTCATCGCATTCAACAGGTAATCGATATTGCCTATAGCAAGGGTAGAAAGGCTGCCTTCGTTGGGCGCTCCATGGTTCGCAACATGACACTTGCTGCCGAGATGGGATATCTACACATTCCCCCTAATACCTTGCTTGAGATTGATGAAATTGACAGTGCTGGAGATAAAGTAGTTTTGATCTGCACCGGCTCACAAGGCGAACCTCTGGCAGCTCTATCAAGAATGGCGAACGGTGATCATCAGATTAGAGTTGGCAAAGATGACACTGTGATTCTGGCCTCGTCGCTGATCCCTGGGAATGAGAACTCGGTCTATCGAGTAATAAATGAGTTAACTAGATTCGGGGCTCGGGTAGTTCATAAGGGCAACGCACTTGTTCATGTTTCAGGCCATGCCGCTGCAGGGGAGTTGCTCTATTGCTATAACGTCGTCAAGCCTAGGAATGTCATGCCAGTTCATGGTGAATGGCGCCAAATGACTGCTAACGCCGAGCTTGCTATCTCAACCGGAGTCAAGCCAGGCAATGTTGTGGTCGTTGATAATGGAGTTGTCGTGGATTTAAGTGAGGGTAGAGCAAGAGTGGTAGGCGCAGTTCCAGTGGGATATGTCTATGTAGATGGCCAGAGTATCGGTGATATCACCGAGGCCTCTATCAAAGATCGCTTGATTCTGGGAGAAGAGGGATTTATCTCAGTAATTGTGGTTATTGATTCACAGAGTGGAGAGATTGTTGCAGGCCCTGACATCCATGCTCGTGGCTTTGCTGAGGATCTCCAGCTGTTTAGTGAAGTAAAAGGCCGGATAGAGCGAGCCCTTGCAGGGGCTGTGGCAGGTGGAATTAATGGAACGCATCAACTCTCTCAAGTTGTTCGAAAGACGGTTGGAAGTTGGGTAGGGGAAGAACATCGCCGTCGCCCAATGATTGTGCCGGTTGTAATTGAGGTTTGACGGCGCGCCTGTGCCTCAATGAAAATACTTTCCAATACGATTTTTTGTTGTGGCAAAGAAGAAATCTACGAAAAAGGCAAGCGGCATAGCATCCTCCATTGCTGGTGGCTTTGGATTTGCTTGGAGCGCGATTGCTAGATCATTCGGTGCCAGTATTCGCTTTATCGCGCGGGGAGCCAAAGACCTAGAGCCAGAGCATCAACGGGATGGCATCGGTTTAGTTCTTTTAATTGTTGCACTCTTGGCTGCAGCTACCTCTTGGTGGCAACTAGATAATGCCTTCGGCAGGGCGGCTCATGCCTTCTTCTATGGAGGGTTTGGCAGAGTAGCAATTCTTACACCAATTCTCTTTGGCTATTCTGCATTCCGATTATTTCGCGCTCCACAAGATAAGGCAGCAAATGGGCGGATAACTATTGGTTCTCTTCTTCTAGTCTTAAGTTCAACGGGGCTAATCCACATAATTAATCCCTCGTCAATCGACACGGGCGCAACCGCCATGCGTGAAGGTGGGGGATGGATTGGCTATGGCGTTTCAACGCCCCTTGTGGCACTGCTTACCGATATGTTGGCTATTCCAATTCTTTCTCTCACCTTGGTCTTTGGTGCACTTGTCATTACCGCAACTCCTTTCTCAAAGGTGATTGATTTGGTCAAGGCCCTTATCTCTGGGGTAAGTAATAAAGTTAGTGGGGCACTTAATGAACGTAGAGATAGAAAACAGGAGAGGCAGGATTTTGAAATTGCCGATACTCCACCATTTGAAACGCCACTAGTTCAGGATCTTAGTAAAACCCACGAAGAGGAGCTAGAAGGTGAAATTGACGAGGAGGGCCTTGATGAAGAGTTCACAGTTGAGATTCCAAAGCCGAAAGTAAGCGCAAAGCCTGCTAGGCCAATTCAATTACTGCTTTCCTCAACTGACTCCTATGAATTACCATCGATGGATCTCCTTAGAACCACTCCATCAAGTAAAGCCAAGACCAAGGCCAATGATCAGATAGTCCAGTCTTTAACTGAAGTTTTTGCCCAATTCGAAATCGACTGTGAAGTCACTGGCTTTATGCGAGGGCCCACCGTTACTCGCTATGAGGTAGAGCTGGGATCAGGGGTGAAGGTTGAGGCAATAACTGCCCTTAGTAGGAACGTTGCTTATGCGGTGGCAAGTAGCGATGTGCGAATCCTCTCGCCAATTCCCGGTAAGTCTGCAGTTGGTATTGAGATTCCAAATAGCGATAGAGAGATAGTTTCTTTAGGCGATGTGCTCCGCTCAAATGTTGCTGGAAATGATCACCATCCCATGGTGATAGCCCTTGGAAAGGATGTTGAAGGCAATTTTATCTGCGCAAACCTTGCCAAGATGCCGCATCTCCTAGTGGCAGGTGCAACTGGCGCTGGTAAATCATCCATGATTAATGCTCTGGTGACCTCAGTATTAGTAAGAGCAACTCCCAATGATGTGCGTCTCATTCTGATTGATCCCAAGCGAGTCGAACTTAATTCCTATGAGGGAATCCCGCATCTAATTGCTCCGATTATCACCAATCCGAAAAAAGCCGCAGAGGCACTTTCTTGGGTAATACGCGAGATGGATATGCGCTATGACGATCTTTCGACTTATGGCTTTAGACATATCGATGATTTTAATAAGGCAGTCAGGGCCGGAAAAGTCATCGCTAAAGAGGGAGCAGATGCAGCTTTAGAGCCTTATCCATATCTTCTTGTAGTCATTGATGAGTTAGCAGATCTAATGATGGTTGCTGCCAGAGATGTTGAAGATCGCATAGTAAGAATCACTCAGTTGGCAAGAGCTGCTGGTATTCATCTAGTTATCGCGACTCAAAGGCCCAGCGTCGATATTGTTACCGGTCTTATCAAAGCAAATGTCCCTTCGCGCCTATCTTTTGCCACCTCATCTCTTGCTGACTCCAGAGTTATTCTTGATACCCCAGGAGCTGAAAAACTCGTGGGCCAAGGCGATGCTCTCTTCTTGCCCATGGGGGCAAGTAAGCCGATGAGAATCCAAGGAGCGTATGTTTCAGAGCGAGAAATCGAAGCAGTTGTAAGCCATGTAAAGGCTCAGCTAAGACCGGTATATCGCGAAGACATTTTGAAGCCTCTCTTTGCCACTCGTGGATATGATGAGGAGATTGGCGATGATAGAGAGCTATTGATTCAAGCCATTGAATTAGTGGTTAGTACGCAATTTGGTTCAACTTCAATGTTGCAGAGAAAGCTAAGAATCGGCTTTGCCAAAGCTGGCAGGCTGATGGACTTAATGGAGAGTCGAGGAATTGTGGGACCTTCAGAGGGCTCCAAGGCTCGGGTGGTTCTAGTCAAGCAGGAGGACCTGACGACTGTCCTTGAGGTAATTCAGGGTTGAATTTCCTAGGGCGGTATTTGGCTGCCCTCTGCTCAAATAGCCCATGCTCCAACAATTAGGTTGTCCTATCTTGGTACTGCTTCTACAATTGCCCTTCCCCACAAGTGATTTAGAGGCTTTCATGTCGGTCGGTTCAACGCTAGAAGAGATGCGCAAGTCGGCAGGGTTCACCATCGAGCAAATTGCAAGACTCTCGCGCATTCCGACATCGGTGATTGCGGATCTAGAGCATGACAATTTTTCATCTGCAGGTGGCGCGACTTATGCTCGGGGACACATCAAAACTATTGCCCGAATCTGTGGAGTTGGCGATAGTGATCTATTGATTAAGTTTGAATCCCAAACAATTCCTTTGCGAAAATCCATTCGCGATCTGCTAAGTGAAAATCACGTTCTCACGCCGAAGAAGGAGAGAAAGCCAATCTCCTGGACGGCCCTAGGTGGCGTAGTAGCTGTGCTGTTTATCTTTGCACTCGTTGGAACCGCAATTACTTCTATACAGGAGTCACCAGAGCAAAACATCATTACTGCCCCAAGTAACAATGAAGATCAGAGCCCACCCAGCGCTGCAATAAGAGATGACGTTGAGGTAAAACTCAAAGCAGTAAATGGGCTTTCATGGATTGCAATTCGCGATAGCACTGGACGGACTCAATTTAGTGGACGAATTCACCAGGGTGAGGAGCGGACCTTTACCGATAATCAACTGCTCTATCTGGTCATGGGAAACGCCGGAGCGATTAATCTGACGGTAAATGGCGAAGACATTGGAGTTGTTGGAGCAGTCGGCGAGGTTTTGCGTCTGGAATTCGGACCTCAAGCATCTAATCAAGGTTAAGCCTCACCTCTTCTCTATAGAATAATTAGGTGTCCAAGCCCAAAAGCGTTGCCTTAGTGACTCTGGGCTGTGCGCGAAATGATGTTGATTCCGAAGAATTGGCCGGGCGGCTGGCAGTAGCTGGATGGCAATTAGTTGATGATCCAGCAACTGCTGATGTGGCCTTGGTAAATACCTGCGGTTTTATTGAATCTGCTAGAAAAGACTCAGTAGATGCTCTAGTTGAGGCGCACTCCATGAAATCAGATGGCACCCTTCGCGCAGTAGTTGCTGTGGGATGTATGGCTGAGCGATATGGAAAGGAGCTAGCAGATGCCATGCCAGAGGCTGATGCCATATTAAGCTTTGATGACTATGCCGATATTTCAAGCCGCCTGCAGAACATTCTGGCAGGCAAGTCCAGCCCGGCCCATACTCCAAAGGACCGTAGAAGTTTAACTCCCGTATCACCTGTAGCTCGCCAGGAGATGAAGGACGAGCTGAAGACCAAGATGGGGCAGGGAAGCACTTTCTCAAGAAAGAGATTAGCCAACTCCCCAATGGCTCCCTTAAAAATCGCCTCAGGCTGTGATCGCAGGTGTTCATTCTGCGCCATCCCACAATTTAGAGGATCTTTTATCTCAAGAACTTCAGATGAGATTATCGCTGAGGCAAGATGGCTAGCTGAAAGTGGCGTTAGTGAACTCTTTCTGGTAAGCGAGAACACCACCTCTTATGGAAAAGACTTCGGTGATCTAAAGGCAATGGAGAAATTGTTGCCAGCGCTTTCAAGAATTGATGGAATCGAGCGCATCAGAGCTTCTTACCTACAGCCTGCAGAGATTAGACCGACCCTATTGCAAGCCATGGTTGCAACGGAGAAGGTTGTTCCCTACTTTGACATCTCATTTCAACATGCCTCAGGGGCCCTGCTCAGAAGGATGCGCCGCTTTGGAGATGGTGAGAAGTTCTTACACTTAATCACTCAGATAAGAGCGCTGAGTCCTGAAGCTGGAATTCGCTCCAACTTCATTGTGGGTTTTCCTGGAGAGAGTGAGAGCGAGTATCAAGAGCTGGTTGACTTTGTTAATGCCGCAAAACTTGATGCCATGGGCATCTTTGCCTACTCTGATGAAGATAAGACTGAGGCCCTTTCGATGGAAGGTAAGTTAGAACCTCATGTTATTGCTGAGCGAACAAGTGAGCTAACCAAGATCGCCGAAGAGTTAGTGATGCAGACAGCCTCGGATCGAATCGGCCAGAAAGTGAGAGTGCTAGTTGAAGATGAAGAGCTTCAAGAAGGCAGAGCCGAACATCAAGGACCTGAAGTTGATTCCAGCACCTTTATCACCATCGCTGGTCGGCCAAGCGCTGGCTATAAAGTGGGCCAGTATGTTGATGCTATTGTCATCGATGTTTCAGGGGCAGATTCGATCGCCCAGGGCCTATGAATCTTCCCAATGCCTTGACCTTTACCCGGATTGCAGCCCTTCCTTTCTGCACCTGGGCTCTATTTAAGAATGGAGGAGATGATCAAAACTGGCAGATCATCGCCTGGTTCTCATTCTTCATTGTGGGAATGACCGATGTTCTAGATGGGATTATTGCAAGGCGTTGGAATCAGATTTCCTCTTTTGGAATTATCTTAGACCCCATCGCTGACAAGGCATTTATCGCTACAGCTCTAATTGGCCTTTCAATACTTGGCAAGATGCCTTGGTGGGTGACGGTATTAATTCTCACCCGAGAAATTGTCATTACTGTCTTGCGCCTGGCGGTTGTTAGGCGAAAAGTAATCAGTGCTAGCAAGGGCGGAAAGCTAAAGACTCTGCTGCAGAACTTTTCAGTCGGTTTCTACATCCTGCCACTTCCTGAAATTCTACATACTCCAAGAGATATCCTGCTTGCAATTTCGATAGCGCTGACCTACATTACTGGCTTTCAATACATTCGAGATGTAGTTAAGTCAAAGCCATGAACGAACTAGCAAAACAGGTAATCGATCTACTCAGAGAGCGAAGAGAGAGCATCTCCTGCGCCGAATCAATCACAGGAGGAGGCATAACTTCTGCTCTTGTTTCAGTAGCTGGGGCCTCAGAGGTCTTACTTGGATCAATCGTTGCTTATTCAAAGGAGATGAAGATTAGTCAGTTAGGTTTAAGTACGGAGTTAATTGACTCCAAAGGTTTGGTTTCCGCAGATGTTGCCTTGGCCATGGCCGAGGGGGCAAAGCTAAGAATTGGAAGCAGTTGGGCCATATCCTCCTCAGGTGCTGCCGGTCCATCACCTCTAGATGGCTTCGCCCCTGGTGAGATCTGGATCGGGTTAGTGGGTCCAAATAGGCAAGAAAGCTTGAAATTGACCTTAAATGGCGATCGCCAAGCGGTTATAAACGGCGCGGTAGAGAGCGCATTAACCCTTCTGGCGCGTATCCTTAGCACCTAGGTACCGGCGCAGATCTAGTTGAAGCAGGGAGGTTCAGTCATGGAGTTACTACGTAGCCATATTGGTCAGTGCCTTCGCGCCGAGCGCATCTCTCAAGATAGAACCCTAAGAGATGTAGCCAAGGTTGCCCGAGTTTCACTGGGGTATCTTTCTGAGGTGGAACGTGGTCAGAAAGAAGCATCATCTGAACTTCTTAATGCGATTTGCCTGGCGCTGAATTTGTCGCTATCAAAAGTACTAGTTGAGGTAACTACTCAAGTCAGACTCAATGAGACTCCAGTACTTAGCGTCGTTGATACCAACGCTGCTTAAACAGAGGGGAAGAATTAGGCTGTGAGAGATCAGAGCTTACGCTCGACCTATCAACACCAATCAATAATTCATCGTCGCACCAGAGGCGCCATCATGGCAGCAACAAAAGAGCTTTTGGCGCAAAGCGGAATCTCTGGCACTAACATGATTGAAATTGCTGATAAGGCTCAAGTCTCAAGAGCCTCGCTTTATAACCATTTTAGAGATAAACATGAAGTCTTCTTGGCGCTGGTCGAAAGTGAATTAGAGCGAATCTCAACTCTGGCAATGATTGCACAATCAAGAGCTAAGGCGCTTTATTTAATCTCCTCTGAGATCTCAAACCATGCCGGGCTAAGAAGCGCACTTGCTAACGATGGCGAGACTATGGCAGATGCTTTAACCGCAAGAGAGCATAGAATCTGGGTTGAGATTTATGCTCAACTCTCTAAGATTTTTGCAACCGATGTCGTTGGAGTCGGACTTATCCTGCGCTGGCTAATGGGACAAGTGACAGCCCCACTTTCTGATGAGCACTCTAAAGAGCAGGCAGAGCGTTTAGCCTCAATTCTTTAAGAGCATTTGGTAAGAAATAAAGTGAGGATCACGGAACTTCGTCGAAGGCTAATTGCCCACTTTGGTCCTGAATGGGCTCCTTCCTTTTCCAAAGATTTTGCCATGGCAGAACTTGGTGGACAGAGTGTGGACCAAGCACTTGAAATGGGATTTGAGCCGGCTGATATCTGGCGGGCGGTTGTGAAAAATAACCCAGATATTCCAAGCGAACTCAAATAAGCTCAACTTTCATAGCTACAGCCCCTTTAGGGCGATAAGTTGCTCGAGGTTGGGCTTTAGGAAATTCCCCAGTAAGTGAGAGCCGAGCTCCTCGTGCCATCTCTAAGATAATTATTCGCCCCTCAAGGAGAGCGAATTGATCGCCCAGGCATTTTCTACTACCTGCTAAGAAGGGGAAATAAGCGCCACGAGGCAAGCTCTTTTCAAACTCACCGCTCCATCGCTCTGGGATAAATTCATTGGCAGAGGAGAAGTATTTTTCATCCCTTTGAGTGACATATTGACTAAGTAAAACGTGAGCACCTTTTGGAATATCTTTGCCCCCAAGGGTTATATCCTCTAGAGCTCTTCTTGGAGAGACCCAGACTGGGGGAGCAAGCCTTAAGACCTCACTAAAGATGGCTCCTGATAGGGGTGCGGAGAGAAGAGCCTTGGCAAAATCCTCATCATTTTCTTTTGCAAAAACCGCCTCAGCTTCTTCTGCGAGCCCATCCCAATACCTTGGGTTCTGGCTTAAGTAGGCAAAGGTCCAAGTTAACACATTTGCGGTAGTTTCATGGCCACTTAAGATTAAAGTCAGAGTCTCATCAGAGATTTCTCTGGGAGTCAAGCGTTCTCCTTCGACAGTTTGGGCTTCAAGTAATACTCCCATTAGGTCATCGCGCATGATTCCGCTGGCAATGCGCTCATTTACTATCCGAGTTGCCACCTCATGGAGCTCGTTGGCTGCTTTTTCAAACTTTCTAAAATAGGCGATAGGCAGATTGTCTAGGCGATCAAGGCCGGGAAGCATGGTGCGCTCGATACGATCTATGGCGATATGCATAGAATCCTGGACCCGCTTGGTATCTGCTGAGATATCGGTACCGAATAAGATATCGGCAACGATGTCAAAGGTAAGCGACATCATCTCAGGTCCAAGTGCTACTACCTGACCATCTTTCCAATTGGAGATATGTTTGCGAGTAAGGCTAAGCATCGTCTGGGCATACGAGGAGATCTTGCTGATATGAAATGGAGATTGCATCAGCCTTCTATGGCGAAGATGAATTGGCTCCTCATTGGTAAGCAGTCCACTACCTAATACCTTTCGCATCCGATCAAAGCCCACCCCCTTAATAAAGCTGCTCTGCTTGCTCACCGTTACCTCATGGACCATTTCAGGGGAGAAGGCGGTAATAAATAGCTGGCCGCCGAGGAGGAATGAGCTGCAATCTCCATATCTGTCTCGGGCATCTAGTAGAAAGGCCGGGGTGTCTCTCTGGAACCTAAGGGTTAGAAAGGCAGATCTTGGCCCATCTGGAATCTTGAGCCCCTTCAGATCTCGCTTCTTTAGGGGCTTTGGAATAGGGGCATATTCGGCCGGTCTTGGGGTTTGAAAAGGTGCGAGCTCGACCATGGCTTCAAGGTAGGGGTGGCGTGTCTAGAAAGTCATTAGAACAGATGTTCGGCTAGAATGATGCCCATAACAGCGGAGAGCTGTTATACCCAACCAGAGCGGTTCCACAATTCCGCCGACTTTAAAGGTCAGGCCGTCAGTGGCATTCCGTACCTTCTGGAGCCAACTACGAGAGAAGAGAGGCAAGACTGTGGCTAAAGAAGCCAAAGATCCAAATAAAGAAGCAGAACCCTCTGCCGAACGGCAGAAAGCCCTAGATACCGCGCTTGCTCAAATCGAGCGTCAGTTTGGCAAGGGCTCAGTAATGAAGATGAGCGAGCGGATCGCAACTCCAATTGAGGTAATTCCAACTGGTTCCATCGCCCTGGATATGGCCTTAGGGATTGGTGGCATACCACGAGGCCGTGTCGTTGAAGTCTTTGGACCTGAATCATCAGGAAAAACAACTTTAACTTTGCATGCAATTGCTAATGCGCAAAAAAGTGGCGGCATTGCAGCATTCATTGATGCCGAGCATGCCTTTGATGCTGAATATGCTAAGAAACTTGGCGTCGATATTGATGCGCTTCTAGTTTCGCAACCTGATACCGGCGAACAAGCACTTGAAATCATGGATATGTTAGTTCGCTCTGGAGCACTTGATCTTATTGTCGTTGACTCAGTTGCTGCCCTAGTTCCTAGAGCTGAAATTGAAGGTGAGATGGGTGATTCCCATATGGGACTTCAGGCTCGCTTAATGTCGCAGGCTTTAAGGAAGATAACTGGCGCGTTAAGCCAGACAAAAACCACCGCTATCTTCATTAATCAGCTCCGCGACAAGATTGGCGTTTTCTTTGGCTCTCCCGAAACCACAACTGGTGGAAAAGCGCTCAAGTTCTATGCCTCAGTCCGTATGGATATCCGTCGTATCGAAACTCTCAAAGATGGACAAGAAGCGGTTGGGAATCGCACCCGCGTCAAAGTTGTGAAAAATAAGATGGCTCCACCATTTAAGCAAGCAGAGTTTGACATTCTCTACGGAATAGGAATCTCTAGAGAGGGAAGCCTTCTAGATCTAGGCGTTGATCTTGGAATCGTAAAGAAATCTGGAGCCTGGTTTACCTATGAAGGAGATCAACTCGGTCAGGGTAAAGAGAACTCCCGCCAATTCCTGCTTGATAACCCAGATCTAGCCAATGAGATTGAAGGCAAGATCCGGGCTCACTTCGCAGCGAGCGATATCGATCCAGCGCTAGTTGCTGCAATCGATGAAGCCGCAGCTGATGTCGAGTTCTAATTCAGTAGAAGTTGGGAGCGACCCCTACCAAGTAGGCACGACGATTGCGTTAACTGCGCTTGGTCGTCGGGCGAAAAGTAGGGGAGAGCTCTTCACTCTCCTCAAGAAACGCGGAATTCCGGAAGAGGTTGCGAACGCAGTCCTCTTCCGCCTTGCCGAGCGGGGCTTTGTCAATGATCATGAGTTTGCTCGCTATTGGAGTGAATCACGGCAGAGGACTAAGAAGGTCTCAAAGCGAATAATTGGCGGAGAGCTGCGCTCTAAGGGAATCTCTCCAGAGATAATCGAGCGGATCACCGGTGATATCAGCGATGATGAAGAGTTTGCCAATGCCATGACTTTCGCAGAGCGAAAAGCTCGGGCAGTTAGCAGCCTTTCACCTGAGGTGGCATGCCGCAGAATGTGTGGAGCCTTATCAAGGCGGGGCTTTTCTGGCCCTGTCATCTCTCGAGTATTGGCAGAGCTGGGAATCTCGCGCTCATAAATTTCGGCAAGAGATGGATAGGTACGATTCGCTGGTGAGTCGCACCTACCTCATCCAAACTCTGGGCTGCCAGATGAACGTTCATGATTCCGAGCGTATTGCTGGATCCCTTGATGCCGCAGGCTACCTCCCCGCAGCCCCTGGAACCGACCCTGATCTAATCGTCTTTAACACCTGCGCGGTGAGAGAGAATGCTGATAACAAACTCTATGGTCACCTAAGTTTCCTAGCTCCTGCGAAAAAACTAAGGCCAGATATGCAGATAGCAATAGGTGGTTGTCTCGCCCAGAAAGACCAAGGATTGATCTTAATGAAGGCTCCCTACGTTGATGTGGTCTTTGGAACTCACAATATGGGCTCTCTTCCAGCCTTACTTGAGCGAGCCAGAGTTGAAAAAAGGGCTCAGATTGAAATCAAAGAATCTCTAGAACACTTTCCATCCACTCTTCCAGCACGGCGTCATTCACCATTTTCTGCCTGGGTCTCAATCTCAGTGGGCTGCAATAACACCTGCACCTTCTGCATAGTTCCCGCTCTTCGCGGCCGCGAGAAAGATCGAAGCGCTGATGAAATATTAAGCGAGATAAGAGCTCTGGTGGCAGATGGAGTTATTGAGATAACTCTTCTGGGCCAGAACGTAA
>VGBW01000004.1 GCA_016870365.1 Actinomycetota bacterium | reverse complement strand
TTCTCACGTGTTCCTCACCCGTTCGCCACTAATCCATTCCCGAAGGAACTTCATCGTTCGACTTGCATGTATAAAGCACGCCGCCAGCGTTCGTCCTGAGCCAGGATCAAACTCTCCATTGAATTTTCTCTCAACGAGATGTTGATTCCGGCAAAAGAACATAAACAACTGTCGTTATTTAATGTCTTTGACCAATTGATTTCATTTACAAAGGATTCGACGGGCATGGCAATGAAGCCATACCTCATCGAGGTAATTGGCATTGACTTTTGGCACGCTGTTGAGTTCTCAAGGTACGGGTGCGCACCGATTCCGGGCCTTACAGCCGTTGGCAGGGCACAACCAATCCGCCCCTTCTCAAGGGCAGAAGGAGAAACCTAGGCCTCTACACAACTGGGGTCAAATCGCCACCGCATAACCCGAGAAATATGGGATGCGAAGGCCAAAAGACCTCGATATACAAGGGCTTCAGCTTCAAGGGAAGTTCTTGCTCGACTACTCGGCCTGGTGTTGAAGTCCGATTTCGTAGCGAGCGAGCAATCATAACGCTCTTTCTTGCAAGGTGCAAATACCCTAGTCGGTGATTTCTACCGCTATCAGATCCCTTTTCCCCTTACGGAGCAAGAGAAATTGGCCGTGGAGCAGATCGCTGGTTTTCGGAGTGAAATCCTCACCGCGAATCTTCTCATTATTTAGGTAGGCCCCGCCCTCTTTGATCACTCTGCGTGCAGCAGATTTAGATTCCACCACTCCTGAGTTAGTAACTAGATCAACCCAGGACGGAATCTGCTCACCTCTTTTGACTATCACTTTGGGAAGTTCGGCAAGGGCCGAGCTTAAGGTCTCTAAATCAAGATCCCCGATATCTGCCTGGCCAAAGAGCGCCTTTGCTGCAGCTTCAACTTTTGATGCTTGATCTGCTCCATGAATTAGCGTTGTGACCTCTCTGGCAAGAGCGCGATGAGCCTCTCTTGCTCCAGGATTCGCATTAAGAGAATCAATTAGGGCTTCTATTTCTTCGCGTGACCTAAAAGAAAAAGTTTTTAGTAACTGTTCAACATCTCTATCGTCAGAATTTAGAAAGAATTGAAAGAACGCGTAGGCAGAAGTCATCGCAGGATCTAACCAGATGGCTCCCTCTGCAGTTTTGCCAAACTTAGTTCCATCAGCTTTTGCCAGCAAAGGAATGGTTAGGGCGTGGGCACTCTTACCTTCAGCACGGCGTATCAAATCAACGCCAGCGACAATATTCCCCCATTGATCATTGCCGCCTATTTGAAGCGCGCAACTATGGCGACGATAAAGTTCCAAGAAATCGAAGGCCTGCATCACTTGATAGGAGAATTCGGTATATGAAATTCCACCTGATTCCAGGCGAGAGGCGACCGAATCTTTCGCCAACATCTGATTAACGCTAAAATGCTTTCCGATATCTCGCAAGAACTCAATTGCTGATACTGGGGCTGTCCAGTCAAGATTGTTAGCCATTATTGCCCCGTTCTTGCCCGAGAAATCCAGGAAACCCTCTAATTGCTCTCTGATTCGATCCACCCAGCTGGCAACTAACTCGGCCTCGTTCAGGCTTCTTTCAGCGCTTCGCCCACTGGGATCACCGACTAAACCGGTGGCTCCTCCAACCAGTGCTATTGGTCTATATCCAGCTAATTGAAAACGGCGCAGCAGCGTTAATGCAACTAGATTTCCAATATGAAGGCTTGGCGCAGTTGGATCACAGCCGAGATAAAGGCTGGCTCCAGGATCTGCTAAGTATTTCTCCAATTCAACTCTATCTGTGCTCTGGGCGATAGAGCCGCGCCATGTCAGGTCCTCTAGTAGCGCGTTGCTCATTGGTCCATCATGCCTGAAAATCTCTTTCGCTCGCTGGCATAGGCTCTAGCGTCAGCCGAGATTCTTACTCTCAAATTGGCAATCTGCTTCTTCACACTTTCAGGGGCAGTTCCATTTATGCTATCTCTGACTTTCAGGGCAGAGTCAAGATTTAGCCTATTTCTTACCTCCCCGGTTAATAAAGGACTTATCGCCTTTAGATCTGAATCACTTAACTGAACTAGCTCTATCGCTAACTCCTCGCACCTTTTGACTGCTTTGCCCGCTGCTTCATGGGCACCCGGAAATGCAACTCCCTTAAGAACTAGAAAGTCAGCGATTTCAGTAGCAAGTGAGAAACCAAGTGGGGCAGAGGCTCTCATCTTTTCCCTGTTGAACTTACTACTTGCCACCATGCCAGTAATTGCCGGAAGCAATAGGAGTAGATTCTCCACCGCATCAAAGGTTAACTCTTTATCCTCTTGCAGATCTCGGTTATAGGCAAAGGGTAGGCCCTTAATAACCGTCAGTAAGGCGGTAAGGGATCCGATAAAGCGTCCAGATTTTCCTCTAGCCAGCTCTGCAGCATCTGGGTTCTTTTTCTGCGGCATGATGGAAGATCCTGTGGCATAGGCATCATCTAGCTCCACCCAGCCAAATTCAATGCTGGCATAAAGGCTCCACTCCTCGCCTATTCTTGATAGATGAACTCCGATTAAGGAGATGATGAATAAAGCTTCGGCAACAAAGTCTCGATCACTTACAGCATCGATGCTATTGGCGATTACTCCAGTAAAGCCAAGCTCAGTGGCGCTTGCTTCAACACTTAGTGGAAGTGATGAGCCAGCAAGTGCGCCAGCACCAAGGGGTGAGAGTTTGCTTCTTTTCAGCCAATCAGAGATTCTGGAGATATCCCGGCTCAAACTCTGGGCATGCTTGGCTAATTCATGGCCAAATGAAACCGGCTGAGCGTGCTGCAGATGAGTAAAGCCGGGTGCCACATCACTGACATATTGGCTGGCAAGATCAGTGATCGCGCTACTTAGCTTTAATGTCTCGAGTGCAATTTCAATCATATGATCAATCAAGTAGAGGCGAAAATCGGTAGCAACTTGATCATTTCTAGATCTTCCGGCTCTAATTGCTCCGCCCTCTGGACCAACTTTTTCAATTAAGCCTCGTTCAAGGGCAGAATGCACATCTTCATCGCTAGTAATTGGTGCAAATTTTCCGCTAGCAACTTCTCTCTGGAGCTCACCTATAGCTGATCTAATCCGGCTGGCTAAGCTCCTATCGATTATCGAATTAGCTTCCAGGGCGTTTAGATGAGCGAGCGAGCTTCTCAAATCATAGAGAGATAAACGCCAATCAAAATGGACGCTTCGTGAAAGTGAAAACATTGCCTCCCCGGGTACCTTTGAGAACCTGCCACCCCAGAGCGCCATTACCTTCTCACCTTCTTTGATTTGCCTGTCTTTCGAGTACTACCTGATAACTCAGTGGCAATGAAATCACGAAGTTGAGCTGCTAGAAGCTTTCCCCCGCTTGCGTTTCGTGAAATGACTAGAACGGTATCATCTCCTGCGATAGTTCCTATTGCATTTGGAAGAGCCGAGCTCTCCGAGGCGCGATCAAGGGCGCTTGCAAGAAGCTGTGCCCCCCCTGGTGGGGTCTTAATGACCACGATATTCCCGCTGGCAGTAACACTTAAGAGTAATTGATCTGAAACTCGAGCCATTCTGGCCAATGGTTCAACACTTGACTCAAGGAATTGATATCGCATGACCCCTGAGGCATCTTTACCTCTAACCGCTCCCACATCATCTAGGTCGCGACTTGCAGTTGCTTGAGTTACTTCAATTCCTTCATCAGCCAAGAGGTCTACCAAATCACTCTGAGAACGGACCAAGCCTTGGTTCACAAAATTGACCACTAGCGCCCGCCTGGCATTCGAAGAGAGAGTGACACGTTTAGCCACGATAAATCTCCTCACAGCTTGAATTGAAGGCAGACGCAAAGGCCATAATCTGCTTCTCATTAACTACAAATGCCGGAGCTATTCGAATTACTTCATCGTTAGCCGCATTTATCAGAAATCCTCTAGATTGCATGGTAGCAGCTATCTGCTTGGCCTTATCCTCTTTCATGCAGATACCAATTAGCAATCCTTTACCGCGCACCTGATTCACTCCAATTATGGGTGATATAAGGTTTCGAATTAGCGCACCTTTTACCAAATTCAGAGCTAAATACTTCCTCTTTTCAATTTCATCGACAACAGCCATGGCGGCAGCTGTTGCTACCGGATTTCCACCGAAAGTGCTCCCATGAGATCCCGCCTTAAAGAGCTCTGATGCCTCTCTTAGGGTGATCATTGCCGCTAGTGGAAGGCCACCGCCAAGGCCTTTTGCAATCGTTATGACATCAGGCTCTATTTTCTCATCTTCATATCCAAACCAATGCCCGCATCTACCCATCCCGGTTTGCACTGCATCGATTGCTAAGAGAGCACCTTTAGCATCACAGATTTGCCTTGCTGCCTTTAGATATCCACTTGGCGGAGTTATCACGCCTGCCTCGCCCATAATAGGTTCCAGGATAACCATCGCAGTTCTACCGTTAACAGCTCTTCTTAGCGCCTTGATATCACCATATTTCACGTGCTTTACTCCAGGAAGTAGTGGCTTGAAGGCATCTCTTTTTGCGCTCTGTCCGGTTAGAGAAAGTGCTCCCATAGTTCTGCCGTGAAATGACCCAATTGCCGAAACAATTCGCCTACCACGATGCAAGCGTGCAATCTTTATCGCCGCCTCATTTGCCTCTGCTCCAGAGTTACAGAAGAAGACCCTGGCACTCTTATTTAAAGTCATCGTCTGCAGTTTCTCAGCAAGTTCTAGAGCCACCGGGTGGGCGTAGAAGTTACTTACATGACTTAACCGCCTTATCTGCTTTGATACCGCAGCAACTACCGAAGGATGGTTATGTCCCAGAATGTTTGTGGCAATACCTCCTAGGAAATCTAGATATTTGACTCCATCCAGGTCCCAAACTTCAATTCCTTTGCCACGAGACAGTGAAATGCTGGGGGTTCCATAATTGCTCTGCATAACAGAGTTCCACGTCTCAATGGATTCCTTGTTTCCTTTCCTCATGGCTTCACCAACGTTCCACCATCGCCACTTAGCGCATCGATAAAGGCTGGCATCGATGTGCCATCGATAACCCGGGCAGAAGAGGCTCCAGATTCAATGGCGTTTATTACTGCCTCCACCTTTGGAGTCATTCCCCCTTCGAATGAAATCTTCTTGAGTTCTGCAAGCCTGATCTCAGTGATTAAAGAAGAGCGATCTGGCCAGGCGGTATATATTCCAGGAACATCGGTCAAAAAAAGCGTTTCCTCTGCTCTCAGAGAACCAGCTATTGCGCCTGCTGCAATATCAGCATTTATATTCAGAGCTCTTGAGGAACTGTCATCGGCAACCGGGGAAATCACTGGAAGATAACCCTTGTCAAGTAGGTCATTAATAATCTTTGGATTTACCTTTCTTATCTGGCCAACTAAGCCGAACTTAGCCTCGTCCCTTAGTTCAACTTCAAGTAATTGATTGTCACTGCCGGTGAGCCCCACGGCAGGAATACCAGCAGAAATTAGGTCCCTAACTACTGCTCGAAGCACGTTACCCGCAAGGATTAATTCGACAACTTCCATTATTTCTGGCGTTGTGATGCGAAAACCGTTGACGCTCTTCTTTTCGATGCCTCGCCTTGCAAGTTCTTTATCTATCTGCGGTCCACCACCATGAACAATAACAAATTTCTCTCCGGATCTAAAGCGCGCAGCAATTTCGCTTGCCCATTTTCTGGAGTGCTCCCCCATGGCATGGCCGCCAAATTTGATGACAATCATGTTGAATAAGCCGAATTCTCATGGACATATGCAGCCGATAGGTCATTAGTGAAGATAGTTGCTGATTCTGTGCCAACATTTAGATCTATCAGGATTTCAATTAGCTCGCCATCCATAGAAACCTTAGATCTATCCTCACCCGGTGAGCTAGCTATGCAAACCTTGACGCCGTTTAAAGCCACATCGATATTGAGAGGATCAATTACCGCATTGGTAGTACCAATTGCTGCCAAGACGCGACCCCAGTTGGCATCCTGACCACCTAGCGCACACTTAAGTAGGTTATTCCTGGCACAAGCTCTTCCAATTTCAACAGCATCTCTCTCACTCTTGGCATTAATGGTGGTTATCGAGATGATTTTCGTGTGCCCTTCGGCATCGGCAATTAATTGCTTCGAAAGACTTGATGCAACGGCCAGCAACGCTTCTTCCAGATCTTCATTGGTCATCACCTTGCCAGATGCTCCTGATGAGAGAAATAGAACGGTGTCATTAGTAGAAGTGCATCCATCCGAGTCGATTCTATTAAATGTCCTGTCGCAGACCTTTCTAAAAACAGCATCCGCCCATGTGTTTTCGACTTTGGCATCGGTCAAAATCACAGAGAGCATGGTCGCCAGGGAGGGTGCGAGCATCCCGGCTCCTTTGGCTACTCCTGTGAAGAGCGCTCCATCTTTTTCATAGTTGGCAATCTTTGGCTTTGAGTCGGTAGTCATGATCGCTCGAGCTATATCCTCAGTTGAGTCAGGACTTAGACAGGAATGTGCCTGAACAATTCCAGCCAGCATCTCATCCATAGGTAGTCTTACTCCGATTAAGCCAGTTGAACAGATGGCTACATCAGATGATGAAATTTCTAGCAATTTAGAGACTTGCTCTGCTGACTTATGGGTATCGGCAAAGCCAACAGGGCCTGTGGCTGCATTTGCTCCTCCGCTATTAAGAAGCACTGCAGCTACTTGCTGATCTCTAACAACCTGACGGCTCCAGATAACCGGTGCTGCGACAACTTGATTACTGGTAAAAACTGCTGTGCCGAAATAATCGGGGCCATCATTAACAATTAAGGCAACATCTTTTTCACCAGAACCCTTGAGGCCTGCGCTAACTCCTGCCCCCCGAAAACCCCTGGGAAGTTCCGGACGAAATTCTGGCCAAAAGCTCATTGCCCAATTCCCATAGCCATTAGACCCATCGATTCAGCAAGGCCAGAAATTAGATTAGCATTTTGAATTGCTTGCCCTGCTGCTCCTTTTCCTAGGTTATCGATAGCAACAGATGCGACAAACCTTGAGGTATGACTATCTACAGCAATTTGCATCTGAACCGAATTAGATCCATTTAGTGATGAGGTTTCAGGGAGTTGTCCCTGAGCCAGTAGATGAACAAATGGCTCGCCAGAATATGCCTTCTCATAAATTGCTCGTAGCTCTACCTCGGAATGCGTTGTTTTTGCAGTAACTGTTGCCAGAATTCCTCGTGGCATTGGCGCCAATATTGGAGTGAAGGAAATTCTTACTTCCTTTGAGTTGAGTTCTGAAAGAGATTGCTCAATCTCGGGAGTGTGTTGATGAGCCCCGCCAAACTTATAGGAGACCATCGAATTCATGATTTCACTTCCGCTAAGGCTCACCTTGCCACTTCGTCCTGCGCCAGTTGTTCCACTTGCTGCAACGACCACAATGTCGCTTGTATCTATTCCACCAGCTAGCACGGCAGGAGCGGCTGCCAGCGTTATAGCGGTGGCGTAGCATCCAGGGTTTGCAACCCTTGACGACTTTGCAATTGCTTCGCGTTTTCCTGGTAACTCTGGCAGTCCGTAGACCCAGCTACCTGCATAACTATCGTTGTAGTACTTCTTCCAAGCCTGCTCTGAGGTCAACCGGTAATCTGCCCCAAGATCTACGATCTTGACCTGGTCATCTATTTGCCTAACTAATTCGGCAGATTGACCATGAGGTAGAGCAAGGAAAACAAGCTCACATTCATTGATTGCATCAATATCAGTGTCGGAAAATCTCTGATCTCCATAGGAGTTTAAGTGGGAGTGCAGATCAGTAATCTTCTCCCCCGCATTTGAACCTGCTGCGATGTAGCTGACGTCAAAATTTGGGTGGCCAGCAAGAATACGCAAGAGCTCGCCACCGGCATAGCCGCTGGCTCCCAGGATTCCGATTTTCATGGCGGCAGATTAGCGAGATATGCATACTTATGCAAATCTATGTATACTTATGCAGTCAGGCTCTTATCTGCGCCCCGAACTTCCTACCGGCTAGAGCTCCGGCCTTTAGACGAAGCTCGGAGACTTCCTCTGCGGTCAAGGTTCGATCTGGGGCCCTAAAGACCAATGAAAATGCCAGCGAAACCTGAGATTCGCCCTCTTTCTGATAACGATCGAAGAGTTGAATGCTTTCCAACAACTCTCCAGCTCCTTCAGCAAGGGCTGCTTGAACTCCTTCTGCAGGAACTTTCTGGTCAACAAACAAGGAAATGTCCTGAATCGCAGCTGGCATAGAACTAATCGGCCTAGCTTTGAAGCCATCTGGGTAGCTAAGGCCATCAACAATTACTGCAAATGCCGCAGTTGCTTCAGGGAGGGAGAGCGCTGAAGTGATTCTTGGATGAATTTGGCCCGCATGAGCCACAGCTTTGCCTTCAACTCTAAATTCAGCACACCTGCCTGGATGCCACGGAGCAAGATCAACGGCCTCAATCGAATAATTGTTTCCTGATTCCTCTATTAACTCTCTTACTAAATCAACAGCATCACTCCATTCAACACTTCTCCCCTTACCCCACCAACCAGAGTTCGTGATTTCTCCTGCAATAACACCTGCAATGTGAAGAGGTTGCTTTGGAACGCTTTGATAAATCTGCTCTATTTGGGCAGCAGTTGGTCTCTTCTTGACTGATATCTCACCCGGGGAATTCAATTTCTCGACGTCTCTAAATATCGACCCACTTTCAAAGAGCGCTACTGATTTCTCTCCCCTAGCCAGGTTCCTGGCCGCCGTTGCGATAAGTCCTGGGGTCAGATGCGTTCTCAAAAACGGATACTCGTCTGACATGGGGTTTGCAATCTTGAATGTCTTTGCGCGATCACCAGCAAAACCAAAAAGTTCCATCTGTGATTGGCTCACAAATGGATAGTTATGAACTTCAACGAGTCCTCTATTAGCTAGTTTTAGAGTCATTGCCCGGCGTCGCTTCTGCAAAGCGGTAAGACCTGTGATTCCAGTACTAGCCAACTTCACGGAAGGAAGCTGGGAGGGAATTCGGTCGTAACCAAAGAATCTAGCCACCTCCTCTGCTAAGTCCGGAAGATCGTTAAGGTCTGGGCGCCAGGATGGTGGGGTTACAATCCACTTCTTTCCCCTCTTTCTCATACCAGCACCTATGGCTTTCAAGGATCTCTCGATCTCTTTATCCCTATAAGTTGTTCCGATGAGTGTCGAAATATCAGATGCTGCGATAGTAATACTGCGCCTCTTTATCGCAGAAGTCTTGAAAGATGCGCCGTTGTAGATAGCCCCTGCATATTCAATTAACAGTAATGCCGCGCGAGCAGATGCCACTTCAGCAAGAGCGGGATCAACGCCGCGCTCAAAGCGCCTGGAGGCCTCTGAGCTCAAATTATGGCATCTAGAATTACGAGCAACTGATACTGGCTCAAAGTGCGCAGCCTCGAGCGTTATGCCAACGGTAAATTCGCTTACCTCACTATCAAGGCCACCCATGGTTCCAGCTAAGGCTAAGACCTTCTTGTCATCAACGATTAGGAGATTGTCTTTGGCAAGCTTTCTCTTGACCTTATCTAGAGTTACTAATTCTGTGAATTTCCCAGCTCTGGCAACTTTTAGTGTTCCAGATATCTTCGCGCTATCAAAGGCATGAAGAGGTTGGCCCAGTTCTAGCATCACATAATTGGTGATATCTACCACGATTGAAATAGGGCGCATTCCGGCTTGACTTAGGCGCCTTGCCATCCATGGCGGAGTTGGCCTGAAGGGATCGACATTACTTAGGCTGCGCAGATATATCTGATCGGCACCAGTCTTATCCGAGATTAAAACCGGAGTGATTTTGCCCCGCTTTTTCTTCTTATCGAGTGATGAGATGAGACTACTTGAGGAAACATCTTTGAATTTAAGACCAATAGCTACAGCAAGCTCTCTCGCCGCCCCTCTTACGCTCATGGCATAGCCGCGATCAGGGTTTACCACAATATCCAAGACTGGATCATCTGCCCCAAGTGCTTTAAGCGCTGAACCTCCAATCTTTGCATGGCTATCAAGAACGATAATCCCAGAGTGATCATCTCCTAGTCCCAGCTCTTTAGAACTACAGATCATTCCATTGCTCGTTTTTCCATATGTTTCCCTTGCCGAAATTGCAAAGTTCCCCGCAAGTACTGCCCCGGGGAGGGCTACTACAACCAAATCGCCTTCAACAAAATTAGTAGCACCACAGATGACATATCTAGTCCTATTTTCGGCGCAATCAAGACCCACATGGCGAATTGGTTTCTTATGCCCGCCCAGCTCTTCGATACTTAATACTTTTCCAACAACTAATGGACCTTTGATTCTATCTGCTGGGTTAAAGATTGACTCAATCTCAAATCCAACTTTTGTGAAACCTGTAGCAATGTCGGATATGGAGATGCTCTTAGGTAACTCGACAAATTCTGCAAGCCAAGAGAGTGGTAGCTTCATCGCCCACCACTTCCAAATTGCCTCGAGAAGCGGACATCGCCTTCAACGATGTCATGCATATCTGTAATTCCATACTTGACCATCAAGGTTCTCTCAAGGCCCATACCAAAGGCAAATCCGGTGTAGATATCAGTATCAATGCCTGCTGCCTGCAAAACTTTTCGATTGACCATTCCACAACCGCCCCACTCCACCCAGCAGCCGTTATAGAAGAAATCAACTTCTGCGCTGGGTTCAGTAAATGGGAAAAATGACGGCCTGATTCTTGTTTTGACCCCAGAACCGAAGATCTTGGTCGCAAAGTGATCAAGTGTTCCTTTTAGGTGCGCCATGGTTATGCCTTTATCAACCACTAAACCTTCAACCTGATTAAAAACCGGCGTATGGGTCGCATCCAATTCATCGGCTCGATAGGTCCTACCCGGACATATAACATAAATCGGCGGTTCATTTTCCAACATAGTTCTAACTTGAACCGGTGAAGTGTGAGTTCGCATAACTAGCCCTGAGGAAAGTGGCTCAATAAAGAATGTGTCTTGCATCGTTCTTGCAGGATGATCTTCAGGGATGTTTAAGGCATCAAAATTCAGCCAAGAAGATTCTAACTCCGGTCCTTCTTGGACGGTGTAACCCATACCTATAAAGAGATCTGATATCTCATTAGTTAGCAGAGTCAAAGGATGCAAGGCCCCCCGTGGATTTCTATTGCTAGCAAGAGTTACATCCACTCTCTCCTGGCTTAGTGCTTTGCTATCCCTAAGCGCGGTTAATTCCTTCTCCTTATCATCGAATGCTTGATTGATATCGGCCCGAGCGGTTCCAATCAATTTTCCCATCGCTGCGCGATTGTCGATTTCAACTTCAGCTAGTCCTTGATTTGCTCTAGCAATAGGTGAACGATCGCCAACATGGGCAATCCTTACTTCACGCAGTTCATCTAGGGATTGAGCCTGTCTTATCGCCGATAGCGCCCCACTTTTGATCTGGTCGATACCTGCGTTATCTAACGACACTTGGAGATTCTACTAATTCAAGTGGCAAGAAGTGGCTATTGTCGCGCCGCTGATACGGCATACATCACTACCGAGGCCGCGGTAGCCAGATTTAGGCTCTCGGCCTTGCCTTCGATGGGAATAGCCACCGGCCTTGCTCCAAGAGTTGAGACCACCTGTGGTGGAATCCCCTTGGCCTCATTGCCGAATATCCATATCGCAGAGCGATCTCTAGACTCACTTGCTGCGCTCAATAGCCCCAGTTCACCATATGCATCTGTTGCATAGATATCGAAGCTTTTGCCTGAAAGAAGAGATTTGAGTTGATCTTCAGAGATTGAAGCAAATAGAGGAATATGCCAATGCGAACCCGCGCTTGAGCGAACTACCTTTGGGCTATAGATATCAACGCTGTTGTCGGAGAAAATTACTGCATCAAAACCAAAAGCATCTGCAGCTCGTATGACCGTTCCAGCATTACCAGGATCTTGAATCTTCCAGAAGTAGGCAATCTTGAGGGATTCTTTACTCCCTGCTAGAAAGTCTGCAAATGACTTGATGGGAATTTGTGCAATAGCCAGGAGACCCTGCGGAGTAACAGTATCGGTCATTGCTTTCATAACTTCATGTGATACTTCAACAATTTCAAAATAGCCTTCAGGGATCCTAGCCAGACGGCTCTTTCCATCGCTGGTTAGATAGAGAGTTGTGATTTGCTCTGGAGCAAATTCGAGCACTTCCGTAATTGACAAGAGTCCTTCAATTACATACTGACCACGTTCGCGTCTTGCCTTACTACCTCTTGGACCCAAAAGCGCCTTCACCTCTTCAACATGAGGCGAATGAAGGCTGGTGATCATCGCTTTTTTCGCGAGACTTTAGGAAACTTTTACATTCTTGCGCGCTACTTCAACCAGGGCAGTAAAAGTAGCGGGATCATCAGTTGCCAGCTCTGATAGAACTCGACGATCCACCTCAACTCCTGCAACTTTTAATCCTTGAATGAATCGGTTGTAGGTAATTCCATTAGCGCGGCTTGCAGCATTTATACGTGTAATCCAGAGCTGACGGAAACCACCTTTCTTATCTTTACGATCATTAAAGGCATAGATCTGAGAGTGAGTTACCTGCTCCTTTGCCTTGGTAAAAAGTCGGGAGCGTTGTCCGCGATAGCCAGCAGCTCGTTCCAGTGTGGTACGGCGCTTTTTTGCGGCATGAACGCCGCGTTTTACTCTTGCCATTATTGCTCCCTTTACTTCATACCAAGCAAACGCTTGGCAGAAAATGTGTTCCGATCATTAGCCGCCTGGTCCTTTGAGAGACGACGGGTTACTCGAGAAGGCTTACGTTCCAAGAGGTGGCGCTTGCCAGCGCGCTCGTGCACGATCTTTCCGCTTCCGGTGACGCGAAAAGTCTTCTTTGCGCCACTATGTGTTTTCATCTTCGGCATTTCTTTCCTCCTGTTGTCTTCACTTAAACTTCTTTGGCTTTAGCGGCGCGGGCGCGCTTTGCTTCAGCTAGCGCTTCACTCTTCTTACGCACTGGTCCAAGCACCATTGTCATGCTTCGACCTTCACGTTTTGGGACAAACTCCACAAATCCCAAACCTGCTACGTCTTCTGCAAGACGTTGCAGTAATCGAAATCCCATCTCTGGCCTAGTCTGTTCCCGTCCTTTGAATTGAACGGTTACCTTCACCTTATCTCCGCTAAGCAAGAACTTTTCAATCTGATTCTTCTTAGTATCGTAATCATGGTTCTCGATCTTTAGGCCCATCCGGATTTCCTTGACCACAATGTGGGTTTGGTTGGCCCGAGCCTCTCGCGCTTTCTGAGCTATTTCGTACTTATATTTTCCAAAATCCATGATCTTGCATACTGGTGGAAGCGCCTCAGGTGCGACCTCAACTAAGTCAAGACCTGCTTCATCGGCCATCTTGAGGGCTTTGTCTATCGCTACGACGCCAACTTGCTCACCTAATGCTCCAATCAGACGAATCTCTGGAACGCGAATCCGATCGTTGATACGAGGTTCAGCGGTGCTGATAACCCTTCCCTTCACTAAAGCATGATGGAAGTCAGCCGCCAGAATCAGACCAGTAATTTTGGTCTTGCTCTTGTTGACCAGCCCACCAACGAGTGAGGTAGGTGGGAGCGGCTAGCTCCACTTCATGTTGGTCACTTGACCAAGGGCCGCATACTACCGAGTGCGAAAATGAAGGTCAAAATGCGCCAATCCTCTTGCCCATCTACGCTTAGGCATGGCCTTTAAGCGTTGGCACCTGGAGTTGCCCAAGAGGGGCAATCTTCAAATCATCACTCAAGCCGGCGCTGCCCTCTCTGATGATCTTCCGTCAAGACAGAAGCGCTATTTCATCTCTATGATGATAAGAACTGTCTGCTTTCTCTTAGCGGTCTTCTCTCCCAGTCCCTTCCGTTGGTTTTTCCTAGTTGGGGCAGTAACTCTTCCATATATCTCAGTAATCATGGCCAATGGTGGACGCGAGACGATTAGAAGCAAGAGCGCGGTTCTAAAAACTAAACAACGCGAATTAGGTCAAGTCTAAGATTGCGCTGATGCGCCGCTTGGTCACTATCTCCGCTCTAGCCCTGCTTCTTATCTTTGGATGCGTGAAAGGGGCTATCTGGCAATATGAGAGATATGAAATACGTCATGCTAATAACAATCTGATTCGAAATAACGTTGCCATCGCCACACCTCTGTCGGAAGGTGACTTAAAGAGTCGAGAGCCTTCAGAGATCGCTTGGCGAACGGTATTACTTGCAGGAAGTTTTGATCCCAGCAAAGAGTTCCTCTTGCGCAATCGTTATCATGAGGGTAAATATGGCTTTGGCGTAGTCACTCTTTTCACTTCCCAAAGTGGCAAGCGATATTGGGTCGACCGTGGCTGGGTCCTTGCTGGTAAGGACGCTCAGACCCCTCCGATAATTCAGAGAGTAGATGGCAAAGTAATTGAGATAATGGCAAGAGTTAGAGTCTCAGATATCGAATCCCAGGTTCAAGGCAGCGTCTTCGCGCTCCCTAGAACTGATTCCACCGCAAAACTAGTCAACTGGAATTCTGATCAGGCAATTCAAACCGAACGAATCTATCTTGACTTGATCTCAACTTCTAATCCCTCAGTTAATCCAAAGGTTGCCACGGCTCTTCCTGAACTTAGTGACGGGCCCCATCTAGCTTATTCACTTCAATGGGTGCTCTTCATATTCCTGGTGGCCTTGGCCTGGTATCTAGTCTTTCGTGAGGACAGACGATCTCAAAGGCTAAAACTCTGACGCGAGTAGAGATCAGCATAGATTCCATTCAGGGCCAAGAGCTCCTCGTGCTTTCCACGCTCTGCAACTAGGCCATTTTCCAGAACCAAAATCTGATCTGCCGCCCTAATAGTTGAGAGTCTATGGGCGATGACAATGCTGGTTCTATCCTTTAGGGCATTAGCTAAGGCAACTTGAACCATGGCTTCATTCTCAGAATCTAGGTGAGCGGTAGCCTCATCCAGAATCACAATTCTTGGGGATTTCAAAAGTAGCCTGGCAATGGCAAGTCTCTGCTTCTCACCTCCTGAGAGACGATGGCCTCTCTCACCGACTACTGTTTCAAATCGATTTGGAAGCGCTTCAATGAGGTCGAGTATTTGAGCATCTTTGCATGCCTGCTCCATTTCGTCTTGCGTAGCTCCTTTTTTGGCATAGCGAAGATTAGCCTCAATGGTGTCATGGAACATATGAGCATCTTGAGGAACGACGCCAATGCTTGCTCGTAGAGAATTCACTTGCAGGTCCCGGATATCTACTCCATTTATCTTGATACATCCCGATGTCACATCATATAAACGTGGCAGAAGGGCGCTGATCGTGGTCTTTCCCGCACCTGAAATTCCGACCAGAGCGGTCATAGTTGCTGGTGGAACTTCAAATGAAATTCCTCTTAGCACCTCGCCACTATCGACAGTCTCAGGCTTGGCTACTGATTCAAGCGAAGCAAGGGAGATCTCCTCAGCTCTTGGATATGAGAACCGAACTGAATCAAATTTGATGTGTAGCCCGCCACTTCCAACTGGGGTAGCACCTGGTTTATCAGAGACCATAGGCTCAAGATCTAGAACTTCAAATACTCGCTCAAACGAGACCAAGGCCGTCATTACTTCGACGCGGACATTGGATAGGGCCGTTAATGGTCCATATAAACGTGCTAGAAGCGCAGTAATTGCAAGCAGAGTCCCTAACGATATTTCCTCATTGATGGTCAAATGTCCGCCGACTCCGTATGCAAGAGCGGTGGCAATGGCTGCTATCGAAGTTAGCGCAATAAAGAAGAGTCGGTTCAGCAGGGCAATTGAGATTCCGATCTTGGCCACTTTCCTAGCCCTGTGGCTAAATGTTGTGCTCTCGGTGCTTGGATCGCCATAGAGTGAGACCAGAAGAGCCCCTGAAACGTTAAAACGCTCGGTCATGGTCGCTGACATCTCAGCGTTTAGATCAAATGAATCCCGAGTTAATCCCTGCAGTTTCTTGCCGACCCATTTAGTCGGAATTATGAAAGCTGGAAGCAGCAATAATGAAACCACCGTGATCTGCCAAGACAAGATAAGCATAGTTAGCGTTACCAGAATCAAACTTAGGACATTGCTAATAAGCCCAGAGAGGGTCGAGGTGAAAGCCTGTTGAGCA
The DNA here is from genome assembly GCA_016870365.1 of Actinomycetota bacterium. GTDB lineage: Bacteria > Actinomycetota > Actinomycetes > Nanopelagicales > Nanopelagicaceae > MAG-120802. The sequence continues at coordinate 104,816 of VGBW01000004.1, read as the reverse complement.
CCAAGAACATCTGAATTTATCCTTGAGATGAGGGCTCCGGTTTGAGTGCGAGTAAAAAAGGCTATCGATTGCTTTTGGATATGGGTAAAAACCTGCGAGCGGAGGTCAAAAATCAGGCCCTCGCCAATTCTGGCCGAGAACCATCGGCCAATTATGTTAAAGAGAGCATCTAGAAGGGCGATGAAGGCCACCAAGAAGGCTAGACGAGTCACCAGGCCAGGGTTACCTGGTATTACCCCATCATCTATCAAGTTTCTAAGAAGCAACGGGGTGGCAACCACTAAGAATGCATCTATAACTACTGTGACTAAGAAGAGGAGTAAGAACTTCTTGTAGGGAAGTGCACATGAAATAATCCTCTTTGCAGTTCCTGGTTTGAGTTTTTGGTTCTTTACCGAGGAGTCGGCAGTAAAGGATCTAAAAGACATCCAGGCTGCCATTTGAGACATGGCTTTACCCTAGACCAGTATCGCCTCCGAAATCAGATGATTAGACAGTAAAGCCAATTGCACGTAGCTGTTCACGCCCATCATCGGTAATCTTGTCGGGTCCCCATGGTGGCATCCAGACCCAATTGATTTTGACTTCAGAGACTAGGCCTTGCAGCACTGATCTAGTTTGATCTTCAATGACATCCTGCAACGGGCAAGCCGCGGAGGTAAGTGTCATATCAAGGACGGCAACATTCGATTCATCTATCGAAACATCATAAACCAGGCCTAAGTCAATGACATTTATCCCAAGTTCTGGATCAATGACATCCTTCATCGCCTCGGTTACATCATTTGCTGATGCGCTCACTTCTACTTCCCTTCACCATCACTGCATCTCGCCTGAAGTATTGCATCCTTAGTTGCCATCCATCCCAATAGGGCACACTTTACTCTAGCTGGAAACTTGGACACTCCAGCAAAGGCTACGCCATCACCGATTAGCTTCTCATCTCCAGAATCCGATCCCTTGCTGAGAATCATCGCCTGAAATGCTTCGATTATTTGTAGCACCTCATCGATTTGCCTTCCTATGACAAGGTCTGAAACTACTGAGGTGCCTGCTTGCGAGATCGAGCAGCCGATTCCATCCCAAGAAACCTCGATTATTTTCTTGCCATCGGTATGAAGATTTAGAGTTATTTCATCTCCACAAGAGGTGTTTGTGTGGCGAACTTGAATAGTGGGATTAGGCTTCAGCGCTTTGTTTAGGGGCCGTCTATAGTGCTCAAAAATGACTTCTTGATAGAGAGAATCTAGTTCCATTATCGACTCTGGAAATACTTTCTAGCTCGCTCTACTCCATCAATCAGTGCTTCAATGTCATCAAAGTCGTTATAAAGATAGAAAGAAGCACGGGTTGTGGCAATGGTCTTAAAGCGTCTCATCAAGGGCCATGCGCAGTGATGACCAGTTCTTACTGCAATGCCATATTGGTCTAGAGCTTGCCCTAAATCATGTGGATGGATACCTTGGACTGCAAATGAAACCACTCCCCCACGCATCTCTAGATCTTTTGGTCCGATAATCGATAGGCCCGTAATGCTCTGCAAGCCTTCAAGTGCTCTCTTTGTTAACTCGACTTCATGCGCGTGAATATCATCAAGGCCAAGAGCATTTAGATACTCCACTGCCGCGCCGAGCCCGATAGCTTGAGCCATATTCGGGACTCCAGCCTCAAACCGCTTCGGGGCATCAAGGTATGTAGCACCCTCCATAGTGACTGTTTCAATCATCGACCCACCGGTTAAGAAGGGAGGCATTTCATCAAGAAGATCCTTCTTGCCCCAGAGAATTCCAACTCCGGTTGGTCCTAACATCTTATGGCCTGAAAAAGCGATGAAGTCGACCATCAATGCCTTTGCATCAACTTTGTAATGGGGAACTGATTGGCAGGCATCCAGAACAAATAGCGCCCCAACGCTGTGAGCTTTCGCTGTTATTTGATCTAGCGGAACTATGGTTCCTAGGACATTTGATTGATGGGTGAGAGCTACCACCTTGGTTCTCTCATTAATCAATTCATCAATGTTAGAGGTATCTAAGCGTCCCTCTTCACTAACCTTAAACCAAACTAGCTCAGCACCAGTGCGAGAAGCGAGCTCCTGCCATGGGATTAGATTGGCATGATGCTCCATCTCCGAAACAACAATGCGGTCACCTGCCCTAATATGAAACCTTGTCCCTGCTTTGGCACTTCCTAGCGAGTAAGCGATTGTGTTTATGCTCTCGGTTGCTGACTTTGTGAATATGACCTCATCGATATCTGCGTTGATAAAGCCAGCAACTTTTGCTCGAGCCCCTTCATAAAGCTCCGTTGCTTCCTCTGCCAATTGATACGCACCCCTATGGACTGCTGCATTATGGTTCTCGTAGAAGTCTCGCTCAGCAGCCATCACCGAGTTTGGCTTTTGGGATGTGGCGCCACTATCTAGATAGATAAGGCGATTTTTGCCACGAATCTCGCGCCTAAGGATAGGAAACTCGGCCTTGATGGCTGAGAGATTTAATCTCGACACAAGATAGCGCTTACGCCTTGGCGTATTGCGCATAACCTTTCTCTTCTAGTCGGTCAGCAAGCTCCGGTCCGCCTTCTTCAACAATCTTTCCGCCAGCAAAGACATGTACGTAGTCTGGCTTTATATAGCGAAGGATTCGGGTGTAGTGAGTAATCAACATGATTCCTAGGTTCTGTTCGCCCTTAACGCGATTAACTCCATCAGATACAATCCTTAGCGCATCAATATCAAGTCCTGAATCTGTTTCATCCAAGATTGCGATCTTTGGCCTAAGTACTTTCATCTGCAGGATCTCAAGGCGCTTCTTCTCTCCTCCAGAAAATCCTTCATTAACGCTTCGCTCTGAGAAGGCAGGATCGATGGAGAGTCTACTCATCGCCTCCTTAACTTCTCCAACCCAAGTTCTCACCTTTGGAGCCTCACCGCGCAGGGCTGTTGCTGCAGCCCTTAAAAAGTTGGCGACCGATACCCCTGGCACCTCAACTGGGTATTGCATCGCAAGGAATAGCCCTGCCTTGGCTCGCTCATCAACGCTCATCTCAAGCACATCTACTCCATCAAGTGTTACTGATCCACCGATGACGCTGTACTTTGGATGACCTGCGATGGAGTAGGCAAGCGTCGATTTACCGGAGCCGTTAGGACCCATAATCGCGTGAACTTCACCTGAGTTAACCGTTAGATCGACACCGCGGAGAATCTCAAGGGATCCACTCTCACCTTCAACGCTTACCTCAAGATCCCTAATTACTAGTTGTGCCATCGCAACTTGCTCCTTAGGGTTATCTCTTCTTTGATATCGTGACAGTGTCTCCATCACGAACTACTGCAAATGTTTCAATAGCATCAAGAGCAGGCGGGGCAAGCACTTCCCCACTTCTTAGATCAAATTCGGCCCCATGGAGCCAACATCCGATTTTGTAGTCGCTAATCTCACCCTCAGATAGTGACGCTTCAGCGTGGCTACAGATGTCAGCTACTGCAAAGACCTCATCACCAATCCTTGCCACACATACATCCTCTGAGCCGAGTGTGAACTTAACTGGCTGGGAGTCCTGGAGTCGATCTACTTTGATCTCAATTGATTCCATCTATGCCCCCAGTTTCTCTAGCTGGCTATCAATCTGAGTCATTAGACGCTCCTGAATAACTTCGTCGCCAATTTTGTCGACTATTTCAGTGAAGAAGCCTCTTATCACTAGACGCCTAGCCTCGTTCATAGAGATGCCACGAGACATCAAATAGAAGAGTTGCTCATCATCAAATCTTCCCGTGGTGCTGGCATGTCCTGCGCCCACTATTTCACCAGTCTCAATTTCTAGGTTGGGAACTGAATCTGCCCGAGCCCCATCTGAGAGAAGAAGATTCTTGTTGAGTTCATAGGTGTCAGTTCCTTCAGCATTATGTCTAATGAATACATCGCCAATCCAAACAGTTCTAGCTCCATCACCTGCTAGAACGCCTTTGTAATTAACACGAGATTTGGCTCTGGGAATACCGTGATCGATAAAGACTCGGTGCTCTAGATGCTGGCCATCGGTCGCAAAATAGATTCCCCAGAGCTCAGCTGCGCTTCCTTGATCGGAGTACTCAACCGTTGGCAAGAGGCGAACCAAAGAACCCCCAATGGTCACGGTAATGGATCTAAAATTGGCATCTCTTCCCACAATTGCATGATGGCGCCCCATATGAACTGCGTTCTGTCCCCATTCCTGCAAGGTGATGAAAGTTAGGCTAGCTCCAGCCTCAACTCTGATTTCAATTTCTTCGCCAATGATCCCATCGCCAGTATTTTCAACAATCACGCTCGCTTTGCTATGGGCCCCTGCGGTAATTACGGTTCTTGAGAACTCTCCAGAACCTCCGGCGTTGCGCTTCAATAGGATTGGCTCACTTACTACTGCCTCATTGTCAATCTTTAGGTGGAGAACCTCAGTGACTTCACTTCGAAGGCGCTGAACTATGGCATCAGTTGTGATTGATCTTGCCGGGAGTTCACTTGCCTTCGCAGTTGAAATATCGAAGCCAGCTCTAGCCTTGCCAAATAGCTCAATTGAGATTCGATCGACAACGCTCACCGCTGGATCATGAAGACCGGCAATTCGCTTCAAAGGAGTAAAGCGCCAGGCCTCCTCTCGACCAGTTGGAGTTAAATATTCTGTCGGTAGGGCGCTGCTCACTAGCCGACCGAGCCTTCCATCTGCATCTCAATTAAGCGGTTGAGCTCTAGGGCATATTCCATCGGAAGCTCTCTCGCAATTGGCTCAATGAAGCCGCGTACAATCATGGCCATAGCTTCGTCTTCTTCAAGACCACGAGACATTAGATAAAAGAGCTGATCATCGCTGATCTTTGAAACTGTGGCTTCATGGCCCATAGTCACATCATCTTCACGGACATCAACGTAGGGATAAGTATCAGATCGAGAGATGTTGTCGATCAAGAGCGCATCACACTTTACGGTGCTCTTGGCGTGATGCGCTCCTTCTTTGACTTGGACCAATCCGCGATAGCTGGTTCTTCCGCCACCACGCGCAACGGATTTAGAGATAATCGTGGATGAAGTGTGTGGGGCGGCATGAACCATTTTGGCTCCCGCATCTTGGTGTTGTCCCTCTCCGGCAAAAGCGATCGACAGTGTTTCGCCCTTTGAATGTTCACCCATCATAAAAACAGCGGGATACTTCATAGTGACCTTTGAGCCGATATTTCCATCAATCCACTCCATCGTGGCACCCTCTTCGCAGATAGCACGCTTGGTCACCAAGTTATAGACGTTATTCGACCAATTCTGAATCGTGGTGTAGCGAACGCGGGCATTCTTTCTAACAATAATTTCCACAACAGCTGAATGAAGGGAATCAGATGAGTAAATCGGAGCAGTGCAGCCCTCGACATAGTGAACATATGAACCCTCATCGGCAATAATCAGAGTTCTTTCGAATTGGCCCATATTCTCGGTGTTGATCCTGAAATATGCCTGAAGTGGGATCTCAACATGAACTCCCTTTGGAATATATACAAATGAGCCACCGGACCAGACTGCGGTATTAAGAGCTGCAAACTTATTATCACCAACAGGAATTACTGAGCCAAAGAACTCTTTGAAGATGTCTTCATGCTCTCTTAGGGCCGTATCTGTGTCAAGGAATATGACTCCTTGTTTCTCTAGATCCTCACGGATTGAGTGATAGACCACCTCCGATTCATACTGTGCCGCAACTCCGGCCACCAGGCGTTGTTTTTCAGCCTCCGGAATACCAAGGCGGTCATATGTATTCTTAATATCTTCGGGTAGGTCTTCCCAGGAGGTGGCTTGCTTCTCTGTTGAGCGAACGAAGTACTTGATGGTGTCAAACTTGATTCCAGATAGATCAGATCCCCAGCTTGGCATGGGCTTTCTGTCAAAGAGTGATAAACCCTTAAGGCGCAGCTCAAGCATCCATTCAGGCTCGCCTTTTTGCGCCGAGATATCTCTAACTACCTCTTCGTTTAGACCACGTTTGCTATTGGCACCGGCATCATTCTTATCCGACCAACCGAACTCGTAGTTTCCGATTCCCTCTAATTCTGGGTGGGCAATCTGACTCATCCTTTATCCTGCTTTCTATTCCTACTCTGGGTTTTCTCTGTTTTCTCCGCTCTATTTCCTAATTGGGGAATGAAGGTGGTGCAGACTCCATCGCCATGAGCAATTGTTGCCAGGCGCTGGACATGGGTTCCTAAGATCTTGGAAAATGCTGCAGTCTCCTGCTCACATAGCTGCGGGTACTCAGCAGCAACATGGGCTATGGGACAATGGTGTTGACAGAGCTCAAGACCCATCCCTTTCGGATGGACATTTGCAGCATAACCTTCATCGCTTAGGAATTTTTCTAATCCATCGATTGCAGTCCTTGTTTCACTGATAGTTTTAGAGGATCTGCGAATAATTTCCTCCGCGCGATGCTTGGCAAATCCATCGACTAGATGCGCCCCAGCACTTGCCGCCATATATCTCAGAGCAGAGACTGCAAGATCATCATAGGAATGTTCAAATCTTTCACGTCCCCTATCGCTCATCACAAATACTTTGGAGGGTCGACCCCTAAGACCTGTGCTTCTAACATGCGGCTCTCGCTCTTCTAAGATTCCTTCGCCCACTAAGAAGTCAAGATGCCGTCTAATTCCAGCTGGGGTGAGACCAAGAGATCTTGCCAAGGCGACAGCAGTCGAGGGGCCATTTTCCAAAATGGCTCGGGCGACCTGGTCCCTGGTTCTTAGGTCCTCGGACGGTGCTAGGGTGGATTTCACAACGCAAGTGTTGCGTAATTCATGGTCAAACGCCACTTCAAAGCCCCCCCGCTCGCTCTAGGGTTGGGCCGTGGCCCCAACTGCCAGCCGAGCCCTCCTAAAGCTCTCCTCCCTTATGGTCTTTACCCAATCGGCAATTGTCTTTACTGGAGCTCTGGTCCGGATTAGCGGTTCAGGTCTTGGTTGCTCAACATGGCCGGAGTGCACTCCAGGCTCCTACACCCCAACCGCTGATCAGCCAGAGGCTCCGCTTCATGCCTGGATTGAATTTGGCAATCGCCTTCTTACCTTTCTTCTCCTATTGAATGCGCTGGCTTTAATGGTTGCCATTTTTAGGAGTGGAAGGCGTGAGTTAGGAAGGTTAGGTTCCCTGCAGATAGTAGGAATTCTGACCCAAGGAGCTCTCGGTGGAATTACCGTTCTAACTGCCCTTAATCCGGCAACCGTCGCTGCCCATTTCTTGCTCTCAACTATTCTTATCGCTGGCGCCCTGTCGCTTCGCCAGAGAGCTCATGGCAAGAGCCCGACTGAAGTTACGGTAATTCCGATGGTTTCAAGATTAATTTGGCTTCATCTTGCACTCACCTCTTCTGTGCTAATCGCTGGAACCATTGTTACTGGGAGTGGACCTCATGCTGGAGATAGCGTAGCTGAGAGATTCAACCTTGAATCACGAACTATGGCTTGGATTCATGCAGATTTGGTAATTGCTCTGCTGGGAGTGAGTATCGCTCTAATAATCGCGATCCGCCTTGGTTTGACCGGTCAGGCTCGAGAGATCCTGGCAAGGAGGGCCCAGATATTTCTAATCGTGGCTCTTGCTCAAGGCGGTATTGGATACATCCAATATTTCACTAAGTTGCCAGAGGCCCTAGTTGCAGCTCACGTGATTGGATCTCTTGCGGTGTGGTTATCCGCTTGGAACTTATTCATCTCTAGTAATCTCGGCGCTAATCTGATCGCCCGGAAAGAGTTGTAATGCAACCAGAGAAAGCGCCTTGGATAGATTTGGATGATAAGGCAGTAGCCATCGCTCGAGCCCTTGCTATGGATGCGGTGCAAAAAGTGGGAAATGGCCATCCGGGAACTGCAATGTCCTTAGCCCCTGTTGCCTATACCCTCTTTCAACGCGTCCTGCGCCATGATCCCAATGACCCAAATTGGATTGGCCGAGATAGATTCATACTCTCCTGTGGCCACTCCTCATTGACGCTCTACATTCAACTCTTTTTTGCTGGTTATGGATTGACCCTTGCTGATTTAAAAGCATTTAGAACTTGGGGCTCACTGACTCCAGGGCATCCTGAGTATGGCCATACCCTGGGAGTTGAAGCCACTACTGGCCCGTTGGGACAGGGAGTAGCTAATGCAGTTGGAATGGCGATGGCGTCAAGGTATGAAAGAGGTTTACTAGATCCTGATGCTGCCATGGGAAGCAGTGTCTTTGACCATAACATCTGGGTGATCTGCAGCGATGGAGATCTGCAGGAGGGAGTCAGCTCCGAAGCATCTTCTCTTGCTGGAGTTCAAGAGCTAGGAAACTTGAAGGTAATTTATGATGATAACCGCATCTCGATTGAAGGCGACACCCATTTCGCTTTCACCGAAGATGTTTCCAAGCGTTATCTTTCCTATGGCTGGCATGTAATCGAAGTCGGCGCAAAAGAAGATGGCGATGTTGATCGACTTGCTTTTGAAAAAGCTATGGATGAAGCACTTGCAATTACTGAAAAACCAACTCTAATTCGCTTGAAAAGTGTGATCGCTTGGCCTGCTCCTAAGGCGCGAAATACCGCTAAATCCCATGGCTCAGCCCTTGGAGCAGAGGAAGTGGCAGCCACAAAGATAGAGCTAGATCTTCCTGCAGAAGATTTCTACTTCCCGACAGAGATCCAAGAGCATGTCAGAAAAGTAATTGAGCGCAGCGCTAGATTGAGAAGTGAGTGGCAAACAGAATTTTCCAAATGGAAGAGCATCAATCCTAAGAAAGCAGCTTTGCTTGAGCGTCTAACAAAGCGCGAGCTTCCCAGCAACTGGAGCGCTGATCTTCCAACCTTTAGTAGCGATAAAGAGGTTTCCACCAGGAAAGCCTCTGGTGATGTCATAAACGCGCTTGCTGCCAAACTTCCTGAGATTCTTGGCGGATCTGCCGACCTAGCTGAGAGCAATAACACCAGCATTGAAAGCGGTGGATCATTTCTGCCCTCTTCATCCAAGATGAGAGGCGCTTCGCCTTATGGGCGAATCATTCACTTTGGAGTTCGAGAACATGCGATGGGTTCGATATTGAGTGGAATCGCCCTTCATGGGCTGGCTCGCCCATTTGGTGGAACCTTCTTAGTCTTTAGCGATTACATGAGAGCGGCGATACGTCTTGCTGCCCTTATGAAATTACCCGTCACATTTATTTGGAGCCATGACTCTATTGGCCTTGGAGAGGATGGGCCGACTCATCAGCCTGTTGAACATATTGCCGCCCTTCGAGGTATTCCAGGACTTGATGTAATCCGTCCTGCTGACGCTAATGAAGTTGTTGCTGCCTGGACTCAAATCATGAAGCGAGATAAGTGCTCTGGATTGCTGCTTTCTAGACAGAGTCTGCCAGTGATCGATCGAAGTGTTTATAGTTCAACAGCGGAAGTGAGCCGAGGGGCCTATGCGCTTAATGATGTAGGTAATCCTGATGTTTTGATTATCGCTACTGGTTCTGAAGTATCAATTGCCATTAAGGCAAGTGAACTTCTCATGCAGCAGGGCAAGAAGGTGCGAGTGATTAGCGCTCCATGTCTAGAATGGTTTAGAGAGCAGGATCAAGAGTATAGAGATTCGTTGATGCCCAAGTCAGTCAAGGCGCGAGTAAGCGTTGAAGCTGGTATTGCTCAAGGCTGGCATGAATTTATCGGAGATGCTGGCGTTGCCATTAGCCTAGAGCACTACGGAGCATCAGCCTCTGCATCCGTTCTATTTAGGGAATTTGGATTTACTGCGGAAGCAGTAGTTAAGGCTTGCCTGGAATCGATGGCGAAGAGCTCTAGATGAGCAAGACTCTATCTCAAATTACTCAGGCCGGTACCTCCATCTGGCTAGATGATCTCTCGAGGGAGCGATTGATTGATAACGGTAAGTCTCGCTCGCTCACCTCGCTAATCACCGAAGAATGCGTTGTTGGAGTAACTACAAACCCTGCAATATTTTCCAGTGCTATCTCGCATTCATCTCTATATTCAGATGAATTGAAAGCACTTGCTTCTAAAGGATTCTCAGCTGAGGAGATTATCACTGAGCTAACCTGCAGCGATGTTACCAAGGCATGTGTTCTCTTGCAAGATGTGTATAGGGCAAGAGATGGGATTGATGGTCGAGTAAGTATTGAAGTTGATCCAAGATTTGCCCGAGATACACAGAAAACTATTTCTCAGGCGCGAGATCTCTGGACTAAAATAGGTCGGCCTAATCTTTTGATAAAGGTTCCAGCAACTGTCGAAGGACTTCCTGCTATTCAAAGGCTCGTTGCAGAGGGCATAAGCGTTAATGTCACCATCATCTTCTCGATCAAACGCTATGAACAGGTTCTTGATGCCTTCATCAAGGGCTTAGAAGAGAGAGCTGGCAGATCTCTTCCCATTTCTGATATTCACTCAGTTGCCTCCTTTTTTATCAGTCGAGTTGATGCTGAGATTGATCCAAGGCTTAAATCAAATGGTTCGCAAGAAGCTTTAGCACTTCTTGGGAGAGCTGCGATAGCAAACGCTCGCCTGGCATATCAGCATTTTGAAAAGGTTTTGAATTCTCCTCGCTGGGGCAAGCTAGAAGGGCTAGGAGCCCATATCCAGAGGCCGCTCTGGGCTTCAACGGGAGTGAAGGACCTAAGTTATGACCCCACCCAATATGTGATGGAGTTGGTTGCTCCTTTATGCGTTAACACGATGCCGGAGCAGACTCTAAATGCCGTTAGGGATGAAGGTGCATTTAAGGGAAATAGCATCTTCGGCAAATACGTGGATGCAGCCAAAGTGATAAGCGATTTAGCAAGAGTTGGAATTCATATCGAAGAGGTGGCCGATAAGTTAGAGATGGAAGGTATTGAGAAATTCATTAAGCCTTGGCTTGAACTAATTGCCAATGTAGAGGCTGCTAGTAAATGATCAAACTCACTGGCTTTAATGAGGGCAGAGGCCTTTGGGAAAAATTAGATCAAATTACTGCTCGACTTGCTAAGTGCGACCCAACTATCTGGGGTGAGAAGGCTGCTAAAGAAGCTGCCAAACGTCTCAACTGGATTGATCTCCCGGAAAAATCTCGCGAACTTCTTCCGCAACTAGATGCGCTCTCTGCTTGGTCGAGAGAGTTTGGCCATAATGATTTCATCCTCTGTGGCATGGGTGGTTCATCCCTGGCACCTGAGGTTATAGCTCAGGTATATAGAAGAAGATTGACAGTTCTTGATTCCACAGATCCTGCTCATGTCAGGCAGGTATTTGGTCAAGATCTAGCAGAATCTTGCATCATCATTGCCTCTAAGTCTGGCTCAACTATTGAAACCGCATCTCAGATGGCATCAGCCAATGAACAGCTGATCAAACAGGGGCTTGATCCAAAGAATCACTTTGTCGTCATCACCGATCCATTCTCTCCCCTCGATTTACAATCAAGGCAAAGCAATTTAAGAGTCGTCAACGCCGATCCAAATGTTGGAGGGCGTTTTAGCGCGCTAAGCGCCTTCGGCCTCGCTCCAGCAGCTCTAATCGGTATTGATGTCTCCGTGCTTTTAGATGATGCCTATGAAGCATCGCTTTCTTTTACCAACGCTGGCTCAGCAGTCACTCAAGTTGCTGCAGCCCTAAGTGATAGCTCTTTTTCAGTCACTGGATTTCTTGATAGATCCTCTGATGTCACCGGATTGAGTGAATGGATCGAACAGTTAATCGCAGAATCCACTGGAAAAGATGGCAAGGGAGTCTTACCAATTACTTTATCCAGTAAGAGCAGCATGAGCTATCCAGTAATCAGCTTTGATGGAAGTGGAGCCAATAGCGTTGAAGCAAGCCTTGGCGAACACTTTATTTTTTGGCAGTGGGTTACTGCCCTTCTGGGATATCTACTTGAGGTAGATCCCTTTAATCAACCAAATGTCGCAGAAGCCAAGGATAACGCCAGCGCTCTTCTTGAAAGATGGAATCAAGAAAAGCCGATAATTAGCCCAGTGCTTGAAAGTGGCGAGATCGCAATCTACTCAAGTTTTGTCGCCAAAACGGTCGAGGACTATCTATGCAGAGCAATTTCTAATTCCAAAGGTTATCTGGCGCTCATGGCTTATCTCCACCGTGGCGTTGATGATCAGATTAGAGATCTGGCACCGCTTCTTGAAAGCAAGTCTAAGATTCCAACAACTTTTGGTTGGGGGCCACGCTTTCTTCACTCAACTGGTCAGTTCCATAAGGGAGGACCAAGGATAGGTTCATTCATTCAAATCACTGCAGAGAGTGGGATTAATTGGCCGATTGCCGGTAGAGGTTTTGGCTTTGAAACTTTGATTATGGCTCAAGTGCTCGGTGATATGGTGGCGTTAGAAAGTAGAGGATTGAGCGTAATTCGCTTCCACTTAAGGAATCGAACTCAAGGCATCAAAGAACTACTCCAAGCTGCAAATAGACTTTAGTCTTCGTCCTCAGCGCGTAGCTTTCTCAAAGCCGCCTCTAGAATTTTCTTGGCTTCAGCCTCTGTGCGACGCTCCTTTACGTAAGCTAGATGGGTCTTATATGGCTCATTCTTAATGGGTGATGGGGGATTGTTCTTATCTTGCCCTGCAGGAAAACCGCATCTTGGGCAATCCCATTCAGCAGGAACAACTACTGTGTCATCTTCAGCAAACGACGGTCTGGACTCATGGCCATTTTGGCACCAAAAAGAGACATGAAAGCGTGCAATCGCTTCTCCGCGCTCTGCCTCACCCATAGGACCTGCTCCAACGCGTGAACCACGGATAGCACTTCCACCAGCCATTTAGTTACTCCCTTTCCTAACTATGACCACAGCATTGCTACTTTAAAACTAAGCCAAGTGCAATGATGATGACAAGCCAGAGACCGCCGACAACAATTGTGATGCGATCTAGATTCTTCTCGACAACTGATGAGCCACCATAAGTTGAAGACATTCCCCCACCAAATAAGTCCGAAAGTCCGCTGCCTTTCCCTTTATGGAGAAGAACTAAGAGTATAATCAAGATGCTGGTTATCACCAGAAGGATTGAGAGAGCAAGCGACACTTATCTTCTCCTTGGTTGGGCTAAGAGGCGAATACTACCTAAAGGCCGTGATTACCACCGAATCTAGGCGCTCTTTGCCTTTAGAGAACTCGGTGGAATTTACATAGACGGGCGAACTCCTCGGCATCAAGGCTCGCCCCGCCGACCAAGGCGCCATCGATATCGCTCTGTTTCATGATATCTACGATGTTGGAGGACTTAACAGATCCCCCATAGAGAATTCTGGCGTTTTGGGCAATTTCATCACTTCCGATATCTCCTAGCTCAACTCTGATGGCAGCACAGACCTCTTGAGCGTCATCTGGGGTCGCAGTTCTGCCGGTTCCGATGGCCCAAACAGGTTCATAGGCAAAGGCAACTTTCTTTAGATCTGGCTTATGAAATCCCTTTAGGCCTTGGCGGAGTTGATTGATTACAAGAGAAACGTGGCTTCCAGATTCTCTGACCGAGAGCTCTTCACCAATACAAAATATCGGCACCATTTCGTTATCTAATATCGCGCGCATCTTCCTATTGATTAACTCATCACTTTCGCCATGAATTGCTCGGCGCTCAGAATGGCCTGCTAGAACATAGGTGCAATCAAGCTTCTTGAGCATCGCCCCTGAAATATCTCCAGTAAATGCTCCAGATTTTTCGGGGGAAATATCTTGGGCTCCATAGGATATTTGGAGGCGATCCCCATCAACTAAGGTCTGAACAGATCTCAAATCAGTAAATGGAGGCAAAACTGCTACGTCAACTGCATCAAAGTCACGATCTTGCAGTGAATATGCCAACTTTTGAATGACAGCAATCGCTTCAAGATGATTAAGGTTCATCTTCCAATTACCGGCAATTAGCGGTTTACGAGAACTCATCTCTACTCCTTGGTTGGCAATTGACTTATCTTAAGGCTATAAGTCCTGGAAGTTCTTTACCTTCTAAATACTCAAGGGATGCCCCGCCACCAGTTGAGATATACCCAAAATCACTATCGCTAAAGCCCATGGCTCTTACCGCAGCGGCTGAATCACCACCGCCAACCACCGATAGCCCTGAGACTTCACTTAAGGCTTGAGCAACACTCCTAGTTCCTGAAGCAAAGTTGGGAAATTCGAAGACTCCCATAGGTCCATTCCAAAAGACCGTGGCGCACTCTCTAATGGCAGAGGCAAATGCCCGTGCACTTTCTGGGCCAATATCTAAGCCCATTTGATTACTTGGAATCTGATCTACGCTAACTAGACTCGGTGAATCGTTTGCAAATGCCGGGGCTACCCAGATATCGCTGGGAAGCAAAACTCTAACTCCAATCTTTTCAGCCCTGGCCAGTAATTCTTTCACTAAATCAACTGACTCAACCTCAAATAGAGACTTGCCAATCTCCTTTCCTTGGGCAGCAAGAAATGTAAAGAGCATTCCCCCGCCAATTACCAGAACATCTACTTTATCAAGCAGATTGGAAATGACTCCGATTTTATCTGAGACCTTGGCCCCCCCTAGCACCACCCCGTAAGGACGCTCCGGTGATTGCGTTAGCTTGTCTAGCACGGCAACTTCAGCTGCAATTAACTTTCCAGCAGCATGTGGTAGTAAATGCGCAAGCTCAAAGACTGAGGCATGCTTTCGATGAACCGCCCCGAAACCATCACTGACAAAGAGATCGCCATACATAGCTAATTGCTTAGCAAACTCTAGACGAGCCTGATCGTCTTTACTGGTCTCTGCAGGGCTAAAGCGAATATTCTCTAAGAGCAGCACTTGACCAATTTCCAATCTATTGATCTTTTCTAGAACGGTAGAACCAGTAATTTCAGGTGAAAAAATTACTTCTTGCCCGAGTAGTTCTGCTAAACGTTTTGCTACAGGTTCTAGCGAGAGCTCTCCTCGTGCTTCACCCTTCGGTCTTCCCAGATGAGCGATTATTACTAGCGATACTCCAACTGCCAGCAGTTCTTGAATTGTCGGAAGTGAGGCGCGAATGCGTCCATCATCTGCAATTACTCTTCTTCCATCTCCGCCATCTTTGAGAGGGACATTGAGATCACAGCGAAGCAGAACTCGTTTCCCTGCTGGATTTAGAGCCGATAAACCTTGAATCAAAGGCTCTTCCCAATAAAGCTCATTAGATCAACTAGGCGATTTGAATATCCCCACTCATTGTCATACCAGCCAGTAACCTTTGCATGATTGCCAATGACTTTAGTAATTCCAGCATCAAAGATGCATGAGTGAGAATCAGTAACGATATCGCTTGAGACAATCGGCTCTTCAGTGTAGTAGAGAATTCCCTTTAGGGGACCTGCAGCAGCCTTCTTCATTGCCTCGTTAATGTCAGCAGCGCTTACTTCGCGAGAGAGTTCCACCGTTAGATCAGTAATTGAACCTGTTGGAACCGGCACTCTCAGGGCATATCCATCAAGCTTTCCCTTTAACTCTGGAAGCACTAGCCCGATGGCCTTTGCAGCTCCAGTTGAGGTTGGGATGATATTGGTCGCAGCAGCTCTTGCGCGGCGCAGATCTTTATGAGGAAAATCTAGGATTACCTGATCATTGGTGTAGGCATGCACTGTTGTCATAAAGCCTCTAACGATTCCAAAGTTGTCGTGCAGGACCTTAGCCATAGGAGCTAGGCAGTTAGTAGTGCAAGAGGCATTGGAGATGATCTGGTGCTTTTCTGGATCATAGGCAGCATCATTGACTCCAAGAACTAGAGTTACATCCTCATCACTTGCCGGCGCTGAGATAACAACCTTCTTTGCTCCCCCAACTAAATGCTTCTTTGCATCAGCAGCTTTTGTGAAGTGTCCAGTTGATTCAACGACGATATCTGCTCCGACAGATGCCCATGGAAGCGCTGCTGGGTCACGTTCTGCAAATACTTTGAAGCTTCCATTTCCAACAGTTATGGAGTCCTTATTGTGGGTAACTTCTTGGCCGAGTCTTCCAAGAATTGAATCGTATTTAAGCAAGTGAGCAAGGGTGGCAATATCGGTCAAATCATTTATTGCAACTACCTCAATATCTGCCTTTGAAGATAGTGCTGCACGGAAGAAGTTACGTCCAATACGACCAAAACCATTGATTCCAACTTTTACCAAGATAACCACACTCCATTAGAAGGCTTGACTCTCGCACCTAGTTTCTAATTCTTGACCATTTGTGCCACGACTTTGTGGACTTAGCCAAATCCTATCAGTGAATCTTTGGAGAACTATTGCCTAGCTAAATTGGGCTCAAGGATTAATTGAGTAGGTCAGGTGAGAGCCCAGCCTCCGTATCTGGAATACCCAGATCACTAGCCCGCTTATCAGCCATCGCCAATAGCCGCCGAATTCGTCCTGCAATTGCATCTTTAGTCATCGGCGGTGTTGATAGCGATCCCAACTCCTCAAGGCTTGCCTGCCCATGAGTTATGCGAAGTTCTCCTGCTTCGCGTAGGTGATTTGGGATGTCATCTCCTAGAATCTCAATAGCCCTTGAGACTCTTGCTGATGCAGCAACAGCAGCTCTTGCCGATCGTCTTAGGTTGGCATCATCGAAGTTTGCTAAACGATTAGCGGTTGCTCTAACTTCTCTTCGCATTCTGCGCTCTTCCCAAGCCATGACACTTTCATGTGCTCCAAGTCGTGTTAATAGCACTCCAATGGCATCACCATCTCTGATTACTACTCGATCAACGCCACGAACCTCTCGAGCCTTTGCGCTAATTGTCAATCTGCGCGCAGCCCCAACCAGAGCCAGAGCCGCCTCAGGACCAGGGCAGGTAATTTCAAGCGCTGATGATCTCCCAGGCTCTGTTAGAGAGCCATGAGCTAGAAATGCTCCACGCCAAGCAGCCTCTGCGCAACAAATTCCAGCAGAGACGACTTGTGGCGGAAGCCCTCTTACTGGGCGTCCATGTGAATCAACTAGCCCGGTCTGTCTCGCCAAATTGTCACCATCATTGATCACTCTTACTAAATATCGGCTTCCTTTTCTCAAGCCTCCAGCGCTAATTACCGCTAGATCTGAATCATGGCCATAAATGTCGGCAATATCTTTCCTGATACGTCTTGCCGCTTGGGCGGTATCAAGTTCAATCTCAACCATGATCTTTCCAGCTGAGATATGCAGTCCTCCAGCAAATCGCAAGATCGCTGAAACTTCAGCCTTTCGGCAGCAAGGCTTTGAGATCGTAAGGCGGCTTAACTCATCTTTAACCGCTGAAGTCATTGCCATGAGGGTTATCTAAGCATCTCAGCTTGAAAAATGTGGCTCAAAGTCAAGAATAGTTTTTCCTTATCATGATGATTGCTGCCGGGGTGAGATGCAAGATCTGCAACAAATACCCCTCCGCCCATGCCTTGAGCTAGCCCTTCCAGTTCTACCAGTAGATCGGAGCGGGCTGCTATGGAACTATCTAGTAGCGCAACATCACACTTTAGGTCTGGGGCGAATTTACGCAATATCCGCAAGTGATCTGCTGGTGAACTGCCAGCTAGCTCATTTCCTGTAACATTTGGAGAAGCGTCAAGATTGAGAATTATCACTCTCTTTGCCGGTGAACCCGCCAGAGTCTTTAGTTGTCTTTCCACCAAAAGATGCGGCAGAACACTTGAGAACCAAGAACCAGGACCTAGAGTGATGAAATCCGCTTCGGTAATAGCTCTCAGCCCTTGCGCAGTTGGGGTTGGATTATCTGGAATCAAACGTAAGTCCTCGAGTACCCCCTTTCCAACTGCTACCTCTTTTTGTCCTCTAATTAGATGGGTTCCTTGCCAAGTTTTGAAAACTCCTTCTATGTCTAGGGGCTCTAGAGCCATTGGCAGCACTCTTCCCACAACTTTTAGAAGCGCTCCAACTCTCTCTAATCCTTTGACTGGATCACTTTCACGGTCCCACAAGGCGGTAAGAAGTAAATTGCCTAGCGCATGTCCATCTAGCTCACCCTCTGAAGAGAAGCGATATTGCAATATTTCAGCCCAACTTCTGCCCCACTCATCATCGGCGCAAAGTGCAGCTAGCGCCATTCTTAAATCCCCAGGAGGCAGTGAATGAAACTCTTTTCTTAGCCGTCCACTTGATCCACCATTATCTGCAACGGTTACAATTGCAGTTAATTCACTTGTTATCCTTCTTAAGGCAGATAAGGTGGCTGCAAGTCCATGACCGCCACCAAGTGCAACAACCTTTGGCTGGATCAACGCTCCCTGACCAAATCTCTATGCATAGCATGAGCTGAAACGCTATGTTCGGCATCAATGACACTGCCATTGATTCTGCGGGCAAGTTCCTCGGCTACAGCAACGCTTCTATGTTTTCCTCCAGTACATCCGATTGCTAAAGTAACGTATTTCTTGCCCTCTTTTAAGTATCCCTGGCACAAACTATGGAAGAGAGCCAGATATTTCTCTAGAAACTCACCAACGCTCTCTGCGTTAAGGACTGCATCACTAACCTTCTTATCTAGTCCGTTCATCGCTCTAAGTTCTAGATCCCAGTGAGGGTTTGGAATGAAGCGACAATCCATCACTATATCTGCATCAACTGGCAGGCCAAATTTATATCCGAAAGATAAAACATTGACTTTTAGTGAAGCCGAAGAGTCTACTGAAAACAGTTCAGCAATCTTCTTCTCTAGTTGATGAACATTGAGCTGAGATGAATCAACAACCAGATCAGCGCTCGAGCGAAGTTCTCTTAGGCGTCTGCGCTCTCTTTCGATTCCATCGACAATGCGATCGTTTGCCTGCAGTGGATGTGGGCGCCTGGATGATTCAAATCTTCTAACCAAAACATCGTCGGCAGCATCCACGAAAATCATCCTTCTAGAGATCCCTCGCTCAGCCAACTGGGCTAGGGTTTGAATTAAGTCATCAAAGAAGCGCCTGCCTCTAACGTCAATTACTATCGCAATGGAGTCATCACTGCTCTGTGTTAGGTCAACAAGAGGAATCAATAAAGATGGAGGCAAGTTATCTATTACATACCAACCATGATCTTCCATAGCATGGGCAACCGTGGAACGACCAGCTCCGCTCATACCGGTAATAACTACTATTTCACGGCCCATGCCTGAATCATCCTAGATGTGTCAAGAACGCTCAATTATTTCACCGGTCGCAGTATCAACCGAATAACTATTTGATGCGCCAGAAAGGCCCGCCACAATGCTTTCGGCGCTCTTTGGGCCAATTCCTGGAAGGGCAGCAATCTGTTCAACGCTGGCTTTGCTTAGAGCGGCGATTGAACCAAAGTTCTCCAAAAGAACTGCTCGTCTCACTTCGCCAAGATTTGGAATTTCGTCAAGGAGTGACTCCAGCATTAACTTAGAACGCTTAGAGCGATGGAACGTAATGGCAAATCTATGAGCTTCATCCCTTATTCTCTGAACCAGATAGAGCGCCTCGCTATGGCGGTCAAGAACTACTGGGTAGCTCTGATCAGCAAACCAGATCTCCTCAAGCCTCTTTGCAAGACCGACCAAAGCAATATCGGTGATACCAAGTTCGGCAAATGCCCTGGCAGCGGCATTTACTTGGCCTTTTCCACCATCAACAATTACTAACTGTGGCGGATAGGCAAACTTAGGTCTCTGACCTCCGCTCAATTCAATCTCAGTCAGATCTAGATCCTTCTCCGCCAGATATCGCTTAAAGCGTCTGGTAATAACATGATGCATTGCCCTGGTGTCATCAAACTTCTCTTTATCATCTATTCCAAAGCGGCGATACTCGCTCTTTTTTGCCTGTCCATCTTCAAAGACCACCATAGATGCCACAACTGATGTTCCTTGAATATTTGAGATATCAAAGCATTCGATTCGAAGTGGAAGCTCCTCTAAACTAAGCGCACTTGCCAAATCCTCTAGAGCTTTACCACTGACGCCGGCATCATTTGATCTTCTACTTAAGAACTGAATTAGCGCTTGGTTAGCATTGCGCTCAACCATATCCAGAATTTGACTCTTTTCTCCACGTTCAGGTCTCTTTACAACAACTTTGCAACCAGCACGCTCTGATAGATAATCAGAGATGACACTCGATTGAACATCTTGATTAACTAATATTTCCTTGCCAATCTCAAAGTCCTGATAGACTCGGTTAACACAGGCTTCAAGGAGCGATGAATCCTCTGGCAAATTTGCCAGATCGATCATCCAAGATCTTGAGCTAATTACTCTTCCTGCCCTGACTCTAAAGATTGAGACTGCTGCATGAGTAATATCTTGATGAATAGCGATAAAGTCAGCAAAAATGGAGTCAGAAAGAGCGTTTTCAGTTGATTCACTAGCGCGCTCGAGCGCCTCTAATTGATCACGCAGTTTTCCTGCTCTTTCAAACTCTTCCATCTTGGCAGCCTCGGCCATCTGATCTCTTAGCCCTTGGGTGATATCGACTGAACCATCAGAGATGAAATCACTTAGCCTTTGGGCAAGCACTTTGTGATCACCCTCATTGATTCGACCAACACAAGGGGCAGCGCATTTACCAATGTCTCCCAGCAAACAGGGGCGTTTTGCTCTGCTGGCTCTTTCAAAGTTGCTATTTGAGCAAGATCTCACGGGAAAGAGCTTCAATAAAACATCAAAGGTTGAGCGAAGAGCCCAGGCATGAGCAAAAGGTCCGAAGTAGGTAACACCTTTCTGTTTAGTTCTTCTAGTAATTAGCAATCGCGGGAATTTCTCGTTCATAGTAAGAGCTAGATAGGGATAACTCTTATCATCTTTGAATTGCACATTGAAAGTGGGGTTTTCTTCCTTGATCCAGGTAAATTCCAACTGAAGCGCCTCAACCTCGCTTCTAACCAAGGTCCAATCAACCCTGCTTGCCGAATGAATCATGCGGTAAGTCTTCTCGCCTACGTTTTTTTGAAAGTAGGAATTGATGCGATTCTTTAATGATCTAGCTTTACCGACATAGATAACTTCATCTTTCTCATTAAAGAAGCGATAGACCCCAGGTTCATCAGGAACACTTTCTGGGCGATATGAGGCAGGTTCGGCCATAACTACTTCTTTAGCGTTTCACGTAGGAACTCTCCGGTGTAACTGGCGGGAACTCTTGCAATCGCTTCAGGAGTCCCTTCGGCAACAATTCTGCCTCCCCCAGACCCTCCCTCAGGTCCTAGATCAATAACCCAATCAGCGCATTTAACAACATCCATATTGTGTTCAATTACTACCACAGTATTTCCGGTGTCGACCAATCTTTGGAGCACGGCCAGAAGCTTTCGGACATCCTCAAAGTGCAACCCCGTTGTTGGTTCATCAAGAACATAGATCGTGCGACCAGTGGATCTGCGTTGAAGCTCTGTGGCAAGCTTTACTCTCTGAGCCTCGCCTCCGGAGAGAGTGGGGGCTGGTTGACCAAGGCGCACATACCCCAGTCCCACATCACAGAGCGTTTTTAGATATCTATAAATGGCTGGAATTGATTCGAAAAAATCTTGGGCTTTCTCTACTGACATATCTAGAACTTCAGCAATCGTTTTGCCCTTGTAATGAACTTCCAAAGTCTCACGGTTATATCTAGCGCCATGACAGACTTCACAAGGCACATAGACATCTGGCAAGAAGTTCATCTCGATTGTGATTGTTCCATCACCAGAGCAATTCTCACATCTGCCACCTTTTACATTAAATGAGAAGCGGCCTTGTTGATATCCACGGACTTTAGCCTCGCTCGTTTCTGAAAATAGTGCTCGAATCTTGTCAAAGACTCCGGTGTATGTGGCAGGGTTGGAGCGAGGGGTCCTACCTATCGGTGATTGATCTACATGGACAACTTTATCTAGCTGATCAATGCCAGTAAGACTTCGATGTCGGCCTGGGACAATGCGAGCGCCATTCAATTTATTCGCAAGAACTGAGTAGAGAATATCGTTTACTAAGGTGGATTTTCCAGATCCACTAACTCCAGTAATCGCTACAAAGGCTCCTAAAGGGATCGCAACATCGACGCTCTTTAGGTTATTTTCCTTGGCTTCCTTTATTGATAAGACTCTATTAGGATTAATGGCGCGTCGCTTCTTGGGAATTCTAATTTTTGTTCGGCCAGAAATGTAGGCGCCGGTGATCGACTTCTTTGAATCAATGAGAGCTTGATAGTCGCCTGACACCACTATCTCTCCGCCATGCTCCCCAGCCCCTGGTCCAATATCAACTATCCAATCAGCAGTTCTGATCGTCTCTTCATCGTGCTCAACTACAATTAGCGTATTTCCCAGGTCTCGTAGGTGGGTAAGGGTTCCAATCAAGCGTTTGTTATCTCTTTGATGAAGCCCAATGCTCGGTTCATCTAGAACATAAAGGACGCCTACTAGGCCTGAGCCAATCTGGGTAGCAAGGCGAATTCTCTGTGCTTCACCTCCAGAAAGTGTTGCAGCTGGCCTTGCAAGAGTTAAGTACTCAAGTCCCACATCAAGTAGGAAGCCAAGACGGGCGTTAACCTCTTTCAACACTCTCTCGGCAATCTTTGCCTCGCGCGAGGCAAGCTTCAGACCCCTCAAGAACTTCGCGCAATCCTCTATTGATAACTCACAAACTGCAGCGATGTTCCTGTTTCCTACTGTAACGGATAGAACTTCAGGTTTGAGACGAGCTCCCATGCAAGCAGGACATGGAATCTGACGCATATAAGCTTCATATTTTTCCCGGCTGTAATCACTATCAGTCTCTGAATGGCGACGTTGGACAAAAGGGATTACCCCTTCAAAGCCAGTGGAGTAGCTGCGAACCCTGCCATAGCGATTCTTATATCTAACGTGCACTTCATATTCATAGCCATTCAATATGGCATCTCTTGCTCTAACCGAGAGCTTGCTCCAAGGGGTATTGAGGGAGAACTTCACATCAGAAGATAAGGCCTCAAGCAGATTGATAAAGTAATCGGAGGATTGTCCACCTGACCAAGGAGCAATAGCACCATCATCTATTGATATTGAATCATCTGGAATTACTAGCTCTTCATCAACTTCAAGTTTTGAGCCAATTCCAGTGCACTCAGCACAGGCCCCAAATGGTGAATTAAAAGAAAAAGACCTTGGTTCCATCTCTTGAAAAGAGAGGCCACAATCATGGCAGGCAAGCAGCTCGCTATAGGTGCGCTCCTTTTCTGGTCCCTTGGCATCTACAAAGTCGAGAACTACCAGACCATTTGCTAGTTTTAGCGCAGTTTCAATGGAATCAGTGAGCCGCTGCTTACCTTCAGGATTTGCCGTAAGGCGGTCAATTACCACTTCAATCGTGTGTTTTTCTTGTTTCTTTAGCTTGGGAACATCGGTGAGAGCCACCGTGGTGCCATCAACTCTTACTCTGGAATATCCCTGAACAGTAAAGTCTTTAAAGAGGTCAACAAATTCTCCCTTTCGAGCTCTAATCACCGGAGCCAACACCTGAAACTTGGTCTCAGCGGGAAGTTCCAATATCTGATCGACAATGTTTTGTGGAGTTTGCTTGGCAATCCCTTTGCCGCACTTTGGGCAATGCGGCTTTCCCGCACGAGCAAAGAGCAGGCGGAGGTAGTCATAGACTTCGGTAATAGTTCCAACTGTTGATCGTGGGTTTCGATTAGTAGATTTTTGATCGATCGAGACAGCAGGTGATAGCCCTTCGATAAAGTCCACATCTGGTTTATCCATCTGCCCTAGGAATTGACGGGCATAGGCAGATAGAGACTCCACATATCGCCTCTGGCCTTCAGCGAAAATGGTGTCAAAGGCAAGTGATGATTTTCCAGAGCCTGATAGGCCTGTAAAGACAATCATGGCATTTCTTGGAAGATCCAGTGAGACGTTTTTTAGGTTGTGTTCTCTTGCTCCACGAATAATTAGACGATCAGCGCTAATCACATACCTCCTTCCTGCATCGCTCTTAACTCCCTCTTTAGCTCCTTAATCTCATCTCGTAGGCGTGCTGCTAGTTCGAATTGCAGCTCAGATGCAGCGTTCCTCATCTGTTCTGTTAAGGAATCAATTAGCCCAAGTAACTCGGCAAGAGGTAAGGCTACGAGCGATTTGGCATGTATGCCAACTGGGGTTTGGCTCATTCCACGCCTATTGTTTCCAACAAGAAGAGCATTAGTATCCTCACTTTCCTCGGCAATTAAATCAGTGATATCTGCAATCTTCTTTCGCAAAGGTTGAGGATCAAGTCCTGCTGCCTGGTTGTAAGCCACCTGCTTTGCTCTCCTGCGATTGGTTTCATCAATAGCCCGACTCATTGAAGCAGTGATCTTGTCGGCATACATATGAACCTCACCTGAAACATTTCTAGCAGCTCGTCCAATAGTTTGAATTAGTGAACCAGTTGAGCGCAAGAACCCTTCTTTATCAGCATCTAAGATTGCAACCAGTGAAACTTCTGGAAGATCTAAGCCCTCACGGAGCAAGTTGATTCCAATCAAAACATCGTATTCGCCCATCCTTAATTCTCGGAGAAGTTCAACGCGCCTCAAGGTGTCTACTTCAGAGTGAAGATATCTAACCCTTATTCCGGCATCGGTGAAGAAATCTGTTAGATCCTCAGCCATCTTCTTAGTTAAAGTTGTTACTAACACCCGCTCGCTATTCTCAGACCTTAGCCGGATTTCGGACATCAAGTCATCTATCTGGTTCTTAATTGGCTTCAGAACAATCCTTGGATCAACAAGGCCAGTCGGTCTAATAACCTGCTCGACAAAGATTCCCCCGGTTCTATCCATCTCATAAGGTCCAGGGGTGGCTGAGAGATAGACCTTCTGTGGAGTTCGCTCCAGGAATTCTGCAAACTTTAATGGGCGATTATCAAGCGCGCTAGGCAGTCGAAAACCATGCTCCACCAGAGTTCTCTTTCTTGAAGCATCACCTTCATACATCGCCCCAATTTGTGGAACGGTGATGTGGGATTCATCGATTACGCATAGGAAATCCTCTGGAAAGTAATCTAGTAAGCAGTTAGGAGCAGATCCAGGTTCTCTAAAATCTATATGTCGAGAGTAATTCTCGATTCCAGAACAGAACCCAAGCTGAAGCATCATTTCAATATCAAATGAGGTTCGCATCCTAAGGCGCTGGGCCTCAAGGAGTTTATTTGCCCGCTCCAGTTCCTTAAGGCGAATATCTAGCTCTGCCCCGATATTGGCAATAGCACGCTTCATAGTCTCAGGCCCTGCTGAGTAGTGAGTAGCAGGGAAAATGAATACTGCTTTAACATCACTAACAATCTCACCAGTCAATGGGTGAAGCGTGGTCAGCCGCTCAATTTCATCTCCAAAGAATTCGATTCGAATCGCTAACTCTTCATAGACAGGAATGATTTCAACAGTGTCGCCGCGAACTCTAAAAGTTCCCCTATCAAATGCCATATCGTTGCGTTTGTATTGAACATCTACAAAACGCCTGAGCAGTACATTTCTATCGATGCTATCTCCAACAGATAAAGTGATCATTCGATCTATGTATTCTTGAGGGGTGCCCAGGCCATAAATGCAAGAGACTGTGGCGACCACGATCACATCACGCCTAGTTAGAAGTGAGTAGGTAGCCGAATATCGAAGCCGCTCTACCTCAGAGTTAACTGAAGAGTCTTTTTCAATAAAGGTATCGGTCTGGGGAACATATGCCTCAGGCTGGTAGTAATCGTAATAAGAGACAAAGTATTCAACAGCGTTATTAGGCATCAATTCTCTGAACTCATTTGCAAGTTGGGCAGCAAGAGTCTTATTTGGCGCAAGAACTAGAGTTGGGCGCTGTAATGCCTCAATGAGCCAGGCAGTAGTTGCAGATTTTCCAGTTCCAGTAGCCCCTAGAAGCACAACATCAGTTTCACCGCTATTTATCCTACGAGTGAGCTCTGCAATGGCGTCTGGTTGATCACCCGCTGGCTTAAAATCACTGATTACTTCAAAGGCTTTATCAGCTCTAGGTGTTGAGGTTATTGCTCGAGCCATGAGTTAGGGACTTTGCCTCTGTGCCCTCGGCAAGAGCTCTCGCTTCATTAACTCCTCCACCGCCCTGGTTAGCTGATCAATACTTCCATCATTTCTAATAACGTAGTCAGCGATCTTCTCCCGCTCTAAATCACTTGTCTGAGCTGACATGCGTTGAGCAATTTCATAATCCTTCAAGCCACGTTGGCGCAGCCGTTCACGCCTTACATCCTCACTGGCTGAAACCGTTACTACATAATCAAATTTCTTTGCTCCATCACTTTCAACAAGTAATGGAATCTGATTGACTAGAATTGACCCACTTGGAAGGTTTCTAGCCATCTTCTCTGAAGCTTCACGAACTAATGGATGAATAATTGATTCCAATTTCTTGCGTAGCTCTATTTCATTGAAGACAACTGATGCTAACTTCGCCCGATCTATTTGACCATAGCTTAGAATCGAGTCACCAAAAGTAGCCACTACTTCTTCATATCCTGGGCTTCCCCGCTCAATTACTTCGCGGGCTAATTGATCAGAATCAATAACCAGAGCGCCAAGCTCCTCTAGGATTTCACCCACCAGGCTTTTACCTGATCCGATACCACCAGTTAGCGCAACTCTTAACACTGCTTCAGCCTACCTAGAAAAGCAAAACTGGGCCCTGCTAAACAAGACCCAGAGAATTAAAACGAGCCAGAGTTACTCGGCTTCAGGGGTAGCAACTGAAGCAGCTGCGGCATCGGCTGCTTGAGCCTCTGCCTTCTGCTTCTTGTGAGCTAAGAATCTTGCTTGAGCTTCAGCGTATTGACGCTCCCATTCTTGTCGCTGTGTTTCATATCCTGGCTGCCACTCCTGTGTCGCAGTATCAAAGCCTTCAGGATAGATAAAGTTTCCGTTTTCATCATAGCGAGCTGTCATTCCATATTGCGTTGGATCAAATGCCTCAACGGCAACATCTTGGCCTTCATTAGCTTGCTTGAGTGAAAGTGAGATTCGGCGACGCTCCAGATCGATATCGATGATTTTTACAAATAATTGATCTCCAACTTGAACTACCTGCTCTGGAATTTCCACATGGCGCTCGGCTAACTCTGAGATGTGGACTAGGCCTTCAATTGCATCAAATACCTTTATGAAGGCGCCGAATGGAACTAGCTTTGTAACCTCGCCTCGCACCACTTGTCCAATAGTGTGGGTTCTGGCAAATGCCTGCCAAGGATCTTCCTGAGTTGCCTTTAGTGAAAGTGAAACTCTCTCGCGCTCAAAATCTACTTCAAGTACTTCAACAGTTACTTCATCTCCAACTGCAACAACTTCACCTGGATGATCGATGTGTTTCCATGAAAGCTCTGAAACATGGACTAATCCATCAACGCCACCAAGGTCAACAAAAGCTCCGAAGTTTACAATCGATGAGATAACGCCCTGGCGAACCTGTCCCTTAATCAGCTGATTGAGGAAGGTAGTACGAGATTCAGATTGGCTCTGCTCCAAAAATGCTCTACGAGAGAGAACTACGTTGTTGCGATTCTTATCAAGTTCAATGATGCGTGCTTCAATTTCTTTTCCGATATATGGGGAGAGATCTCTAACACGCCGCATTTCAACTAGGGATGCTGGAAGGAAACCACGTAATCCTATATCGACAATCAATCCTCCCTTAACAACTTCAATCACCGTTCCAGTTACAACTTCGTCGCGCTCTTTCTTGCCTTCGATATCGATCCAGGCTTTTTCATACTGCGCGCGCTTTTTGGAAAGGATCAAGCGACCTTCCTTATCTTCCTTCTGCAAGACCAGTGCTTCAACGCGATCTCCGACCTTAACCAATTCGCTTGGATCAAGTTCATGGCGGATTGAGAGCTCCCTGGCTGGGATTACGCCCTCAGTCTTATAACCAATGTCCAGCAATACTTCATCACGATCTACCTGGACAATGACGCCAGAGACTAGATCTCCGTCATTAAAAATCTTTATTGTGCCTTCAATTGCGGCTAGAAAATCTTCTGCACTTCCAATATCGTTTACTGAAATTTGAGTTGACAAGGTACTCCGTGGGGAATTTATCTAGTAGGGCACGCGCAAAGTCCGACTCCACTTTCTTGTAGGCCATCTACCAGATAAGGGGCGCTTCCTACTACGTGCGAGGGAGCACAGGAACCTTAAGCGAGAGGCGCAAATCTACTTTCACTAGCGCTCATCGGTCAATTTGAGGCTAATGTGCCGCTAAATTCCAACTCTTTCCGAAGCCAATATTGACTACAAGGGGCGCTTTTAGTTCAAACGCCCTTCCCATCTGATCTCGCACTAGAGCCTGCATCACCTCATGTTCGCCTTTGGCAATTTCAAAGATCAATTCATCATGAACTTGAAGTAAGAGCCTTGATGATAAATTCTCATTCCTGATGGCTTTATCGACATTTATCATTGCAACTTTTATTATGTCTGCGGCAGAGCCCTGAATAGGTGCATTAAGGGCCATCCGCTCAGCCATCTCCCGTCTTCCACGATTTTCATGATTTAGATCAGGCAGATAACGTCGTCTCCCAAGAATTGTCTCGGTATAGCCCTTTTCTCGAGCAATCTTTACAACGGCCTTTAGGTAATCTTGAATGCCGCCGAATCTTTCAAAGTATTTACTCATCAAAATACTGGCATCAGTTGGCGAGATATCTAATTGTTGAGCCAGTCCGTAAGAAGATAATCCATAGGCAAGACCGTAGGACATAGCTTTGACCTGCCTTCGCATATCGGCATCTACTTTTGACACTGGAACATCAAATACTTGCGCGCCAACAGTTGAGTGCAGATCCTCCCCAGTTCTAAAGGCTTCCAATAGGCCTTTATCATCTGATAAGTGGGCCATGATGCGCATTTCAATCTGGCTGTAATCGGCAGTCAATAGATCAACATAGGGAACTTGTGCAACGAAGCAATTTCTAATTCTTCTTCCCTCATCACTTCTAATCGGAATATTCTGCAAATTAGGTTCTGTAGATGAGAGCCGACCTGTCGCGGTCGTAGTCTGCTGAAATGTGGTATGAATTCTGCTATCAGACTTAGTTGAATTAAGAAGACCATCGACGGTAGTTCTAAGCTTGCCAACTTCTCTAATTCTTAGCAGTGAAGCCAGCACTGGGTGCTTCGTTGTGGAAAATAGCCACTCCAAAGATTCGGCATCGGTACTAAAGCCACTCTTTATCCTCTTTGTTTTGGGAAGCTTTAGCTCTTCAAACAAAACTACTTGCAGCTGC
Source organism: Actinomycetota bacterium (assembly GCA_016870365.1). GTDB lineage: Bacteria > Actinomycetota > Actinomycetes > Nanopelagicales > Nanopelagicaceae > MAG-120802. The sequence goes on along the minus strand of VGBW01000004.1, from coordinate 75,617 downwards.
TTAGGTGAGGCTGCATTGAATTCATGCCCGACAGCCTTGTAGGCATGCGAAGTTGCCTCTCTCTCCTCTTTTTCAAAGAAGGCCAGCAAAGATTTCATCCCCGCCTTATCAATAGCAATTCCAGTAGTTTCCATTTCAGCCAAGATTTGCATAGTCGGCATCTCTATCTGCTTATATAGTTCAAGGCAGTTCAGAGACTCGAGCTCTTTTGAAAGAGATCTCCATAGTTGTTGCAGATAGCTAGCACTACTAGGATTCCAATCTTGAGAGAAGAGGTCACTTGGAGATGAATCACTTTCAAGCCCTAGATACTTTTGCAAAAGGTCCTTTAGTTCGATATCTCGCGAACCAGCGTTGAGTAGATAGGCGGCAACTTCAGTATCCACTGCCACCTCGCTCAGCACCTTCGCAGAAATAGAGCTCTTCGCTCCGTGAAAGATGAAGTTTTTGAAGCCATTAATGACTTGACTTACATCGCCAAGATCGGCCACCGCTACCTCACCTGGCTCTATAGAGATTGCTGCTAGGTTTTCTGAAAGAAGAAGACCGACCAGATTCCTGCTGGCATTTAGCGCGTTCTCAAATTCTGTTTTGCTCACCTGGCGAACATTTACTTTAGGCACTGATGCTTCTCTCACCTCCGAATCCTTGGCAAGAGGTTTAACCCTTGCTTTGAGAGCCTTGATTTCCAGTTTTTCAAATAAGTCATTTACCTGTGAAATCTCTACCCCGCTCCAAGAAAGATCTGCCAAGTCTGGTGATATCGGCAAGTCGCTTCTAAGTTGAGTCAATTCGCGATTGGTAATTACTGCAGGAAGCCCCGCTCTTAAGGCTTCGCCTGCTTTGCCTGCAACAGTATCTACTCTGGAAATTAGTTCTGAGAGGGACCCAAACTCTTGGATCCACTTGGTAGCAGTCTTCTCGCCCACCCCAGGAATCGATGGCAAGTTATCACTGGGATCCCCTCGAAGAGCGGCAAAGTCTGGGTATTGCTTAGGGGTTAATCCATACTTTTCTAAAACGGCACTTGGCGTCATTCTGGCAAGTTCGGTTACACCTTTCTTAGGATAGAGGACGGTTACTCGATCGCTTACTAATTGAAAGGAATCGCGATCTCCAGAGCAGATACAAATCTCTGCTTCATCGCTAAATCGCTTAACAAAAGTGGCTATGACATCATCTGCCTCATATCCCTCAAGTACAAAGTGTGGAATGGCAAAGGCATCTAATAACTCATTGATGTAAGAGACTTGGGAGCGAAATTCCTCGGGAGTTGCTGCCCTATTTGCCTTATATTCTGGAAACACCTCTGACCTAAAGGTCTTTCTTGAGAAATCAAATGCAGTTGCGATATGTGTCGGCTGTTCATCTCTAATCAAGTTAATTAGCATGGAGGCGAAGCCATAGATTGCATTTGTGGGCTGCCCTGTAGAGGTTGCAAAGTTTTCAACCGGGAGGGCGTAGAAAGCCCTAAAGGCCATTGAATGACCATCTAGTAGGAGCAACTTCTTCTTCATCGCGCTTAATCTTAGGCATTGCCAGATACAATTGCCCACATGACAGACTTGACCGAGATATTAAATGACCGTGGCCGTGGGGCATTAGAGAATAAGATGGGAATTGAAATAACTGAGGCTAGCCCGCAGCGCGTGGTTGGCAGAATGCCAGTTGAGGGAAATACCCAGCCCTTCGGACTGCTTCATGGTGGAGCAAATGTTGTTCTCGCCGAAAGTTTAGGCTCTGTTGGAACCCATCTACATGCAGGTCCTTCAAGAAGGATCGTTGGAATCGAGATAAATGCAAGTCACCACAAGACTGCTACAGAAGGATACGTAACCGCAGTTGCAACAGCTGTAACTCTTGGAAAAACTCTCTGCACCTATAGCGTGGAGATTACCAACGACAAGGGTGAGAAAACTTGCACAGCCAGAATTACTTGCTTGATTCTGGCCCAGCGTTGATTAATCGAGCCCGCGAGCTCCGGTGCCTAGATAAGCAGATTTCACATGAGGATCATTCAATAGATCTTTACCCTTCGCTTCCTTAGTTATATTTCCAACTTCTAATACATACGCCCGATCCGAGCGTTGGAGTGCTTGCTGAGCATTTTGTTCAACTAAAAGGATCGTTACTCCGATTTTGTTAATCTGAGTGACGATACGGAAAATATTGGCAATCATCTGTGGTGCAAGGCCCATCGATGGCTCATCAAGAAGAAGCACTTTTGGCTTGGCCATTAGCGCTCGACCGATTGCAAGCATCTGCTGCTCTCCACCAGAAAGAGTTCCTCCAGCTTGAGTAGCCCTCTCCTTAAGACGTGGAAAGAGTTCATAGACGGTTGCTAAATCTTCTGCAAGCTCACTCTTTTTCATCTTTAGGTGATATTTACCAAGTTCAAGATTTTCAAGAACTGTCATGCCAGGAAATATTCCACGTCCTTCTGGGGCTTGGGATATTCCGAGTGAAACTCTCTGATGAGCCTTATGTTTAAGGATATCTTCACCATCATAGGTAATAGAACCTGAGGTCGGATTCAAAAGCCCTGAAATTGTCTTAAGTAGCGTAGTTTTTCCAGCGCCATTAGCGCCGATAAGGGCGACGATCTCACCCTGGTTTACTACAAGTGAAATGCCTTTGACTGCCTCAATCTTCCCATAGGACACCCGAAGATCTTGAATCTCAAGACGCATTTTCAGGTACCCCTAAATAAGCCTCAATAACTCTAGGATCATCTTGAACCTTGCCAGGAGAATCATCAGCAATCTTCTGCCCGAAATCTAGAACTACTACTCGATCTGAAACCTTCATAACTAACGACATATCATGCTCAATAAGAAGCACGGTGTATCCTGCATCGCGGATCTTTCTAATTGTTGCAGCCAAATCAACTTTCTCTGCAGGGTTAAAACCAGCCGCTGGTTCGTCAAGGAGGAGTAATTTTGGCTCAGCTCCCATCGCTCTTGCAATCTCTAGTCTTCTCTGCACCCCATATGGAAGATTCTTTGCTAGGCGATCTGAATACTCGCCAATTCCTACAAAGTCCAGTAGCTCCTGTGCTCTTGCCTTGTCACGCTTTTCCTCGCGGCGGGAAACTGGAAATCCAAATAGGCCTAAGACTAAACCAGATTTCTTATGGGTATCAGTTGCAGTTATGACATTTTCGAGTGCGGTCATGTCTCCCCAGAGTCGGATACTCTGGAAGGTACGCGCCACCCCTCTTCTTGTGATCTCATAGCGCTTTATTCCAGACAGAGACTTTCCCTCAAAAATAATCTCACCAGATGTAATTTGATATACGCCTGTGATAACGTTAAAGACTGTCGTCTTTCCTGCGCCATTTGGCCCGATGAGCCCAAGAATCTCTTTCTCTTTCACATCAAAACTAACGTCACTCAGGGCGGTAACACCACCAAATTTCATGGAGACATTCTTTAGTTGTATCAACGATGAACTCATGTGGCATCTTTCTTATCAATCGTCTTCTCACGCTTCTTACGAGGAAGTAGGCCATCAGGACGCAGATTCATCATGATCACTAGAACCAGCCCAAATACTAGGAGGCGAGCATCAGAGATAAAGCGAATGCGATCCGGGAGATAACCGAGAATCACAGCCCCAAGAATCACGCCCCAGATATTTCCCATTCCGCCAAAAACTACGCAAGCAAGAATCAAAATAGAGATTTGAAGTGTAAAATTATCTGGAGCAATAAAGAGAGTTTTTGAGGCATAAAAAACTCCAGCAGCTCCTCCAACGGATGCTCCGAGAACGAATGCCCATATTTTATATCTAAAAGTTGGAACGCCTAACAATTCTGCAGCATCTTCATCTTGTCGAATGGATTCCCAAGCTCGACCAGCGCGGCGCGCAGATAGCCGGCGCACCATCCAGATTGCCAACAAAATAAGCACTAATAGCGTCCAGTAATAGATGCGATGACTATCAAAGGTGTATTCAATGCCAAAAATTGCAGGCGGAGTTGGGATATTGAGAATTCCCTCTGATCTTCCAAGAGCTCCTAGATTTAGCGCCACAATTCTGACGATTTCGCCAAAACCTAAGGTGATGATGGCTAAATAATCTCCTCGAAGTTTTAGAGCAGGAATTCCCAGGATGATTCCGGAGAACATCGCCATAGCAATACCGATCGGCAGAATCTCCCAGGTATTTAGACCTGTTTTGGTTCCTAACAAACCCATGGTGTAGGCACCTATAGCAAAGAAAGCAACATAGCCGAGATCCAAGAGACCGCTTTTTCCGATAACGATGTTTAGGCCTATAGCCATTAACACGAACATCGCAATTGGATAGACCAGAACCGACTCATAATCGGCGATTGGGGTATTAAGAATCGTTCCACCCAGAAATGGCAGAGAAGCTACGACTGTAACTCCGCACAGGGCTAGAACAACTCTTCCGACTCGTCCTTGGTTCTCCCAGATCTCAGCTCCCTTATCACGAAGATTTATCATCATGCCCTCGTCTGGGTTAAGGCCTCACCGAATAACCCGTTCGGTCTGGTGTAAAGAACTAGAACTAGAACTATGAACACTGTCACTGCCTTCCACTGGGTCCCTAGGAAGAATGAGGCATAAGTTTCGAGTAAGCCAAGGGCAAGACCGCCGAAGAAAGCGCCTTTGATATTTCCAATTCCACCCAAGATAGCCGCCGTGAAAGCTGCAATTCCAAGCTCAAATCCAATATTTGAGGCAGTATTTTCATACTTCAATACGTAGAAAAAACCTGCAGCGCCAGTCATTAAACCACCAACTAAAAATGTCGCTGAAACTACTCCATCAATATTAATACCCATTAATCGAGCTGCATTTGGATTCATTGATACTGCACGAATTGCTTTGCCCATACGAGTCTTGTTCACAAAGGACATAAGAATTCCAAAAAGAACTAGAGCTGAGATCACGATTATCGTGTTATCTATACGAATGCCGGCATCAAAGAATTGACCTATGAACCTCTTTTCCATCGCGCGGGGGCTAGCCACAGGTCTTGAGTCCGTGAGAATTCGAACGCTTTCGGCTAGAACCATAGAGACACCAATTGCTGAAATTAAGGGAGCCAGAACCCCGGAGTTCATTCTGCGTAACCTGCGATAAGCCACAATCTCAACTATCATAGAGAGTGTGCCTGATACCATCATGGCGAAAATCAGTGCGGTTGCAAGAATTAGCCAAAGGCGAAAGCCTGTGGCATATTCCGACGTTTGGGTAAATTTAAATACATCTCGAATTATGATGATGGTGGCAAAGGTACCAACCATAAAGATCTCTGAATTTGCAAAGTTAATCATACGCAAAACACCGTAGACCATGGTGTAGCCAAGAGCTATGAGAATGTAGATGAAGCCAAGGCTTAAGCCGCCAAAAGTGAGCGACCAGAACTGATCTAGAAAACTACCTATCAAGGCGCCTTTTCCCCTATAAACCCCGAGTTAAAGTTTCGGCAGGCCCCCTATTAGAGAACCTGCCGAAAACTGTTTGTCTATCTTTATTAGCCTACTGGTCCTGTGAACTTGATAACGCCACCTTTGACTTCGAAGCCATTCATGACGCCACCTGCTACATCACCATAAGCATCAAACTTAATGGTGGAACCAGTCAGTGATTTTCCGCTATATGCCTTAACGCACTTAAGCATTGCTTCGCGAGTTGAAACACCCTTTGCAACACAACTTAGGAATACGTTTGTGGCATCAATTGCCTCAGCAGCATAAACGCCGGAGGACTTACCCATCTTCTTCTTGAAATCTGCTTCAAGCTTTGCATCGATTTCAGCAAGTGGGACTGTTCCTGCAGTTAGGCGTACACCTTCAATCACTGATGCTGGAGCAAGAGTCAAGAAGGTTGGGCTTAGAACGCCGTCGCCGCCTGCAAGGATTCCGGTATATCCGCTGTCACGTAGCTGCTTGAAGAATGGTGCAGCCTGTGGGAAATAACCGGTGTAGATGACAACGTTTGCTGCTGCAGTCTTGATCTTGGCGATCGTTGCAGACCAGTCAGTTGTCTTATCTGAAACGCTATCAAAGCCAGCTGATTGGCCAGCAGGAATTGAATTCTTCATGTAGTCAACAAGACCAACGCCATAAGCAGACTGGTCATCGACTACGAATACCTTAGGGGATGAAACACCCTTTGTCGCTAACTTAAATAGCGATGGACCCTGGACCTTATCGGTCGGTGGTACACGGTGGAACACGGGAACGCCCATTGCGCCACCCTGAGCCGATGGGTCTGTGATTGACACGCGTGTTGCTGATGGAGAAATCATCGGCAATAGACGCTGCTTGTAATAAGGAAGTGCTGCAATTGTTGCACCTGAGTAAGCAGCTCCTACAAGACCAATGATCTTCTTGTTTGATGCGATTCCTGGAGCAACCTTTGCAGATTGTGCTGGATCGCCCTGGTCATCTGCCTGAACAACCTTAATTTTGTACTTGCCTTTGTTCTTTGCGTTAAAGAGTTTGATGGCATATTGCATGGCAGCCAACTCATCCTGACCAACTGATGCTTCTTCACCAGTTAGAGGACCCTGAAACGCGAGGGTAATTGTCTTAGCTGCTGCATTTGACGCTGGCGCAACTGCCACCAGCGACGCAGCTGCAAGTGCGGCCGCTACAGTAACCGAAATCATTACACGCTTCTTCATTTGGTACCTTTCATTCATGATCATGCCCCCTAGGAAAGGGAGGCGCAAATCATAGACTGAGGTTCAACTGCCGGACAAGCGAGAGTGAACTTAGAGTTAGTTACATTCCTGTTACTTTTACCTGAAAACCCCCGATTACCCGCTTACTTATGAGCATCTGCTGAGGGGTCAATTACCGCCTTAGCCACCTCCTTCATGGAGATGCGCCGGTCCATCGCCGCCCTCTGAATCCAAGAGAAGGCCTCTGGTTCTGAAAGGTTGAGTGCTTGCATCAAGATTCCTTTAGCCCTATCAATTAACTTTCTACTCTCAAGTCGTTCATGAAGATCACTGACTTCAAGTGCTAGAGATTTCATCTGCCGATGGCGGCTAATTGAGATTTCAATCGCTGGAATTAAATCGTTAATCGTAAATGGCTTTACTACATAAGCCATAGCGCCAGCATCACTTGCTCTCTCAACTAGATCTCTCTGACTAAAGGCAGTGAGCATCAACACGGGTGATATTTCAATAATTTCTTTGGCGGCTGAAATGCCATCCAAGACCGGCATCTTTACATCAAGAATAGCTAGCTCTGGCTTTAACTCTTTAGCAAGATCAATTGCCTCTTGGCCATTGCTTGCCTGCCCAACTACTTCATACCCTGACTCAGTAAGCATCTCTACTAGATCCAAACGGATTAGAGTTTCATCCTCTGCGATTAGGATGCGATGGGCTAAAGAATCAATTTCACTCTTCACGTGCCTCGAGTCGGATTTGAACCGACACTATGCGGTGTTTGAGACCGCCCTCTCTACCGTTGGAGTACCGAGGCTAGATTTAGTTCAAGATTATTCTAGCGATAGGCAGGGGCAACACCGGTGACGGCATCTCCCACCCTATGAACGCGCATGGCATTGGTTGAGCCAGGAATCCCCGGAGGAGATCCGGCAACAATCATGATGAATTCGCCGACTGCAACTCTCTTGCTCTCTATCAAGATGGCATCCACCTGCTTGACCATCTCATCCGTGGTACTGACCAAAGGAATAAGAAGTGGTTCAACCCCCCAAGAGAGTGCCATCTGGTTATAAGTAGAAGTATCTGGAGTTAGCGCCAGAATTGGTATTGGTGATCTAAGTCTTGACATGCGCCGTGCTGAATCTCCGCTCTTGGTAAAGGCTGCTAAAACTTTAGCGCCGATTGTTAGACCAACCTCGGTGGCTGCCCTGGTTATTGCCCCACCTTTTGTTCTAGGGTTGTGCTGGAGAGCTGGAATTAGATGCAGTGCATCTTGCTCGGTCTTTTCAATAATTCGCGCCATGGTGGCCACTGCCTCAATAGCGAATGCTCCAACGCTAGTCTCACCTGAGAGCATTAGGGCATCAGCCCCATCAAGAACGGCATTAGCGCAGTCAGTAGCCTCAGCTCTGGTTGGCCTAGAGTTACTAATCATGGAATCAAGCATCTGGGTGGCCACGATTACTGGCTTTGCATTCTCGCGAGCCAGAGTGATGCATCGCTTTTGCACCAGTGGAATATCTTCAATCGGTAATTCTACGCCCAAATCTCCACGGGCCACCATAATTCCATCAAAGGCGAGAACAATTTCCTCAAGGTTATCTATCGCCTGAGGTTTTTCGATCTTGGCGATAACCGGAACATGCTGGCCAACTTCTTCCATAATCTTATGAACATCATCAATGTCCCTAGCCGATCGTACGAAAGATAGAGCAATGAGATCAGCTCCTGCCTTAAGGCCCCAACGCAGGTCTTCAATGTCCTTCTCACTCATCGACCGAACAGATACCGCAACTCCTGGAAGATTAATCCCTTTGTTACTGGAAACTACTCCAGGTTCAATTACTTTCGTTACTACATCATTTCCCTTAACTTCTAGGACTTGAACTGCCACTTTGCCATCATCAATTAGAATCAAGTTTCCAGGCTTGCAATCACCGGTAAGACCCTTATAAGTGGTGGAGACACGAGATTTGTCGCCAGAAACTTCATCAGTTGTTATGGTGAAAGTCTCTCCGCGGTTTAATTCATGAGGACCACTGGTAAATCTTCCCAGGCGAATCTTTGGCCCCTGAAGATCAATCATTATCGCGACAGGCTTTCTTACTCTCTTGGCCTCAGCTCTTACAAGATCTAAACAATTCTGATGTTCCTGATAACTGCCATGTGAGAGATTGAGTCGGGCCACATTCATCCCGGCTTTAATCAGATGAGAAACTTTCTCAGCGCTCTCAACGGCTGGGCCCATGGTGCAGACTATTTTGGCGCGGCGCATGGGCTTACTTTATTGCCATATTTGGCCAATTAGTAATTAGCAAGGAATTAGACCGTAAGTGGTCGAGCAGTTGGCTCGATAGGCGCTGGTAGTTGCGTATGGCCCATTAGATCTGCATCAACAGCTGATGCGGCGCTTCGTCCCTCGGCGATCGCCCAAACAATCAGTGATTGGCCACGGCCGGCATCACCACAGACATAAACTGAAGCAACGTTGGTGCGATATGAGTTATCACGTGCAATATTTCCCCGAGAATCAAGTTCTAGCTCAAGGGCAGTGACCAGTTCATTCTTTTCTGGTCCGGTAAAGCCCATTGCAAGTAAGACCATATCTGCAGGGAGGTTTCTAGAAGTTCCTGGAACTTTTTCGAACTTGCCATCAATGTATTTTGTCTCAACTATTTTCAAGGCCGCTAATTGACCCGAGCTATCTCCAATGAACTCCTCAGTGGAAATCGAATAGAGCCTCTCTCCCGATTCTTCATGGGCGCTACTAACTCGATAGGTCATTGGATAAGTTGGCCATGGTTGTGACTCAGGTCGCTCATCACTTGGCCTTGGCATAATTTCAATTTGAGTGATGCTTGCAGCTCCTTGGCGAATTGCGGTGCCAAGACAATCAGCGCCAGTATCTCCCCCACCCAAGATAATTACATTCCTGCCCTTGGCATTAATTGGTGGCTCTGACGGTAATTCATCTAGCGCTTGCCTATTTCCCCAAGGCAGATATTCCATCGCCTGATAGATGCCATTAAATGATCTCCCAGGGATATCTAAATCGCGCCACTGTGTGGCCCCTACCGCTAACACAGTGGCATCATATTTAGCGCGAAGCTCGGCAGCAGTGATATCAACACCAACATTAACCCCTGCTCTAAATCTTGTTCCCTCTGACTGCATCTGATTTAGGCGGCGGTCAAGAACTGACTTCTCCATTTTGAATTCTGGGATTCCATAGCGAAGAAGTCCTCCAACTTTTTCACCTTTTTCATAGACCACGACGGTGTGACCAGCTCTAGTTAATTGCTGTGCGGCCGCGAGTCCTGCAGGGCCTGAGCCAATTACTGCGATGGTCTTGCCTGTCATGCGATCTGGTTGGAGCGGATTAACACTACCTGATTGAAATCCCTCCTCGATAATTCTTAGCTCTACTTGTTTAATTGTCACCGGATCTTGATTAATTCCTAAAACACAAGCTGTTTCACAAGGAGCAGGGCAAAGACGACCAGTGAATTCCGGAAAATTATTGGTTGCATGAAGGCGATCTAGGGCATCGCTCTTTTCATTTCGCCAAATTAGGTCATTCCATTCTGGAATTAGATTTCCCAAAGGACATCCCTCATGACAGAAAGGGATTCCGCAATCCATGCATCTTCCAGCTTGTTTTTGGAGAGAGGAAAATTCCTGCTCTTCATAAACCTCACGCCAATCCCTAATTCGCACATCAACCGGGCGACGTTTAGGCACCTCCCTGCCAGTATTTAGAAAGCCACGGGGATCAGCCATTTAGCACCTCCATGATTGCATCATCTGCTGACTTTCCTTCGCGCTCTGCCCTATCAATAACTGATAAGACCTTGGCATAATCTCTTGGCATCACCAGAGAAAATCTCTTCAAGGCAGCCGGCCAATCATCAAGTAATCCATGTGCAATCACAGAGCCCGTCTCTGCATAGAAGCGTGAGAGTATGGATTTGAGTCTCTCCTCTTGATCTTTTGGAATAGATAGAACATCCACCATCTCGGTATTTACAAGAGATGGATTTAAATCAAGGATAAAAGCGCGACCACCCGACATACCAGCTGCAAGATTTCGCCCAGTCTTGCCAAGGATTACAACTGTTCCCCCGGTCATATATTCACAGCCATGATCGCCAACGCCCTCAACGACAGCTAGCGCTCCAGAATTTCTTACGCAGAAACGCTCTCCCACCATTCCCCGAACAAATATCTCACCTTGAGTTGCTCCATAGCCAATCACATTTCCAGCGATTACATTTTCATGTGAGGCAAACTTTGCCTTCTCATCAGGACGCAAAATAATTCGCCCTCCTGATAGTCCTTTTCCCAGATAATCATTGGTATCTCCGTATAGCCTAAGCGTTAATCCGCGTGGAACAAAGGCCCCAAGTGATTGACCAGCAGATCCATGGAAAGTGATATCAATAGTGTCGTCAGGCAAACCTTGACCACCAAAATTTCTGGTGATTTCAGAGCCAAGCATTGTTCCAACAGTGCGGTTACCGTTTCTAATTGCCATCTGCAATTTGATTGGAATTCTATTTTCCAAAGCACTTTCTGAGAGTTTGATTAGCTCATTATCCAAAGCTGCCTCAAGTCCATGATCTTGCTTGCTGGTATTTCTTCTTGCAGAGCTAGAATTTAGGGCTGGAACGGTAAGTATGGGCGCTAAATCAAGACCACTGGCTTTCCAATGCTCTACTGCGGCTGCAGTCTCTAGGCTCTCAACTTGTCCAACTGCTTCGCCAAGGCTCCTAAAACCTAGCTTTGCCAGTAATTCCCTTACTTCCTGTGCGATATATTCAAAGAAAGTTTCTACAAACTCTGGCCTTCCTGTAAAGCGCTTCCTTAGCTCTGGATTTTGGGTAGCAACGCCAACTGGACAGGTATCTAGGTGGCAAACACGCATCATCACACACCCTGAGACCACAAGAGGCGCGGTGGCAAAGCCAAATTCTTCAGCTCCGAGTAAGGCAGCAATTACGACATCTCTTCCAGTTTTCATCTGACCATCAGTTTGAACCACGATGCGATCGCGAAGTCCATTTAGCATCAGCGTTTGCTGGGTTTCAGCTAAACCTAACTCCCACGGGGATCCAGCATGCTTAAGAGAAGTTAATGGGGAAGCTCCAGTTCCACCATCATGTCCTGATATCAAAACAACATCGGCATGGGCTTTGCTGACTCCTGCGGCAACTGTTCCAACGCCGACTTCAGCAACGAGTTTTACATGGATACGCGCCTTGTTATTTGCATTTTTTAGATCATGAATCAACTGAGCTAAATCTTCAATGGAGTAAATATCGTGATGTGGAGGTGGAGAGATTAAGCCAACACCTGGAGTTGAGTAGCGAACCTTGGCAATCCAGGGATAAACCTTATTTCCTGGTAATTGACCACCCTCACCAGGTTTTGCACCTTGCGCCATCTTTATCTGAATGTCATCAGCGTTGACTAGATACTCACTAGTTACTCCAAATCGTCCTGAAGCAACTTGTTTAATTGCAGATCTTGTCGAATCGCCATTAGCAAGAGGAGTAAAGCGCTCGGGATCTTCTCCTCCTTCGCCGGTATTTGATTTTGCTCCCATACGATTCATTGCTATTGCTAATGTCTCGTGGGCTTCTTGGGAAATTGAGCCATAAGACATAGCTCCGGTTGAAAATCTCTTCAATATCTCAGAAATTGGCTCGACCTCTTCAATGGCGACAGGAGCTCTCAAGTCTTCGTTGAAGGAGAAAAGGCCTCGAAGTGTCATTAGGGCTCTTGATTGATCATCAACTCTCTTGGTATATCTCTGGAAAATGTCATAGCGCTTTGACCTTGTGGCATGCTGCAAAGCAAAGACCGTCTCTGGATCAAATAAATGTGGTTCGCCATCTCGTCGCCATTGATACTCCCCGCCAATTGGAAGTCGTTTTGAACCCGGAACTTCTCCCCCCGGTGGATAGGCGATGTGATGGCGCGCAATTGTCTCTTGCGCAATAACTTCAAGATCTACTCCTCCAAGTCTCGAAGTAGTTCCGACAAAGTACTCATTTACTAAAGCCTCTGATAATCCAATTGCTTCAAAGACTTGGGCTCCGGTATATGAGGCAATGGTTGAAATGCCCATCTTAGACATCACTTTCAATACGCCTTTACCCAAAGACTTTATTAAGTTTCTAACAGCCCTCTCTGGTGTAATTCCAGTAATAACTCCGGTTAAGACCAAATCTTCAGCGCTCTCCATGGCCAGATAAGGATTAACCGCTGCTGCGCCATAGCCAATTAGGAGCGCAACATGATGGACCTCTCTAACCTCACCACTTTCAACAACTAGGCCCACCTTGGTTCTAGTTTTTTCACGAATTAGGTGATGGTGCACAGAAGAGGTTAGAAGCAGAGATGGGATCGGCGCGTTCTCGGCGTCCCCATCGCGATCGGAGAGAACAATTATTCTGGCGCCTTGGGCAATAGCCTCTGATACTTCTGTCCCTATCTCCTCAATTCTCTCTTGCAATCCTTGACCAGCTTCTGAAACTGGGAAGAGGCCGCGAACTACATAGGTCGATAATCCTGGATGATTGTTATCCGCATTTACATTAATTATTTTGGCAAGCTCATCATTGTCAATTACCGGAAAAGCTAAAGATATCTGTCTGCAAGATGCTGGACCGGGATCAAGTAGATTATGTTCTGGACCAATGGATCCCCCAAGTGAGGTAACTAGCTCCTCTCTTATGGCATCAAGAGGTGGATTGGTCACTTGAGCAAAAAGCTGTGCGAAGTAATCGAATAAGAGACGTGGCTTGCCAGAAAGTGCTGCGATGGGGGTATCAGTTCCCATTGATCCAATGGGCTCAATTCCACTTCTTGCCATCGGGGTAATAATCACTCTTAATTCTTCTTCGGTATAACCAAATGCTCTCTGCCTTCTTAGCACTGAGGAGTGCGGATAAGTAATGTGCTCTCGTGCTGGTAATTCTGATAGACGCACAATTCCTGCATGAAGCCATTCACCATAGGGTGCGTTATTTGCCAGGCTCTCTTTGATCTCCTCATCCTCGATAATGCGACCTGAGTGGATGTCAACTAGGAACATGCGTCCTGGTTGAAGCCTTCCCTTTCGGATCACTTTCTCTTGCGGAATATCTAAGACTCCAACCTCACTTGCTAGAACCACTAAACCATCATCTGTTACCCAGTAGCGAGATGGACGTAAACCATTTCGATCTAACACCGCGCCAATTTGTTTTCCATCAGTGAAAGTGACGCAGGCAGGTCCATCCCAAGGCTCCATAACAGACGCATGGAAACGATAGAAGTTCTTTAGTTTTTCAGGCATAGTCTCGTGATTTTCCCAAGCCTCAGGAATCATCATAAGAATTGAGTGCGCCAGGGAGCGCCCGCCCAAATAGAGCAGCTCTAATACTTCATCAAAGGAGGCAGAATCACTTCCTGAGGGATCAACTATTGGGAAAAGGCGGGTTAGATTCCCGGGGATCAAATCACTTTCTAAGAGTGCTTCGCGCGCTGCCATCCAATTACGATTTCCCTTTACCGTATTTATTTCACCATTATGGGCGATGAGTCGATAAGGATGTGCAAGTGGCCAAGATGGAAAAGTATTTGTAGAAAATCTTGAATGCACTAAGGCAAGTGGAGAGACTAGACGAGGATCTGAAAGATCCGGAAAGAATTCTTCTAATTGGCTTGTGGTAAGCATTCCCTTGTAAACGATTGTTCTACTTGATAGAGAGGGAAAATATATGGAAAGTTCATGCTCCACTCTCTTTCTAAAGCAAAATGCCCTTCGATCCAAATCTAAGTCAGATGTTCCATCATCTGATGAAATGAATATCTGTTCAAACTCAGGCATGACCGATAACGCTGTCGCTCCAATAGATGTGGGGTTAATTGGGAGCTTGCGCCAACCTAGAACCTTTAGATTCTCTTGGCTAGCAATCTGCTCAATGCGAGCTTTGTTTGAAAAATTCTTGGGCAAAAATGCCACTCCTGCTGCATAGCTAAGTGTGGCAGGCAGTTCAAATGAGAGAACTTCTCGAAAGAATTGATCTGGGATACAGATCAATATTCCTGCGCCATCACCGCTATTTACTTCAGCGCCAGATGCACCACGATGCTCCAAGTTCCCTAAGGCAATTAATCCTTTAGCGATGATGTCATGGGTGGGGACTTTGTTAAGCGTAGCCACCATCGCAACACCACAAGCATCATGCTCGTTGGCAGGGTCATATAGACCTACTGCCTTTGGTAGAGATGAAAAGACCACTTATCGCTCCCACCAAGAAATTATTGTTTACTTCGAGTTGTTTTTTTATTTCTTCTCAAAGTTACTGGGACAACGACGGCCCTAAGAGGAGCACGAGTCTATCAAGAACCTGCTTTCTTTTGGCGCCCTCTAGAGTCCAGAGATATGGGCGATCTGGCCAACCGATGCCGTTATGGCCATTCCCAAGGCGCCACCAAAGAGAATCCGAAGGGTGGGTCGCCAGATTTTCGAGCCTGAAGTCTTAGCGCTGACTACTCCTGCAACAAGCAGGCCCAGGAATGTAATTGCCACAATTGACAGGGCTTTCCCCTCAAGACTTGGCGAGAGAGCGCCAAGAAGTGGAATTGCTCCTCCAAATGTGAAGCTAAGTGCTGAAGCAATCGCTGCTTGCATGGGGCGCGCCTTGGTCAACTCATACTGGCCCAACTCATCGCGCAGATGAGCACCAAGTGCGTCATGGGCATGAAGTTCTTGGGCAACTTTTTCTGCAGTTGCTCTAGTCAATCCTCGCCCCTGATAGATCTGAGTTAACTCCTCAAGCTCTCCCTTGGGATCAATCCGATGATGCTCTAGTTCTAAAACTCGATCAGATTCTTCGATGTCATTCTGTGACTTGACAGAGACATACTCACCAACAGCCATAGACATGGCTCCTGCTGCGATTCCTGCTAAGCCAACGGTAATTACATAGTCATTCTTCTGGGCTGAAACAATTCCAATCATCAATGCTGCCGATGAAACCAGCCCATCATTGACACCTAAGACTGCAGCCCTGAGCCATCCAGCTCTTTGTGTGCGATGCTTAGCTTTTCGTATCCCTAATCCAGGTTGGCTCACGAACCTATTTTACACTCGAATCTCTTGGTAATTGATTCTGGCGCAAGTAGATGAGTGAACCAAAGAGCAAGATCACACTCGTCCAAACATTTAGTCTGACGCCTAAAATCAAGTTCGCCTCATCAATTCGGATAGTCTCAATCAAGGCTCGCCCCATGCAATACAGGGCGACATACATAGCAAATATGGAACCTGGAACAAACTTCTTTCTAGACCCCACCCTTATCAAAATGAAGGCTGCTATGAAGCACCAAATGAATTCATATAGGAAAACTGGATGAAATGTCTCAACGCTTGTATATCCAATAGGTCGGTAGGCTAATGGGATCTCAAGAGCCCAGGGGGCGTTTAACTCCCGCCCAAAAATTTCTTTATTAAACCAATTTCCCCAACGACCAATTCCTTGGGCAACTAAAAGCCCCGGAGCTAGCGCGTCGGCAAAGCTTGCGAAAGAAATCTCAGCGCGTGACCTATTTCTTCGATATCCAATACATGCGCCAAGAAGTCCAAGGGAAATTGCTCCCCAGATTCCAAGGCCACCCTGCCATATATATAGCGCACTAAGCGGATCACCATTTTCTCCAAAATAAGCTTGTGGAGAGGAAATCACGTGATAAAGACGACCACCGATGATTCCAAATGGAACTGCATAGATTGCTACATCGTTAACTACCTCAGCCTTACCACCAAGTGCGACATATCTCCTATTTCCAATGTAAAGAGCAGCAATAATCCCAACGATGATGCATAGAGCGTAGAAGTGAAAAGTAAGCGGCCCAATCTCTATTTGAGATTGAGTTGGGGAAGGAATAGCAGCAAAGATCACTGCTTAGCTGCTTCGACCGCTGCCTTAAATTCCTCAAGTCTAAATTCAGAGGTGGTGCGATTCCATGGTTTGCCATTGATAAATACAGTTGGAGTTCCCTCTACACCGTTTTTCTTCATCGATGATGCGACATTTTTGACCACATCACCTGATTGATTATCGTTAACGCAGCTGGCAAAGCTATCACTGGTAATACCAAGCCGCGTGCCAACTTCAACTAAGTTCCTATTTGAAAACAAGCCACTGTTCTCTCCACCTTGAATATGATATAGCGCTCTGTGATACTCAATGAACCTTCCCTCTGGAACAGCACAACTTGCGGCATTAGCGGCGCGAACTGATTCTTGGCCTATAAACGACGCTATGTGATAGATCACTTGTGCCTGCTTTTCTCTAATCAAAGTCTCTAGATAGTCACCCATAGCATCTTCAAAGAACTTGCAATAAGGACACTGGAAGTCTTCCCAAACATCAATCCTTAGTGGACTATCGGCATTAAATACCACGCCGTAATCTGCCTCTGGTGAGATTGTTGGTATCACTGGATCGCCATTATTGGCCGAAGAAATACTCTCAATTGATGCAGGAACCGCAACGCTAGCACCAGACCTCTTATCCAAAACTGTGAAGATAACCCCAGATAAGACCACAAGTGCGATCATGCCAATGACAATGTTTCTCGTTACTGTGTCTCTGGATTTACCTGTACTACTCACTTTTCTTTGGCGCGGCTCCTTTGGCACTTTTACTCCTTCAAATTCTCCTTACTGTTGTCGACATAAGTCTAAACCAACATCCTAAAACTAGCCGACTTAGCCCTTTCTGACCCCATCTGATAATTGCCGGGCAAGTGAGGCAACGCTCTTACATGCCTGCTCTATATCTGCTGCTTGAAGCACTAACTCA
The DNA here is from genome assembly GCA_016870365.1 of Actinomycetota bacterium. Classification (GTDB taxonomy): domain Bacteria; phylum Actinomycetota; class Actinomycetes; order Nanopelagicales; family Nanopelagicaceae; genus MAG-120802. Next base: position 58,095 of record VGBW01000004.1, on the reverse strand, counting down.
ATAAATGCTGAGCCCACAATGACCCCATCGGCAAACTTGGCAACGCTTGCAGCTTGCTCCCACGTTGAAACTCCAAGCCCAACAGCGATAGGAAGATCTGTAATCTTGCGAAGTCTTGATACTAGTTGGCTGGCGCTATCTGAGAGAGAATTTCTGGCCCCTGTTACTCCCATAAGACTTGCAGCATAAATAAACCCAGAGCACCTTTCAGCAACTTTGACTAATCTTGAATCATCTGTGCTGGGAGCTACAACATAGACGCGGCTCAAATCATTTCTCTCTGTTTCTTCAATCCATTCGCCTGACTCCTCAATAGTTAAATCTGGAGTAATAACTCCAACACCTCCAACTTCGGCAAGAGCCTTTGTGAACTCCTTTACTCCATATCGCTCAATAGGATTCCAGTAAGACATAACTAGAGAGGGAACGCTTACACTTGAGACCACATCCAAGACTTCCTTAGCTCCAGTCCTATTTCTCAAGGCAATCTCAGCAGCCTCTTGAATTATTGCTCCATCCATAACTGGATCGCTATAAGCAAAGCCCACTTCAACAATATCTACCCCACCATCAACTAACGCCTTAATTATTTCCTTAGATCCTTCAAGACTTGGGAAGCCCGCTGGCATATAACCGATTAAGGCTGCGCGATCCTCACTTCTTGCACGTGCAAATACCTGAGCCAAACTCTCTCTACTCATCGCTGTTAATAATCCTAAAGAGGAATCCCGAAGTATTGCGCAGCTGTTTGAACATCTTTATCGCCGCGCCCGGAGAGATTGATAAGCAGGATTGTTCCACTTCCTAACTCATTGCCAACTTGTAGAGCGCCAGCGAGTGCATGAGCGGTTTCGATAGCAGGAATTATCCCTTCACACTTTGAAAACAGTGAGAAAGCATGCATCGCTTGATCATCAGTAATTGCTCGATACTCCGCTCGTCCAATGTCATGAAGGTATGCATGTTCAGGACCTACTCCTGGATAATCAAGGCCAGCAGAAATTGAATGAGACTCAATAGTTTGACCATCGCTATCTTGAAGAAGATAAGACCTGGTGCCGTGAAGAACACCGGGAGTGCCACCAACAATAGTTGCGGCATGTTTACCACTTTCAACTCCAGATCCGCCTGCTTCAAGACCAATCAAGCGGACCTTTTGATCATCAAGAAAGGGATGGAAAATACCGATGGCATTAGATCCCCCACCAACGCAAGCTAGGACAGCATCAGGAAGTCTTCCGGTCATCTCCAATACTTGCTGCCTTGCTTCAATTCCAATGATGCGATGAAAATCTCTAACCATCGTTGGGAAAGGATGAGGACCTGCAACAGTTCCTAATAAGTAATGAGTTGATGCAACATTTGTCACCCAATCACGCATCGCCTCATTAATTGCATCCTTTAAAGTTCTAGAGCCAGTCGTAACTGGAACAACGGTTGCGCCAAGCAACTTCATTCTTGCCACATTTAATGCTTGGCGTTTTGTATCTTCTTCGCCCATATAAACCACACACTCCAGGCCCAATAGCGCTGCAGCAGTTGCCGAGGCCACGCCATGTTGACCAGCACCAGTTTCAGCAATAATTCTCTTCTTGCCCATGCGTTTAGTGAGAAGTGCCTGTCCCAGGACATTATTTATCTTGTGACTGCCAGTGTGATTCAGATCTTCACGCTTGAGCAAAATTCGGGCGTTCCCAGCATGTTCGGCAAATCTTTTCGCCTCAGTAATGATCGAGGGTCTGCCAGTGTAGGTTTTATGTAAATGATTAAGTTCTTTTTGAAATTCCGGATCTTTAGAAGCAGAGTTATTAGCCGCTTCTAATTCATCTAATGCCCCAATTAGAGCCTCTGGGACAAAGCGTCCGCCGTAGGGGCCAAAGTGGCCAACAATTTCGGTTCGCTCCATGACCTTGAGTATACTTTCTCTTAAGGCTTTGCGACATTTAAGAATTGACGAACGCTATCGGCTGGATCATCAGATTTAACTAAAGCTTCCCCTATCAAGATTGCGTCTGCTCCAGCAATTAAAGCCTCGAGTGCATCTTTGGGCCCTGACATCCCAGATTCGGCGATTCGATATACGCCTGCTGGAATCATGGGCAGAAGAATTTGAAAATTACCCTTGTCAATTTCTAATGTCTTTAGATTACGTGCATTTACTCCAATTATCTTCGGGCTAATCTCTAGTGCTCTGTCAAGTTCTTCTTGATTATGAATCTCAATGAGTGCCTGCATGCCAAGAGTTGTCACTAGTTGATAGAGCTCACTGAGCTGGCTATCTGATAGCGCTGCAACGATTAAAAGTATTAGATCTGCGCCATGAGCTCTTGATTCCCTCACTAAATACTCGTTGACTATAAAGTCCTTTCGTAGCATTGGGATAGAGACTTCTTTTCTGACTTTTGAAAAGTCTTCTAGCGATCCTCCGAAGCATCTTCGCTCAGTTAGTACGCTGATAACCGCTGCCCCACCATCTTGATATTGACGTGCCAGCCTTTCAGGAGCTGGTATTTGAGCAAGTGATCCTTTGCTAGGACTAGAGCGCTTGACTTCAGCAATTATTGAGAACTTCTCTTTGCTAAGGGTTGCTAGTACATCCAAAGGTTTAGCAGCTCGTGCCATCCTCTCCTCTAATTCAGAGTTAGAGACTTGGCGTAGGGCTTGATCCTCCAACACGCCAGCAATAATTGAACCAAGAACGCTCATGATATCTAAGCCTTTTCCGTAAGAGGCACAAGTGAGTTTGCTGCTCCAATTGCCCCGAGTACTGCTGCTGCCTTGTTTAAGCACTCTTCATATTCACTAATTGGATTTGAATCAGCAACTATTCCAGCTCCTGCCTGCACATATGCTTTCTTGCCATTAATTACTGCAGTTCTAATTGCAATACATGTGTCAAGGTTTCCCGTGAAATCTATATATCCAATTGCTCCGCCATAGATTCCTCGCCTCGATGGCTCTAGCTCTTCAATTATCTCCATTGCTCTTGGCTTTGGTGCGCCAGAGAGAGTTCCCGCAGGAAATACTGCGTATAAAGCTTCCACCGCTGATTTGGACCTATCTAGCTCTCCAGTGACGGTTGAGACGATATGCATGACATGGGAATATCTCTCAATCTGCATGAACTCAACGACATTTACACTCCCTGCAGCGCAGACTCTTCCTAAGTCATTTCTTCCAAGGTCAACTAACATCAAATGCTCAGCGCGCTCTTTTGGATCTGCAAGAAGTTCCTCTCCTAGCCTTAAATCTTCCTCTTGATTTGTCGATCGTTTTCTAGTTCCGGCAATTGGATGAACCATCACTTCAGATCCAGTGACTTTCACAAGTGCCTCAGGACTTGAACCAACAACACTTAAGCCATCTGCAAATCTGAAGTGATACATATAGGGACTTGGATTATGAAGTCTTAACATTCGATATGCATCAAGCGAGGATGCCTGGCAATCCATAGTAAATCTCTGAGATAAGACAACTTGGAAAGCCTCCCCCGATCTAATCTGCTCCTTTATTGCTTCTACACTCTGGCAGAATCGATCTTGAGTGAAATTGGCAGTAAAACTTGGAGCACTCTTTTCTACAATGTGAGAGATATTGCTATCTAGTTTTTCTAAGAGCGCTGCCTGCATTTGATCAAGTCTTTTGATAGCCGATTGATAGGCCTGATCGACTCTTTCATCAGAACCATCCCAATTTATGGCATTTGCTATCAAGATCACAATACCTTGCAGGTGATCATAAACAGCTAAGTCCGTAGTCAGCATAAAAGCAATTTCTGGAAGCTTTAATTCATCTGTTGCTATTTTGGGAAGTTTCTCAAGTCTTCGCACTGCGTCATATCCCAAATAGCCAACCAATCCGCCAGTGAGAGGTGGCAGATTTTCGATCTTTGGCGAGCGCAAATGTTTAGCGGCAATTTGTAGCGCTTCTAAAGGATCAATACCACTTGGAGCTCCTGCCGGCATAGTTCCAAGCCAGTGAGCAACTCCGTCTTTCTCAGTTAGCGTGGCTTCACTTCTTAGGCCGATAAATGAATATCTAGACCATGCTCCGCCATGCTCCGCTGACTCTAGAAGGAATGTATTTTCGCGATCTTTAGCTAACTTGGAATAGAGAGTCAGCGGAGTTTCATTATCTGCCAATAGCGATTGAGCCACCGGAATAACGTTATATTCCCTGGCGTATGCGCGAAACTGCTCTAGACTTAATCGCTCCATTTAATGATCCTTTACAGCTTTAGTTTGAAAAATTCGAATCATTCGAACGAAGTCCTTGGTAATATCAAAACTTAACTGTCTCATTTGGATGCCACTTCTAGAGCTTGTTCAATGGTGAAATTCTGTGAATATAAGGCTTTGCCAACAATACTTCCTTCAACACCTATTTCTGTCAATTCTCGAAGAGATTGAATATCACTTAGCTGTGAAACTCCCCCCGAGGCAATTATCGGCCGATTTGTTGCAGCGCATACTGATTTGAGTAAATCTAAGTTCGGCCCCTGAAGAGTTCCATCTCTATTGACGTCTGTTATTACATATCTAGAACAGCCATAGCTATCCAAACGCTCCAGGGCATCAAAGAGATCTCCCACATCCTGTCTACCCCCACGGGCTGCCAAAGTTCTCTCTCTCACATCAAGTCCTACCGCAATCCTGGCACCAAAACGTTTGATGGCAGATTCACACCAAGCCGGATCTTCTAGGGCTGAGGTAGACAAGTTAATTCGGTGGCAACCTGTAGCAAGTGCTCGCACCAAAGATTCTTCATCTCGAATTCCACCGGATAGTTGAACCTTTGTATCTAATTTGCCAACCAGTTTGACTAAGAGATCGTAATTGGAGCCAGTGCCAAAGGCTGCATCTAGATCAACTAAGTGAATCCACTCTGCTCCCGCGCTTTCAAATTCAAGTGCAGCATCAAGAGCAGATCCATATTTGCTTTGCTGCTCCAGATCGCCTTTAGTCAAGCGAACTGCCTGGCCGGAGCGAACATCAACTGCAGGCAATAGCTCCAATTTGTTCATTCTTAAGCAAGACTTCTAAGGATTTTGGCAAAGCGCATCTGGCTATTCTAATTGCGATAGCACTTATCTGGTAGAGGGTTATCTTTGCTTAAACCAAACAATCTGGACCGAGGATTGACTTTAAGTCTGCACTCAAACTCGGAGATGCGGTGATTTTCAATCCATCATCTAGCTTAAGGATGGTGTTTCTTGTGCCGCCTTCAATTCTTAGATGAACTTCCCTGGTCCCAGGATGGGAGCGCAGAATTTCCTTCATACGATCAACAACAGGAGGCGTGCATCTTTCAGCTTCAAGTTTGATTACAAGTGGTCCGATAGGAGCCTGATTAATATCTGGAAGACTTAACTCTAAAGCTGTTATCTGTGGTGTCTCCTCGCGTTTATCTATTCTTCCACGAATAACAACGATTCGATCCTCAATTAAATTTAGTGCATGTGTTTGATAGGTAGATGAGAAGAAGCGAACATCAATTGCTCCCTCTAAATCTTCAACTGTGACAATCGCCCAAGATTGACCTTGCCTACTAACCTTACGTTGTACTGCTGTGATTAGCCCTGCGATAGTAATGACCTGATCATGAACGACTCCATCATCTATAATCTGACTAATTGTTGTATCAGTTGCATTTCTCAAGACGTGTTCAACGCCAAGCAGTGGATGATCTGAAACATAAAGACCTAGCATCTCTCGCTCATAAGCAAGAAGTAGTGCCTTTTCCCACTCTTGATCACTTACTTCAAGCGCCAGAGTCGCGATGCCGTTTGCGCTAATTTCGTTTGCACCACCAAATAGATCAAATTGACCAATGGCTTGTGCGCGTTTTTCTTCTAATACTGAATCAATGGCCTCTAGATAAATGCTCATAAGGCCTTTACGAGAATGGCCCAAAGAATCAAAGGCGCCGGCTTTAATAAGGGACTCGATAGTTTTCTTATTACAGACTGTGCCCTCAACTTTTGCCAGGAAATCACCAAAGGAGGTGTACTTGCCCTTCTCCTTACGATTCTTAACAATTGATGCCACGACATTTTCTCCAATATTCCTAATGGCAGTTAGTCCAAATCGAATATCACTTCCACCTGGGGTGTACTCAGCATTTGAGAAATTAACATCGGGAGCAAGGACCTTGATACCCATTCTGCGACACTCATTTAGGTAAAGGGCTGACTTATCTTTATCATCCCTGACGCTAGTAAGCAGAGCTGCCATATATTCAGTTGGGTAGTTAGCCTTGAGATAGGCAGTCCAAAACGAAAGCACTCCATAGCCTGCGCTATGAGCTCGATTGAAGGCATAGTCCGAGAATGGAATTAGCGTCTTCCATAGTTCCTCAATCGCTATGCTGGAAAATCCATTATTACGCATGCCCTCTTCGAAGTGAACATACTCTTTATCAAGAATCTCTTTATTCTTTTTTCCCATAGCTTTACGCAGCAGATCTGCTCGACCTAGAGAAAAGCCAGCAAGTTTTTGTGCGATTGCCATGACTTGCTCTTGATAGACAATAAGCCCATAGGTATCTGCCAGAATTTCATCAAGGGCCGCCCTTAACTCGGGATGAATTGGTTCAATTCTTTTGCGTTTATTCTTGCGATCTGCATAATCATTATGAGCATTTACACCCATAGGTCCTGGGCGATAGAGTGCAATAACAGCTGAAATGTCTTCAAAGCAATCTGGAGCCATTGATCTAAGCAACGCTCGAATCGGTGCGCTATCTAATTGGAATACTCCAAGGGTCTCCCCTCTTGAAAGCAATCCAAAAGTCTTCTTATCTGAAAGCTCTAAGGATTCCAGGACAATTGTCTCTCCTTGATTGCTCTTGATATTTTCTAGGCAATCATCAAGGACTGAGAGATTGCGTAGCCCCAGAAAGTCCATCTTTAAGAGCCCCGTTGCCTCGCATGCACCCATATCAAATTGAGTGATAATCGATCCATCTGAGTCTCTTCGATGAATTGGAATCACATCAATTAATGGATCCCTACTAAGGATCACCCCTGCAGCATGGACTGACCACTGCCGCTTAAGTCCCTCTAGCCCCTTGGCCATATCAACAATGGTTTTTGAATCAGGATCAGTTTCATAAATGTTTCTAAACTCTTGAGCCTCCCCAAATCTCTCGTTTTCCTTATCAAAAACGCCTTGAAGTGAAATGTCTTTCCCCATAATTGAAGACGGCAGCGCTTTAGTTAACCGTTCACCTAGCGCATATGGATAACCTAGAACTCGGGTAGCATCTTTAATCGCCGCTTTCGATTTGATGGTTCCGTAGGTAATAATCTGAGCCACGCGATCATCACCATATTTATGGGTGGCATACCTAATCATCTCTGAGCGTCGACGCTCATCGAAGTCTAAGTCGATATCAGGCATAGAGATGCGATCTGGATTCAAGAAGCGCTCAAAGAGCAATCCGTGCTTGATCGGATCAAGTCCTGTAATTCCTAAAGAATAAGAAACTAGTGAACCCGCAGCGGATCCTCTTCCAGGACCAACACGGATGCCCTCTTTCTTAGCATGAGAAACTAAGTCACCAACAACCAAGAAGTATCCCGCAAATCCCATCTTAGTCATAACGTCTAGTTCAAAGTGAAGTCGTGCTTGATATTGCGGCGGCACCTGATCCATGCTCTTTACGCCAAATCTCTCCAATAAGCCTCGCTCACCCTGCTTGACTAGCCAAGAGTTCTCGCTTTCACCGTCTGGGACAGCAAATTTGGGAAGCAGGTTCTCATTCTCGCGCATGGTGATATTGCAACGCTCAGCAATAAGTAACGTGTTATCGCAAGCAACCTCTAAATCTTTAAAGATCCGACGCATTGCCTTAGCATCTTTGAGATAGAATTCCTCGTTTTCAAATTTGAATCTCTTTGGATCAGCCAGTGTGCTAGCTGATTGAATACAAAGAAGTGCGGCATGATGTTTGGCATCTTCAGCATAGGTATAGTGAAGATCATTTGTCGCCACAAGCGGCAGTCCAAGTTCTTTAGACAATTTAAGCAAATCATCCTTGACTCGTCTCTCAATTTCGATGTCATGATCCATAATCTCAACAAAGTAATTATCAGCTCCGAAGATGTCGCGATAATTTGCCGCAGCTGCTCTCGCTTCGTTATAAGCGCCCATCCTGATCCGCGTCTGAATCTCGCCTGCCGGGCAACCGGTGGTTGCAATAACGCCTTGGCTAAATTTGGAGAGTAGCTCTCGATCCATTCTGGGTTTGTAATAAAAACCTTCTAGCGAAGCCAAAGATGAAAGGCGAAAGATATTGGCAAGACCAACATTATTTTCAGCCCAGAGCGTCATATGGGTATATGCCCCACCGCCTGAGATATCGTCTTCTCCGCCTTCAGCCCATTTAACCCGTTTCCTATCAAATCTAGATTCCGGAGCTACATAGGCTTCAATTCCAATAATCGGCTTGACGCCAGCACCCTTCATAGTCTTGTAGAAATCAAAGGCGCCAAATACATTTCCATGATCGGTCATAGCAATCGCGCCATCACCTGAGCGAGCAACCTCTTGAGCTAGTTTTTCCACGCGGGCAGCTCCATCGAGCATCGAATACTCGGTATGGACATGTAGATGGACAAAACCCTGGCTCACGGTCGGCGACACTACTCCCTTGCTCTCACTTGACCGAGAGCAACGCAAGGGCGCGCGTTAGATCCTCTGGCAGTGGGGCATTTAGGATGATTCGCTCATCACTTGAGGGTTGATTAAAAGATAGCTCTATTGCATGCAGCCAAGGTCGCTCTAACTCCAAGCGCGCTGCCAGGACTGGATCTGCTCCATATGCCAGATCGCCAACTAGAGGGTGGCGCAGTGCATTGAAGTGAACTCTAATCTGATGAGTTCTTCCAGTTTCTAGAACGACTTTCAATAGAGATGCGCCTTGATAATACTCAATTAATTCATAGTGGGTAATACTGGCTTTGCCATCTGCAACAACTGCAAAACGATAATCCTCTCTTGGATGTCGGCCAATTGGCGCATCGATACTTCCTTCAGCTGGATCAATGTGGCCTTGAATTAGTATGCGATAAACTTTTTCGATACTACGCTTCCTAAATTGATTCTTCATCGAAATGTAGGAGCCTTCATGCTTTGCCAATAACATCAAACCTGAAGTTCCGGCATCAAGTCTTTGTACTATTCCTTGTCGCTCTTGCGGTCCGGTAGTTGATATTCGATATCCCCTGGCAAGAAGAGCGCCAACAACAGTCGGACCCATCCAACCAGGGCTGGCATGTGCGGCGCATCCTACTGGTTTATTAACCACTACAACATCATCATCGTCATAGATTATCTCAAGTGTTTCAATCGGTGTTTCTTTCAATTCCAATGGATCATAGCGGGCTGGCATTAGAACTGTTAAACGATCCCCTGCGCTAACACGATCTGATTTTGAAAGAGGTCTCTTTCCTTGCAAAACATTTCCGGCATTAAGTAGATCTGCCACCACACTTCTTGAAAGCTCTAACGTCTTCGATAAAGCGGTATCGACCCTCTGGCCATCTAAGGCCTCATCTATCTGGATCGCCCTTTTCTCGCGCTCCACTAGATACCTCGTCTATAAGGCTCAATTTTTCGAATGGCTAGAAGGCTCATCAAGATCGCTGAGATCACAATGGCAGAGTCTGCAATGTTAAAGACCGTCCAATTAGGAAGCTCAATCCAATCAATAACCTCACCCCTCCAAGGTGCAGGGGGTCTAAAGGCGCGGTCCATCAAATTCCCCAGCACTCCGCCAAGTAGTAGGGCTAAAGCAATTGCCCAAGAAGCACTAGTGACTTTGCGAATGAAGTAGAGAATGAATGCAGCTACACAGAGTTTCAAAGAGCTCAAAATTAAAGTGGCATCACCAACTAAACTAAAAGCAGCTCCCGAGTTTGTGGAAAAAGTCAATTGGAGAAAATCACCTATAACCCTTACTGGCTCTCGGTATTGCAGATAAGAAAACGCCCAATTTTTGCTGATCAAGTCAAGTGCAAAGATTGAGACCGTAATTATTATGAAGAGTCGTCGCGCGCAGTTAGCACCCGACGACCTTATCGGCGCTCTTCCTTCTGTTTGCATAACATGCAAAGGGTGGCACGAGGAAAAACTTGGAGACGAGCTTTCCCAATCGCACTTCCACAATCCTCACATCGCCCATAGGTCTTGGTATCGATTCGCTCTAATGCTCGCTCGGTCTGCAAAACCATATCTCTAGCGTTATATACCAGAGATATCTCATGTTCACGTTCAAATGTTTTAGCACCAGCATCGGCTTGATCATCTCCTGCGCCCACTCCTGATGCTTCAATTAGGTCGTCCATCTCACTTTCAATCGCTTCAAGTTCTTTCTTTAATCTCACTAAGTCTTTTGAAAGCTCCGACCTAACTGCCTTAATCTCGCTTACGCTCCATGATTCCTCGCCAGCGAGAACAAAGGGGACAGGAGCCGTCTTGATCGGCTTTAGGGCTGGAGCTTTCTTGCCTGGCTTTTGCGCCCTAACGGGTGGTGGCATCACCAGTCGCTTTTCTGGAACGACGACTAAATCACTTGCCTCAATCTCTGGCTTATAAACTGAAATTGTTGTAGCTCCACCTTTGGCAGTACTGCTGGTAAGTGCAGTCTTATGTGCGCCCTTCATTATCTGAGCCGGAGCTTTCTTAGGTAGTGACTTGTTAGCAAGAGTGGAGCGAACTTGAGTTTTCTTTCCAGGTGGTTTTCTTGCTGCAACTTTCTTTGGCGCAGCCTTTCTCTTAGGAGATTTCTTAGCCTTTTGCTTTAAATTCTTTGCCTTCGGTTTTGCCTTAGTTGGGCGAGATTTCCTCTTAGATTTGGCAACCGCCGAGCGGACTTTCTTTTTCAATACCACAACGGCGAAGGCTAAAGGTTTATCGATTCAAATGCCACTCGCCCCGCTATAGGCTAGAATGAGCGTGCTTACATCAGATATCGCGATGACCAGGCCATCACCTGTGAGCGAGTTGGAAGAAATGAGCAAGAAGCTCATCTAGAACCGGCGGTAAGTTTTTAAGGAAGCGGCAGCGCAAGCTGCAAGGCGGGTGGTACCGCGGTCGTTACTTAGATCGCCCCTCCAAGAGATCGAAAGAGTCATATTCGAATTTCGAGGGGGTATTTGTGGCAAGCACTTCACCTTACTTAGCACTACCTGCCTCCATCGATCTTCCGAAAGTAGAACATGAAATTCTAGGTTTCTGGCAAGCCCAAGACATTTTCCATAGCAGCGTCAGAATGCGCCAAGGTGGACAGAGTTGGACTTTTTATGAAGGACCGCCTACCGCTAACGGATTACCGGGAACACATCATATTGAAGCTCGAGTATTTAAGGATGTATTTCCTCGTTTTCAAACGATGAAGGGTAAATATGTCATTCGCAACGCCGGTTGGGATTGCCATGGCCTTCCTGTGGAGATTGAAGTTGAAAAGGAACTTGGATTCTCGGCAAAAGGCGATATCGAAAAATATGGAATAGCTGCCTTTAATGAAAAGTGTCGTCATTCAGTGCAAAGACATGTTGGCGCATTTACTGAGATGACTGAACGGATGGGCTTCTGGGTCGATTTTGATCAGGCTTATTGGACGATGTCTAACGAATATATTGAGAGTGTCTGGTGGTCTCTTGCTCAAATTCATAGCAAAGGCCTACTAGTCCAAGATTCTCGCGTAGCTCCTTATTGTCCAAGATGTGGCACAGGTCTTTCAGATCATGAGATAGCTCTAGGCTATGAGAGCGTTACTGACCCGAGCCTTTACTTGCGCTTTCCAATTACTGAAGGGGAGCTAAAAGATCTTGGGGCATCACTTCTAGTCTGGACTACTACCCCTTGGACCTTGGTCTCTAATACCGCAATTGCCGTAAACCCAGATGTTGATTATTTGGTGGTTAGAACTAAGGCCGATTCTGAAAAGGAGGTCACCTCGGAAGTCTTGGTGATCGCAGAAAGCCTAGTTGAGGCGATAGATGGCGGTTATGAGGTCTTAAGAAAGTTGAAGGGAAATCAATTAGAGAAGACTAAGTATCAACGCCCCTTTGACTTTGTTGATATTCCAGATGCTCATTATGTAGTCCTTGCTGACTATGTGACTACTGAAGATGGAACCGGATTGGTTCATCAAGCACCAGCATTTGGCGCAGATGACTTACAGACTTGTCGCAAATATGGCCTACCGGTGATCAACCCAATTGCTCCCAATGGTGAATTTGAATCAAACATTCCAACAGTTGGTGGCATGTTCTTTAAGCAAGCAGATAGAGTCCTAATCAAAGTGCTTAAGAAATCTGCAGCGCTCTATAAACATCAGCAATATGAGCACTCCTACCCACATTGCTGGAGATGTCATACTCCCCTGATCTATTACGCCCAACCTTCTTGGTACATCAGAACTACCAAAATCAAAGAAGAGTTATTGCGAGAAAATGCCGCTACCGATTGGCATCCAGAGACAGTAAGAACGGGTCGCTATGGCGATTGGTTAAATAACAATATCGATTGGGCTCTCTCTCGCAATCGCTATTGGGGAACTCCCCTTCCTATCTGGCGCTGCGAAAACAAGCATGAAGAGGCCTTTGCTTCAAAGGCGCAATTGCAGGCGCGATACGGGAGGGATTTGACTGATCTGGAACTTCATAGACCTTTTGTCGATGAGATTGTCTTTAAATGCCTTAGTTGTCCATCACAGATGGTGCGAACCCCTGAAGTTATTGATTGTTGGTATGACTCAGGTGCCATGCCCTTTGCTCAATGGGGATATCCCCATAGTCAAGGATCTGATCAGAGGTTTAACCAGGCCTATCCTGCTGACTTTATATGCGAGGCAATTGATCAGACCCGCGGTTGGTTCTATACCTTGATGGCTATTGGAACTCTGGTATTTGATAAATCCTCCTATAAAACCGTGCTCTGCCTAGGGCATATCTTGGATAAAGATGGTCGCAAGATGAGTAAGCATTTAGGCAATGTCCTTGAGCCAATGGCGCTTATGGATAAACATGGAGCAGATGCGGTCCGTTGGTACATGCTCGCTGCTGGTTCTCCATGGAGTGCAAGACGTGTTAGCCATGAAGCCATCTCAGAAGTCGTAAGAAAGACCTTACTTACCTATTGGAACACGGTCTCCTTTCTAACCCTCTATGCCTCAGCTGCTAATTACTCCCCAACTCCAATAACTAACTCCACTCAACTTTCAATATTGGATCGTTGGATTTTAAGCGAATTAAATCAACTAATTGCATTAGTTGATCAAGCTCTAACCGATTTTGATTCCCAGTTGGCTGGCTCGGCAATTGCCACATTCATCGACGATTTATCCAATTGGTATGTCAGGCGATCGAGAAGAAGATTCTGGGATGGCGATAGCCCAGCTCTCTCCACCCTGCATCACTGTCTAAAGAACGTCACCTTACTAATGGCCCCTATGGTGCCATTCATTACTGAACATGTCTGGCAAGAACTTATTTGCGTTGTTGAAGAGGATGGACCTATTTCAGTCCACCTGGCAGATTTTCCTGTCAGTGATGATTCATTAATTGATAAAGAACTCTCCAAATCTGTTGCTCTAACCAGAAGGCTAGTTGAGCTCGGTCGAGCATCTAGGGCGCAATCTGGCGTAAAGATTCGCCAGCCTCTTTCTCGAGCGCTAATTGCAGCTCCTGGCTGGAAGTCGCTAGATGTTGAACTTCGCGATCAAATCTCAGATGAACTCAATGTTGAATCCTTAGATGATCTTTCTAGCGCTGGAGCAGATCTAGTTGAAATCTCTATCAAGGCTAATTTCCGCTCACTTGGAGCAAGATTTGGCGGCGAGGTTCAAGCAATATCGAAGGCCATCACCTCTTCTAATGCCCAAGCTCTAGTTGGTCAGATAAGAAAAGATGGGAAAGCATCAATTTCCTATGACACAAACTCAGTAGAGATTACCGAGGATGATCTCGTTATTACTGAAACCCCAAGAACTGGTTGGGCAGTGGCTTCACACTCAGGTGAGAGCGTCGCTATGGATTTGAAACTAACTGATGAACTGATCGCAAAAGGCATTGTTAGAGAGGCTATTCGCGCCATTCAAGATGAGCGAAAGACCGCAGGATTTGATGTCAGTGATCGCATCCATGTGAAGTGGAACTCAGATATATCATCATCGAAGGCAATTCAGGATGGAATCGCCTGGATAAGTGAAGAGGTTCTAGCTCTCTCATTTGAAAGAGATCCGAGCCTAAAGCCAAGTGATCAAGAGCTCGGCCTTTGCCTAAGACTAAGTAGGGCTTAAAACCTACTTCTAATCTGCCAGAGATCAGGAAATACTGGATTAAACAGAGTTGAAGAAAGATATGCGGTACCACTTGAGCCACCAGTTCCACTCTTATGCCCAATAGTTCTCTCCACCATTTTTACATGGCGATAGCGCCACTCTTGCAGGCCTTCATCGATATCCACTAAGCGCTCACAGATAAGTGAGCCTTCAGGATCTTTCCTATGAAGTTCAAGCAGAGCCTCTTGCACAGCCTCATTCGGTTGATAGCTCAAAGCGAAATCACGGTTCAAAATTTCCTTTCTAATACTAAATCCTCGTCCATCAAAATACTTAAGTGCGCTATCCCAAATGCTTGGTTGCTGCATCACATTCTCAACCCGCTGCTTATCCTCTGGCAGAAGGTGCGATACAGCTTTTTGGTCGCGTCTTCCAAGGATTGCTTCGACTTCTCTAAATTGCGCAGACTGAAAACCGCTGGAAGCTCCTAGGCGATCGCGGAATGAATTGAATTGCAGCGGGGTCATCGTCTCAAGAATGTCGATCTGAGCAACACAGATTTTTAGGATTGTTCTAATTCGACCCAGAATAGATAGTGAGTAATGAGTATCGCCGGATTCAAGACTTCTTTGCGCAGCAAGAAATTCATGGATCAACTCCTTAAACCAGAGTTCATAGGTTTGATGGGTCACGATGAACAACAACTCATCATGCTCAGGGCCTTCAGAGAGTGGTTGTTGCAGTTTGAGTAACTCGCCAACCTTCAGATAGGAGCTATAGGTAAGGGCGGCGTCATCGCTTTGACTCATGTGACTCGAACCTCTGCATCACTGACTTTCTCATACTGACGAGTGCTTACTAAATCTCTGATTCTTTGAAACCCGTCATAAACCTCTACATAGGAGTTAACTAGGGGCGAGATAGCGACTCTTATCGAATTGGGAGCACGAAAGTCTGGAATCACATTGGCGTACTTGCGCAGAGCAATAGCAATTTTACCCGCCTCTGGATGACAGAGAGATATATGTCCTCCACGCTTGCCGGAACTTCTTGGCGTATTGAGTGAGAAACCTAGTGGTTCAAGCCACTTCTCAGATAATTCAATCATCATCTCAGTTCCAATCGCAGCTTTTGCCTGGATGGCAGAAATTCCTGCCTCTTCGATCATTTCAAATGCGCTCTTAACACAGCGCAGTCCAATTAGCGAAGGACTGGCTATTTGAAAGCCCCGAATGCTTTCAACTCTTTCAAAATCTGGACCCATAGCGAATTGATCTCGTTGGGCGAACCATCCTTGGATTGGAACTTGTAGTTGGTTCTGCATCTGCCTTGAGACATATAACCAGGCAGGAGATCCTGGTCCTGAGTTTCCGTACTTGTAGGTGCAGCCAACTGCCAGATCAACTGAGTTCTTATCAAAATCAAGGACCACAGATCCCACTGCGTGGGCTGCATCCCAGAGCATTAAGGCTCCATAACTCTTTACTAATTCAGTAAGGGCCTTGATATCCTGCCTAGCACCTGAGCGATATTGCACGACTTGCAGTGAAACCAAGGCCACATCATCTGAGAGATAGCCTTTTAGTAGTTCTGGTGTAATCAATTCACTTTCACTAAGGGCGCTATCTTCATTATCAATGGTGGTTAGATTCAAGCCTAGGCTCTTTGCAATACCGGCCATTATGTAACGATCGGTTGGAAAATTAGCGGCATCAATAATCATGGTTTTCCTATCGGGCCTTGCCCTTATTGCGGCTAGGGCTAATTGATAGAGATTCACAGAGGTGGTGTCACAGGCTAGAACTTGACCCGCACCGGCCCCCAGGGCGCTTCGCCCAATCAAGTCTCCAACAGTCTGGGCTTCATCAATCCAATTCTCCCAACCGGTAACGACCTTTGACCCCCACTCTTGGGTAAGAAAATCACTAATTGCCTCTACCGTGGCATGAGGCAGACGACCTAAAGAATTACCATCTAGATAGCACGTATTGGGATCGGTAATTACAAATTGATCTCGATATTGCCTTAGATCATCCTGGGCATCTAGAGCTAGGGCTTGGCCGCGTTCCATAACCTTGAGTCTAGGTCAGGTATTCCCTTCTTGAGAAGTTGCTGGCTAGGACAAGGTTCTAGCGAATCAATGCAATAAGAATTTGTATGCCGAAGAAGAGCACAATAAATGACAGATCAAGAGCTACTGGTCCCATGCGAAGCGGGGGGATAAAGCGGCGGACAAAACCTAGAGGCTTGTCAGTGATCACATAAATTATTTCGGCAGCGGGAAGAATAATTCCTCGTGGACGCCAGTCCGGGCGAAACATCCTGACATAATCAAGAATCAAGCGAGCAAAGAGAGCGAAGAGAAAAAGGTTTAGAGCAAGGACAATCCAGCCGCTGACATCTATCACAGCAGAATTAAATCAACTCTGGTTAAAAAAGCTAGCGTTGGCAGCTGCCGTCTTATCCTCTGAGCTGACCATCACATTTGGTGGTGTTAGGAGAAATACTTTTGAAGTCACACGCTCGATTGTTCCGGCATGACCAAAGACTAAGCCGGAGGCAAAATCAATTAATCTCTTCCGCTCTGAATCCTCCATATCGCTTAGGTTCATAATTACCGGATTTCCTTCACGGTAATACTCACCAATTGCACGAGCTTCACTATAGAAACGTGGCGTGATAGTAACGATGCGATCAATAGCGGCCGGCTCTGCAGGCTTTGCCCGGCTACTCATAGATGGAGCAACGCTGAGTGACTTGCTCTCGCGCCTTACTGGGGCAACCTTATTTCCAGGTGATGCTACTTCGCTAGATCCATCATCTTCGGTTAGACCTAGGTAGTTGGTCATTTTTCTCAAGGCACTCGTCATATCCTGATTTTACCCGCCTAGCTATCTCTGCCCGAGGATTGAGCTACCGAGCCTGATATGTGTCGCACCATATTCCATAGCAATCTGATAATCCCCACTCATTCCCGATGAGATACCACTGGCCTTTGGAGCCATTTTCAATAGTTCTTGACTCAAATTCCTCAAGATTTCAAAGCCCGGCCTGGGATCGCTATTTAGAGGTGCTATCCCCATAACTCCTACAACGTCAATGCCTGCTAACGCAATCAGGCTCTCGGCAAAGGCTACAAATTCCTTTGGGTCTACTCCACTTCTATTACTTTCTCGGCTAGCTAACTCATCTGCATCTAGATTAACCTGAATAAAGCATCTCTGCCGCTTATTTAGCTCTAACGCCAACTCTGAGATTTTGACTGCATGACGAATCTCATCAAGTGAGTGGATATAGGAAGCAACCGAAACTATGGCTCTTAACTTATTACTCTGTAGCCCTCCTTGAAAATGCCAATGGATGTCCTTGGCAAGAGCCTCTGACTTCTTACTTAACTCGCTCTGACGATTCTCCCCAAAGTGACGCTCGCCAAGAAGATAGAGGATTTCAAGGTCACTTACTGGAAAAGTCTTGGTAACGACGATCAACTCCACCCCAGGCTTGAGCTGAGCTTTGATCTTATCAAGAGCGCTTCTGATCTGACTCTCTCTAGCGCTCATCTGATGATCACCCCCGCCTGCCTTCCAGTTTTTGCATCACGACGATATGAGAAATATCCTGGGCTATGTTTGCTGCACTGGCCTGTAGAACTCCAGACTATCCCACGCTCCTTTAAGATAGAGATAACCCCTGCCTCTAAATCAAGGCATCTCTTCTCCTCATCAGTTGCACATTTGCCTATCTGATTAACCACTCGGCGATAGATTTCAAGGCTGACTTGATAACAGTTGCCACATATTGATGCTCCGAGGGATGCGCTAATTTCACTTGGAACTATCCCATAACTTTCAAATCTTTCAAGGGTTGCCTCAACTACCCCTGCAACCAGGCCTTTTCTGCCTATATGCACTGCCGCTATTGCAGATGGCGAAGATAGAAGGAGGGGTATGCAATCTGCAGTCAAAACCGCAAGTGCGATGCCGCTTCTTTTGGTAAATAGCGCATCGGCCTCTGGCTCTTGCAAATGCGAGGAGCTCTCATCAATCTCCGCGACCTTTGAGCCATGAACCTGGCGCATAAAGAATAGATCGCTGCGCTTTATGCCTAACTCTCTAGCAAGTAACTCACGATTGGCCTCAACTACTATTGCTTCATCGCCAACATGGCTTGCCAGGTTCAAACTTTGAAATTCATTACTACTAAAGCCACCATGGCGCGAGGTAAAGAGCGACCTCGACATTTGGGGCTTTACTACTTCATGAAATCTGGGATATCAATATCATCTTCTGCCACTAACTCCTCAAAAGTTATCCTTCTTCTGGGAGTTCCTGGGGTATCCATCGCAACTGCTATTGGATCATTTGCAGCGATGGGATCGGCATGACCATTTAAACTAGTTGTTGAGATAACTGGAACAGATACCTTCTTTGGCGCTCCCCCATCAAATCCCGCAGCAATGACCGTCACTCTTACCTCATCACCAAGGGCATCATCGATCACAGTTCCAAAGATGATGTTGGCATCAGGGTGAGCACATTTGGCCACCAACTCGGCTGCTTCGCTGATCTCAAATAGACCAAGATCTGATCCACCAGCAATTGAGAGAAGAACTCCATGGGCGCCATCGATTGATGCCTCAAGTAGAGGGGACGAGATTGCAAGTTCAGCAGCTCGGGTAGATCTGGCCTCACCTCTGGCAGAGCCGATTCCCATGAGAGCAGAACCTGCTCCATCCATGACGCTTTTTACATCGGCAAAATCAAGATTGATTAGACCTGGCGTGGTAATCAAATCAGTAATTCCTTGAACTCCTGAGAGCAAGACTTGATCAGCGGTTTTGAATGCCTCTGGTGCAGAGATCGAGCGATCAGAGATTGAAAGTAGGCGATCATTCGGAATGACAATAAGAGTGTCAACTTCAGAGCGAAGATTTTCAATTCCTTCGTCTGCTTGCATCGCACGGCGTTTGCCTTCAAAACTAAATGGACGTGTTACCACTCCAACTGTTAAAGCCCCTGCCTCTTTAGCAATCTTGGCAATAATTGGCGCTCCACCACTTCCAGTGCCACCGCCCTCACCCGCTGTCACAAAAACCATATCTGAGCCACGTAATACTTCTTCGATTTCTTCGGTGTGATCAATTGCTGCTTGCCTGCCAATTTCAGGAACAGCTCCGGCGCCAAGTCCACGAGTTAGTTTCCTTCCAATATCTAATTTGACATCAGCATCACTCATCAGAAGAGCTTGTGCATCAGTGTTAATGGCAATGAACTCAACGCCTTTTAGTCCAACATCGATCATGCGATTAACTGCATTAACGCCACCGCCGCCAATGCCAACTACTTTGATGACTGCTAGATAATTCTGTGGTGTCGCCACTCTCTCTCGTCTCTCTCCAAACCCTAATTCTCAACTTTAGACTTAGGGTTCAGTTTCATTCCACGCACAAAAGTAGTTGTGCAGCCAGCCTCTGGCAAAGACCGACACGATTAGTTAAGGAAATACTTTATCTATCGAGCTGTTGGTTTCAGCGGATCTCTTAGATTGATTCTGCGAACTGTTTCATTCCCATCCAATGCTAATAAGCGCTGTATTACTTCGACTTTTAGCCCAAGATCGCTGGTATTGCCCCAGGAGATTTCGATACTACGCCCTGAATAGTTGGCCGAGGTGATAAAACTATCGCCATCTCTAGCGCTAACTCGCTGTAACGCAAAACCTTTCGCGGCAAGCTCTTGGCCAAATAGCTCTATTAGTTCTCGAGCGCCAGCCCTTAATTGGCTAACTTCCTCGCCGCTTGTTGTAGCCGGCAGAGTTAACTCAGGTATCTGCTGCCAGCTCAGATCTCCAGAGCTGATAGCTTGATCGATATCCTGCCTGGGAAGATAAAAGTAATCAAGACCTGAGTCCATAAATCCTACGTTGGCACTCTGGGGACTTGTAGTTGAGGTAAGCCTAGCTATCGGAGATCTGGAAAATACCTTTACCAGTAATCTACCACTGATTAGATTTCGATCTACTTCCACATTTTCCACCAGAGCAAATTGCCGCAGTCGATTGGCGAGTTGGCGACGATCAACCCGCGCTATTTGATCCCCAAGTTCAACAACTGCAGGTGGCTGGGCTAACATCTGCTCTACTCGAGTCGCAATTTCTTTGTCCTTGATACCAATCTTGATCTCTTTGACTACAAATACCTGGCTAAATCCCAAAAGATAAATAAGTGTGCCAGAAAGAATTAATGAAATTAGAAGAGTTAGCCTTAGATGTAATCTCATGCAATTAGGATTCGATTGCCTCTGCGATTAATTTACCAAGAGAGCTGATGTCCCCTGCCCCCAAGGTAAGAATCAAATCTCCACTCTTTGCCATCTTTACCACCGATTCGACGACCTCGGGTATCGAAGGTTGATAGCTATGTACTTTGCTATCCATTTCTTTTGAAATTAGAAGGGAGCTAACTCCTGCAATCTCTTTCTCGCCAGCGGGATATATCTCAAGTAAGTAGGTGTAATCAGATGCCGACAGCGCTTTGGCAAATTCGCTGGCAAATACTTGAGTTCTAGAGTATCTATGAGGTTGGAAAACTGTGATTACCCGACCACCTTGAGCATATAGCCTGGCGCTTTCAAGAGTTGCCCTAATCTCAGTTGGATGATGCCCGTAATCATCAATAACGGTTATTCCCTGGCAGATACCCTTTATTTCAAAGCGTCTTCTGGCTCCACTAAATAGAGATAAACCTTCAAGCAGATCATTGGCATTTGCACCAAGTTCAAGGCCTGCAAGTAGCGCTGCCCCAGCATTGAGAAGATTATGGCGGCCAGTGATGGCCAGTTCTACCTTCCCTAAGACCCGACCGTTATGACTAACTCTGGCCTGCGCGCGCCTTGGTTCAAGATGAATACGATCAAGGCGCAGGTCTGCCTCACTATCTATTCCATAGGTAGCGATGGAAATAGCAGCGCCCTTCTCCTTGACTCTCTTTACTAATCCAAGTGCTCCTGGATCATCGCTGCAGATAGCCAAAAAGCCCCCCGGCCTGATGGTGGCGACAAAGTCATCAAATATCTGATCGATCTGAGCAAGAGTTGCAAAATTATCAACATGATCTAATTCGATATTGGTAATTATTACACCCAAAGGTCTATAGGCGGTAAATGAGCCATCTGATTCATCAGCTTCAACGACGAAGGTATCTCCGGAGCCTTGATGAGCATTGGTTCCAGAGTTACTAACTGTTGCTCCTATGGCAAAGGATGGATCAAATCCTGCATGCTGAAGCGCTACCGTTAACATCGATGCAGTTGTGGTCTTTCCATGGGTTCCAGCAACTGCAACAGAGCGAGTGCCAATCATTAACTCAGCAAGAGCTGCGGCTCGCTCCAAAACTGGTATGCCGTTCTTCAGCGCCGCCGCAAGCTCTGGATTACTTGGAGGAATCGCACTTGATTTAATCACTAATTCTGCGCTACCTAGATTTTCTGGGCTATGGCCAATGTAGATCTTTGCTCCCAAACTTCTTAAGCCATCAAGCATCGAAGAATCATGCAAATCTGAGCCTGAAACTTGCGCACCCCTTGAGGCCATGATCCTGGCAATTCCACTCATTCCCGAGCCACCGATACCTACAAAGTGAACTCGGGCCTTCCTCCAATCACGAATTATTTGAGCGCTCATTTAGCGCCTGCTTTTGAGAGCAGATCTTGAGCAAGCTCGGCAATTCTCATCGCTGCCTTGGAGTTAGAACCTATGGATTTTGGCTGATATCTTGCTGCGCAATCTAGAGCTATCGATAAGTTTTGGTTTAGCCACTCTGCTGAGAAGTCATCATTTGCCACCATTAGCGCTGAGCCCTGAGCCACTAGAGCCGTCGCATTATCAATTTGCTCGCCATTTCCATGAGGCAAGGGAATCAGTATTGAGTATTTTCCCAGCGAGACCAGCTCTGAGCAGGTAACCGCCCCTGAGCGAGTGATCAGAAGATCTGCGCTGCCATAGATGGCGGCCATATCGTGAAAGTAGGGTAGGGGTAGATAATTGTTACTTGCCCCAGGAAGCTCGTTATTGATTCCTAAAGCATGGATTATCTGAACCTTGGTATATCTATCGCAATATTTCTCTAGGAATTCTGCAATAACCGAGTTGATGTGAGTAGATCCGAGTGAGCCACCAAATACCGCTACTATCTGAAGTTTTGGATCAAATCCCCAACTCTGACAGTTAAGCTCTCTAAAGCTTGACCTATTGGATTGCTCTGCAAGATTGTTCAGTGATTGGCGAATTGGCATCCCAACTAAGACCGAACCTGGCCAATCCTTGGCAACCTTTTCAAAATTTACTGCAGTCACTTTGGCAAAGCGCCGCCCCAGTCTATTGGCAAGACCTGGTTTGGCATTAGCCTCGTGGATCAAAATAGGAACCTTAAGGCTCCAAGCGGCTAGATATGTTGGAGTCGAAACATATCCCCCAAATCCAATTACTAAGTCAGCTCGCTTGATAATTACTCTAGCCTTCAATGTCGCTGCTATTATGAGAATTGGAAAGAGAATAATCTTCGGTGAAAATCTTCTCGGAAATGAAGCCTTTGGAATATAATGGATGCGATGACCTCTCTTGGGAACCAATAACGATTCAAGTCCACGTAGGACTCCTATGAATTCACAAGAGATTCTTGGGTCCTTGAGCAACAGAGCTTCAGCGACTGCTAGCGCTGGCTCAATATGTCCAGCAGTTCCTCCGCCAGCTAAGACCACGCGCTGCGCCATGGGCTCTATCCTCTCGCAGTTCTTGCCGCCCTACGCTGGCGAATCTCGGACGCAATTTGGGGATCTCGTCGAAGAACTCCTAGAACAAAGCCGAGGGCGATGAGGGTGGCAATAAGAGAAGAGCCACCATAGGAAATCAGCGGCAGAGTCACTCCGACAACTGGAATTACGCTAATTACTGTTCCGATATTTAGAAGTACTTGTGCTGCGATCCAACATCCAATGCCTGCACAGACATAGCGATCAAATGAATTCTGTGCATTTAGTGCTACTTTAAATATTCCAAGAATTAGGATTCCAAATAGAGCAAGAGTTGCTAGAGTCCCTAGCAATCCTAACTCTTCTCCAATTACTGCAAAAATAAAGTCAGTGTGCACTTCAGGAAGACTGCCCCACTTCTGCTTACTACTTCCAAGACCTGTTCCCAGCGCTCCTCCTGAGGCAAGTCCCATGATGCTATGGGCCTGCTGCCAACCAACATCTTGATAATTCTCCTCGGAAAAGGGATTAAAGAATGCCGAGAAGCGATTCATGCGAGTAGCACTTGGCAGAACAAAGGCGGCAAAGACACCAATTCCGACAAGGCTTAAAACTGCAAATACTCTTAAAGGAAGTCCCGAAATGTAGAGAATGCCCGCGATGAATCCGGTGACCACCACTGCCGTACCAAGATCATTACCAATCATTATTAGCGTCATTATCAAAGCAAATCCAGGAACTATCAATCGAGCAGGATTGCTTGGTATTTCCTCACTCGCTCTCTGATCATGGAGATGGAGCCTTAGCGCACACCAAAGAATCAAGCCTAACTTGGCGAATTCACTGGGTTGGAGCGTAAAGATTCCGATACCAATCCAGTTGGTGTTCCCACCAACGGCTTTCCCGATTCCACTAATTTGAGGAAGTATTAAGAGGGCGCAGGAAAGAATCAATGAGACCTGAGCAATCGGCTTCCAGATTTCATATCTAAGCTTCATCGTCACCCAAGCAAGTCCTGCTGCCACAATCAGAAATAGGGCTTGACGCGCGACAAAACTAAATGAATTACCTGATTCTCTTAAAGATTTAACCGATGATGCGCTCAAAACCATCACTAAGCCCAGCAATGAGAGCGCAACCGCTGAGCCCAAAATTAAATAGTAAGCAGAGGCTGGAGTAGAGAATAGTGGCTTTGACTTACTCACCAAATGCCTCCTTCGCTGCTTGGGTAAAGCTATCGCCACGATCGGCATAATCGTTAAATTGATCCATCGAAGCACAAGCCGGGGCCAGCAAAACCACATCTCCACTTACTGCAAAGTCTTTGACAATATCCATGACCTGGCGCATTACCTCTATCCCCTTCAAGTTAGGATCGGTCATGTATATAGCAAGATTTGGAGACTCCTTTAATAGTGCGCTTCTAATCAGGGAGGCATCACTTCCGATTAATATCGCAGCTCTTATTCGACTCTTGCATCTTCTGGCTAGCTCATCCATCGCCGCTCCCTTTGCAAGACCGCCGCCAATCCAGATTGACTGCATCTGCGAGTGAAGAGCTGCAATCGCGGCATGGGGATTTGTTGCTTTTGAATCATCGATGAAAGTTATTCCGCCTCTAGCAAAAACCATCTCAAGTCGATGATGATCCAATCTAAAACTTCTTAATGCTGCCGCTATTGCGCTAGGGCTCGCTCCGACACTTCTGGCAAGGGCTGCGGCAGCCATCGCATTTGAAACATTATGGCCTACAGATGGACTCACATCTAGCAGTTCAAATAGGGCTACAGCATCACCATCAACAAATGCGCGATCAACAATTAGATTTTCAACTAATCCAATTTCGCCTTTGGCAGGAACTTGCAGTGATATCCAGATAACCTTCTTGGGGAATCTTCTTATGCTCTCTATAAGATATTCATCATCCCTATTTAGGATGACTAATTCTGAGAGATCAGCGATCTTTAACTTAGCGGCTAAGTAATTCTCAAAGCTCTGATGCCAATCAATATGATCTTGAGCAATATTCAAAATAGCTGCCGATTCCAGGTGGGCCAGATTGCTCCACTCTAATTGAAATGATGAGAGTTCTAGCGCCAAAACATCGGCCCCGGAATTCACCACCGCCTCAAGGGCGGTATATCCCACGTTGCCACAAGCTTTTGCCTTAATTCCAGATTGGATAAGCATAGATTCAAGCATCTGAATGGCGGTGGTTTTTCCGTTGGTGCCAGTGAGTCCTATCCAGCGTTGATTGGGGCAGATTTGCTCTTTAACTCTCCAGGCAAGATCAATTTCGCTGATCAATTCAATTCCAGCGCTTCTAACAAGCGAAATAAATGGATGATCAACTCTCCAGCCTGGAGAGACAACTGCAAGCTTTACTCCGGCTAAATCCTCACTTCTCAATTCATTTCTTATCCCAAATCCGGCAACTTTCTCATCAACTGAGATCACCGATGCGCCTTTGGACATCAAAAGCTCGAGCGTGGGAGCCCCAGTAACTCCCGCGCCAAAGAGAATGCACTTAGCGCCGCCCAAAGAATCTAGAAAACTCTGGCTCACGCAACGACCCACTGAGCATAGAAGAGTCCAAGGCCAGCAGCTACACATAAACCTGCCACAATCCAGAATCGAATAACAATAGTTACCTCGCCCCAACCAAGTAGTTCAAAGTGATGTTGAAGCGGTGCCATCTTAAACACTCTTTTGCCACCGCTTATTTTGAAGTAGCCGGTCTGAATGATCACAGAGAGAGTGATGATTACAAATAACCCGCCGATAGGAATCAGCAGAAGCTCAATTCGAAGTGCCATAGCAAGGCCAGCTAGCGCCCCACCGAGGGCTAGAGAGCCAGTATCTCCCATAAAGATTCTTGCCGGAGAGGCATTCCACCAGAGAAATCCGGCACAAGATCCAGCAAGAGCTGATGCAAGAACTGCAAGATCTAATGGATCGCGCACGTTGTAACAATTGCCGCCACTTACCACTTCGCAGCGCTGACCAAACTCCCAGACACCGATGAGAACGAATGCCAGAAATGATAATACTGCTGCCCCTGTGGCTAGACCATCTAGGCCATCGGTTAGATTGACTCCGTTACTTGCACCAAGCACCATCAAGATTGCTAGGAGAATCAGTAGCGCCATTCCGAGCTTTATCGAAGTATCTCTAACTGTTGATAGATACTGCGACATTGGCGTTAGTCCGAGGTCATCAGGAAATCTGGTAGCCAAATAGCCAAATACTCCCGCAATGATTCCTTGAGTTAGCAACTTCTCCTTAGCCTTAAGCCCTAGTGAACGCTGCCTAACTACCTTTAGCCAATCATCCAAATATCCGATTAAGCCAAGACAAACAATTAGGCCGATTACCAATACTGCCGAAGTGGTTAAAGCTGCGCCAGTAAATAGATGTGAGATCAAATAACCAGCAATTGCTGCCAGAATCAGGATTACCCCACCCATTGTTGGAGTTCCACGCTTGGTGTGATGGCTCTTTGGACCATCATCTCTAATCTGCTGGCCATAGCCTTTGCGCAACAAGAGCTCAATGAATACCGGGGTAAGTAAAAAGCTAATCAGAAATGCAGTTGCCCCTGAAATTAATATGCCTCTCATCTACTCTCCCCTTCGGGCTCGATCATAACCCTGGTCTTAATGGCACTGGCTAATTCATCTAGTTTCTCAGCCCTGGAGGCTTTTACTAGTACGACATCGCCTGGATTAAATTCGGAAAAGACACTTAGGGATTCTTGCCAGCTAGGGAAATATCGAACTGTGATTGTCGCAGGATCAATCTTGCTTAGATAGGACTTGCTATTGATGGCTACCAAGAAATCAATTCCTAAATTTTGCGCGCTCTTCCCAATTTCTTCATGCAACTGATCTGAAGCCTGGCCTAACTCATGCATTTGCCCCAAAAAGGCCCAGGAGCGACCACCTCGTTCTTGAGCAAGTAGGGCTAAAACCCTAAGGGCGGCCTCAATACTCTCAGGATTTGCATTATAAGAATCATTAATCAGTGTTAAACCATTTCCTTCATCTAATTCCATGCGCCATTTACTAAGTGACTGATGATTGGAAAGAGCCGAGGCAATTCGACTGACACTTACGCCTAGAGAGCTAGCGATGGCAGCGGCCGCAAGAGCATTCGAAATCTGATGAAGGCCGAGGATTTGTAACGCTACCGCCTGGCGCTCACTGCCAATTACTAAGTCAAAGTGAGCAAAGCCTCCCCTGGCTTCAATATCAGCGGCGCGAATATCGCATTTTGCGTCAACGCCAAAGGTAACCCTCTTTACACCCTCTGCACTTGGCATATTTGGGGTAAAAGAATCATAAGTTCCAAGGACTGCAACGGCGCCCTTTCCTAAACCAGCAATCAACTCACCCTTAGTCTTGGCAATCACTTCTTGAGATCCGAATTGGCCAACGTGAGCATTTCCAACTATAAGAACGGCCCCAACATTAGGATTGGCAAGGGCGGTAAGAGCAGTGATATCTCCACTGTTCCTGGCACCCATTTCCAGGATGCAATATTTACTCGTCTTTGTGCAGCGAAGAAGGGTCAAAGGAACGCCCAGCTCATTATTGAAAGAGTCCATGGAGGCGATCGTTTCACCTTCATTACTAAGAATTGAGAGGAGTAGATCCTTAGTTGTGGTCTTTCCCTGGCTCCCGGTAATTCCAACTACTCTTAAGTCTTTGAGCTCAGCTCTTACATGAGAGGCTAATTTTGCTAAGGCTATCAGGACATCATTTACCAAAATATGAGGAGTGGAAACTGGACGCTTACAAATACTTAAAACCGCTCCCTTTTTGACTGCTTCAGCGATGTAATCATGGCCATCGCCCTTCTCGCCCTTAAGTGCTAAAAAGACATCCCCAGGAGTAATCTGCCTTGAATCAAACTGGAAGCTAGCCGCACTTCCTACTTGGAGATCTCCATGGGTTATGCCCCCCATAATTTGAGCCATCTGTGCCATGCTCATTTGAATCATAATTCGGCCTCGATGTATTTTCTTAAGATCCCTTGGTCGCTAAATGGAATTTTGACTCCCCTAATCTCTTGGCCTACTTCGTGTCCCTTACCTAAGACCACCAGGACATCTCCGGCTTCGGCTCTCTCAACGCCATATCTGATGGCTACTTGGCGATCTACGATTACAGCACTAGGTGACTTAACCTCGAGTGAACCGAGCATATCTTTCAATATTTGCTCAGGGTCTTCATCTCTTGGATTATCGCTGGTGAAGATGGCGATATCACTTCCAGAATCAAGAGCCTTTCCCATCAGAGAACGTTTAGATCTATCGCGATTACCCCCACAGCCCAGGATTGCGATTATCTTGGAATCGGTGATTTTTCTTAGCGTTGCCAGAACCTTCTCAACGGCATCTGGGGTGTGAGCATAATCAACTAAGGCTAAGAATTCTTGCCCACAATCAATCACTTCTAGTCGACCAGGGGCTCCTTTAAGAGTTGCTAGGGAGTTTCCAATTACTAGCGGATCGACCCCACTTTCATAAGCTATTACCATAGCCATGAGTGCATTATCTAGATTATGTTCTCCTATTAGATTTAGTTGACCTGAAATGAGAATTCCATCCCTGCCTCTGACAATAACTTCATAGCCCTTAGAGGTGTTCTTGATTCCTTGGTAATACCAATGAGCTTTGCTATTTGTACGAGAGATAGTAGTGGGGGTTAGTGAAATCTCACTTGCTAGCCTGGCTCCATAAGCATTATCGATATTTATGAAGGCTGCTTGGCAGAGCTGGGCTTCAAAGAGTTTCTTCTTGGCTTGGTAGTAATTCTCCATATTGCCATGAAAATCAAGATGATCTTGTGTCAGATTGGTAAAGGCAGCAGCAGAGAAGAAGGCTCCATCTACACGATTTAGTGCTAGCGCATGGCTACTTACCTCGACAGCGGCTGCGCGCAGATGTCTCTCTTGCATGATAGAGAGGATGTTATGGAGTTGATCGGCCTCTGGAGTAGTGTGGCTAGCGGCAAAACTATCCCGGCCAATTTCAATTCCAATAGTTCCAATGAGGCCAGAATCCACCCAAGCAAATTCCCAGATTTGCCTAAGTAGAAATGAGGTCGTGGTCTTGCCATTTGTCCCCGTGATTCCGGCAAGAAATAGCGCTCTGCTGGGAGATTGATTAAACCAATCTGCCAAGTAGCCACTCTTAGCTCTCGGGTTTTCTATCTTCAAAATTGGGAAATCTCCAAGTAATGCTGAGGCAAGATCTGCGCCTTGCATATCAGTCAGCAATGCAATAGCACCAGCTTTTTGAGCATCTAAAGCAAATCGCGCCCCATGATGTTTCTCACCAGGGAGAGCTATAAATAGCGCTCCCTCTGTAATTCGATTTGAAGAACTAGAAAGACCCGTTATCTTAAGGGACTTAAACTTTTCACTAATTTCAACTCCTAAAAAAGATGCCACATCGCCAAGCTTTTTAACATTTGGCTCAAAGCGACGCATCTCAGCCATTTTCGCTCACTTGATCTCTCTTAGCACCCGATGCTTGCGCCCCACCGGTCATCAATTCAATCTTGGCCTTTAACTCTTTCTCGGTAAGAACATAGCCTGTTGTTGCAGGAGCTGTGGGACGAATCGCTTTATCCTCTAGAACAAAGCTCATCACTTTCTTGAATACTGGGCCCCCCAGATATCCTCCCCAGTGAAGACCCTTAGGATCTTGAATGGTTACCGAGACTACATACTCGGGTTTATCTGCCGGAGCAAACCCGATAAACGAAGCAGTATATCCGCTGTAGCAACCGCATTTAGGGTTATACCTCTGCGCAGTTCCAGTTTTCCCAGCAACGCGATAACCATCGATGGCAGCTGATGCTGCGGTTCCTCGGTTGGTGGCAACGCTCTCCATCATTAAGCGCATCTTCTCTGCAGTATCTGCGCTAATCACCCTTACTGATTTTTGCTGACTTGCCGGGGCATATCTCCCCGCTCCATCGCTAATGCCAGCAATCAAGGTAGGGGTCACGCGAAGGCCATCGTTGGCAATAGTTGCAAAGACTGATGTTGCCTGAAGGGCGGTAAGTGAATAACCCTGACCAAATGCCACAGCTGGAGCAGTTGTTCCAGACCAATCCTTAACGTCATGCAGCTTTCCAGTTTCCTCGCCAGGAAGACCGGAATTAGCTTTTTCAGCAATTCCAAACTTCTTTAGATATGAGTGAAGCTTGTCATTAGAGAGCATCTCCCCCACTTTTATTGCTCCAGTATTACTAGAGGTAGCAAGCGCTCCGGTGAGGGTTAAACGCTGAGTGGGATGTTTTTCATGATCGCTGAATACTTTATTGGAGCGCTTCAATTTCCAAGGAATAGTCATCACTGTCTCAGGTGAAATCTTGCCCTCTTCCAGGGCGGCAGCAATAGTCATCACTTTTCCGACAGAGCCTGGTTCATAAACTTCTTGCACCGAAGGGTTCTTCCAGCGATAGGGGTCTACACCTTTGGTGTCCCCCGGTGTAAATGAAGGATAAGTTGCATGAGCTAGCACTTCACCAGTTGCTGGATCCATAACAATTACCGTGCCAGAAAGTGCCCGAGAACTCTTAACTACAGTCCTTATTGCATCTTGTGCCACCCACTGCACATCTCTATCGATAGTTAACCTGACGGTGCTTCCCCGAACCGCCTCTGCGGTAATTTTCTGAGTTCCAGGAATAATTGTGCCTGCTGCATCTGCGTAGGTGTAATGGCCATCAATTCCGCTTAAAGTTGAATTCATGCTGTATTCCAGTCCTGCAGCCCCAGCACCTGCCCTATTGATGAATCCAATTACTGCCGCTCCTAAATCACCTTCAGGATACTCGCGAACATAGATTCGTTCAGCAAATAACCCCATCAGTCTTTTCGCTAGGCCATTTTTTCTCCCAGAAATCTCTTGGTTGTAGGCATCAACCGCTGACTCTAGTTTTCGCCAAACTTGAGGCTTGACCGCCTGGCTGATTACTACATATCTTCTCTCGCCAACTAATTGTTGCCTAAGCCAATTTTGATCAACATCGAGTATCGGCGCTGCAAGTTCTGCCAGCTCTTTAGGGTGATCCACTATCGCCTGATCTACCAAGATTCGATAAGCGCTAACGCTTCTAGCAAATTCTGTGCCATTGATATCAGTTATGGCTCCACGCGGAGCCATAATCACTGACCTCTTTGTTAATTCGTTATCAACTTTATTGGCGAAGTTGGCCGCCCTGACGCCTTGAATATCAATCAAACGAACTGCAAAAGCTAGAAGAATTACCGAGGAGATAGCAACGAGGTAGCTAATCCTTCTCTCTACTAACTTGTGGTGGCTCATGGCTTGGCTTTGACCACCTTTTCTTGCTCAGGAGCGAAGGGAATTGAGATATCCAGAAACGTTGGTGAGCTACTTGGAATCATTCCAAGGGAGAGAGCGCGCTCTGCCAGCGACTCAGATGTGGAAAGCAGAGCTACTTGTCTAAGCGCCTCTTCGCGCTCTTCATTTACCATTATCGCCTCAATCTTTAACTCCCTAACTCTTACTGCATCATTTTCCAGAAGGATATTTATTCCAAGAAGTCCCAAAAGGCCAAGTGACAATATGGCTCCAACGATTGAATAAAAGAGGCGATCTGTTGCTTGCTCCCTAGACGTTGGGCGAAGTTCTGGAACGAGTTTGAGGATTGCATTTGATGATTTCTCAATTGCTAGTTTCTTTGATCGCTCAAATGCTGGGCTAAGTACTGAGAGAGCCATTAAGCAGCCACCCGCTCAATTGCGCGAAGCCTTACCGACTTTGCCCGAGAGTTTTCTAAGATCTCAGCATCACTAGCCTTTTGGCTACCGCTAAAGACTAAGGAGAACTTTGCCGAGAGAGCTTTGATTTCCACTGGTAGACCAACTGGGGTTTTTGATTGGGTTGCCTGAGCAAAGATCTTTTTGACAATTTTGTCTTCTAGAGATTGAAAAGACATCACAACCATCCGACCACCAAGGTTTAATCGCTCAAGACAGAGTGGGATGGCTCGCTCTAAAGTCGCTAGTTCTTGATTGACCTCAATACGAAGTGCCTGGAAAGTTCGCTTAGCCGGATTTCCTCCAAGGCGTCTTGCTGGAGCAGGAATTGATCTCTTAATCAACTCTGCTAGATCACTAGTGCTCTTTATTGAGCCAGTAGTTCTTTCTGCAATGATGTTGTCGACAATTCTTTGCGCAAATCTCTCTTCACCATACTGGCGAATGATGCGGATTAGGTCGCCCCTGGAATAGTTATCTAGAACCTCTTGGGCAGTTATTCCACTGCTTTGATCCATGCGCATATCAAGTGGAGCGCTCTGAGCGTAGGAGAAGCCACGCTCGGATTGACCCAATTGCATCGATGAGGTGCCAAGATCAAAGAGGATTCCATCGACTGCCCAAATTCCAAGGGAATCAAGTAGTTTGGGAGTCTGGTCATAAACTGCATGAAAAATAGTGATGCGATCTAAGTGCGAAGCTAAACGTTGACTGGCTTTATCAATCGCGCTCTTATCTCTATCAATACCGATAATTCTTAAGTTAGGAAATTTCTCCAAGAGTGCCAATGAATGCCCGCCTAAGCCTAATGTGGCATCCACTAATACGGGCTCTCCTTTGTTCTCCAGAGAGGTTGATAAAACAGCGATGCAGCGATTAAGTAGAACTGATGTATGCTCTAGCCTCATCCCTACATTCCCTCTCTTGTTGGATTAACCACTCTCACTCTTGTTTCACTCTCTTCTCTGGTCACCGCCGGCCGACGGATTGCGGGGGATAAACGGCACCGGGGAAGGGGCGCCGTTTCTTTGAAGGTCGGCGGTGGCCAGAAGAGAGAGGACAGTTTTATTTCTTGCCCCTTTTAAAAGAGGCCTGGAAACACCTCCTCTGAAACATCGGCAAAACCTTTTTCACGATCTTTGAGATAGCTCTTCCAAGCCTTGAAGTCCCAAATCTCAACCCGAGTATTTGCACCGATCACTACGCACTCTTTTTCCAAATCTGCATACTCTCTAAGACCAGCAGGAATCATTACGCGACCTTGCTTATCTGGAATCTCATCGTGAGCTCCGGCAAACATCACGCGCATGTAGTCACGGGCAGCCTTTGCAGTAAGGGGTGCTCGTCTTAATTGCTCAGTGATTCGAGCAAATTCAGCAGATGGAAAGACAAAGAGACAACGCTCTTGTCCTTTAGTGATTACTAATCCTGATGCCAACTCATCACGGAATTTGGCGGGAAGAATCAACCGCCCCTTCTCATCAAGGCGAGGTTCGTGGGTGCCAAGAAACACTTCAAAGACCTCCCCTAGTTACCTACTGTGCAGAACCCCCGTATTGCTTAATTCCCCACTCTACTCCCTTTTCCTCCATTTTCAACCACCTGTCTCCACGCTCCAAGGGGTTGGCCAATCGGCCCCTCCATTTGCTGCTATTGGGCATAAAAAAACCCGCCAGAGGCGGGCAGCTCTTTCCTTTTGAACTTCCCTATTCACCCAGATTGCGGCGATCCCATCTCTGCTCAAAGCCCTGACTCCACTT
This sequence comes from Actinomycetota bacterium, assembly GCA_016870365.1. Lineage (GTDB taxonomy): Bacteria > Actinomycetota > Actinomycetes > Nanopelagicales > Nanopelagicaceae > MAG-120802. Next base: position 24,497 of record VGBW01000004.1, on the reverse strand, counting down.
TCTGGGACCCTTCTTTGACCCCTTGTTCTGGGCTTTGGAGATGACCCCATTCATCAGGCCCCCAAGATTTGAGATGGCAAGAACGGCTCCAATGAGTGAGGTGATGAAGCCAACAACCCCAACTAATGGCACCTGAGAGATTAATCCGCCAAAGAGGATAAAGATTCCCGCAAGAATAAAGCCAAAACCAATTACCACCCGACTCCTTGAAGGACTCTTGCCGCTAAAGGTTGAAATTAGGCGAGGATCATCGGCAGCAAGGGCCTGCTCCATCTCGGCCAAGAGGCGCTTTTCATGCTCGGATAGTGGCATAAGGGTCAGGATAGTAGAGGCGGGGCTATCTGGAAAGTCGAGAGGATGGGAAATCGCTATCAATCTTCCTCAGCATCATCGCCCTGACCAATGAGGCGAGCAGGTTTTACAGAGCCACTACCAAAACGAGCAATCGCCCTATCAATAGCCACCTGCGCTTGGCTCCATCCAACTTCGCGCTCCCCAAGCTCCATCTGCTCAACAGCGCCACTTTGATCCACTAATTGCTCAAGCGAGACTCCAAGAAGGCGAATTCGTGACCCGCCAATCTTTAGCGCAAGGTAGAGATCTTTAACCACTTCATAGATTTCATGGCTGCCATTTATGGCAAGAGGCAAAGTCTTAGAACGAGTTAGATTTGAAAAGTCAGAGAAGCGAACCTTAAGACCGATGGTTTTACTACGCAATTGGCGAGACCTTAGGCGCCCTGTAGCTCTCTCGGTTAATCGAAGTAGCTCTCTAGATATCTCCTCTTGATCTTCTAGATCATAGCCAAATGTCTCTGCAGCGCTAATGCTCTTCTCTGGAGCATCGGCAATAACTTCTCGATAATCTCTAGCCCAAGCAAGTTCATAGAGTGAGACGCCAGCACTTGGACCAAGTGCTCGCTTCAGAGTTTCAAGTGGGGTATTGGCAATATCGGCAACAGTGCGCAGCCCTAAACGCTGCAGCTCTTCATTAGTTTTTGGCCCAACCCCCCAGATTTCAGAGACTGGAAGTGGGTGTAGAAAGGTCAATACGCGATCATGGGCAATTTCCAGCATGCCATTTGGTTTACAGCGGCCCGAGGCTAATTTGGCAATAAACTTGGTAGTAGCGATTCCCACAGAGCAGGTGATCTTCTCTGATGAGAAGATTCTCTGTCTTATCGCCTCAGCAATTTGGCGACCACTACCAAACAATCTCTTTGATCCGGTGACATCAAGAAATGCTTCATCTAGTGAGAGCGGCTCCACATGCGGAGTAAATTGAAAGAAAATCTCCATGACTTTTCTGGAGACTTGAGAGTAACGCTCATGATCTGGGGAAATAAATATGGCACTTGGCGCCATTCGCTTTGCTCTCGATACTGGCATTGCAGCTTTTATGCCAAATTTTCTAGCAGCATAATTTGCCGAAAGAACTACCCCCCTGGCTCCGGCGCCAACTACCAAAGGCTTTCCTCTATATTGCGGATAATCCAACTCTGAGACCGAGGCATAGAAGGCATCCATATCGACATGAAGTATCGTAGAATGCTCGCCCATCTGATCACTCACAGATGGCTAGGCTACGCCACTTTTGATAAGCCACTGATAAATCCCATGCTGCGATAGCCCTAAGTGAGATACCGCGTAGCCCGGTTCTGCGGGTAGCACCGCGAATTAATAGTAGCTGCGAGTTATAGAGCACCTCGGCATAGCTATGTTGAGCGCCTTCAAAGAATGTGGCATCACTACAACCATATCCATCATCAAGGGTTAGAAAGATAACTCTTTTACCCGAGCGGACTGGTGGGGTTTGTAGCGCTACTTTAACTCCAGCTACTAATACTAAAGATCCTGACCTTTGATCTAGTAGCTGATTAGATTTTATCGCTCCGATTTCATTGAGGAATTCGGCATAAAACTCAATCATATGATGAGAGACATCCATCCCTAGGTACTTAACTTCATTTCTTACCAGCTCATGATCCTCTAAATCAGGCAGGCCCGTCTTAGATAGAGTGGGGGTAAAGCCTAGGGTTAGTTGTGAGCCGCTAACCACCTTAGTTCTACTGCTACCAGACCATTTATATAAATCATTTAGATGCAGTAGTAAATCTCGACGATTTATCTCATTGCCATAGAGCTGATCAAAGGCTCCTACCATTAATAAAGCCTCAGAGGTTGGCCTACTTACCGAGCTGCGATGGATGAAATCAGCTAGATCTAGATAGGGACGATTGGTGATGATTGCTGATACTTCAGAGCTGCTAATTCCTGAAATATCGCTAAGAGATAGCCGGATGCTTCTCTGATCATCACCTTCAACTCGATAGCTGATATCAGAGTGATTGATATCAAGGGGGGCGATAGTTAATCCATTGCGTCTAGCCTCATCTAATAGCAAGCGCTTGGGATACATACCAGGTTCATGGGTTAGAACTCCGGAAAGAAAAGCTGCCGGGTAATGGCGCTTCAACCAAGCAGATTGATAGGTGGGAAGAGCAAAGGCAGCAGCATGGGCTTTGCAGAATCCAAAGGAGGCAAAGGCTCTTAAGACATCCCAGATTTGAGTAATAACTTTTAGCTCATAGCCTCTTGATAAAGCTTTAGGAAAGAACCAATCGCAGACCCCTTGCTGCCCCTCTTTGCTACCAAGAGCCCTCCTCTTCTCATCAGCTTCGGCAAGGGATGACCCAGCTAAGGTGGCAATAATCTCAATAACTTGTTCATGAAATACCACTACCCCATGGGTATCACTCAAGATTTCGCTTAAATCAGGGTGGAATATCTCCCTAGTTTTAAAACCTTGGCGGGTATTTAGAAATGGGGTGATCATGTCGCTTTTGACTGGCCCTGGCCTAAAAAGTGAGATGTCAATTATTAAATCGGTGAAAGTCTCTGGGGTTAGCTTTCCAACCAATTCACGCTGCCCTGGACTCTCTATTTGAAAGATGCCTAAGGTCTTAGCAGATTGGATTAGTGAAAATGTCTCACTATCATCTAAAGCTATTGCATCAATATCTATATTTTTGCCAGTGCTTCGCTCTATCTCAGATATGGCATAGGCCAGAGATGATTGCATCCGAACTCCTAAAATATCTAGCTTTAAAAGTCCGATCGCTTCCACATCATCTTTATCCCACTGCACCATTAGGTAATTGCTAGCATTTATCTCAACTGGGGCCCACTGATATAGCTCAGCGCTAGAGATCACTATTGCGCAAGGATGCATTGCAATATTTCTAGGTAGGCCATCTAAGCGTTCTGCAAGGCCAACTGCCATCTTCCAGGTAGGGCTAGTTAAATTTAAATTAGCAAGTTCAGGAAGATTTATTAGGGCCTGGGAGATATTACGAGCTCTGATATGGGGCAGTGATTTAGCAACTAGATCTATCTCCATGGGAGCAAGTGAGAGAGCTGCTCCTACATCTCTTATGGCATGGCGAGCTCTATAGGTATCAAACATCGCAACAGTTGCAGATCGCTCTGGGTAATTTGCAAATACCTGATCATAGATTTCTAATCTTCTAGCAGATTCCACATCGATATCGATATCAGGCAGAGCTCTGCGAAGCGGAGAGCAGAATCGCTCCATCAATAAACCTAGTGAGAGTGGCTCAACTCCAGAGATTCCTAGAAGATGGCAGATAAGTGATCCAGCTCCACTGCCTCGCGCCGCTACTCTAATTCCAGAGCTGCGTGCTCGATCTGTAATATCAGCAACAGTTAGGAAATATGACTCAAAACCTAGGCTCTTAATGATAGCTAACTCTTCTTCTAGCCTTTGGCTGACCTCATTATTGCTCTGGCCATAACGCCAATTAATTCCAGCTATCGCCCGCTGTCTTAATTGGAGGGTTAGTTCCTCTTGGCTTTTAGCTCCTAAAAGCTCGGGCTCTGGAAGATGGATAGATCCCAGGCCGATATCTTGGCTAGGTGATAGCTCTGCCTGCTTGGCAAGGTCTTGGGTAGCACTTAGTAATTTACGGCCGTTGCGCTGGCCTGCGGCGCGAGTAATTATCTCTGCTAAGTGATGCATCTCTTGAGAGCTTTTAAGAAAAGCCTCGCTATTTTCTCGCTCTACAACATTTTTATGAAGCGGCAGGAGCCTTCGGCTAGCATCAAGAATATCTGCTATCGGAGCATCCTGCCTTAAGAGCATTCTGGCAGCATTGGTAAACACTGCTGGTAAATCATTATCTTCAGCAAAACCAAGCATCCTGGCAGCATGGGTGGTGGATCTAGGACCATCTCCATAAGTTAGGTGAGAGACAACTTCGATTACTTGGCTTTGAAATAACTCGCGGCTATCGTTATATAGCGATAGCGCTCTCCCATATTGACGATTGGTGATAGCTCTAGCAAGCAGGGAGTCAGGGCCTTGTAGCGATATCAGGTTGCTGGTGTGATTTGAATGTCTCTTTAGAAAGCTTAAATCACACTCGCCATAGCTTTTAAGTTCACTAACAACTCTTACTAAAGACCTCCAACCTTTACCTGGGGTGGCAAGGAGTGTGATTCGACTTTGATTCTTGCAAGCGATATCAACTCCAATAATTGGAGTAATTCCATTTTCAACACAGCTTTGTGTAAATCGAATCGCGCCATATAAACCATCGCGATCAGTTAGAGCAAGTGATCTCATGCCAAAGTCACGAGCCTTTTCGACTAAAAGGTGAGGAAGAGTGGTTCCATATTTAAATGAAAATCCACTAGCAAGATGTAGATGGGTAAAACTCATGCCGGTCTTGAGGTGGGGCGAACCTGCCAAAGGCCGGGAGCGCTAGCCCCTTCTGGAATTGCTTCAATGCGTTCTATTTCAAAAGTTTTCATCACGCCAACAGGAGCTGCTTCTACGCGCCATAAAATCCGTCCACCATCATCTGGGCGAAATAAGCCATCGCTCGCTCTATTCCACCAGCCACCAGATTCATGCCAAGAGGTAAGAAGGCCATGAATTCGATAGCGCTGGCCCTTATAGGTGAACTCAATTGGCTCACCGCCGGATAGGTAGATCTCCGGTCTCTGATTCTCTGGCTTTTCGAACATTTGTTCGAATACTATACCTACCCCCTGACCCCCTCAAATCTCCTTGCTAGCCATGATGCCTAATCAAACATCTACAGCCCGTTAACCCACTCCTCCATCTACCCGCCAAGCCTGAGAGATAGCCTTGACCTGTTCAACAGGTCCTTCCCCTCCCGAAAGCCAACTAGCAAAAACTCAACCAAACCTCGCGGAGGAAACTTTGAGACTTAAGAAAATAGTTGTGGCGATAGCAGCAGCCTCACTGGTCGCTCAGATGTCACTTGCCCACGCCAGTTTCTACACAGAGCCAGGCTTTGCTGTCACGCTAACCATCCTGCATAACAATGATGGTGAGTCTGCCCTCTTGCCTGATCAATCATTTAAGACAGCGCAAGGAACATTGATCTATGGCAGCGCTGCAGCATTCTCATCAGTTATGAAGCGTGAGGTTAAAGCTGCTAAGGCTGCAAGAAATGCGCTGCTCTCAGTCTATGCAGGCGATTCATTCTTGGCCAGTAAGAACTTGATCTGTTCAGAACCCGCGAATAGCGCCTCTACAGCAACTGTTTATGATGGAGTTGCACAATCTTTGATGCCTTATGACCTTCACGTTCTGGGCAATCATGAGTTTGATTATGGAACCGGATTTCTAAAGCGTTACATCCAATCCTTCTCCAGCAAGAACCGCTATCCATTTATTTCTGGAAATATGGATTTCTCAGCTAACGCTGATTTATCCCCACTCATTAGTAAGCGGGAGCCGATTCTCCGTGGGGTAATGATTGGCAAGACCCTGGGGCGGTCATATGTTCATAAGGATTACACCACTGGCGCAATCTTCGGAGTAGTTAGTGCTATCACTCCAATGCTTAGGACTATCTCCTCCCCTGGAACTTCAAAGTTGACTTCCTCCGATATCGCCACCACAGCAGCCTTGGTAAATAAGCAAGTTGCGGAACTGCAAGCTCGGGGCGTAAACAAGATTATTCTGGTAAGCCATCTCCAGGGCGTTGCCTATGATAAGCAATTGATATCCCTCTTAAAGAATGTTGATATTGCCATAGCTGGTGGCGGAGATGACCTTTTGACCAATCCAGATGTAGCAGAATCAACTCAGTTGATTCCTGGTGAGGGTAAGCCTGTGGGCAAATATCCTGAGATGGTCAAAGATGCTAACGGCCTGGATATTCCGCTAATTACCACAAAGGGCAACTACAGCTATCTCGGCCGCTTTGATGTCACATTTGATGCCCAAGGAAAAGTGAGCTCTTACAACAAAACCACCTCTTACCCACGACGTGTAATTCCGGCTTCAACGGTATCTAAGGCACTTGAGGTGCAGGATGCGGTCACCCCTGATGCCAAGATTATTGAAGCTATGGAGGTTCCGCTAAAGGCATGCCTGGCTGGCTTTGCTAAGCCGTTTGCATCGAGCCAAGTTGTCTTTGCCACCGATCGTGGAAGTGCCACGGTGCTGGGAGTAAGAACTGCTGAGACCAACGGTGGAAACTTAGTTGCAGACTCCTTCTTGCATGCCTATAGCAATAGAGCAGCTGGAGCGAATCTACCCGCTGCGGGGAGTGCAAATCCTGTCGTTGCTCTGCAAAATGGTGGTGGTATTAGACAAAATGGTGGTGTCACTCTCCCTACAACTGGAGTTATCGGAGCCATTAGCCGTGGTAACACCTTTGATCTTCTCCCCTTTGATAATCGCCTAGTAGCAACTACCAATGTGCGGGCTTCCGATATCAAAGAGATACTGGAGAGATCGTGCGCTGTTAGCACATCAGGAGGAGGACAATTTCTTCAAGTTGGCGGAATGAAAGTAACCTGCTCAAGAAGTGGAACTGCTATCGTGGTTTCAAGTCCCACCGGTGACTCTTATGCCGGAAACATAACCACAGCTGGCACTAGAGTTAGAGATGTAACTCTTAACGATGGTCGCGCTCTGGTTAAAGATGGAGCAGTAGTGGCAAATGCCCCAACGGTTACGATTGTTACCAACAACTTCACAGCAGAGGGTGGAGATAACTATCCAACTCTAGCCAAGCTAGTAAAAGTTGGATTTGGAGTCTCATACGAACAAGCTCTCTATGACTATCTCTTAAGCTTCCCGAAAAATGCAGCGGGGTTGCCGGAGATTCCATCTAGTGACAGTCGCTACAGCAAGACCTCCGGGGAAGGTCGCTTCACCTGGCTACCCTAGATTAGCAATTTGGTGAAAATCCCCCCTAGATATTGGAGGAAACACGGCCGATGAATCAGCGGGGGTTTCATGTGACCTGCCGTAAACTAAAGTCCAAGCAATCGGAATGAACAGGGGGTTTAAGTGGACATAGTTTTCATCATCGCAAGAGTCTTATTCTCTCTACTATTTATCTCATCTGGAGTGGCTCACTTAGCAAGACTTCAGGCAATGACGGGATATGCGCAATACAAGAAAGTCCCGGCAGCTAAGTTATCGGTAATTGTTACTGGATTAATGTTGATCATTGGTGGCCTATATGTCGCACTTGGTATCTATGCTGATTTAGGTGCACTTCTCCTAGCAATTTTTCTTCTACTTTCTGCATTTAAGATGCATGACTTCTGGACCATCACCGATGAGCAGGCCAAGCAGGCTGAGATGGCAAACTTCATGAAGAATCTTGCCCTAGCTGGAGCTGCCCTAGTTATCTTTGTCTTGGTTGGAAGTGGCGGCGAATTTGGCCCAACGATTACCGAAGGAATCTTTAATCTCTAGTTGAACAAGATTTGAATTAGCGCCAGAAACCCCCGATAGTAAGCACTTAATAGCGGGGGTTTTTCTATTGGCTTAGATAGCCTCTTCCCGTGGAGATAGCGGTAGCAATTCTTACCGGCATCGCAATTGGCTTGGTTCTTGGATATGTCGGAGCCGGTGGCTCGATGCTGGCAGTCCCAGCCCTAATCTATATTTTTGGCTTTAATCCAGTTCAAGCAACAACTGCATCTCTCATCGTGGTCTTCATTGGTGCTGCCTCTGGGGCTCTGCCAAAACTCAGAAAGAATGAGATATTAATAAAAGAATCACTTGTAATTTGGGCAATCGGGCTTAGCACAAACTTCACCGGTGCTTATTTTCTTCCAGAAATACCAGAGAAGATAATTCTTACTGGCTTTGCCATGGTTTTGATAGTTGCTGGTTCATCCATGCTTCTTCCATCCCCCAAACAATCTAGTGAGCGAAAGATTTCACCCTTTGCCTTAATTGCTATTTCTCTAATCATTGGCGCAATCACTGGCCTATTTGGAATTGGAGGAGGCTTTCTGGCCATACCAATCTTGGTTCTCTTCTATAACATTGCGCCCACAAAAGCTGCGGGAACATCTCTTTTCATAATCACCATCAATACCCTTACTGGCTTCTTTGCTCACTTTCGCCATTGGGACGAGGTTAATTGGTCAATTCCAATCGTTATCGCCCTTATGGCCCTGCTTGTTTCACGTCCGGCATCACGCCATAGCTCAAAGCTCTCGCCGACAACCCTCAAGCGAGCATTTGCGCTCTTTGTGTTTGCCATTGCCGCCTTCACTCTTGTAGAGACGTGGAATATCTCATGATTGAAGAGAGAAAGGATTCTCTTTGAACAAGAGAGCCTCTGTTCTTTTTGTCTGTGTGCATAACGCAGGTCGCTCGCAAATAGCAGCTGGCTATCTACGAGAACTTGCTGGAGATCGGGTTGAGGTAAGAAGCGCCGGATCTGCTCCCTCGGATTCAATAAGTCCAGCAGTTGTTGCAACGATGCGAGAAGAAGGCATTGACCTAGGCGCGCAGAGTCCAAAGATACTCACCAATCAAGCAGTTGAGGCCTCAGATGTTGTTATCACTATGGGATGTGGCGATGCTTGCCCCCTCTATCCCGGTAAGCGTTATTTTGATTGGGAAGTAGATGATCCTGCAGGGCTGAGCGTTGATGCCATCCGTCCAATACGAGATCAGATTAAGTCGCTGGTAAGAGATTTGATAGCCACTCTCTAGAATCCAACTATGGATTCCATACTAGAAAAGGCTGCGGTTAAGCGCGCTCAAGCAGCCTTTGATAAGCATGCAATTCCAGGAAAGATAAAGATTCTCAGCAACAGTGCGAGAAGTGCTGCGGAGGCTGCAGCGGCACTTGGTATTGAGGTTGGCCAGATTGCCTCATCGCTAGTTTTTAAGATGCCAGATCAGAGATCACTTCTTGTAATTACTTCAGGCCGTCATAGAGTCGATACAAAATTGGTTGCAGTTCTCCTACAGGTTTCATCTCTAGAGAGGGCAGATGCCGATTATGTCAAAGAGATTTCGGGATACTCTGTGGGGGGAGTTGCCCCACTTGGCTGGATAAAGGCGCCTGGTATGACGTTGATTGATGAAGCCTTAGGTGATTATCAAGTTATTTGGGCTGCAGCTGGTCATCCTCACGCTGTATTTCCGACCACATATCAAGAGTTATTAATAGCATCAGGTGCAACCAGCGCAAAAGTCGGTCCATGAAGTGAAGCGTATTTTTCAAATTGCTGTCTATTTGTGTTTTCTGTGGAATCTGATTCTTGTCGTTGGCGTTACCCTTAATGCATCGTATGCCTTTGACAGAGCAGTTGGAGGTCAGTTTGAAGGATTTCCAAACTGGGTTAGGGCGCTCTACATATTAACTACCATCGTCGTTATCTCTCAAGCGTACACTTACTTCTTAGCAAGTCGTGGAATAGATAAGGTAAAGACCGGAATACTAAAGTTCTTTTTTCTTCTGGGACTCCTTAGCTCATTGGCAAATCTACTTTCAAGATCTGAACCTGAAAGGATCAATGCGATTGCGGCTTTCATAATCACCGTAGCCTTCTACAATCTTCTACGAAAAAAGCGAATTCATGTCTCCTAAATGGAGTATGGAAAAAAGTGGTGCTGGAGATCCACTAGTTCTAATCCATGGCATGGGATCTGCCAGCACCGCCTGGAAGCCCATTCGTTCAACCTTGGATAAAGACTTTTCGGTAATTAGCCTTGATCTTCCAGGGCATGGAAAAACGCCTCTCCAAAGAGGTGAATCCATGGATCCCTATTCCTTGGCACTTAAAGTTTTGGATCAATTGAGTGAAGAGGCCATCGATAGCTTTCACCTGGCTGGTAACTCACTTGGAGGATGGATTGCCATGGAGATGGCAGCGATAGCTCCCATACGAGTTAGGTCTCTAGTTGGTATTGCCCCTGCCGGATTGTGGCTTAATCCCTATAACGCCAGATATCCGGGGACTGCACGAGCGCGATTTCTTTCCAAATACACCATCAAATTAGCGCCAACAATGTTGCATTTTGCACCTGCTCGTAGGTTAGGTTTTGCTGATGTTAGTCCGCGTTGGCAGGAGTTCTCATATGAACTCTGTCTTGATGCGGTGATTGCCATGTCGAGTGCGCAGGGCTACTACCCAGCTTGGGATGGCATGCTATTAAAGCGCTTTGATCGCCATATACCTGAATCAATTCCGGTGACTATAATCTTTGGTGATTCTGATAGGACTCTTCCTGAGACTAGCTGCCAAGAAAAATCCCTGGCGCCAAAACATGCCAGATGGATTATTTTTCCAGAGACCGGCCATGCTCCAATGTGGGACAGTCCCTATGATGTAATTGATGAGATAAGGAAAGCTGCAGGAATTGCAAAGTGATTCTGGTTTTCTTTTGGAAGATTAAGGCTCGCTATATTCCTTGGGCAATCTTGCATATGGGACTAGACCGCCTATACCTTGCAAGAAGGGGTGATGTGAAATTTTGGAAGTTACTCGGGGCAGGCAAAGGTGAAACTTTTACCCCAAAGGATGCTGATCCTCTTCGCTGGGGCCTCTTAGTTGTTGTCGATAAAGATTCGGATATTGCTAATGCAAAAATAATTGAGCGTTGGGCCAGAAGATCTCAATCACGATTCTACGCTCAACTGTCTCCGATATCAGTCAATGGCGCCTGGTCAAAGAAGAGACCATTTAAGGACATCCCCGGTGCTCCCGCGAATTGGAGTGGCAAAATAGTTGCAATCACTCGAGCCAGAATTAAGTGGCGTAAGAACGTAATCTTCTGGAACTCAGTCCCTCCGGTTACTGCAAGCCTTCACTCCTGCCCTGGATTGATTTCTGCTATTGGAATAGGTGAAGCCCCAATTGGATTGCAGGGAACTCTCTCGATCTGGGAAACAGCAGAAGCAGTTAAGAATTTTGCCTACTCAGGTGCTGCTCATAAAGAGGCGATCAAGGCCACACATCGCCACGCTTGGTATGCCGAGGAGATGTTTTCACGTTTTGCCCTCATTGAATCTAAGGGCTCCCTATAAGGCAGAATTAAGCCATGTCTATCCCCAATTCTCGTCCGAAGCGAGATTCGCGGCGCACGATAAGCGCTTGGAAAAACTTTGTCTTGTTAGCTGTTCTATCCGTTGCTATAGCGCTGCAACTCTCCTATCCCCTGATCGAAGGCGAGCGCCTACGTCTAGTCACTATCGCAACTGTTTACTGGGCGGCAGGAGCAATGTTGCTTCACGCCCTTTTTGCATATGGCCTTACCTATGCTTTGAGATTTCTCTTCATAACCTTCACCTACGCTTTAATAATTGAACAAGTAGGAATGAGAACTACCTGGCCCTTTGGAAGTTATGAATATTCGCCATCGCTTGGCTATCAGATCTTTGATGTTCCTTTAGTTGTTCCCTTTGCCTGGATCATGATGGCCCACTCGGTCTTCATCGCTGCTAGACGCGTTGCTCCAAATTTTGTCTTTCTAGTTGGCGGCTACGGCCTTATGGCCTGGGATCTATTCCTAGATCCACAGATGGTCTCTGCTGGTCGTTGGAGTTGGGAGGTAAGTGGCAGGAGCGTGCCGTTTCAACCTGAGATTCCACTTTCCAATACTTTTGGATGGCTATTAACCGGGATGGGGCTAATGGCACTACTTGATATATTCCTTCCTAAGAAAAGACGCTCCTTTGGTTCAAGTAGAGCTGTTCCTGAATTCTTTCTTGCTTGGAGTTGGATTGGTGGAATCGCAATCAATACTTTCCACTTTGATAGACCAGGGGTGGCACTCATTGGAGGAACGGCCCTAGGCGCCCTTGTAATCTGGTACTCCTTATCAGTCAAATATGGTCGCCGAGACTAAGGAAAATGACTTTTCTCTTAAGTGTCTCTGCCATTCTTATCGCATTGATGCTCTTTTTTGCGATCTTCAACTACCTCTCTATAAGGGTAGTTGACGATAAAAGCCGTGCAATCATTGATCAATCTGTCTCAATTTTAGTACCTATGCGCAATGAGGCTGAAAATGTCCATGACTTAATCAGCTCACTTATCGGGCAGGTCAATTTGAATGACTTCGAGATTATTCTTCTTGATGACTCCTCGAGTGATAACACTAAAGAATTGCTAGCAGAGTTATCTGGGGGCAAGACAAAAGTGATTGTGGGCAAAGGTCTAGAAGAGGGTTGGCTGGGAAAGAACTTTGCCTGCTATCAATTAGCCAAATCTGCAAGGGGCCAGTACTTGGTATTTCTAGATGCTGATGTAAGGCTAACTCCAACAGCTATTTCAGAGACGATTCAATCTTTGAATTCATGGAATTGGGAATTCATTTCTCCTTATCCGCGGCAAATTGCCATAACATTTTTAGAACGCTTAACCCAACCCCTTCTTCAATGGTCATGGTTTACGAGTCTGCCCCTTCGAATCTCACAGAAATGGCCAAGGCCTTCAACCGTTGTGGCTAATGGTCAATTCATGGTGATTAAGCGCCAAGCATATTTTGAGTGTGATGGGCATCAAGGAGTTAAGGGTGAGGTATTAGATGATCTCCACCTAGCTAGAAATCTGGTGAAAGCTGGATTTAGAGGTGGCGTGGCAGATGGTTCCAAGGTCGCGCAATGCCGAATGTATACCAGCGCTACTCAACTAATTGAAGGCTATGCCAAGTCGCAATGGAGCGCATTTGTTAATCCTCTAGGTGCTTTTGTTGCAATATCTTTACTGATTCTCACCTCAATTCTTCCCATTGTATCTGCTCTATCAGGATCACTCTTCGGCTGGTATCTCTATTTTGCAATTGTCATTACAAGAATCCTAAGTGCAATCAAAACTCGAACTATCCCAAGTGCCTCACTGCTTCATCCCTTGAGTGCCGCAATATGGATATCTCTGATAGCTCTTTCTTGGATAAGGAAATATCGAGGCGATCTTCGTTGGCGAGGAAGAAAACTATGAGCCATCATAGGGTGAGCAAGGTTTCAAAATCAGTGATTGTTATTGGCTCTGGTATGGGTGGAATGGCTGTTGCTGCCCGCCTGGCAAAACGAGGACATAAGGTAAAAGTATTTGAAGCAGCAAGCTTTGCTGGTGGCAAGTGTCGAACTGAAACCATCTCAGGATTTTCTTTCGATACTGGCCCCTCACTACTAACTCTTCCTGCTGTCTACAGAGATCTCTTTGTCAAGACTGGCAAACGCTTAGAACATATTGCCCAACTAGACCCTGTAGATCCCTCCTTCACCTATATCTTCGATGATGGCAAGAGGGTCACTTTCCCAAATCTTTCACATAGCGGCACCGTCTCTGCCATAGCCAAAAGCTTCGGAGTTCAGGCAGGAGATGCTTGGCACCAATTACTAATCAGGGCAGAGAAGATGTGGGATGCCTCAAGGCAGAATTTCATTGAAAGTGAGCTTCGCTCTCCCTTAGAGATGATAAGAACCCCATCGCTTCTTCGTGATTTGAAAACTATCGCTCCTTTTACCTCCCTTAGAGATTTGGTTAGGAGCTATACCGACAATGTTCATATCGGAAAGATAATTGATCGCTATGCCACCTACACCGGCTCTGATCCCAGAAAGGTTCCTGCAGTCCTTCTAACTATTGTCTTTGTTGAAGAGGCCTTTGGTGCCTGGCATGTAAGCGGTGGAGTTGGCACGCTAGCCAAATCTCTTGAAACTCGTTTAAGTGATCTCGGAGTTGAACTCCAACTCAACACCAAAGTGGCTCAGATCATCACTAAATCTGGGATGGCGAGTGGAGTCAAATTAGCAAATGGCCAGATCCACATAAGTGATGTTGTTATCGCCAATTCTGATGCAGAGCTAGTCTATAACCAACTACTTGAGAAAACCTCTAAAACCAAGAGGGCACGTAAATCGCTGAACAAAGCCACTGCCTCACTATCTGGATTCTCACTGCTACTTGGTCTACGCGGTTCATCAGAACTTGGTCATCACACCGTTTTCTTCCCTAAGGACTACGACGCCGAATTTGATTCTATTTTTGGAAAGAAGAAGCCCGTGGAAGATCCAGCAATCTATATCTGCAATCCCCTTGATGCCAAGATGAGGCGCAATGGAGCCGACGAGAGTTGGTCAGTATTGATTAATGCTCCTCGCCATGAACCTGGGGTTGGCTTTGATTGGGATGAGAAGAGTGCAACAGAATATAGCCATCACATCATAGATCTTATGGAGGCAAGAGGTCTAGATATTCGCTCAAGACTTGAAGTAATTGAATATAGAAGCCCTGCAGATCTAGCCAAGAGTGTTAGCGCCCCAGGAGGTTCTATTTATGGAACATCTAGCAATGGAGCAAGATCTGCATTTTGGCGAGCACGTAATCGCTCAAAAATTAAGAATCTATTCTTAGTTGGAGGTTCTACTCATCCTGGAGGCGGGCTGCCTTTGGTTGGAATTAGCGCCGAGATTGTCGCAGAAGCGGTCGAAGAAAACTAAGCACTGTCAATAAAGACATGACCTGAAGAACTGCCCAGATTTGAGAAAGAAGTATTGCTAAGTCCATATCTACTGCTCTTGCAACGAGCGCAATAAATAGAATACTGGCTCTAATGGGCCGCTCCCCTATGGTCACAACCCCAAGTTGAGTAACTCCAAGAGATGCCGCCCTTGTGCGTACATATTCTTGAAGAAATGCTGCTAGCCAAGCGATCAATACCAATTGATACGGGGCGCCGAGTAGATAGAGGCTATATGCCCAGAGTGATTCAACCACTCGATCGATAAAGCCATCCAATAAAGCTCCCCACTTGCTGACCTTGCCAGTGAGTATTGCCAAGGATCCATCAAGCCCATCGGCAATTAGAGAAAGGGCTAGAAAAGCAATAGCCCAATCATTTTCAATCGTTACCAGCAGGCCCGCACCCAGAAAAAGCCCAAGAATTGAAAGTGAGTTTGGCGTTACTCTCATGGCTGCCAAGGGTTTGCAGAGCAGAAATGAGATCTCAAGCCAGGCTCGAACTACTCCCCTGATCTGTGCTCCCCCGTGAAGAGCGCCCCAAGAGTTAAAGAACTCTGACTTTTTCATCGTAGGCCAATCCTCTTGATTATCTCAATGGTTGGCGTTGCGCTATTCATAGTATAGAAGTGTAAGCCAGGAACCCCACTTTCTAGAAGCTCTTTAGATAATTCACTGGCAATGTCAATTCCAACCCTTGCAACATCAGCTGAACGCTCTCCTGCTCTTTCAACTCTACTTTGAATATCACTTGGTATTGGGGTTCCGCCAAGTTCTGCCATTTTCTTCAATTGAGCTCTGTTAGTAATCGGAAGAATTCCGGGATAGATATCTAACCTTGAGCCGAAAGCTCTTATCTCATTTACTAAATTGAAATAGCCCTTAATATCAAAAAAGAACTGGGTTGTGGCAAATCTTGCTCCGCGACGCTCTTTTTCAAGAAGTACTTCTATATCTTGCTCATAGTTGCCATTTGATGCCGGATGACCATCGGGGAATGCCGCCACTCCAACTTCAAAGCCCATCTGCGATGCGAGAGAAACCAATTGATCTGCGTGATCAAAGCCTCCAGCTGTACTCTCCCACTTCACGCCAGGCCCTCCCTTTGGATCTCCCCGCAGGGCAAGAATTGATTTGATTCCCGAACCTCTATATTGCTTAAGAATTTCAACTAGTTCATCTTTGCTAGAGCCAACGCAGGTGAGATGTGCGATGGTAGATATTCCACTTCGTGATGTTATCTCCGATGTGATTCTTACCGTGCGATCTCTGGTAGAACCACCTGCTCCATAAGTAACCGAAACAAAATCAGGTTTATAAAGTTCAAGGGCCTTTAGGGCGCCCCAGAGGCGCTCCTCTCCGGCCTGATCCTTAGGCGGAAAGAACTCAACAGAGAAGGTAGGGACGCTATCCATATAGCGGGAGGGTACCGTTGCGCCGTGAATTCACCTGACCTGTCCCAGCTTCGCGCCGAGATAGATAAGACTTTGGCCTCATTTGCCGCTGAGAGAAGCGTTTCACTACTTGGCATTGGCCCAGAGTTAGCACCTGTTGCCAAGGCTATGTCAGATTTTATTACGCAAGGTGGCAAGAGATTTAGGCCCATCTTTGCTTATTTAGGTTATTTAGGAAGCGGGGCAGAGCCAAGAGCTGAAGTCTTGCGTGCCTGCACATCTTTAGAGTTAGTTCACGTCTGCGCACTCATCCATGATGATTTGATGGATGGCTCTAATACAAGAAGAAACAAACCAGCAATTCATAAAGCCTTTCAACAATATCACCAAGACGCTTCATATAATGGCAGCTCTGAAAGATTTGGAAGCTCCTCTGCGATTCTTCTGGGAGATCTGGCTCTAGTTTGGGCGGATCGTTTATTGGTTGAGTCAGGAATTAGCGGGGATGAACTTCTTCAAGTTCAATCAGTATTTGGCGATATGAGAGATGAACTAATGGCGGGTCAATACCTTGATGTCTTAGAAGGAGCACTTGCGACAACTAGTATTGATAGAGCACTCAAAGTTGCTCGATTTAAATCAGGCAAATATTCGATTGAGCGTCCACTTCATTTCGGCGCAGCTCTTTCCGGCAAGAAAGAGCTTATGAACACCTATTCTTCCTTTGGACTCCCACTCGGTGAGGCATTTCAATTGCGCGATGATCTCCTAGGGGTATTTGGAGATCCAGATGTCACTGGAAAGCCAGCAGGTGATGATCTAAGGGAGGGAAAGCGGACAGTTCTTATCGCCCTAACCATGGAGCTAGTGGATCAGAAAGATCGTGATCTGCTCTCAGCATCACTTGGCAAAGAGGGTCTTGATAGAACTCAAATCCTTCAACTTCAGGAGATCATTTCTAGCTCTGGCGCGATTGCTCAAGTTGAGAAGCTCATCACAGAGCTTAGAGATAAAGCGATCTCTGCGTTGCGAGATGGCCAGGTTGAGGCAAGTGTTGTCTCGGTTTTAGAAGAGATGGCTACCATGACAACGCAACGGAGTCTTTAGAGTGCGAAAAGTTAAAGGAAAAACTGACCGAGTAGTTGTCGTTGGCGCGGGCCTTGCCGGACTTAGTTGCGCTCTTAGATTGGCAGGTGCTGGGCGCGAAGTAATTGTTCTGGAGCGCGAAGCAGTTCCGGGTGGTCGAAATGGCCTTATGAAGAAAGATGGTTACTCCTTTGATACCGGGCCAAGTGTTTTGACAATGCCTGGTCTGATTGCTGATGCTCTTGCCTGCGTTGGAGAGAGGATTGAAGATTGGCTAGAGCTAATGCCACTCAAACCCTTATATCGCGCCTTCTATGCCGATGGTTCTCAACTAGATGTTCATGCCAATACTGAGCAGATGGAGGCTGAGATTGCCCAAAATATCAACGCAGATGAAGCTGCTGGATATAGAAGGTATGTAGACTTCGTCACTAAGTTGTATAAGTATGAGATGAATGATTTCATCGATAGAAACATTGACTCTCCTTTAAATCTACTAACTCCCAATCTTGCTCGCTTGATTGCCCTCGGTGGCTTTAGAAAACTAGCACCTAAGGTCTCGCAATTCCTCAAGGATCCTAGAACTCAGCGCGTCTACTCTTTCCAGGCGATGTATGCCGGAGTCTCTCCCCAGCAAGCGCTAGCAATATATGCCGTAATTGCTTATATGGACTCAGTAAATGGAGTCTTCTTTCCTAAGGGCGGCATGCATGCAGTTCCAAGGGCCCTTGCAGGAGCTGCGACAAGACATGGAGTCACCTTTGAATACAACACCACGGTGACAAAGGTTGAGAAGAACGGGTCTCGAGCAACTGCAGTCATGACTAGTGACGGTCAGAGAATTGAATGTGATGTATTAGTACTAAATCCAGATCTGCCTGTTGCTTGGAGGGAATTGCTTGGTAAGACTCCAATTTCAGTCAAGAGACTGAATTACTCTCCATCGTGTGTAACCATCTTGGCCGGTTCTTCCAAGAGTTATGATCACCTAGCCCATCACAACATTCACTTTGGTAACTCCTGGGATGGCGTCTTTGATGAATTAATAACGAAAAAACAGCTAATGAGCGACCCTAGTCTTCTAGTCACGCTTCCCTCTAAAGATGATGCCAGTCTTGCTCCAAGTGGAAAACATAGTTACTACATACTTTTCCCAACGCCCAACCTGGATGCTGGTATCGATTGGAAGAAGATGAAGAGCGTTTATAAAGATCAGATGTATGCCACTATGCAGGCGCGAGGATATGAAGACTTTGGAAATTCTGTTGAAGTCGAACATGTAACAACTCCACTTGATTGGCAGGAGATGGGGATGGAGCGGGGTGCGCCATTTGCTAGTGCTCACACCTTCCTCCAAACTGGTCCATTTAGGCCAAGTAATATGGCTAAAGGTTATGAGAACGTGGTCTTTACTGGAAGCGGAACCCAGCCGGGAGTTGGAGTCCCAATGGTGCTTATCTCAGGAAGACTTGCGGCAGAGAGAATCTTGGGGCCAGTAAAATAGTATGGATGAGTTAAGCGCTGCTGGAATCATTGATCTAGAGCTACGCAAATCTTATCTAGAGTGCAAGCGACTCAACTCCCTTCATGGGAAGACTTACTACTTAGCCACTCTCCTACTTCCCAAAGCAAAGCGCCCTTATGTTCATGCTCTCTATGGTTTTGCTCGCTATGCCGATGAAATTGTTGATGATCTATCTTCAACTCTTTCCAATCAAGAAAAAGTTGATGCTCTTGGTAAATGGAGTGATCAACTCTTATCAGATATTTACATGGGCCGAAGTAGTGACCATATAGGAAGAGCCCTAGTTGACACTGTGCAACGCTTCATGATCCCTATTGCCTACTTTGAAGCATTTTTCCACTCAATGGCGATGGATTTAACAGTGACTCAGTATGACAAATATGAAGATCTGATGGAATATGTCTATGGATCAGCTGCAGTAATTGGGCTTGAGATGGTCCATGTTCTAGGAACAGTTAAGGGCAAAGAGTCTGAGGCGCTCATCCCTGCGGAAAAACTAGGAATAGCTTTCCAATTAGCTAACTTCATCAGGGATGTTGGGGAGGATCTCCAGCGGGGGCGCATCTATCTACCAATGGCGGAGTTAGCCTCATTTGGCGTGGAACGCCAGATGCTAGAGAGGCGAGTAGTAAGTCCTGAAATCATCCAAGCACTCAAGTTCCAGATCGCACGCGTGCGGCAGTTACAGAAGGAAGCAGATAAGGGAATTGAGCTATTAAGCCCTGATGCTCGTGCCTGCATTAGAGCAGCAAGTGAGCTCTACTGTGGAATTGTTGATGAAGTTGAAAAAATTGATTATCAGATCTTTACCAAGAGGGCTAAGACTTCTAATTGGAGACGGGCAAGGACTGCACTTCCTGCTTATTTCTCAGCTCTGGCCTCTCGCTAGTTTACCTGCACTCCCCTTCTTCCCCAATAGATCCATTGGGAAATCACCATGACAATCATAGAGAATCCAAACAAGAGATCTTCAACTGGAGCAGAAGCAATACGAACTCCAATTATTACTTCAGGATTGTAGGTAAGGATTCCTCTTGAGGTTAGCCACCAATTGGTAATAATCTGAAAGAAGAGCATGATCGCGTAGGCGTTCCAAAAACTCTTTCTTGTTAGAATCCTAGATTTAGTTATGTAGACATCGAAGACGAAAACCAGAGGAATAGAGAGTAGAGCTAGCTGGGTATAACTCATTGCTCATCACCATAAGTCCAAAGGGGCTTTACTCGCCTAACAGCTTCAATAGTCATGAGAGCAGCTAGGGGGACGACGAGAAAGAAGAGGAATTCTTCAAGTGGAACGCCGGCAGGACCAAAGATTCCAACCACTTGTTGCTCATCAAAGAACCAGTGTCTAGAGGTAACTGCGTAGTAGTCCCAGATCAGAAATATCGTTGCAGTAGGAAGGATTGCCAGCAGCGCTCGCTTAATCCTTCGCATAACTCCAACCTTTAAGAAAATCTCAAGCCAGAATGAGCCTACAACCGTAAAGGCGAGCATCGCGAAATAACCAAACTTGAGCACGGGCTAATGCTATTCTTTCTACTAATCGGGAGCCAAAAGTTGGCTGAGAGGACCTCATCGAAGGTCGACCGAAAGACCAGCTCGGTAATGCGAACTGGAAGGGAGATAAAAACATGTTTACCTTATTCACTGCATGGGGATATGAAGTATCAGCCCTGGAGTTAAGCGCCGTCATTACCTCATTTGCTGCAGTCCTCCTTGGGGCGCGTGGGGCGAGAATTACCTGGCCTTGGTATGTAGTAAGTGCATCCCTTTATGCAATCTTCTTTTATCAAGTAAATCTCATTGCTAGCGCACTTCTCCAATTTGTCTTCATCGCAGCAGCAATCTGGGGCTGGCTAGGATGGAAGCCATCTGGGGTTGCTCCAAGATATATGAATAATAAGGAGAGACTTATCTGGGTCTCAGCTTTGATTGCCTCTTGGCTCATCAGCGCACCAGCTCTTGAAAGTATCGGCGCCGCTGCAACTCTTCCAGATTCATTCATACTTGTCTCAAGTACTCTGGCACAAATTGCTATGGTGCTTCAGAGAAATGAAACTTGGATTGCCTGGATTGTGATTGACATTTTCGGCACCTATCACTATGCCAATCAGGGATATTGGTTCACTGCTTTGCTCTATGGCGTATTCACCGTTATTGCTTTCTTCGGACTATACCGTTGGAGGAAGTTATCAAGTAGCTCAAATCGAATCTAATATGAATCAGCCCACAATTAGCCAAATCGTTACCAGCATTAAAAGAGGGAGAGCCTTAGATAACGCAGGACGAATAGTTGCTATCGATGGCCCCGCAGGGGCAGGAAAGACAACTCTTGCTAATCGTCTTAAAGAAAACATCAAAGAAGCCAGAGTTGAGATTGTGCATATGGATGATCTCTATGATGGTTGGCAGAGTGCGCTAACTCCAGCCCTCGGCAAAGTTCTGGACATAAATATCTGCTCTCCCGTATCGCAGGGAAAGCCTTTCAAATATAGAAAATATGACTGGCTCGAATCCAAATTTGGCCCCCTACTTGAATTCTCTTTTCCAGACATCTTGATTCTAGAAGGGGTGGGAGCCGGTCAGAAGACAATTAGAAAATTCCTAGATGAGTTGATTTGGATTGAAATTTCAGCTCAGGTGGGTTTGCAACGTGTCTTGCAAAGAGATGGCGCATACCTTGAAAAGGAGATGGAGATCTGGCAGATGCGAGAGAATTTCCACTTTGCTGCAGACAACACTCGCGATTGCGCCACTATCCGCATTGATGGAGCAAATTTCATCTAAAATTCCCACGTGTCAGACTTAACTGGGGAAATCATCGATGGGCGCTATCAGCTAACCCGCGTTGTTGGCTCTGGCGGAATGGCGACTATTTATGCCGCTATAGATTTAAGACTTGATCGACACGTTGCAGTAAAGATCATGCATTCTCATCTTGCCCAAGATGAGCAATTTGTCTCAAGATTTATCAGGGAGGCGAAAGCTGCCGCATCGCTATCTCATCCCAGTATCGTTGCCGTTTTGGATCAAGGATGGAATCAAGGTGGGGTTCCATGCGTATTCATTGTCATGGAATTGGTAGAAGGTGCAACTCTAAGAGATTACATAGTTGAGCAGGGCGCACTATCTGTTGAGCGGTCCTTATCGATTATCACTCCAGTTGCTAGCGCTCTGGCTGCGGCCCATAAGTTAGGAATTGTTCATAGGGATATAAAACCTGAGAACATTTTGGTCTCTAAAGAGGGGCGAATAAAGATTGCTGACTTTGGTTTGGCTAGAGGGGCCTTACTCGGAAACACTATGACCGCTGAATCAAGTGTCATTCTAGGAAGTGTTTCATATCTCTCCCCTGAACAAGTTCAACGTGGAGTAGCAGATGCTAGAAGTGATATCTACTCACTTGGAATTGTTCTCTTTGAAATCTTGACTGGACAGAAGCCTTATCACGGAGAAGATCCGGTTCAGGTAGCGATTAAACATGTAAATGAGCGAGTACCTGCTCCTTCAACACTTAAACTTGGACTCTCTACAGAAATTGATGAACTTGTCCTATCGGCTACTAATATCGATCCTGATAAACGACCAAGAGATGCAGTGGTCATGCTAGAGAAACTACGTGAGCTCTCTGAGAAGTTAGATCCTCGTAAGAGACAGCTAAGTTTAGAACTTGACCTACCACCACTTGCCATAAGAACGCCCGGCAAGAAGGTTGGCACAAAGCGCCTGTCTAGGAAAAAAGAGATTGAAGTTGCACTTCCCAAGACCCAGGAGACCGCCATGAAAAAAGAGAAAAGTTCTGCAACCCGTAAGAAGGTGTTATCCAAGCGCGTCAAACGCAATCGAAAGATAGCAGCTTTCATTGCATTAGCCATTGGAGTTGGTATTTGGTATGCAATCGTTGGCCCTGGGTCAAAAGTGATTGTTCCATCCCTTGCTGGCTTAACGGTCAAAGAAGCAACTGGTGAATTAGCCGATCTTGGCATTGATCTAAGAGTTGAACGAGAAGAATTCAGCGAAGAAATCCCAGAAAATAGGGTGATTAACTCAAATCCTGCAGGAGGCGGGCGAATTGACCCTAATGGAACAGTTGAGGTCACAATTTCAAAAGGTAAGGAGCGATATGTCGTCCCAACTCTTCAAGGCCTAAAGGTAGAGATTGCTCAAGGCTTGATTCTGGATAGTAAATTGCTTCCTGGTCAAGTAATAGAGGAGTTCTCAACGGAATTCCCTAAAGGATTTGTCATGCGAAGCACTCCGGCAGTTGGCGAGCGCATTAAGCGCGATAGCCAAGTAACTCTATATGTCTCCAAAGGCATTGAGCAGGTCGGAGTTTCAAGCTATGAAGGAAAGAGCGGAGAGCAGGCACTTAATGAACTTACTGAAGCAGGTTTTGACGTTGAGACTAAGTATGTCTTTAGTGAAGATCTTCCTATAGGAGCAGTAATTAGCCAGATGCCAAGCGGTGGAGATATCGATAAGGGAAGCGTCATTACTTTAACGGTTTCTAAGGGATCACAGTTTATCTTTATCCCTAATCTGTTCTCCCTAAGTCAAGCCGAGGCCGTCGATACCCTTAAAGACCTGGAATTGAAGGTAATTGTCAAGAAAGTAGGCAATAAGAAGACCAAAGTTGTCACCAACATCTCACCTAAAGTGGGAGAAAAAGTGAAACGTGGCTCAACTGTCACAATCACTGTAGGGTGATTAAGTGCCCAAAGCAGAGAGAAGACCTCGCCTTGGTGCGCATGTGCCAACCTCAGGTGGTATGGCTAAGCGCGCAATTGAATATGCCAAAACTATTCAGGCTGAGGCAATTCAGGTTTTTGCCTCGAATCCCCGAGGCTGGGCTATGCCAGAAACAAATCATGATGCCGATGAAGTATTCATTGAAAAGGCAAGAGAACTAGATATTGAGACATATATCCATGCACCATTTCTTATCAATCTAGGATCACCAACTGAAGGCACCTATAGGAATTCATTAGCTTCGACGAAGTATTCTCTCAAACGTGGGCGCGAAATAGAAGCTAAAGGTGTCGTGATTCATACTGGATCGGCCGTTGATGAAGGAAATGTCAAAAAGGCCTTGAAACAGATTCGTGAGGGGATGATGCCGATACTAGAAGAGTTGAATGAGCAAGACCCATGGCTCCTGCTTGAACCAACAGCCGGCCAAGGTCAGTCACTAGTTAAGCGTCTTGAAGATCTAGATAATTACTTTGAAGCCCTGGAGTGGCATCCCAAGGTTGGTATCTGTCTTGATACTTGCCATGTATTTGCAGCAGGTCATGACATCAAAAGTAAAGGTGGAATGAAGGCAACTATTGACCTACTGGTTGAGGTTGCCGGTGTTGAGCGCATCCATTTAATCCATGCCAACGATTCAATGGATGTGCTTGGCTCTCTTAAAGACAGGCATCAGAATCTAGGAGAGGGCGAGATAGGAATCGAAGCATTTGCCGAACTCCTAGCCCACCCAGCTATTGCAGATGCGCCATTAATCCTAGAAACCCCGGGTGAAGAGCCAGAGCATGGAAAAGAAGTGGCCATGCTGATGAAAATGAGGGATAAGAAAATGAGGGATAAATAGTGCAACTTAGATTAGCCCCCTGGGCTCTCCTTGGGGTAGCTGCCATGTGGGGCATCTCATTTGTCTGGATGAAGGACATTCTAGATGAGCAGGATGTCTATAGCTTTC